>NZ_JAMKYL010000004.1:0-176122 GCF_027158465.1 Oxalobacter paeniformigenes
GAGGCTATAGCTATCGTTTTCGGATCCTTTTTGTACAAGGAGAGTGATGTTTTTAATTGGTTTTATCGGGGAAGCTTTTATTTGAATGGAAAATCATGTGTCGATGATACTGAGATCAATCGATTTATGATGGCAGTTAGTTTTTTACTTGATATGCCAGTGTACACAGATCAGTAAGAAGCATTTGTGAAGTAATTGTGAAAGTCTCCGTTCATGGTTCGCATACAGAACAGGACCCAATGTGTGGATGATGACAGATTGGCTTTCTGCAAGACAATGAATCGGTGTGATTTGCAAGTCTGGATTGACGGTTGTTTGTGTCGCGAAACGGAAATGGAAATGCCGGATTGTTCTTGAAAGGGATGAGTCGTGCGAGAAGAATAAAAAAGGACCAGTATGAACTGGTCCTTTCTGAAACTGGCGCGGCTGGCAGGAATCGAACCCACGACCCCTTGGTTCGTAGCCAAGTACTCTATCCAGCTGAGCTACAGCCGCGAAAGATTTAATTATACCCTATTTTTTGATTTTGAGAATAGTTTTTTTCATTGTCGACGCAAAAAAAGAAAATTTTTTGTATGTTGATTGAAAGAACGGCAGGTAAAATGACGAGGATTGGAAAACGTTTTCGTCGATCTGGATTATGCGAACATTATTATATGGATGGAATTGTCGGCGCGTTATTTTCGTAGCCTTGTTAGGTTGGTTTGTTGTTACCATGCCTTCATTGGCCGGCCCTGCAGATCAGGATGGCTTGCAGACGGATGGCCAGCTTGTGCCTTCTGTACAGATGCCGCAGGATGTTGTGCCGCAGGTCGGTGATATTGTGGATACAAAGGAACAGGTTGAAGAAAAGTTGCCTCAGACGCGACTTACGAACGATCTGATGTATCAGATTTTAAGTGCGGATATTGCAGAACAGCGTGGTCTCGATATTTATGCTTACGAAACGATGCTGGATGTTGCCAAGGAAACGAAGGATCCGCGTTTGGCAAGACGTGCAGCCGAAATCGCGGTCAGCCAACGAAAGGCGGAAGAAGCATTGCGTGCTGTTCGTTTGTGGCATCGTTTGGCACCCGAATCACAAGAGGCAGAAAAGTACCTGTTCGGTTTCCTGGTTCTGGATAACCGACTGGATGAAGTCAAGGAAATCTTTGCATCCAAGTTGGCGGAAACGACTTCCTACGAAAAACGCGTCAGTTTGTTTTTCCAGCTTCAGCAGGTTTTGGCAGGTACGAAAGACAAGTCAGATGCTTTTGTTGTAATGGAAGATGTACTGACACCCTATCTGAATATGCCTGAAGCACATGTTTCGCTGGCGATTTCCGCATTGCTGAAAAAAGATTCCGTTCGCGCACAGGATGAGGCAAAAAAAGCGCTGGTATTGAAGCCTGATTCGGAAATGGCGGTCCTGACATACGCTCAGGCTGTGTCCAATACCACTGAGGCGTCTTCAATATTGTATGGGTTTCTTGAGAAGTATCCGGAGTCAAGGGAGGTCAGGACATCGCTTGCACGTTTGCTGGTCGGGCAGAAGATGTATGATCGGGCAAGACATGAGTTCGAGATATTGCTGAAAACGGATCCCAGCGATTTGACGGCCTTGTATTCGTTGGGGTTGTTAGCAATACAGCAAAACGATTATTCAGCTGCAGAGGGTTATTTTCAGTCATATCTGGAGAATGCCGGCAAATCACAAAAGGCAACTGAACACAAACAGCCAGAAGGGACACAAGTGATGTTCTTGTTATCGCAGATGGCTGAGGAACAACATCAGTATGACAAGGCACTTCAGTGGCTTTCGCAAATCACACTTGACGAGGATGATGAAGTTACGCTCGGTGTTGAAATACGCAGGGCATTGATTTATGCGAAAAAGGGTGATATCAAGCGCGCACGTTCGATTATTGCCGAACTTGAAAAGGAAAATCCCTATGAGCACGAAAGATTGTTGCTCACGGAAGCCCAGATTTTAAGAGAAGTCGGCAAGTTGCAGGAAGCCATGACGGTGTTGAAGGCAGGCTTGGATCAATTTCCTGACAATACCAGTATTCTTTATGATTACGCGTTGACTGCGGAAAATCTTGGGCAATATGAGTTGATGGAGGATCTGTTACGGCGGATCATTGCGATCGATTCTCATCATCAGCAGGCTTATAATGCGCTGGGGTATTCACTTGCTGATCGCAATATCCGTCTGGATGAAGCTTATGCCCTGATCGAAAAAGCGCATAAACTTGCTCCCGACGATCCGTATATCACTGACAGTATGGGATGGGTCCTGTTTCGACAGGGCAAGCTGGACAAGGCGGAACAGTATCTGAGACAGGCTTATGCAATCCGGACGGATAGCGAGATTGCGGTACATCTTGCAGAAGTGTTGTGGGCCAAGGGAGAATGTCAGGAGGCCAGGGCGTTACTCTGGCAGGTCAGGAAGAAGAATCCGGAAAACAAGTTGTTGCGTGAAACCTTGTCTCGTTTGGGAATCAGATTTTAGTCGGATGACTGTATTGCATCGGGGAAATAAATGGAGATAGCACATGTCGTTGCCATGGCGGAAAATCGTGTGATCGGGAAGAACGGTCGCATGCCATGGCATATACCTGGTGAACAGAAAATTTTCCGTAATCTGACGGTCGGCAAGGCATTGATTCTCGGACGTAAAACGCATGAGTCGATCGGACGGGTTTTGCCGGACAGGACGACGATTATTGTGACGCGCCAGCCTGATTATCACGTAGATGGTGCTTATGTCGTGCACAGTGTACAAGAAGGGCTCGATCTGGCAGGCAGGCTGGGATTCGATCAAGTCGTCATAGGCGGTGGAGGCGAACTGTTTGCACAGACATTGCAGGCGACAGACAGAATTTATCTGTCTGTCGTACATGCCGTTTTTGAGGGGGAAACATATTATCCGGAGTTGCCTGACAATATGTTTGCCGAAATATCGCGCAAGGAAATCGATGCATCGATTCCTTATGCTTTCGTGGAGCTCGAAAACGTCAGCAAACGGTAGGCCAGGGTTCCTTATACGTCTGTTTCATCCTGATGCATTCGTTCAGTTGACCTGAAGACTGCTTTTGACGTTTTTGACGCCGTCCACTTTCTTGACGACTTCGATGGCACGTTGTATCTGACTGGCCGACGGTACGAAACCACTGAGCAATACTTCTCCATGATATGTTTCGACATGAATGCCGGAAGAGCTCAGGTCATGAGTATCGAAAAGCGCCGCTTTTACTTTGGTAGTGATGACAGTGTCATCGATATATTCCGATGCACTCTGGTGTTGCCGTGAAGTGGCGCAACCTGTCAGGCCTGCCAAAAAGATTGCCATGCAGAGAACGGTAATCGGTCTGGAAAGTTTCATAAAATCCTCATTGTGTTTGATTGGTTGGTTGTCGGGGATGGTTTCGTCCGGTTATGGGGTATGGGTGTTGTGCATAATGTATCATCTGTCCAACCGGAACAGTGTTTTGCTTAAACGGACGGTTTTGCCGACTGTATGACCGTAGTTGAAGCAGATGCCCCGCCGATTGGAGACTTACGATCTGTCAATATGCATATTATCCTTTATTCCGGCAGAAGCATACTGTCAAAGAAGATACCGTTTCCGGAAACGGTTCGTTTGAGAATGCGCAAAAGCAGCGCATCATGACGAAACGGTATTGTCCCGTGTGAAATGATGTTCGTGAAACCGATCATTCATCGCAAGAAAGTGTCTTGTACCGACAGATTATGCTTTCACTGCAGGTTTCCGGAGAGATATCCCGGGCCGGCAATGGCTTTTTTCTTGATGTGCAAAAACGGAAAGGCATGAAAAGTCTTGTTAAAATAGGGATTGCCGGAAACCTGATGTTTTTCGGTCCATGTCCAACACGCTACATCAACTCTGGAGTGTCTGAATGAATTATGAAGAATCATCCCGCGGTATTTCCATCACGATTTCAGCAGCGATTGCAAGGGAAGCAAAGGAAAGTTTTGCACATGCCGACTGGGCCAAGAACATTCCGACCTATCTGCTTTTGAGAGGGGATGACGAGATCACGATTTCATACAATGATCTTGACGATATCGCCAAGGACTGGGTACTGGAAAAGTTGACGCAAGGTGGTCATCGTGCCATGGCGGGAACTGTGGCCAGTCTGAGAGCCGCGTCGAAGGATCCTGCCAATATTGTGATTTTCGATTTGATGGTGTTGGCGCAGGCGTTGGGTGAATATATCAAGCAGGATGCCATCGACGGCTGGTTGTATACCATTGGTGAAGACGGAGAACATTTGCCCTGGCTGGTGACCGATGTGGCTTATCAGGAAGCATCCAATGCTCCGCCTTGTGTTGCTGTCTATCTGACTGCCAACAGTATTCCGACAAGAAAGGACGATATGATCCGGCCAGCAACCAGGGTATCGTATTTTTTTGCGGAAGATGTGCAGTTCAAGAAAATTGCCGATGTACTGGCAATGAAGGGATATATGAAAGAATCGCCTGAATTGAAGGCAGCTTATCAGCAATCCCTGAAAGTGTTTTCTGAAATTTTGCCGAAGATGAACAGCCAGTTCTGGGCAACCGGGAGCGGCATGGAAGTCGATATGGATGAAAGAACGCATCATCCGGAGAGGGTGGTGTTCGATGCACCATGCCGTGTCATCAATGATGAAGGACTGTTGCACCGGAAATTCTTTACAAGAACCAATTCACCTTTCTGGGAAAGTTTCGGACTTGATTTCAATGAGATTCCCGTTCATCCGCAGATATTGTGTTTCAATCTGGAAACGCATACCAATATGTGGATTCACGTGGATAACCTGAAAGCGTACCAGTATGATGCCTCGCTCCGGGAAAAACTGATCTTGCCGGAAGAACATCGCGATCTGATCGATATCCTGACGCAGGATATGGATATCCTGATGGATGATATTGTGGCTGGCAAATCCGGAGGAACCACGATTTTGTGCAAGGGCGCTCCGGGTTTGGGCAAAACCCTGACGGCCGAAGTGTATTCTGAAGTTGTCGGAAGACCCTTGTACCGTGTGCATTCGGGACAGCTGGGCGTTATGTCTGAGAATGTCGAAAAGAATCTCGAACGAGTGCTGAAACGTGCACAGCGATGGGGAGCGGTCATGCTGATCGATGAGGCGGATGTCTATATCCGTCGCCGTGGCAACGATATCGATCATAATGCTGTAGTCGCGTCGTTTCTGAGAACGCTGGAATATTTTCACGGTTTGCTGTTTTTGACGACCAATCGTGTCGATGATGTGGATGATGCGATTGCATCGCGCTGTATTGCCACGATTCGCTATTCCGTTCCGAAAAAGGAAGACGCAAAACGTATCTGGAATGTATTGTCCACACAGTTCCAGTTTCCGTTGTCGGAAACGCTGGTAGACAGTCTGGTTGCACATTTCAGTGGTATTTCCGGTAGAGATATCAAGGAGTTGCTGAAGCTGACGGCCAAGTGGTGCCGTCAGAAGAATGTTGCACCGACGCTGGACGTGTTCAAGACATGCGCACAGTTCAGGGGAATGTAGCGGACTTGTTGAGTGTTTATTGCGGAGTATCAAGCAGGCATGCCGGGTGTTTTCTTATTCTGAGCTTGTTGTGTCACGGCAGGCACACATAACGTGAATTAATTTTTATGGAGCTCATGATGAAAAAAATATCCCATTCCGCACTGTTTGCCGTATTGTCGGTAATGGCTGGCGTCGCTTTTTCTGCCACCTATTATCCGCCGTCCGAAATTGTGGAAACCACCGATCCGGCAGCAGCGCAGGCCGTTATGCAACAGGCGCAGGAAATCCGGACGCAGGAATCCGGATCGGTGCCTCCCGCCAAACAGAAAGTGAAAAAGAGCAAACAAGGCAAGAAAAAAGCTGCAGCCAGACAGATGCAGCAGGATATGGATGATATGTCCGGCGAGTGATTGTGTTGCATGAGGGTGGCAAGGCATGAATCGGAAGGCGGGTGTCGAGGATACTTGCCATAGCAGGACAGAATGAACCGGCTGCTTTTTCAAAATATCGGATGTGGCTTCAGGCAAACGCCTGAAGCCATTTTTTTACTGTTCCCGCATGAACAGGTATGCACACAATAACGGGACCGGACGACCAGTTGCGCCTTTGGCGGATCCGCTTTTCCATGCTGTGCCGGCAATGTCCAGATGTGCCCAGGTGTATTTGCGTGTAAACCGTTCCAGAAAACAGGCTGCAGTGATGGAGCCCGCCGGCTTTCCACCGATATTGGCCATGTCGGCGAAATTCGATTTCAGCTGTTCCTGATAGGCGTCTTCGATCGGAAGACGCCAGACAGGATCGTTGAATTGTCGTGCAGCGGCAATTAAATCGTCGGCTAGTTTGTCGTGTGCTTCATCATGCCGCGTGAACAGGCCACTGTTGATGTGTCCCAGTGCGACGATACATGCGCCGGTCAGCGTGGCGATATCGATCACGACAGCAGGATTGAATTTTTCCGCATAGGTCAATGCATCGCACAGGATGAGGCGACCTTCGGCATCGGTATTGAGAATCTCAATCGTTTGACCGGACATGGATGTCACGATATCGCCCGGTTTGTTGGCATGTCCGGACGGAAGATTTTCACATGCGGGAATGATACCGATGATGTTTTGCCGTAATCCGAGTTCACCGATTGCCTTGAATGTCCCGAGAACGGCTGCAGCGCCACACATATCGAATTTCATTTCGTCCATGCCTGCGCCGGGTTTGAGCGAAATGCCGCCGGAATCGAACGTGATACCCTTGCCGACCAGAACGACAGGCAAATCCTTGGAATTGCCGTGCATATGCTTGAGAACAATGAACTTGGGTGGTTCGTCGCTTCCCTTGGCGACTGAGAGGAAACTGCCCATTTTCAGTGATTCAATCTGTTTTTTGTCGAGAATTTCAAGCTCGAACTTGTAGGTCTGCGACAGATCACGAGCTTGCTTGGCAAGATACGATGGTGTGCAGATATTGGCAGGCAGGTTACCCAGATTGCGGGCCAGTGTCATGCCAGCCATGACGGCTTCGGCACGGCGCAGCGCTTCTGTTGCCGTGGCTTCCTGTTCCGAAGGGATGTAAAATGACACCTTCCGGAGTGTTGCGGGTGGTTCTTGCGTACTTTTCAGTGCATCGCTGCGGTAAAACTGGGTGTGCAGTTCAGCAAGGATGTTGTAAATCGACCAGGACACGTCGCGACTGGATACCAGGTCAAGCGGCAATGCCAAGAGCATGTCGCCGACATTGAGCGGTTTGACGGTTTTGATCGCTGTATCGATAGCTTGTCTGAAATCTTTTTCAGCGGTCGGCTTTTTGCCGAGTCCCAGCAAAAGCAATCGTTTTGCTGCGATTTTTTCAGGAAAACCGACAAGCAGTGCAGAACCCGCCTTGCCGCTGATATCGCCGCTTTCCAGTGCGCGTGTAATGACACCGTTCGTGTCAAGTGCAATGGCAGCGTCGGTCAGCTTGTGGTCATCGTATATGCCGATAACGATACAGTCGGTATCGATCATGTCCAGAGAGTTTTTTTTGTCAGCTGTTTTTATGCTAAAGTCCATTTTTTGAAATCCTCCATGCTCCATTATAACTTCTCATGATTTTCCAACGTGCGCTTAAACGTGAGCTGTTCAGTACGGCAGGCGGCGTATTTTTGACATTGTTCACAATTACCATCACGATGATGCTGATTCGCATACTGGGACAGGCTGCGAAGGGAAGAGTTGCATCGGAAGATGTGATTGCGTTGATCGGTTTCACCGCTTTGAACTACATGCCGATCATCCTGATTCTGACAGGATTTGTTGCGGTATTGCTGGTTGTGACGAGAAGTTATCAGGATTCCGAAATGGTCGTCTGGTTCGCATCCGGACAGAGCTTGACGAAATGGTTACGGCCAGTACTGGAATTCGCATTGCCCATCGTGGTGCTGGTCGCGTTGCTGGGGTTCGTCGCGACACCATGGGCCTATCGGCAAAGCGCCGAATTCCGGGAAAGGTTTGAAAAACGTGAGGATATCGCCAGAATTTCTCCGGGAAAATTCCAGGAATCTGCAGCGGCACAAAGAGTTTTTTTCGTCGAAAAAATGTCTGACGATCTGAGTACGGTCGGAAACGTTTTCATCAACTCGATCAAAAACGGCGAAGTGATTACGGTGGTTTCGCAACACGGAACGATCGAAACGAATGATCAGGGTGAAAAATTCGTAGTGCTGGAAGATGGGGTGCGCTATGACGAAACGTTGGATCATTCAGATTTCCGCATCATGGAATTCGAGAAATATACCGCGTATATCGCCCCGAAAGGCGATGTTACCGTATCGGACGGATCGACGCGTTCCATGACGACGCTGGAGCTGTTGGAGGATACGAACAGCAAAAAACAGGGTGAGCTGGTATGGCGTATCGGTTTGCCGTTCATGTCGGTATTGCTTATGTTGCTGGCGATCCCGTTGGGATTCGTCAATCCGAGAGCCGGACGCTCTTTCAATTTGATCGTTGCGGTATTGCTGTACATGACGTACAGCAATCTATCGAGTTTCATGCAGGCTTATGTAGGGCAAAACAAACTGGCTTTTGGCCTGGGATGGTGGCCGTTGCATCTGGTGGTGGCACTGATCGTCGTCATGCTGTTCGCACTGCGTCTGGGAGTCAATAGCCGGTATCATCCCTATGCATTGCTGGCTGCCATCAAACACCGACGTTTGCAGGCGAAAGGGAAACGGTCATGAAAATCCTGCAACGTTATTTTCTGTCCCAGATCGTCAAGTCTGTCGTATTCATTCTGGTCGCTTTTCTCGGGTTGTTCGCTTTTTTCGACCTGATCGGCGAATTGTCGTCTGTCGGTCGTGGTGGATACCAGTTGCATCATGTATTTATCTATATCCTGCTCGGGTTCCCGGGATATATTTATGAACTGATACCGTTTGCCGTTTTGATCGGTACGATTTATGCCATGGCGCGGTTTGCGTCCAACTCAGAGTTCACGATCATGAGAGTGTCGTCCCTTTCGACAAGGGATGCCTGTGTGATGCTGGCCAAAGTAGGTGTACTGTTTCTGGCTTTCACCTTTCTGGTCGGTGAAATCCTGACACCGGTGTCCTCGCGAATGGCATCCGAATTCAGGAACGGCCTGATCGGCAAGAATATTTCAGACAAATTCCGTACCGGTATGTGGAGCCGCGATACGATTCGTGAAAACGGCCATGATGGAGATGTCGTCGGATCACGGTTCATCAACATAAAATCCATGCAAACAAATGGAACGATCGAGCAGATCAAGTTGTATGAATTCAATATGGATATGGAGCTGGTCAGAATCATTGCCGCGGACAAGGGTGTCTACCTGGGCAATCGGGAATGGCGGTTCGATGGCGTGACGGAATCGTGGGTCAAGTCTTCGCAGCGGAAGAAAGATGCACGTTTCCCGGACTCGGCCCCTCGTCTGGATATTCAAAAGTACGATACCATCAAGGTCATATCCGATGTAACACCGGATATTTTGTCGGTCATATCGGTCGATGCCAACAAAATGTCTGCCTATGAACTGGCTGTTTACAATCAGCATCTTGTTGAAAACAAACAGGATGCAACCAGTTATCAGATAGCATTCTGGAAAAAAATCATATATCCTTTCTCAGTCTTCGTCATGATGGCACTGGCATTGCCATTTGCGTATCTCCATTTCCGCTCGGGTGGGGTCAGCCTGAAAATCTTTACCGGTATCATGATCGGGGTGGCTTTTATTCTGATCAACAACCTGTTCTCTCATGTCGGGTTGCTCAATACATGGCCGCCATTTTTGACAGCTGTCATCCCAAGTCTGTTGTTCCTGATACTGGCTGTTTTCGCACTCTGGTGGGTGGAACGACATTGATTTTTTTGAGCCCGTTTACATGGATGGCATGGTCGCTGGTGTGACGCCGTCCCCGTAAGTCGGAATTTGGAGGTGTCAATCTGTGACCCGATTTAACCATAACGAGACTCAAAATGAATTTGCATCAGTTACGTTTTGTTCGTGAAGCGGTTCGTCAGAATTTCAATCTGACCGAAGCAGCCAAGGCGTTGTTCACATCCCAGCCGGGAGTTTCCAAGGCGATTATCGAACTTGAAGATGAGCTCGGAGTTGATATTTTCAGACGTCATGGGAAGCGTATTCGCGGATTGACAGAACCGGGCCGCATGATTTTGAATTCCATTGAACTGATCATGCAGGAAGTGGATGATCTGAAACGGATCGGCAAAGAATATGCCGCGCAGGATTCCGGAAGCCTGACAGTGGCGGCTACCCATACGCAAGCCCGTTATTTCCTGCCGAAAATCATTCCCGATTTCATGCAGAAGTATCCAAAAGTCAAATTGTCCCTGTTGCAGCGAAAAACGGATGATATCGCCGAAATGGTATTACTGGATCAGGCCAATCTCGCAGTCGTGACCGATTATGTTGCAGATCAGGACGGATTGATTACCTTGCCATGCAACCAGTGGGAATTTCATCTGGTCGTCAAACCCGATCATCCCTTGAATGATGTGAAGATGCTGACGCTTGAAGAAATCGCGAAGTATCCCATCATCACCTATGACAAGATTTTCTATGGCAGAAGCCGTATCGAACATATTTTTCAGCAACGCAATGTCAAGCCGGATATTTTGCTGGAAGTCATTGATGCTGATGTCATCAAAACCTATGTGGAACTGGGGTTGGGTGTCGGGATCATCGTCGGAATGGCATTCAATCCGGAACAGGACGTCAACTTGCGTTCCATTCCCGTCGGTCATCTTTTCGGAACCGGCCGTTCCAGCATCCTGATCCGGAAAAACGCTTATTTGCGCGGATACATCTATGCATTTATCGAGATGATTTCACCCAATCTGACGCGAAAACTTGTCGAAAAGGCCTTGCTCGACGAAACGGAAAATTACGAACTCTAAGCGAAAAACGGGGATTAACGTGCCAGTGTGTCCCAGATTTTCAGCAAGCGTTTGACTGAAACAGGATAGGGTGTGCGCAATTCCTGAGCAAAAAGCGAAACCCGCAATTCCTCAAGCTGCCAGCGATATTCTGCGATTTTTGGATCGTTTGTCGAGGGTTGCTGCCGGTGCTCTTTCAGAAACCTGAAATAGGGCGCAGCTGCCTGATGCCAGCTGGAGAGCTGGTTTTTGTCGCGTTGCGGATCATTGCGGCATTTGTCGATGCGGATGCTGCATGCTTTCAGATAACGCGGAAAATGTTTGAGCCGTTCCAGCGGATTGTCCGTGATGAATGACTTGTTGATCAGTCGCGCCAATTGTTCGTTCATATCAGACAAGGCCAAGTCATGCGCACGGATTGACGACAACTTTTTCTGGATGGTCTGGTATTCCGTCAGAATTTGTTGTACGACACGTGCGATTTCATTGCAGATCAGGCCGACGCGCGCCTTGCCGTCGTTTTTTCTTTTTTCAAATTCGGATGCACGGTCCGGCAAAGGCTGGTAAAGAAAAGCGGCGTCCAGCGACGCTTGCAAAATCTGGTCGCGTAATTCTTCCTGAGTGCCCAGCTTGATAAATTGCATGCCCATCTGGGTCAGTCCGTTGATATTTTTGCCAAGGAAACGTAGCTGGTCTTTTAGCTGCAAGGCGAACAGCCTGCGTAAACCGGCACGATGCAGGCGGATTGCAACGGCGGGTTCGTCGAATACCTCGATTTCGCAATGCGTGGTTTTATCCACCAGCGCCGGATACCCGATCAGGGATTGTTTCCCTCGTGTGATTTCAAGCAGTTCCGGCAGTGGTTCGAAATTCCATGTCGTGATTTTCTCGGCAGAAGACAATGTTTCAGCAGGTGTGGTTGCAGGGGAAATCGGTTGGTTTTTTCTTTGTGCAGCCGTTTTTTCTTTTGTAGCTGATGCGCGCAATTCCGCCAGTTGCTGGAATGCTGTACGTGCCTGCTTGCCAAGACCGGATTGCAGTGTTGCCAGATTGCGTGACATTTCCAGCATACGGCCATGTTCGTCCACGACCCTGAAATTCATGAACAGATGCGGTGGCAGCGTTTCCAGTCGGAAATCTTCTCTTTTTGCGACCGCATTGGTCTGTTCGCGGATATCGGCCATGATGGCATCGATCAGTGTGCCGGAGCCGAAAGCGCCTTTTTCGCGGATACGTGCGACAAACGAGGCGGCATAATCGGGTAGCGGAACGCAGTGTTTACGCAGTTTTTGCGGCAGAGACTTGATGAGCAGTTGTGTCTTTTCTTTCAGCATTCCCCACACCAGCCATTCACAACGTTCCGCACTGATCTGGTTCAGTGCATAAATCGGAATGGTCAGGGTGATGCCGTCCCTTACATTGCCGGGTTCGAAATGGTAAGTCAGCGGCATATCGATACCGGCCAGATGTAATGTTTTCGGGAACAGGTCTGTCGTGATGCCGGCCGCTTCATGGCGCATCAGATCGTCACGATTCAAAAAAAGCAGGCGAGGATGGTCTCTTGTGGCATCGCGGTACCATTTTTCAAAAGAAAAGCCGTTGATGATGTTTTCCGGCAGATGGCGGTCGTAAAAAGCGGCGATCAGGCTTTCGTCGATCAGCACGTCAGTACGTCTGGACTTGTGTTCCAAATTCTCGATTTCACGCATCAATCGCTGGTTATGAGCGAAAAACGGTGCACGTGTTTCAAAATCTCCGTTGACCAGCGCTTCGCGAATGAAAATATCGCGTGCTTCCCCGGGATGAATCTGGCCGTAGTGGATACGGCGCTGGTTATAGACCACCAATCCGTAAAGTGTTGCGCGCTCGAAAGCGGAAACCTGTGCTGGGCGTTTTTCCCAGTGTGGGTCGCTCCAGGATTTTTTCAGAAGATGGCTTCCGACACGTTCAAGCCATTCCGGCTGGATCTGTGCGATGCAGCGTGCATACAGGCGGCTGGTATCGACCAGCTCTGCGGCCATGATCCAGCGCCCGTTTTTGCGTGCCAGTGGCGATCCTGGCCAGATATAAAAACGGATACCGCGTGCACCGAGAAAAACGGCGGCGTCTTCCGTTTTGCAGCCGATGTTTCCCAAAAGACCGGTCAGCAATGCCAGATGCAATTGTTCATAGGTAGCATCCGATTCATTGAGTCGCCAGCCACGCTCGCGCACGATGGTCAACAGTTGCGAGTGAATATCACGCCATTCACGCAATCTCAAAAAGGAAAGAAACTGGTTATGACAGCTTTCGCGCAGCAGGCGGTTGGATTGTTTGTTTTTAAGCGCATCATCAAACCATTGCCAGATTTTGAGATAGGTGATGAATTCGGAACGGCTGTCGGCGAATTTGCGATGCGCGTTATCGGCGGCATCCTGTGCGTCGATCGGACGTTCACGCGGATCCTGAATGGACAATGCCGATGCGATGATCAGGATTTCTTTCAGGCATTGATGATCGCGAGCGGCCAGAATCATCCTTCCGATGCGAGGATCCAGCGGCAACATGGACAACTCGTGTCCGACCGGTGTCATCTGGTTGCGCTCGTCGAGTGCACCCAGCTCCTGAAGCAATTGGTAACCGTCTGCGATGGCGCGTTTGAGCGGCGGTTCCATGAACGGGAAAGTGTCGACATCACCCAGTTTCAGGGATTTCATGCGCAAAATGACTGAAGCCAGGGAAGAACGGAGGATTTCCGGTGCAGTGTAAGGTGGCCTGAGGGCGAAATCCTGTTCATCGTACAGCCGGATGCATATGCCTGATGCGATACGACCGCAACGGCCTGCACGCTGGTTGGCAGCCGCTTGTGAGATCGGTTCGATATGCAGCTGTTCGACTTTGTTGCGGTAACTGTATCGCTTGACACGGGCCAGCCCGGTGTCGATCACGAAATGGATGCCAGGAACAGTCAGGGACGTTTCCGCGACATTGGTCGCCAGAATGATCCGGCGTCCATTGGTCGGCCTGAAAATCTTTTCCTGTTCCTGAGCGGAAAGTCTGGCATAAAGCGGCAGAATCTGTACATGCGGGGGATGGTGTTTTCTAAGCGCTTCCGCCGCTTCCCGTATTTCCCGTTCGCCCGGCAAAAAAACGAGAGTGTCTCCCGAACCGGTACGGAACAGCTCATCGACGGCGTCGACGATGGCATCCATCAGGTCGCTGGTCTGGCGTGCGTCGGATTTGTCTTTCGTTTCATCCGGACGGCTATCCAGAATCGGGCGGTAGCGGATTTCGACAGGATACAACCTGCCGGAAACCTCGATCACCGGAACGGTTTCATGCTCGTTGGAAAAGTGACGAGCAAAGCGTTCGGCATCGATCGTCGCCGAAGTGATGATCAGTTTGAGATCGGGGCGTTTTGGCAACAGCTGTTTGAGGTAGCCCAGCAGAAAATCGATGTTCAGACTGCGTTCATGAGCTTCGTCGATAATGATCGTATCGTACTGTTTCAGCAGTCGGTCGTTCTGGGTTTCGGCCAGCAAGATACCGTCTGTCATCAGCTTGACGGATGCACCGGGACCGATTTTGTCAGTGAAACGTATTTTGTAACCGACGATTTCACCGGGAGGCGAATTCAGTTCGCGCGCGATACGGTTGGCCGTGGTGCTGGCCGCGATACGCCGGGGCTGGGTATGACCGATCAGACCTGTCTGCCCGCGGCCGAGTTCAAGACAGATTTTCGGCAGCTGGGTGGTTTTCCCGGAACCGGTTTCTCCGCAAACCACAACGACTTGATGATCGCGGATAGCTTGCGCGATTTCCTCACGCCGTCCAGAAACAGGCAGATCTTCTGGATAGACAATCGGCGGAACTGGGGTGCGTGTGGCTCTGTCGGGCACAGGCCTCGATGGACGGGAAGAACGTGGTTTTTTGGATAAAGATTCGGGAGCACTCATGTCGGTGCGCATTATAATCGTAAAGATGAGCGATTGTCTTTAAAAGGCAATTCGTTCCGGTTGCCGTCTGTCATATGGGCAGGCCCGTATCATGATGTACCGATAATCTGTTTGCTGGATGATCCGTTTATGGAAGAACAATTCGTTAAGTGGTTGCGTTCGGTTGCCCCCTATATTCATGCTTTTCGTGGGCAAACGTTCGTCGTTGCGTTTCCGGGTGAGTTGGTGAAAGCCGGAATGTTGCCGGTTCTGGCGCATGATATTTCGTTGTTGCATGCACTGGGAATCAAGGTCGTCATCGTGCACGGTTCTCGTCCGCAAGTGGAAGAACAGCTGGATTTGCGTCATGTCAAGAGCCGGTATTATAACGGGACGCGCATCACCGATCCGGAAGCGCTTGAGTGTGCGAAAGAAGCGGCCGGTGAACTGAGACTGGATATCGAAGCGGCTTTCAGCCAGGGTTTGCCCAATACACCGATGGCACATGCGGAAATACGTCTGATTTCAGGTAACTTCGTAACGGCAACGCCGCTCGGTATTCTGGAAGGTATCGATCTGCAGTGGACCGGCAAGGTCAGAAAAATCGCTTATGACAGCATTCATCCGATTCTGGCATCAGGCGATCTGGTGCTGCTTTCGCCTTTGGGTTATTCGCCGACTGGTGAAGCGTTCAATGTTCGCATGGAAGATGTTGCCGTTTCCGCCGCGTTGGCATTGCACGCGCACAAACTGATTTTTCTGACGGAAACGCCACTGGTTCATGATGCCGACGGCAATGAGGTTCGGGAAATCACATCGCAGCGCGTGGAGGGGTTGTTGAAGACAGGACATCTCTCGCAGGAAGCGGCCTCGTATCTTCGGTATGCCGCCAAGGCCTGTATCGGCGGTACGCCAAGAACACATATCGTTCCGTATGAAACGGATGGCTCGATCCTTTTGGAACTGTTTACTCACGACGGTATCGGTACCATGGTCACTTATGAGAATGTGGAATTCCTCCGGGAAGCGACAATCAAGGATGTCGGTGCGATTCTCAAACTGATCGAACCGTTCGAGGCCAACGGCACGCTGGTCAAGCGCGGTCGTGAATTGCTGGAACGGGAAATCGAATATTTTTCGGTTATCGAGCATGACGGCGTGATTTTCGGATGTGCGGCACTGTATCCTTTCCCCGCCGAAAAGATGGCGGAAATGGCGTGTCTGATCGTCGATCCGGAAATTCAGGGTGAAGGCGATGGCGAACGGATTCTGAATCATATGGAAGACAGGGCGCGTTCGCTGGGCTTCGACAAGCTGTTCATTCTCACGACCCAGACCGCACACTGGTTCTTGCGTCGTGGCTTTGTCTATGCCAGTGTCGAGGAGCTGCCGAAAGACCGACAGCGGATGTATAACTGGCAGCGCAAATCGCAAGTACTTATCAAGAAACTTTGACGGGCCGATCGGGCTCCAATACAAAACATATCATTTATGGAGGAGTGTATGACGCGAATCGTGCATTGCATCAAATTGGACAAGGAGGCGGAGGGACTGGATTTTCCACCCTATCCCGGAGAACTGGGAAAAAGGATCTACGAAAACGTGTCGAAAGAAGCATGGCAGGCATGGGTTCGTCTTCAGACGATGCTGGTTAACGAATATCGTCTGAACATGGCCGATCCCAAAGCGCGTGCCTATCTGAAAGAACAGATGGAAAAGCACTTTTTCGGCGATGGCGCCGACCAGGTTGCGGGATATACGCCTGAAAAGCAGTAAAACGTGGCCGGATTGCCGGTAAAGTACGTTATGATTGAATGGCAACAAGCGTTTTCTTGTAATGAGATCAGGAGGGATTTATGCTTGATTCTTTGAGGGAAGCCGGAAAAAGTATCGGACGCGAGCTCAATCGTGCCTGGGAAAGTCTTTCTGATGGCTGGCGTGAGTTGCTGAGCCGATGCAGTAATGCACTGGTTCATTTCGAACGCTCGGGAAACGGCAATGACGACCAGTTTCCACGCTGGAGCCTGATGAACGCCGAGGTCGAGGAAACACCGGCGGAGTTGGTCGTCAGGCTGGAAATGCCGGGAGTCGGCAAGGAAAGTTTCTCGATCAGGATCGTCGGCAACACGCTTTTCATTCGTGGCGAGAAACGGTGGTTGCGTGAAAGCGAAGGAAGCACTTACCATCTCGTCGAACGCGCCTATGGCACGTTCGAACGGACGATCGTATTGCCGAAAAATGTCGATAGCGAAAAATCGCAGGCAAGCTATGTCGATGGCATTTTGTCGGTTCGCTTGCCAAAGGCAGTCAGTGAAACTGTCAGAAACATTCCGGTGGAATGAATGGCAGGCCGACTGGTATGACAAGAAAGGAGTCACAGATGACAATGACGATAAGTTCACCTGCATTTGCACATAACGAAATGATGCCGGCGCGTTATACCTGCGAAGGAGACAATATTTCGCCGCCACTGGCATGGACGGCACCGCCTTCCGGTACGAAAAGTCTGGTCATGATTTCAGATGATCCGGATGCACCGGATCCGGCTGCGCCGAAAATGACCTGGGTGCACTGGGTGTTGTACAATTTGCCGCCGGTAGCCATGACCTTGCCGGAAGGTGTGGCAGACAGTGATTTGCCCAAGGGGACAGGTATCGGGATCAATGACCGTCAGTATGCAGGATATAGCGGTCCTTGTCCGCCGATCGGAACGCATCGCTATTTCTTCAAGCTGTATGCACTCGATACGGTATTGCCCGATCTCGGCAATACGACCAAGGCCGAAGTGGTCAAACGGATGGAAGGACACATACTGGCACAATCGGAAGTGATCGGGCTGTATGTCCGCAAGGAAAATGCCTGAGCGGAAAATATTCCCGCAAGGCAATGAAAAAGGCGTTTCCGTGATAACGGAAACGCCTTTTTCACTATGAACTAACGACTCATTTTTTTTCGGATGAGGCGCTTTTTCCGTTTTCGATCAGACCGCAGCGGATAGCGTCATCGACGGTTTCCAGAAATATGAATTGCAACTGGTTGCGCGCATCTTCTGGAATATCGTCGAGATCACGTTTGTTTTTGGCCGGAAGCATGACGGTACGGATACCGGCACGCAATGCAGCCAATACTTTTTCGCGGATGCCACCGACTGGCAATACCAGACCGCGCAAGCTGATTTCTCCTGTCATGGCATGATCGCTGGCAATCGGTTTGCCCATCATGACGGAAGCCAGCGCCAGAAACATGGCGACGCCGGCACTGGGGCCGTCTTTCGGAATGGCACCCGCTGGAACGTGGACATGGATTTCACTGTTTTCAAACTGTTCCGCGGGAATGCCGAGGCTTTCGGCATGTGCCTTGACAAGCGTCAGGGCAGCTTGCGCGCTCTCTTTCATGACATCGCCGAGCTGGCCGGTCAGTGTCAGTCTGTTGCGTCCGGGAACGCGGCTGGCTTCGATGAAGAGAATATCGCCGCCAACCGGTGTCCATGCCAGTCCGGTCGCGATACCAGGCATGCTGACCCGCATGGCGGTTTCACTGTCATAAACAGGCGCGCCGAGAATATCAGTGATATCGCCGGAATCGATAGAAACTTTTTCCGTATCACCTTCCGCGATTTTCATGGCCGCATGGCGAAATACGCTGCCGATTTGTCGTTCCAGCTCGCGTACGCCGGCTTCACGCGTGTAATGGCCGATAATATCGCGGATGGCTTGTTCAGTGATCTGGCAGTTTTCCTGTGTCAGACCGTTTTCGGAAAGTTCACGCCGGATCAGGTAACGCAAGGCGATCTGGGTTTTTTCCTGTTCCGTATAACCCGGGATCTGGATCATTTCCAGTCTGTCGCGTAAAGGTCCCGGGATGGTATCTGGCATATTGGCGGTGCAGATGAACATGACCTTCGACAGATCGAAAGGCACGCCCAGGTAGTTGTCACGGAATGTATTGTTTTGTGCCGGATCCAGCACTTCAAGCAAGGCTGCAGAAGGATCGCCCTGGACACCGCTGCCCAGCTTGTCTACTTCATCCAGAAGGACAACGCAGTTGTTGGTTCCCGCACGGCGGACCGCCTGCATGATATTGCCGGGAAGCGCACCGATATAGGTACGCCGGTGGCCACGGATTTCCGCTTCGTCATGTACGCCCCCCATGCTGACCCGCACGAAACGGCGTCCTGTCGCTCGGGCGATACTTTGTCCGAGCGAAGTCTTGCCGACGCCCGGAGGGCCGATGAAACACAAAATCGGGCTTTTGCCTTCCGGATTGAGCTTGTGGACGGCCAGAAATTCCAGGATACGTTTCTTGATTTTTTCAAGACCGTAGTGATCCTCGTCGAGAATACGGCGCGCTTCGCGGATATCGGTCCTGTCTTCGGAAGATACAGACCATGGCAATTCCGACAGATATTCCAGATAGTTTTGCAGCATGGAATATTCGCTGGCCGAATCAGGCATGTTTTTCAGACGGTTCAGTTCCTTGAGCGCATGGGTATGTACCTCTTCCGGCATACCGGCTTTTTCGATTTTTTCTGCCAGCGCTTCGGTTTCGGATGAAGAATCATCTATTTCACCAAGCTGTGTCTGGATGGTTCTGAGTTGTTCGCGCAACAGTGCTTCACGCTGGCGATCATCAAGCCGGTTACGTGTTTTTTCGTCAATATCACGGCTGACGCGAAGTACCTCGAGCCGGTAGGACAGTCGGGATAGCAGTTTGTCGATCCGTTCTTTCAGATCAACAGTTTCCAGAATGTCCTGTTTTTCCGCAGTCGTCAGATCCATCAGTCCAGTCATCAGATCGGCCAGCAGTGCAGCCGAGGTGACATTGCTGATGGAATCCGACAATTCCTGCGGAATTTGCGGCAGCATTTGCAAAATATCGAGAGCGCGTTGTTTGAGTTGAACCATTCGCCCTTCGATTTCCACATTGTCTTCCGGTTCTTCCGGCAGTTTCTCGATACGCGCGACAAGAAACGGGTACCCCGGCAGCAATTCAAGCAACCGGAAGCGGCACTCGCCCTGACAGACGATATGGTGTGCCTCGGAAGAGGCCGCCACATAACGCAGGATACCTGCGGTTGTGCCGACAGGGTACAAATCTGCCTGTGCTGGATCGGCGGTTTCCGGGTTGCGCTGCAAGACGATACCGATCTGGCGATCCGCCTTCATGGCGGCCTGTGCCGCCAGCAGCGATTTTTCGCGTGCGATGGTGACCGGGACGACCATACCCGGAAACAGCACCATGTTCCTGACAGGAATGATGATAATGGCATCCTCAGGGACGGGAGGTATTGTGCTTGTCGTACCGGAATGATCTTCAGGTAACGGAGATAGAGTGTCGATTTCTGGCATAGTCATGATATAGGGATTATCCGAGTTTGTTCAATGTCAGGCGCAGGCAGCCGTTTTTGACGACGTTTTCCAGCAATTGGAAATGTCCATCCGGCAGGTCGATCCTTTTTTCGAAACGGCCGTAAGGGATCTCAAGCCGCCGGATGATGGTGTTTGCAGGCAGGCTTGCCTGTCGTGCTCCTATGACATGGATACGGTTGTTTTCGATGGAAACCGTAATGTCCGATGCATCCACACCCGGAAGGGCAATGAGAATTTGCAGGTAACGGCCGGTTTCAAGTATGTCGGCTGGCGGTTCCCAGACCGGTCCTTGCGCAGCCGGTTTTCCCAGCTGGAAAAAGCGTCGGTGGAGCTGGTCGGCCTGTTCCAGCATTTTCAGTGCCTGAAGCCACATGGCGCCGGCCGGATCGCGAAACTTCGTCATCGTGTTTTCCGTTCAGAGAAATGATATGAAAAAGAAAGGGACGTTTTGCAGGTGCGAAATCACGATTGTCCGGATAGTTTCCGGTCATGGAAAAAGATATGCCATCCGGCAAAGGTTTTAATCATGAATAAAAAACGCCATAATGCATTGTATGGCATCATATTTTGCAAGTCGTCCTGTTTTCAGGATATATGGTTCCATTTTATGATTTATCAAGGGCCGTGTGTTGTGCCAGACCGGATAAACCGTGCAGGCCTGATCGAATGGCTGCTTGCTGGTTTCAACGCAGGAAGTTTGATACTAGAATACGCATCTTGATTGTTTGGCGTTCCGGAGTCGCGATTGAAAAATTATCCTCATCCCGTTATTGCACGTGAAGGCTGGTTTTACATTTTTCTTTCCTTTGCCGTTACGGTAGCCGTTACCTGGCTGTGGGGTGTCTGGTCGTTGCCGTTGTGGCTGATCAGCCTGTTTGTCCTTCAGTTTTTCCGTGATCCGGCACGGACGGTCCCCGATATCCGCAATGCCGTCGTGTCTCCCGCAGACGGACGCATTGTCGTGATCGAGAAAACACAGGATATCTATGGACAGCGCGAAGCCTTGAAAATCAGCGTTTTCATGAATGTGTTCAATGTCCATTCCAACCGTTTTCCGGTCGACGGAAAAGTGCAAAGCGTCCATTATTTCCCGGGCAAGTTCGTCAATGCCGATCTGGACAAGGCATCATTGGAAAACGAACGCAATGCCGTCATTATCAGGGCGGAAAACGGTCAGATGGTGACCTGTGTCCAGGTGGCAGGCCTTATTGCACGACGGATTCTTTGTTATGTGAAGGGTGGTGAACAGTTGCAAAAAGGGCAGCGTTTCGGTTTCATCCGTTTCGGTTCACGGGTGGATGTCTATTTGCCGCTGTCGGCCAGACCTTTGGTGACAGTGGGTGACAAGGTGTATGCGACGGAAACCGTATTGGCGGAATTGTCGCAATCGGCAGACTGAACCGATGCACGATGTTTTGAAAAAGCGATACACTGTTTCCATTCTTGTCGGAGAAGGTGCATGACACAGCAGGAACAACCCGTAAACGATATCAATTCAACCCGCGCGAAATTGCGTCGTCGCGGGATTTATCTGTTGCCGAACGCCATTACGATTTCTTCGTTGTTCTGCGGTTTTTACGCCATTGTCATGTCGCTGAATCTGGAGTTCAAGCAGGCGACGGTCGCCATTTTCATATCCATGGTGCTTGACAGCATGGATGGCAGGGTCGCGCGACTGACCAGAACGCAAAGCGAATTCGGTGCGCAGCTCGACAGTCTGGCAGACATGGTGGCATTCGGTGCAGCACCTGCACTCGTGGTCTATGAATGGTCGCTGAAGGGAATGGGGCGTATCGGCTGGGTATCGGCTTTCGTTTTTTGCGCCTGTGCGGCATTGAGGCTGGCGCGTTTCAATACCAATATCGCCATTGTGGACAAGCGTTATTTCCAGGGCTTGCCCAGCCCGGCTGCGGCTGCACTGGTAGCAGGTTTTATCTGGCTGATGGATGATGTCGGTTTTTCAGGCAGCGATTTTTACTGGACATCATGGATTCTGACGCTGTATGCCGGCCTCACAATGGTCTCGAATGTTCCGTTTTACAGCTTCAAGGTGATGGATATCCGTAAATCGGTACCGTTCATCGCCGTCATTCTGGTGGTGCTGATATTTGTCACGATATCGTTCGATCCGCCCAAAGTGCTGTTCGGCTTGTTCGTGATTTATGGCGTTTCGGGTTATGTCGTGTATATGTGGCGGAAAATAAAAGGAAAACCTGTCAGCATCGTCCAGACGAAAGAAGATCATCATGAGCAGAAAAACAGGGAATGATGTACACTTTGCTTTTTGATGGCAGTGCTGCATATTCCCGGCATGGAACCTGCCCGAAAAATATTGCATGAATTGAAAAAGGGGCTTATAGTTTTTCCCATGAATGTCAAAATGTTCAATTCCTTGTCCCGTTTCTGTGGCGATATGCCGTCCGGCCTGTCGCTACTGTTCGTTCTAGCGCGCCAGGCGTGCTGATATCTTTTGTCCACATATCCGTTGTTTTTTGGTCTTTGCCCACGAGGCAGAGACAACCGGAGGCGTTTCCGGTCTAACTGAATGAAATCTAATCGAATTATCCAAAGGAGCACATCATGGTCGGCACACCGGCAGACTCGGCAGAAAAAATCATCATATTTGACACCACATTGCGCGATGGCGAACAGGTTCCTGGCAGCCAGCTGAACACGCTTGAAAAAATCGAAGTTGCCAGAGCGCTGGAAGATCTGGGTGTCGACGTTATCGAAGCCGGTTTTCCGATTTCCAGCCCGGGTGATTTCAAGTCGGTTGTGGAAATTTCGAAAGTGGTTGAAAAACCGGTGATTTCCGCTTTGACCCGTGCGATCGAGAAAGATATCGATGTGGCTGCCGAAGCGCTGAAATATGCCAAGAGGGGACGTATCCATACCGGTATCGGCACATCGCCCTACCATATTTATTCCAAGTTGAACTCGACGCCGGAACAGATTCTGGAACGTGCCGTCAAGATGGTGAAATATGCAAAAAAATATGTCGATGACGTCGAATTTTTCGCCGAAGATGCGGGACGAAGCGACAATGAATATCTGGCACGGGTTGTGGAAGCCGTCATTGCAGCCGGCGCCACAGTCATCAACATTCCGGATACGACCGGTTACTGCACGCCTTACGAATACGGTGCCAAGATCAAGTATCTGAAAGACCATGTCGCCAATGTCGATCGTGCGACCCTGTCTGCACACTGCCACAACGACCTGGGTATGGCGACGGCCAATGCGCTGGCCGGTATCATGAACGGTATCCGTCAGGTTGAATGTACGATCAACGGTATCGGTGAACGCGCCGGCAATACCTCGCTGGAAGAAATCGTCATGATTCTGAAATGCCGCAAGGATATTCCGGCCTATACCGACATCGACACGACCAAGATCATCCGGACATCGCGTCTGGTTTCCAATCTCATGCGCATGCCGGTCCAGCCGAACAAGGCGATTGTCGGTCGTAACGCATTCGCGCACTCCTCGGGCATTCATCAGGATGGCGTGCTGAAAAACCGTGAAAACTACGAAATCATCGATCCGGCCGATATCGGCGTGAGCGATTCTTCGATTGTGCTGACCGCACGCAGTGGCCGTGCCGCACTGGATCATCATCTGCGTCGTCTGGGATATGCGCTCTCGCATGCCGAACTGGATGTGGCATACAGCAAATTCCTGGTGCTGGCCGATGCGCAGAAGTCCGTTTCCGATGAAGACCTTCGCCATCTGGCAGGCACCGGAACCGTCGAAGATGCACGGCGTATCAAACTGGACTACCTGCAAGTCGTTTGCGGCAAGGATGCCATCCCGATGGCGACGGTTCGCCTGATCATCGACGGTGAACCCTGTATCGCCACTGCAGCAGGCAACGGTCCGATCGATGCCTCGATCAATGCAGTCCGTCAGTTGATTACCCAGAAAGTCACACTGGAAGAATTCCTGATTCAGGCATTTACCCGTGGTACGGACGATGTTGGCAAGGTCCATATCCAGGTGGAAAACAAGGGCAAGGTTTATTACGGCTTTTCGGCCAATACCGATATCATTACGGCATCGGTCAACGCCTATATCGATGCGGTATCCAAGATCATCTAAAATCCGGATACTCAGGATATCCGATAAAAAAAGGATGCGTTTTACGCATCCTTTTTTTTACCGGTTTCTTCAGAATCCGATACCGATTCCGGCGCCGCCTCCGACGCCCCGCGTTCCGCCACCGATTCCGATACCGAAACCGCCGATGCCGCCGAAAAAGCCATTGTCACGCAGATACATTGGATCCTGGCCGTTTTCAATACCACGCACGATACCGCTGGAATCGAAATAAATGTGCATCATGGAATTCCAGATGCCTTCTTCCCTGTAGCGATATGACCAGACTTCCTGTTTCTTCAGCGGAAGATAATCGGTTTCCGTCGGGTGGCCGACCGTACGCAACACATCGTTTTTGTTGAACTGGTTGACCTGGATGGTTCCGAATTTTTCACGTGTCCGGACGTTTTCATAGGAAATCAGTTTGCCATCCGGTCCGACTCGTGCCATGTAGGCGTATTGTGACCATTCACCGACAGGCCACTCCAGCAGCCGTGTATTGCCATCCGGATATTCGATGGCGGGGGGACCGTTGTAGGCGATGACCTGTTCGACCGGCATGCCGGGTGTGAATTGCGGCCCCATGAGAGAGGCACAGCCTCCCAGCGTCAGCAGTCCGGCCAGCGCCAGCGCGGAAAATGAACGTTTCATGACAGCCTCCTTTTTATTGTCCTGTCAGGGCAGTCAGTTAGCACGAAGATACATGGGATCCATGCCGTTTTCCATTCTCCTGACGATGCCTTGTGAATCGAAGTAAATGTACATCATGGAATTCCAGATGCCTTCTTCCTTGTAGCGGTAGGCCCATACTTCACGGTCGATCAATGGCAGATAATCGGTTTCCGTCGGGTGGCCGACCGTTTGCAGTACATCGAGTTTAGTGAAACGGTCAATCGGAATGGAACCGAATTTTTCGCGCGTCAGTACCTGTTCGTAGGATACCAGCTTGCCATCCGGTCCGATTTTTGCCATATAGGCGTATTGTGACCATGCGCCCACAGACCATTCCAGAAGTCTTGAGTCACCGATCTGATAGACGGCATCTGGTTGACCTTTCAGCGCGATCACTTCCTGCTCGGATATGCCGGGTTGCGGTGTGGTGAAAATGGATGCACAGCCAGAAAGCAGCATGGACAGGGAGAATACCAGCAATATCAGTCGTTTCATGATCATCATCCTGAAAAAAGAAGCGGTTACAGTACTTATTGTACAGAAAACACTTTTCCGTTATACTGCCCTTCCTGTCGATTCGACAGGAATTTTTTGTAACGTATTCACGGCAAGAGGGGTCAAGACTCCATTTGTCGCATGTGAGAGGTTAATATTATGGCATTGCTCAAAGAAGACAAAGCGGCTATCGTGTCCGCAAACGCACGCAGCCAGAACGATACCGGTTCGCCGGAAGTTCAGGTTGCATTGTTGACCGCCCGTATCAATGATCTGAACGGTCACTTCAAGGTTCACACCAAGGATCATCATTCCCGTCGTGGATTGATCAAGATGGTGAACCGCCGCAAGAACCTGCTGGCGTACCTGCGCAAGAAGGATATCAACCGTTATCGTGATCTGATTGCGAAACTCGGCCTGAGAAAATAATCGTTGTTGCGAGCCGGAAGTTTTTTGTGAAATGCCTGCGCCAGTGTCTGTCGCGGGCATTTCGTTATGAGCGTCACCTGCGGTAAAGTATGAAAAAGCGGAAGATTGTCGTTATCGAAAGTTGTTTGTCGTTATGAGGCGAACGGCAGCGCCTGAAAACCTGCCGGAAAAAATGAAAGGAATTACATGTTCAATAAAGTAAGCAAGACATTCCAGTACGGTCAGCATACCGTGACGCTGGAAACAGGTGAGATTGCGCGCCAGGCCAGCGGCGCTGTGATGGTATCGATGGACGATACCGTAGTGCTGGCAACCGTTGTCGCCAAGGATGATATCAAGCCGGGTCAGGATTTTTTCCCCCTGACGGTGGATTATATTGAAAAGAGCTATGCCGCCGGCCGTATTCCCGGCAGCTTTTTCAAACGTGAAGGTCGTCCTTCCGAAAAAGAAACCCTGACCTCGCGTCTGATCGATCGTCCGATTCGTCCGCTGTTCCCGGACGGCTATTTCAATGAAGTCCAGGTCATCATCCATGTATTGTCGGTCAATCCGGAAATCGATCCCGATATTCCGTCCATGATCGGTGCATCAGCAGCCTTGTGTGTTTCCGGAATTCCTTTCAATGGGCCGCTGGGTGCCGCTCGTGTCGGTTATATCGATGGTCAGTATGTCCTGAATCCGAATGCATCCCAGCTGCCGCTGTCGCAGCTGGATCTGGTCGTCGCCGGTACCGAACAGGCGGTTTTGATGGTCGAATCCGAAGCGAAAGAATTGCCGGAAGACGTCATGCTCGGCGCTGTCGTATATGGTCATGAACAGATGAAAGTCGTCATCCAGGCCATTGACGAACTGGTACGCGATGGAGGAAAGCCGGAAGTCGAATGGGAACCGCCGGCCAAAAACGAAGCACTGATCGCTGAAGTCACGCGGATTGCCGAAGACGAATTGCGCAAGGCATATCAGATTCGCCAGAAACAGGCACGTTCGACCGAATTGCGCCATATTTATGAAAGGGTCAACCAGACGCTGGCCGCCGAAGCTGAAGCAAAAGGCGAAGCGGCACCGGATACTGTCGAAGTCGGCAATATCCTGTTCGAACTGGAAGCACGGATTGTCCGTTCCCAGATTCTGGACGGCGAACCCCGTATCGACGGACGTGATACCCGTACGGTACGTCCGATCACCATCCGTACCGGTGTGCTGCCGAGAACGCACGGATCTGCGCTCTTCACGCGTGGTGAAACGCAGGCATTGGTCGTCGCTACACTGGGTACTTCACGCGACAACCAGAAAATCGATGGACTGATGGGCGAATACAGCGATGCATTCATGATGCATTACAATATGCCGCCGTTCGCAACCGGTGAAACGGGCCGTGTCGGTACCCCGAAGCGTCGTGAAATCGGTCATGGTCGTCTGGCAAAACGCGCACTGGTCGCCTGTCTGCCTTCTCAGGAAGAATTCAGCTATTCCATCCGTCTGGTATCGGAAATCATGGAATCCAACGGTTCCTCGTCGATGGCATCCGTTTGCGGCGGTTCGCTGGCATTGATGGATGCTGGCGTTCCGGTCAAGACGCATGTCGCCGGTATCGCCATGGGGCTGATCAAGGAAGGCAACAAGTTCGCGGTTCTGACCGATATTCTGGGCGATGAAGACCACCTCGGCGATATGGACTTCAAGGTCGCCGGTACGGAAAAAGGCGTGACAGCCTTGCAGATGGATATCAAGATCCAGGGCATTACCAAGGAAATCATGCAGGTCGCGCTGGCACAGGCACGCGAAGGCCGCATGCACATTCTGGGCAAGATGCAGGAAGCGATGCCGCACTTCAAGACAGAATTGTCCGACTTTGCACCGCGTCTGATTACGATGCGTATCAATCCGGAAAAAATCCGTGATGTGATCGGCAAGGGCGGTGCCGTCATCCGTGCGTTGACCGAAGAAACCGGCGCGCAGATCGATATCAGCGATGATGGTGTCGTCACGATTGCATCCGTCGATGCGGCAGCCGGTCAGGAAGCCAAACGCCGTATTGAAGAACTGACGGCTTCTGTTGAAGTCGGCAAAATCTATGACGGTACTGTCTTGAAATTGCTGGATTTCGGCGCTATTGTTCAGATATTGCCCGGTCGTGATGGCTTGTTGCATATCAGCCAGATTGCAAACGAACGTGTCAATGCCGTATCGGATTATCTGGAGGAAGGACAGTCGGTTCGTGTCAAGGTTCTTGAAACGGATGACCGTGGCCGGATCAAATTGTCCATGAAAGCCGTCGCTGCAGAAGAAAACAACGCTTCGGCAGAATAAGGATTGCTCCGTTTCTGGCGCATGTGCCGGACGCAGTCCTGAAAAATCCTCCCGGTATTCTCCGGGAGGATTTTTGTTTGACCGGAAACGGTTTGATGAATGAAATCGAAAGAAACACGGTAAAAGGGTATATTGCCATGGCGACGTCCTGTATCCGGAATATCATGTCGGGCGTTTGGGTATCGGGTTTCTTTCAGGATATCCCGAAAGGGGAAAAGAACAGATGAAAGCGATTGAAATTATCGACCAGGGGTCGAAGGGTTATCTTCAACTGGCAGAAAGACCGGTTCCGGTAGCGGGGCCCGGTGAAGTATTGATCCGCGTGCATGCTGCCGGCATCAACCGTCCTGATGTGTTGCAGCGTATTGGCCGTTATGTAGTACCGAAAGGCGCACCGGATATTCCGGGTCTTGAAATCGCCGGTGAAATCGTCGGCGGCGATCTGTCAGGCAGTGACTTCAAGGTCGGCGATATGGTTTGTGCGCTTGTACAGGGGGGTGGGTATGCCGAATACTGTACAGCCTGCACCAGACTGTGTTTGCCGATTCCGAAAGGACTGACACCGATCGAGGCGGCATCGTTACCGGAAACCTATTTTACGGTCTGGAGCAATGTCTATGATTTCGGTAGATTGAAGGAAGGTGAAAGTCTGCTGGTTCAGGCAGGCGCTTCTGGTATCGGCGTTACGGCTATCCAGATGGCGCAGGCGATGGGGCATCGCGTATTCGCCACGGCACGGACGG
Organism: Oxalobacter paeniformigenes; assembly: GCF_027158465.1. Taxonomy (NCBI): domain Bacteria; kingdom Pseudomonadati; phylum Pseudomonadota; class Betaproteobacteria; order Burkholderiales; family Oxalobacteraceae; genus Oxalobacter; species Oxalobacter paeniformigenes. Next base: position 28,931 of record NZ_JAMKYL010000004.1, read on the forward strand.
AAGACAAATGCCGTGCCTGTGAAAAGCTTGGTGCCGAACGGTGCGTCAACTCGACCACGGAAAATTTTGCCGAATATATCAGGCAGGCGACGAATGGCAGGGGTGTCGATGTCATTCTGGATATTATCGGCGCGGCCGTTCTCGACAAGGAAATCGACTGTCTGGCCGATGAAGGACGTCTCGTTCTGATCGCGTATTTGGGCGGCCGTCTCGGTACTGTGGACCTGGCACAGATCGTACACCGGCAGTTGATGGTCACCGGTTCGACACTTCGCCCGCGTTCAAATGACTTCAAAGCGGAAATCGCGGCCAATCTGAGAAAACATGTCTGGCCACTGATCGAAGCAGGGAAGATCAAACCGGTCATTTACCGGGTATTCCCGCTGGCGGAAGCCATGCAGGCCCAGAAACTGATGCAGTCCAATACCCATTTCGGGAAAATCGTGCTGCAGGTGATCTGAAACTGCTGATTTGTTTCAGGCAGGATGGCGTTTGCGGAAAACCAGATCCCAGACGCCATGTCCGAGCCTTAAGCCGCGTTTTTCAAATTTGGTCACCGGCCGGTAATCGGGACGCTGTGCGTATCCGGATGCCGTATTTTGCAGGCCGCGTTCTCCACCCAGTACTTCCAGCATTTGTTCCGCGTAATTCTGCCAGTCTGTCGCACAATGCAGGTAGCCGTTGTCTGCAAGACGGCTGACGAGCAGGCGGACGAAATCCGGCTGTATCAGACGTCGTTTGTGATGGCGAGCCTTGTGCCATGGATCCGGGAAGAAAATATGTACGCCATTGAGTGAATTTTCGGCAATCATGTTTTCCAGTACTTCGACGGCATCATGCTGGATGATCCGTATGTTGGACAATCGTTTTTCCCCGATCTGTTTGAGCAGGCTACCGACACCGGGTGTATGGACTTCCACGCCGATAAAATCCAGCTCCGGCAGGCTTTCGGCGATTGTCGCGGTGGTCTCGCCCATCCCGAAACCGATTTCCAGAATGACCGGCGCCGTTCTTCCGAATGTTTTTGCGTAATCGAGCGTTTCCCTGGCAAATGGCAGACAATATGCAGGTCCAAGTTCACGAATGGCGCGTTCCTGTCCTGTGGAAAGGCGTCCGGCACGCGTGACGAAACTTCGGATGCGACGTGTTTCCGGATCGAAAAACATGGGTTTCCCGGAAGAATGCATAACAGGCTGGTCTGGCATAATCGGCTGTGTCATCAGGTAAAACGGAATGAGAGCGTCATTTTACGCAGGTTTGAAAAGCTTGGGAACCGACATTTCAGGCTGTCTGGCGTTTGGCAGACGCATCGGAAACATGTCGCTACTTCCGGAATGCCATATATGGATCGGAAACCGTGCGGGATACTGCACGGTACATATATGGATTGGCGGAATCAGCGTTTTTTCGTATAAAAAAACAACAGCCAGCATGCCAGAAAGAACAGCAACAGTACGATGGAGAGACACCATACCACCATGCCTTGCCCCAGCATGACCAGCGGAACGGCAAGTGATGTCCAGAAACCACCGCCCATGATCGGTTCATGAAGCAGTTGTTTATAACCGAAAGCTTCCGCAGCGACGGTTTTGTTGTCGGGATCGACTGTACGTAACAACATCAGCCCGGTGGCGGTTACACCGGTTGCCTGTCCCAGTTCGGCGATCGAACGCTCGAACCATGCCTGATCGAAAATGCGTGGACCGATGATCAGGACAGCGCAAATATTCCAGAGCATGCCAAAAGCGATCAGAATACACAATGGAGCCCAATAGGAAAGGACGAATTCCACACGGATGGATGCGATGGCGGCGACGACCAGAAAATCCAGCGCGGCACCAGTGACACGTTGCATCTGGCCATGATCGGCCAGTTTGTCCAGTCCTGTTTTTCTCAATGCGATCTGGAGCAAAACGCCGCCGATCATGCATAATGGGAACAGCGGCAGACTTTGCATGATTTTCATCTCATGAAACGATGCCGGCGTGATATGTTCGGTCAGGATCAGCGCTTCCTTGATGCCGTATCCGATCAGTATGGCGATACCGACGAGCGCGATATGCAGTGCCAGAGAATCGACAGAAGCGGAATAGACGGTCTGCCATCCGGCCGGCGGACGTTTGTCGCAGGGATAGATGCCGATACGTTCCATCCGTGTTTTGTCGGCGAATGTCCGGATATCGCTGATGTCACCGCGTCGTACGGCAATATTGATGAGAATCATGCCGGTGACAATGCCCAGTACCAGACCGCAAGTCGCCACCGTGTAACCCAGGTCGGCGCCTGCAGGCCAGCCAAGTTCTGCGAAAGTTTCCGACAGGCCGCCGACTGTTCCATGACCGCCTTCAAAGCCGATTTCCAGCAGATTGCCGAAAACATCCGGTACGTTGAAAAACGGTGCCAGCAGAAAAAAGACCAGTCCCAGGCCGACGACATATTGCCCCCAGGCAATGATTTGTCCGAAACAGAACTGGGGTGCGGTCAGATGCCATATTTTTTTCAGGGATGTCGGAGATATACCGAGAAACAGGCCGGCAAAAACGATGTTTATCAGAAATCCCGGCAGCTTGCCGAAAGCGATGAACCAGTCAGGTGAAATGACGTGTCCCAGCGTATTGATCGCTGCCAGTCCGATGAAACCGCCGATGACGGAAGACGGGATGAAAAGGCGCTGGAAGATCGGAAAAAAGGACCGGATGGCCATTCCCGCTGCCAGAAGAACGCAGATGGCGCAAAAAGACATGATGGCTGTCATGAGAGGCTTTCGTATCGGATTCGTCCGGAAACAGGGTCGCCGGCGGAAAAACACGGTGACAGGTGATGCCGGCCTGGATAATACAACAGCGGCAGTCAGACGAGACCGTAAGGAAATAATGCATCATCGGAATCATTTTCTCATGATACGGATCAGTTATCATGCGATTTTCGGTATATGAGGGCATGCGCTGTCGCGTACAGGAGACGTGCTCGTATTGCCTGTATGAGACAGGCAACAAAAAACCCGCCTTGCGCGGGTTTCGTTTTTGCGGATCTGGTGCCCACGGAGGGATTTGAACCCCCACACCTCGCGGCACATGGACCTGAACCATGCGCGTCTACCAATTCCGCCACGTGGGCATTTGCTGTATCTGCTATTATACAAGTTTTCGACCGTTTTGACCAGTCATTCCGACTGTGAACTCAACTGCCGAAACAGGTTTGCTATTATAACGTGATACAAAGATATGTCAACAGTCTTGCGTAATCCGGCAAAAGAAAGGATGATGAGATTGTTGTATTGCCGCGATGAACCCTTTTGATCAAGAAAACTTTTGAAAAAATATCCTTACCCCATTCCCAGTCGGGAAGAAATTATCGAATCCCTGCGTCAGACAAGCAGGGGACGGAGTGCCAAAACCATTGCACGGGAACTTCATGTCAAAAAAGCAGGCATGGAAGGCCTGTTGAAACGTCTGGAAGCCATGGAACGTGATGGCCAGCTGATGTGCGATGCCAAGGGCAATTACAAGATCAATACCGCAACCCATTTCATCACCGGTTATGTCCATTCGCATCCGGATGGATACGGTTTTGTGATCCGAGATGACGGCGGGGAAGATATTTTCCTGTCCGAGAATGAGATGCAGAAGGTCATGCACAATGACAGGGTGCAGGTTCGTGTCGTGAATACGGATCGCAAGGGACGTCAGGAAGGCGTCATTGTTTCTGTGACGAATCGTGCACATACCCATATTGTCGGGCGGTTGGTCAATGAAAACGGTGTCTGGCTGATCGTTCCGGAAGACCGTCGCATCGTTCATGACATTCTGGTGGATGGTTCTCCCGGCAAGGCCAAAGCCGGCCAGATCGTCAACGCGCAGCTGGTTTCGCAACCGTCACGCTATACCCAGCCGGTGGCGCGGATTGTCGAAGTCCTTGGTGATATCGATGATCCGGGAGTGGAAATCGAAATCGCCGTGCGCAAGTTCGGCCTGCCGCACATATTTTCCCATGAAGCCTTGTCGGAAGCGGAACGTCTGCCGGATCAGGTATTGCCGGAAGACTTCGAGGGACGTGTCGATTTGCGGGATATTCCACTGGTGACGATTGACGGAGAGGATGCGCGCGATTTCGATGATGCGGTGTATTGCGAGCCTGTGAAACTGGCGGGTGCTGATGCCTACCGGCTGATCGTCGCGATTGCTGATGTCAGTCATTATGTGAAACCGAATGCTCCGCTGGACAAGGATGCGCTTTTGCGTGCGACGTCGGTGTATTTCCCGCGCCGTGTCATTCCGATGTTGCCGGAGAAATTGTCCAATGGCTTATGTTCGCTCAATCCGGATGTGGATCGGCTTGTTCTGGTTTGTGATGCACTGGTCTCATCCGAAGGGGAAGTGAGCGCTTACCAGTTTTATCCGGCGGTGATGCATTCGGCTGCACGCATGACCTATACGGAAGTCGCTGCGATTCTTGCCAACCAGAGAGGACCTGAAGCCGCGATTTATGCCGGTCTGGTGCCGCATCTGATGGATCTTTACGGATTGTACAAAGTACTGGCGGCTGCACGCGAAAAACGGGGGGCGATCGATTTCGAGACGGTCGAAACCTATATCGTCAGCAATGAAGCCGGAAAAATCGAGAAGATTTTGCCGCGTGTGCGTAACGATGCGCACAAGCTGATCGAAGAGTGCATGCTGGCGGCCAATGTCTGTGCGGCCGATTTCATGAAACGTTCCCATCATCCTGGGACTTATCGTGTACATGCACAGCCCAATGAACAGAAACTCGAACAGGTCAGAACGTTTCTTGCGCAGATCGGGTTGTCGCTGGGAGGCGGCGATTCACCGGCTCCGTCCGATTATGCAGCACTGATCAAACAGATCGAGTCGAGGCCCGATGCACCGTTGTTGCAGACCATGTTGTTGCGTTCGATGCAACAGGCCATGTACAGCCCGGACAATATCGGCCATTTCGGTCTGGCATATGAAGCATATACGCATTTCACGAGCCCGATCAGACGGTATCCTGATTTGCTGACGCATCGTGTCATCAAGGCAGTTCTGGCAGGAAAACGTTATGTCCCGCAGGGTATCGACCGACGCATGCTCAATACCCAGGTTCCGGGTTCGATACGCAAGCAGATGTTGCAGGAAAAGACAGGCAAGGCAAAAAAAGCCAGTGCGGAGGAAGCCATCTGGGAGGCGCTGGGTTTGCATTGTTCAGCCAATGAACGACGTGCCGATGATGCCTCTCGGGATGTCGAGGCATGGCTCAAATGTTATTTCATCCGGGACAAACTGGGTGAACATTTTACCGGCACGATTTCCGGTGTGGCCGGTTTCGGTATTTTTGTCCAGCTTGATGATTTGTTTATTGAAGGGATGGTACATGTTGCTGATCTGGGAAGCGACTATTACCATTTCGATGAAATACGTCATGAATTGCGTGGCGAACGTACCGGTGTCCGTTATCAGCTGACGGATCGTGTGATCGTACAAGTCAGCCGTGTCGACATGGATGCACGCCAGATCGATTTGCTGATCGTCGATGGACCGTTCAGGGCTACGGATGCTGCCGGCGAAAAAGGACCGGCCAGCCAGCCCGGACAGCATGTCATATTCGACAGGTACAAAAAACGGAATATCGCTGCGTTGACCGACAAGGATGCCAGAATAGAGCCTGTGCATGCGGGACGACGCCAGCGGTCGCGGTGAACGGAATTTTGCAATATCGGAAACAAAATGAAAAACAAGGTTATATTCGGTTTTCATGCCGTGACATCACGTTTGCGTCATGAAGCGGCATCGGTGGAAGAATTGCTGGTCGATTCGGAACGCAATGACCGACGCATGCAGGATTTGCAAAAGATGGCGAAAGAAGCCGGTATCCGTATCATTGCAGCGGACAGTGCAAGGCTGGACAAAATGGTGGGGACGCGGCGTCATCAGGGAGTGGTTGCGATCGCCTCGCCGTTGTCGCTGGCGAAAAATCTCGATGAATTGCTGGATGCGATCGAGGGGCCGCCACTGCTGCTGGTACTGGATGGTATTACCGATCCGCATAATCTTGGCGCCTGCCTGCGGGTGGCAGACAGTGTAGGTGCGCATGCAGTCATTGCGCCGAAAGACCGTTCGGTCGGGATCAACGCCACAGTGGAAAAAGTGGCAAGCGGTGCTGCGCAGACTGTGCCCTATATTACCGTTACCAATCTGGCACGGACGCTTCGCCAACTCAGGGAACGGGATATCTGGGTCGTCGGAACTTCCGACGATGCAGGGAAAAGCCTTTATGAGGTGGATTATGCAGCCGGAACCGCTTTCGTGATGGGATCGGAGGGGGAAGGCATGCGGCGTCTGACCCGGGAAACCTGTGATGAGCTGGTCGCGATTCCGATGTTCGGTTCCGTCGAGAGCCTGAATATTTCCGTAGCGTCCGGTATCTGTCTGTATGAAGCACGCCGTCAGCGGCTCCTGAAAACACCATCATAAAGCCGGCAGGCTGTGTACATTTTTCCGGAAACGGTTATCATCTTGTTCCCGGATTGTTAATTATTGTCTTGAACATGTTTCGTCATTTACGCGAAGATATCAAAAGTATCATTGAACGCGATCCTGCCGCGCGCAATACCTGGGAAGTGTTGACTTGTTATCCGGGATTCCAGGCCATTCTCGTTCATCGCGTTTCGCACTGGTGCTGGAATCACGGGCTGAAATGGTTCGCCCGTTTTTTCTCGCATCTGGCGCGTATCGTGACGGGCATCGAAATTCATCCCGGAGCAGTCATCGGCAGGCGTGTTTTCATTGACCATGGATGTGGTGTCGTCATCGGTGAAACGGCTGAAGTCGGAGACGATTGCACGATCTATCAGGGGGTGACGCTGGGTGGTACTTCGCTCAGTAAAGGTAAAAAACGGCATCCGACGCTTGAACGGGGTGTCATTATCGGTGCTGGCGCCAAGGTACTGGGCAGCTTTACGGTCGGCGAGATGGCCAAGGTCGGTTCCAATGCGGTAGTCGTCAGACCGGTGCCAGCCGGTGCGACGGCTGTCGGCAATCCGGCACGGATTATCCAGAAAGATGAAAAACGCGATAAAACCGATGCCGCCAGCGTTCTTTTTTCCGCTTACGGCATTACGCCAAACGAGGATGATCCGCTGATCAAGGCCTTGCGCGGGCTGATCAATAATGCGGCGGCTCAGGAACATCAGCTCAAAAATATCATCGCCGCACTGGAAGCTGCGAAAATTCCGCTTGAAACATTGCCTGAAGAAGACAAGGTCAGTCCGGAACAACTTAACAAGCTGGTGGAATAAGTCATCATCTGAATGACTGTTTTGCCGGAATTTGGCAAACAATCCACGCTGTTGCAAGTTTTACATCTTTTTCCTTCCGAACGGTTTATTTCGTCGACAGATTTATTTAACATGAACGCAAGGCCCGTCATGTGATGGTCGCCATGAAGACTGTTTGTCATTGTCGATGGCACGACAGCCGGAATTTCCCTGTCGGAAAGGAGAAGGCGATGCAGAATCCCCTGAAAAAAGTGAATCTGGCCCATTATTGGCGAAAAGCGTTTGTCAAATGGGGTGTTGCGATTATTGCGTTGCTGATCGTCGTTTATGGCGTGGTCGGTTTTTTCGTCGTGCCTGGCATATTGCGTGACAAGGCTCAAGCGTTTGTATACGAAAAGTTCGAACGAACGCTGGCGATGTCGGATGTGTCGTTCAATCCATTTACCCTGACGGCAGAAATCGACGGCATGCGACTGTCGGAACACGGGCGTGACGATCCTTTCCTGACGTTCGATCATTTGACACTCAATGTATCGGCGCAGTCGATTTTCCGGATGGCGCCTGTCATCGAGGAAATCAGGCTGGTCAATCCTGTGGTACGTCTCGTTCGGACGGACAGCCATCATTACAATATCGATGACTTCGTGGCTTTCGCCATGGAGCCGAAAGAAGACGATTCGCCGGCACGTTTTTCCATCAACAATATCCAGATCGAAAATGCGACGATCGAATTCGACGATCAGCCGAAAAAGAAACGGCATGTGCTGAATGAACTGAATGTAACCGTTCCTTTTGTCTCATCCATTCCGTCGCAGGTCGATATTTTCGTCGATTTGGCGGTCAGCGGAAAATTCAATAACGAAAATATCGCGCTGACCGGCAAGGCACGTCCCTTTTTCAGGGAAAAGGACGGGATGTTTACGGTCAATCTGGACCGGATCGATTTGCCCGTTTATGTGGACTATTTGCCGTTTACCCCGAAATTCGCGCTGAAAGACGGAAAAGTTTCCATTCATATGAATGTCGGTTTCGGGCAAGCGGAAAGTGGCAAGCCCGGCCTGACGATGGCGGGCAATGTGCTGCTCGAGTCGCTGGTGCTGGACGGGGCAGACGGCCATCCGGTTGCCAGAATTCCTTCTCTCGGCGTTGATCTGGCTCAAAGCGATATTTTGTCGGGCAATATCGGTATTGACCGTATCGAACTCAAATCGCCTGAACTGTATCTGGACAGAAATCGTGCTGGCGTATGGAATGTTTTGCAGCTGGCCGATTTCCCGCAGGATAAAAAGACGGACAAAGCGGTGAGTGCCGGTGAAGACAATGCAGACAAGACCGGTATTCCCTGGCATGTCACCCTGAAACAATTTGTTGTTAGGGATGGTATGTTCCGTATCAATGACCAGATACATGTCGTACCGGCGAATTTCTCGGTCGACCATTTCGGCCTGAATGTCGAAGGTGTCGTACTGGATGTTCCGGGACGTCATGTGATGGTGGAAAAAGTCGCATCAGAAGGGACGGATATCCGTTTCTTGCACGGAAAACTGAAATGGCAGCAGCAAGCACGTACACCAGCAAAGGCGCTTCGCCAGGCAGCCAGTGAAGCGGGTGAAAAAACGGGTTTCGGTTTTCAGGTCAATCGTGCGGAAATCAGGGACTGGTCCATTCATTTCGAGAACCGTGATGCCGGCATGAAGGTCGTCACCGATGTCGATGGACTCACGGTCATCGTTGACAATCTGTCCAGCGAGCAGGACAGGACGGTACAAGTGGCACTGGATGCAAAAGTCAACCAGCGTGGGACATTATCGCTTGCCGGAAACCTGAATCTGTCGCCGCTGAAAGGAGATATCGACCTGGACTTCCGGAATGTAGATGTCCGTTTCGTACAGCCTTATATTGAGGATTTCGTCAATTTGTCGGTCAGACAGGCGGATTTGACCCTTCAGGGCAAATTGCAGCTTACGCAGACGAAAAACCAGAACTTGCAGGCACGTTTTACCGGCAATGCCGGTATCGGTAGGCTGGTGACGGTCGATCAGTTGAGCAAACAGCCCTTTGTCAGCTGGAATGATTTGTCCCTTAAAGGTATCCGGTTTGATCTCAAGCCATTGTCGGTCGTTGTCGATCAGGTCAGACTGAACAACCTGGCTGCGCGCGTGATCCTCGGTTCCAACGGTCGTCTGAACCTTCAGGACATTATGAGGAGCGAGACGGGAGGCAGAAAAAGTCTGACTGATGCAGAGGAAAAAGGCATAGCGACGACAGCGCAGGCAGCATCAGCCGACACAAATGCGGAGACTGCACGGAAAAAACGGCCGGATTATTCTGTCAGAATCGGAAAATGGTTGATAAACAACGGAAAAATCCGTTTCTCGGATAATTTCATCCGCCCGAGATATACGGCAAACCTGGTCAATTTGCAGGGGTCGGTTTCAGGGCTCTCGACGGCCGTGAACAGACAGGCTGCCGTCAATATTCGTGGACGTGTCAACGGCGCGCCGCTGGTGATCGCAGGATCGTTCAATCCGTTCGGCAGTCTGGCGCTCGACATCAAGGCAAAAGTCAAGGGAATGGAACTGGCACAGTTCAGTGCCTATTCCGGAAAATATATCGGGTACGGTATCGAAAAAGGCAAGTTGTCTTTCGATGTTGCTTACAAGGTGGAAAACGATCAGCTTTCCGCAGAAAATTCTTTGATTCTCGATCAGCTGACGCTGGGCGAGAAGGTGGAAAGCGAGTCTGCTGTCAATTTGCCGGTCAGTCTGGCGTTGTCTTTGTTGAAAGACAGAAATGGTGTGATCGATATCAATTTGCCGATCGGTGGTTCGCTCAATGATCCGGAATTTTCAGTCAGTGGAATCGTTTTGCGTGTTATCGTCAATCTGATCCAGAAAACGGTGACTGCGCCGTTTTCACTGCTTGCTTCGTTGATCGGCGATTCCGAAGAACTTTCGTGGTTGCCGTTTGATCCGGGAAGCTATGCTATTTCTGCCGATGGTGAAAAGAAACTCGGTTTACTCGCCAGAGCACTGGAAGAACGTCCCGGACTGAGTCTGGAAATCGCGGGAAGATACGATCCCGCTATCGACAGCGAAGGACTGGGCAAAATGACGATCCTGCGCAAGATCAAGACCGAAAAGGCGCGCAAAATGGGACAGACGGTCGCCGTGAAAGATATCGTTCTCAGCGAAAAGGAATATGCCGATGGTGTGAAACGGCTGTATGGTGATGAGGATTTCGACAAGCCGAGGAACTGGATCGGGTTCAGCAAGTCGCTGCCCCTGCCGGAAATGGAAAAACTGTTGTCGCGGCATTATGCGGGCAAAAAAGACGACATGATCCGTTTGGCGGACAGACGGGCACAGGCTGTGAAAAACTGGCTGGTGGAACAGGGCAAGGTTCCTGAAGAAAGACTTTTCGTGATGGCAAGCAAGGCACGGGAGAGTGCCGGGGATGAATCGGGCAATCGGGTGGATTTCTCCCTGAAGTGACAGTGGCATTCTGGCGGAAACACAATAACGGGTGGCGGAACCGATGACTGAACAAAAAACAAATGCAGACAAGACCGGAAAGCGTGTCTGGCCAAAGCGCATACTGATCGGCTTTTTGTCGGTTCTGGTATTGCTGGTGGTGGTCGTGGGTGCCGGTATCGTGTTTCTTCCGGATATCGTCCAGTCCAAAGCACGCGATTTCATGGCCGAGAAGTTCGATCGAAAACTGGTGATCGGCGACATGAGCATGAATGTGTTCAGCCTGAAGATGGAAATGAAAGATGTCAGTTTGTCCGAACCTGGCAGCGACAGGACATTTGCGTCATTCGATTATTTGCTCGTCGAACTTTCGCCCGAAACGTTGACTTCATTCAAACCGGTGGTCAGACAGATCCGCCTGACGAAACCGGAGGTTCATATCGTTCGCGATCGTGATCGTGTTTTCAATATTGCCGATATGGTGGGCTATTTCTCGCAGAAGGATGAAAAAGATACCGGAAAAACGCTGTTTTCCATCAACAATATCCAGGTCGAGAACGGGACGATTCGCGCCGATGACGAAGTGCGGAACAAGCATTTGCTGGTCAATGACATGAATATCAGTTTGCCGTTCATCGCCAATATGCCGTCAGATGTCGATATATTCGTCAATTTTGCAGTCAGTGCACGTATCAACAAAGACAAAATCGAGCTGATCGGCAAGTCGAAACCGTCTCGTGATCGGAAAGGTGGCAGGATCGGTCTCAAACTGGAACGGTTCGATTTGCCGACTTATCTCGGGTATTTACCGTTCGATCCGGGATTCAAACTCAAAAGCGGCAAGTTTTCAGCCGATCTGGATATTGTGTTCGCCAAAAGGGAAGGAGATAAGCGTCCGGTTTATGTCGAAGGAAATGTGACGCTGGATTCCGTGTGGCTGACCGAACCGGATGGCGCAGATATACTTCGTTTTTCGGAACTGAAAGTCGATATTGCCAAAAGCGATATTGTGTCCAGACAGATCGCGATAGATCGTATCGGCCTGAAAAATCCCGGTGTTGTCCTGGATCGCAATGCAGCAGGCCAGTGGAATGTTTTGCGCTTGCTTAGCGGTTTGCCGGGGAAAAAAGCATCACAAACCGGCGAGGCAGACAAGGCTGGTCAGGCTTCGGCAAAACGTCCACTTTCCGTAGATGTCGGCGAACTGTTCATTAATGGCGGGAAAGTCAGGCTGACCGACCGTATATCGGGTATTCAGCTCGACAGCGGCAATATGTCGACGAAGCTTGGCGTGCATCTGGATGTGATACCAGATGAAATGCCGAGGCTTGTCGTCGGTGGCCATGTGACGTTGAAGGGAACGGGCCTTTCCGGACTGAAAAACCGTACATCCATATTCCGGTTGTCGGAATTGAAAATGGATGTCGGGAGAAGCGATATATTGTCGGGCAAGATCGGAATAGAAAATATTGGCCTGAAAAACCCGCAGGTTTTTCTGGCGCGTGATCGTGCAGGCCAGTGGAATATCGGTTCGCTGCTGAATGCAGGGAAAGGATCTTCGCAAGGATCGGATGCATCGGGCAGTCATTCGACAACCAATGGTATGCCGCTGATGGTAACGCTGGGATCGTTGACGGTCAGTGGCGGACAGTTGCAGTTTACGGATCGAGCCTATGCGAAACCGGTCAGTATAACAGCCGGCGGTTTTGGGCTGAATGTCGAGAAACTGTCGCTGGATATGAACAGCCGTTACCTGTCTGCGGACAAAGTCGTTTCTTCAGGCACACAAGTGCAGATGATCCACGATTTGCCTGAACTGATCGCCAGCTTGCAGGATAGTGACAAGGCAAAAGCGACTGAAAAAGTGGTGGATGCGGCATCAAGGCATACCGGTTTCCGTTTTATGGTGAAACAGGCGGGTATCAAGGGATGGTCGTTGCATTTCGAGAATCGGCATGAACGACAGCCAGTCGTGACGGATATCAGACAACTGGATGTGATGCTGGAAAATTTGACAGAGGCCATGGATAAACCGGTTCCGTTACGCTTGCAGGCCAAAGTCAATGATCGGGGATCGGTTGCGGTAAAAGGGAAAGTGACGGTATCGCCCCTGAAAGCCGAACTGGATGTAGATGTCAGGGATGTGGATATCCGTTTTGTGCAGCCATATATCAACGATTATGTGAACCTGAAGTTGCGGCAGGCGGATTTGTCGGTTAAAGGAAAACTGCAAGCCCATCAGAACAAGGCAGGCGTTCTCCAGGGACAGTTCAAGGGCGGGGTGTCATTAGACAGACTGGCTGCGGTTGACCAGTTGACTGGACAACCGTTCGTCAGCTGGAAAGAGCTGGCTTTCGAAGGGGTTACGGTGGATCTGTCTCCGCTTGCCATTATCGTGGACAAGGCAAAGATGAGCGATATGTCCGCAAGGATTATCCTGTCCTCTGAAGGACGGCTGAATCTGCAGGATATTCTTCGCAGCAAGGCAGGTGGGCAAAAGAGTCTGACCGATACCGAGGGAATACAAAAAAACCGTGGACATGCCACAACGGCGAAGTCCACCGGTAAAAAACGGAAACAGCATCGTTCGATTGCATCGGATAAACCGCCGTTTTCTGTCGTCATCAAACGCTGGCTCCTTCGTAACGGAAGTGTTCGTTTTACCGACAATTTCATCAAGCCGCGTTATACCGCCAATCTTCTCAATTTGCGAGGCGGTATGCGGAATATTTCGAGCAATCCGTCCACACAATCTCGAATGTGGCTCAAGGGACAGGTCAATGGCGCGCCGCTGGTGGTTTCCGGTTATATCAATCCGTTGAGCGATTCGCTTTCGCTTAATATCAAGGCACAGGTAACGGGCATGGAACTCGCCCAGTTCAGTGCTTATACCGGAAAATATCTGGGTTACGGAATCGAAAAAGGAAAATTGTCATACAAGGCATCTTACCGGATCAGCAATGGCAAACTGGCGGCAGAGAACTCGCTGGTTCTCGATCAATTGACGCTGGGTGAAAAGGTCAAGAGCGACGAAGCAACCGATTTGTCCATCGAGCTCGCACTGGCATTGCTGAAAGACAGTAATGGAGTAATTGATATCAATGTCCCGATTTCCGGTTCTCTGAGTGATCCGAAGTTTTCGCTGGGCAGTATTATCGGTACAGTGATCATGAATGCCCTGAAAAAGGTCGTGACGGCACCGTTCTCTTTCCTTGCGTCGCTCAACGAAAAGGAAAAGGAACTTTCCAGCATGACATTTGCGCCAGGTAGTGCGGAATTGACGGAAAAAGGTGTGCAGCGTCTGGAAAGGATGGCACAGGGACTGGCGAAACGACCGCATATCAAGCTCGAACTCACGGGACGTTATGATGATGTCGCAGACCGTGCCGGATTGGGTGAAATGGTACTGAACTGGAAGTTGCGTGCACTCAAACGGAAAAAACAGTCGATTCCTTCTTTTGAAGAAGTGACGGTGTCGCCTGCCGAATATCCGGCGCTGTTACATGAGGTTTACCGGAACGAATCTTTCGCCAAGCCGGAAAATGCGTCCGATGCAGAGATGGAGAAACTGTTGGTACAGCATTACGCCAAACGGGATGACAATCTGGTCTTGCTGGCGAACCGGCGTGCGGAAGCTGTCAAGAACTGGCTCGTTCTGAAAGGCAAGTTGCCGGATGAGCGGATTTATTTGCTGGCAAGCAAAAAAGGCGAGGCGGAAAAAGACCGGCCGGCCCACAGGGTTGACTTCAATTTACGCTGGAAAAATTGAGCGTTTCAGCTGCGAGAGTCGGTAACCGGTCGTCGGGAAAAAGTTTTGCTCAGAAAAGGGGAACCGGCCAGACCGAATCGCCATGGCGTTTCTTTTGCGCGTGAAATGCCGATACGTGGACCTGAGACGATGGTAAGGTGTCGTGGTGCCGGTTCAAGATGGCAAAAGGCTGAATCCAGCGACAGGCCGTTTTCGTTTTTTGTGATGCCGAGTGCCTGACACAACCGTCCGGGGCCTGCGCATAACAGGCGTATATCGGTCATATTGCGTCGCTTTTGCATGAGCGGAATACCTTCAATGGGTTCGATGGCCCGAATCAGTACCGCAGCGCCATGCCCGGACTGGCGACAAACGAAATTGACACACCAGTGAATGCCGTAGGAACGGTAAACGTAAAGGTGTCCCGGCGGGCCGAACATGACGGCGTTGCGCGTCGTCGGACCGCAAAAACTGTGCGATGCCGGATCGTTTTCGTCATAGGCTTCGGTTTCGACGATAATACCGCCCGTACCCCGATAGGAGAAAAAAGTGCCGATCAACCGTTGCGCCAGCGTTTCAGGCGGCACGGAAAAGTCGATTCCGCCAAAAACGTGTGTCATGCCAGATCCCGACGGAAATTGGAAAAGTCGGTTTAGCAGGAATGCCGGATGAGCGCGCCATCCGGTGTCAGTTCGATCCAGTCGCCACGTTTCGGTTCTGCATCCAGATTCCAATCTGACAATACCATCCGGGTACAGTCGATGTTATTCGGGCGGTGAACATGATCACCGGGATGATGGGTGTGTCCGTGAATCAGGACGGTCGCGCCGGTTTGTGTGAACAGCGCATCGATGGCGGCAGCATTGACGTCCATCATTTGCATGGATTTTTCACGGTTGCCCTTCTGGCTATCTTCGCGCATACCGGCGATAAGCGCCTTGCGCTGTGCCAGCGGCATGCCGAGGAACTGTTTTTGCCAGAGCGGATTGCGTACCATTGTCCTGAATTGCATGTAGGCCTGGTCGTCGGTGCATTGGGCGTCGCCATGCACCAGCGCGATTTTTTTCCCGGCAAGATCGACGACGGCCGGTTCCGGCAAGGCTTGCGCACCTGTGGCCTCGAGAAATCGGTTGCCGGTCAGGAAATCGCGGTTGCCGCAAATCCAGAAAACAGCCGTACCGCTGTCGGCCAATGAACGAAGCGCGCCGACAATGGTTTTCAGATATTCCGAATCCATATCATCATCACCGGCCCAGTATTCGAACAAATCGCCGAGAATATAGAGCCTTTCGGTCTGTTGTCCCTGCGTTTTCAGAAAATCCAGAAAAGCACGTGTCGTTTCCGGCAAGGCCGGTTGCAAGTGCAGATCGGAAATGAAAATGGCTTTTTGCCGGGTATTCGTTTGAGCTGGCTGGTTCATGGATGGATCCGGAATGGTTGAATAGGTCAGAGTTCTTCGGCTTTCTCGATGATGACGTCTTCCAGCGGTACATCGGCATGCATGCCGGCCCGACCGGTTGCCACTCTTCTGATACGATCCACGACGTCTTTTCCGTCCGTTACCTTGCCGAATACGCAATATCCCCAACCATCTTGTCCGGGATAGTCCAGAAAGTCATTGTTGTTGACGTTGATGAAAAATTGCGCGGTCGCGGAATGCGGATCGGGTGTTCTGGCCATTGCGATGGAATATGTTTCGTTGGACAGTCCATTGTTGGCTTCGTTTTCGATCGGCGGGTTGGTTTTTTTCTGTTTCATGCCGGGTTCGAAGCCACCGCCCTGAATCATGAAGCCGTCGATGACCCGATGGAAAATGGTGTTGTTGTAAAAACCGGAGCGGACATAAGACAGGAAGTTGTCGACGGTTTTCGGTGCGTTGGCCGCGTCCAGTTCAATCTTGATCGTGCCGAAATTGGTATGCAATGCGACGGTCATATTTTTCCTTTGATAGGTTAGAAAGAATCGGTATGCCAGTTGGCCCGTTCGGGCAACGGCGCCACCCCGATAGCGGCAAGTGGCGAAAAAAAGCACAGTGCGCTTTTCCATACGGGAAAACATTCTAGCAAACTCTGGATGGACGGGGGATATTGCTGTGGATTCAAATGCCGGTGTTTTGACGCAGTTTATTGTTTTTCTTGTGCCGGACAGACATGTCAAAATGGCGGTTACACAGTAAAATAACTGTTTATTTGTTTTCATTTCAAAGTCGAAGATGGACGAACTCCAGATATACAACAGCCTGACGCGCAGCAAGCAGGTATTCATTCCCATCGAACCGGGCAAGGTACGTATGTATGTATGCGGTATGACGATTTATGATTATTGTCATATCGGGCATGCCCGCATGATGATGTCATTCGATATCGTGTACCGCTGGCTGAAGGCGCTGGGTTATGAGGTGACCTATGTTCGCAACATTACCGATATCGATGACAAGATCATCCGGCGAGCCGGTGAAAACGGCGAAACCATATCGAGTCTGACGGCACGGTTTACACAGTACATGCACGAAGATACGCAGGCGCTGGGCATATTGCCGCCGGATCATGAACCGCGTGCCACCGAGTATGTTCAGGAAATGCTGGAGCTGATCGGCAAGCTGGAACAAAACGGGCTGGCGTACCAGTCCGATGACGGGGATGTGAACTATTCCGTCCGCGATTTCGAGGGATACGGAAAACTTTCCGGCAAGTCGCTGGACGATTTGCGCGCCGGCGAACGGGTCGATATCAATACGGGCAAACGCGATCCGCTGGACTTCGTGTTGTGGAAGTCGGCCAAACCCGAAGAACCCGAAGAAGCCAAATGGCCTTCCAAATGGGGTGTCGGTCGTCCGGGCTGGCATATCGAGTGTTCGGCCATGTCCAGCAAATTGCTGGGAGACCATTTCGATATCCATGGCGGAGGTGCCGATTTGCAGTTCCCGCATCACGAAAACGAAATTGCCCAGTCGGAAGGTGCAAGCCATCATCCCTTCGTCAATTACTGGATGCATAATGGTTTTGTGCGTGTGGATAACGAAAAGATGTCGAAGTCGCTCGGCAATTTCTTTACGATCCGTGACGTATTGCAGACCTATGATGCCGAAGTCCTGCGTTTCTTCATCGTCCGTTCACATTACCGCAGCCCATTGAATTATTCGGACGCACATCTCAATGATGCACGTTCGGCGCTGACGCGCCTTTATACGGCATTGAAAGATGTGGACGTGCAGGAAGGGCCGGTCAATTGGGAAGAAGCGCATGCCGTACGTTTTGCCAAAGCCATGAACGATGATTTCAATACGCCGGAAGCCGTGGCGGTATTGTTCGATCTGGCCAATGAAGTGAACAGGACACATTCGCCGGAAATGGCACGTCAGCTCAAGGCGCTCGGGGGCGTGCTCGGACTGCTGGAACGCGATCCGCGCCAGTTTCTCAAAGGAGATGGCAGTATCGATGCTGGCGAGGAACAGTGGATCGAACAGCAGATTCAGGCACGGCTTGAAGCACGGAAAGCAAAAGATTTCGCGACTGCCGACAGGATTCGTGGCGAATTGCTCGAAAAAGGTATCGTGCTGGAAGATCGTCCAGGCGGCAAGACGGAGTGGCGGCGTCAGTGAATGACTGCCATGCAGCGGGTATCGCTCGACAATGCGTCCGTATGGGATTTGGCCTGCAAGGAGCTTGCGCGGCGTGATCCGGTGATGGCGGAAAGGATCCGTCAGGCAGGCAGTGAACGCTTGACCGGCAAGGGTGATCCTTTCAGGACGCTGGTACGTTCGATTGTAGGGCAGCAGATTTCCGTCAAAGCTGCGGATGCGATATGGCGGCGCCTGATGGTGGTTTGTCCTGATTGTCGGCCGGCAGGCATTGCGGCGGCCGGTGAAGCTTCACTGGCTTCTTGCGGGCTGTCTAAACGGAAGATCGATTATCTTCAGGATTTGGCGTTTCATTTTCTCGCGCGTAAAATCCGCATCGATTGCTGGAAAGATATGAGCGATGAGGAAGTGATCGCCGATCTGGTGCAGGTGCGCGGAATCGGACGCTGGACGGCGGAAATGTTTCTGATTTTCAACTTGCTGCGTCCCGATGTGCTGCCGCTGGATGACGTCGGTTTGCAAAAGGCAGTCAGTGCGCTTTACTTTTCCGGGCAATCGGTTTCACGCAGTGAAATACGGAAAATCGCCACAAACTGGGTTCCATGGCGTACTGTCGCGACCTGGTATTTGTGGCGCAGTTTGACACCACTTCCGGTAGAATACTGAAAAATTCAATTTTGCGACTGCAAAAGCCCTGCGGTCGGTAAAAAGGAGATAGTGTGGCTAAAACAACTTTTCTCAGTTTCGAACAGCCTATTGCGGAACTGGATGCCAAGATCGAGGACTTGCGTAATGTCCAGGATGATTCGGCTGTCGATATTTCTGACGAAATCGCCAAACTGGCGCAAAAAAGCCGGCAATTGACCAAGGATATTTATTCAAAACTGACGCCATGGCAGGTTTCACAGATCGCGCGTCACCCGAACAGGCCCTATACACTGGACTATATCAAGGGCATTTTTACCGATTTTCATGAATTGCACGGTGATCGTGCTTTTGCGGATGATCCGGCCATCGTGGGGGGGCTGGCACGTTTCAACGGTATGCCTTGTGTCGTGATGGGACACCAGAAAGGGCGCGATATCAAGGAAAGAAGTTTCCGCAATTTTGGCATGCCGCGTCCGGAAGGCTATCGCAAGGCGCTTCGTCTGATGCGGCTGGCGGAAAAGTTCAATTTGCCGATTTTCTCCTTTGTGGATACTCCGGGCGCATTTCCGGGGATCGATGCGGAAGAACGCGGACAGTCGGAAGCGATCGGGCGCAATCTGTTTGCCATGGCCGATCTGAAAGTGCCGATTATCGCCACCATCATCGGGGAAGGCGGTTCCGGTGGTGCACTGGCGATAGCTGTGGCCGATACCGTGCAAATGTTGCAGTATTCGGTATATTCCGTCATTTCGCCGGAAGGTTGCGCCTCCATTTTGTGGAAGACGGCGGAACGTGCCAATGAAGCGGCAGAAGCATTGGGACTGACGGCGCAACGTCTGAAGGAAATCGGCATGATCGACCGGATCATCGAAGAACCGCTGGGTGGCGCGCATCGGGACATGAACGGCATGATCGCCATTCTGAAACAGGCACTGGCCGAATCGTATGAACAGCTCAGGAATGTGCCGCTGGCCGATTTGCTGGAAGCGCGTCGTGAAAAATGGCTGAATTACGGCAAATTCAAGGATACGGCCCAAACGAAATAATCGAGGCCATTTTGCACAAGCTGGAAAACGAATTCGAACGCGCATTGGAATCTGTTCTGATGCGCGTTTTTTCAATGGAAAAGGGTATCGGTATATCTTCCGGTGAAAAACTGCGTGAGAATATGCCGCCGGTAGCCGTCGCGTACAGCGGCGGGCTGGATTCGACAGTTTTATTGACACTGTCGTCACGTATTGCCGAAAAAAAAGGCTTTCCGTTGCTGGCTTTTCATGTCCATCATGGACTGAATCGTGAGGCAGATGCATGGCTTGCGCATTGCCGCAAAATCTGTGCGGAACAGAATATCGGTTTTGACAGCTGTCGCGTTGTCGTTGACCGGAAAAGCGGACAGGGGATTGAAGCGGAAGCCAGACGGCAACGTTATATCGCGTTGAACACATTATGCAGGCAACATGGAGTTCAGTTGCTATTGACGGCGCATCATCAGGATGATCAGGTCGAAACGGTGTTGCTGCAGTTGATGCGCGGTACCGGTATCGCCGGTATGGCAGGCATGGCACCGGTTGCGAAAATGCCTGAATCCTCGTCCGAAAACAGATATCTGGGGCGCCCGCTGCTGTCGATTTCCCGGGAAAGGCTTGCGCAGTGGGCGCATGCAGAAGGCTTGACGCATGTCGAGGATGATTCCAATGACGATGTGCACTATACACGCAATGCGATCAGGCATGAACTGGTTCCGGTTCTTTCCCGAATTTTTCCGGGATTCGGCAAACGTCTGGAACAGACGGCACAGCATATGCGTTATGCGTTGGATATCCTGAACCATACCGGTATGCTGGATTTGCAGGCATGTACGACAGAAACCGGAACGCTGGATCTGGCAAAAGCGTCAGTGTTCGATGTCGGCAGGATGGATAATTTGCTGCGTTGCTGGTTAGCGGCAAACGGATTGAACATTCCGTCGGTGGCATGGTTTGAGCAGATGAAACGACAGCTGCTGTGTGCGCGTCCGGATGCCGCGATCGAATTGCCGCTGGACAGGAAAATCATCAGGCGATACAGAACGGAAGCCATTGTCGGCATGTCCGCAGAAGAAGATGACGACGGCAATAAAACAGTTGATATACGCTGGAACGGAGAAGAGGTTTTCGTTCTGGCTGCCTGGCGTGGAAAGTTGTTCTTCGATTCTGGAGAGAGCGGGATCGATCCGGTATGGCTGAAAAAGCAGACTTTGCAAGTGCGGCCTTATTCAGGTAACGCGATGCTGAAATTGCCGAAACGTCCGACGCGGAAACTGAAACTGTTGTGCCAGGAAGCAGGGATCGCACCATGGCAACGAAAAGAAATGCCACTGGTTTATATCGGGGATACACTGGTGTTCGCAGCCATGCTGGGCCAATCGGTCAAATATGCCGAAAAGGGGAAAAAAGGTATCCGGTTACGTTGGGAATGTCAGGAACAGGTGTCTTTTAAACGCCAATCCTAAGCGATGCACTTGTGCATTTCCAACCCAAACTGTAAAGTTAAAAACAGGACTTTTATTTACTTTTCAACACAAGAATAATTGTATGGCTTTAGTTGTTCACAAATATGGCGGCACGTCGATGGGTTCTGTTGAACGCATCAAAAACGTCGCACGACGCGTCGCCAAATGGCATAACGCAGGGTATCAGGTTGTCGTCGTTCCGTCGGCTATGGCGGGCGAAACCAACCGCCTGATCGCGCTGGCACGTGAAATCATGCCTGAGCCGGATCAGCGGGAACTCGATATGGTGACATCCACGGGCGAACAGGTTTCGATCGGACTGTTGTCGATGGCATTGATGCAGCTTGGAAAGGAAGCGGTTTCCTTTACGGGCTGGCAAGTACCGGTCAAAACGGATGCATCGCATACCAAGGCGCGCATCCAGTCCATCGATGATAAAAGAATCCGTGAATGTCTTGATCAGGGCAAGATCGTCATCATCGCCGGTTTCCAGGGAATCGACGAGGCAGGCGACATCACGACGTTGGGGCGTGGCGGTTCCGATACTTCGGCTGTGGCGATGGCGGCCGCGCTCAAGGCTTCCGAATGCCTGATCTATACGGATGTTGACGGTGTCTATACCACTGATCCGCGTGTGGTATCGGATGCAAAACGACTGAAAAAAATCACTTTTGAAGAAATGCTGGAAATGGCGTCACTGGGCTCCAAGGTATTGCAGACTCGTTCGGTGGAACTGGCAGGCAGCTACCATGTGCCAACACGGGTACTGTCGTCACTGACCGATCCGGAAATGCCGCTGGACGAAGAAGCACGCTCCGGCACACTGATTACTTTTGAAGAAGAAAATACCGATATGGAACAAACTGTTATTTCCGGAATTGCATTCAGCAGGGACGAAGCGAAGATTACGGTGCTGGGTGTGCCGGATCGTCCGGGTATCGCTTTCCAGATTCTGGGTGCGATCGCCGATGCCAACATTGAAGTGGATATGATTATCCAGAACCAGTCGGTAGGCGGAAAGACCGATTTTACGTTTACCGTACCGCGTCCGGATTATAACCGTGCGATGGATGTGCTGACCAACAAGGTCAAGGCGGAGGTCGGGGCGACCGATATCATCGGGGATGCCAAAGTTTCCAAGGTATCCGCCATCGGTATCGGGATGCGCAGTCATGTCGGTGTGGCATCCAAAATGTTCGGTACACTGTTCGAGGAAGGTATCAATATCCTGATGATTTCGACGTCCGAAATCAAGATTTCGGTCATCATCGATGAAAAGTATATGGAACTGGCCGTCAGGGCATTGCACAAGGCTTTCGGGCTGGAAAAAGTGTAATGCGGAATGCATGTTCCGGCGAGTAGGCCGGCGGGCAGCGGTACTGGCGAGATGATTCGGCATACAACGAATTCGGAGACGAACATGTCATACAAATCGATACTGGTTCATCTGGACAAGAAAACGATTGCGGAACGTCGGATACGTATCGCTGCCAATCTGGCCAATGCTGAAGAAGCTTGCCTGCTCGGCGTTGCCATGATCGGTATTTCGACACAGACATTCCAGCAGGCACAGATAGACAAAAAAGACCCTGTGCTGGCATCGCACCTGAAGTTTCTCCATGAGCGCGCCGCCCGTTTCGTGCGCGAATTCGAGACGATTGCCAAAAGGATGGGAGTCGAGTCCTATGAAGGCAGGGTTGTGGATGAAGAAGCCAATCAGGGGGTCAGTCTGCTTGCGCGTGTGGCCGATCTTGTCGTGATCGGGCGTACCGATCTGAATGCGAGGTCGCCGATCGTCTCTCCGGATTTTCCGGAATATGTCATGATGAATGCCGGGCGGCCGGTATTGATCATTCCGCCGGAATATGACAAGGATGTTGTCGGCAAAAGGGTTATGATTTGCTGGAATGCCAGTCGCGAGTCGATACGTGCTGTAGTCGATGCCATTCCGATTCTCCGCCGCGCTGATCTGGTACAGATCGTCATGTACAATGTCGACAATGAACCGGATGTCAATGCCGAACTGGCAGGAAGCGATATCGCGCTTTATCTGGCGCGTCACGGTATCAACGTGGAAGTGTTGCCGCCTCAAAAGAGCAAACGTATCGGCGATGCATTACTGGCTTTCGCAAGGGAACATTCGACGGATCTGCTTGTCATGGGCGGATACGGCCATACACGATTCCGTGAGTTTTTGCTCGGTGGTGTAACGCGAACGGTTCTTGCTGAGTCCGATATTCCGATTCTCATGTCGCACTGACCGGCAGACAGATGGCAGATACACACAACCGGAACAGGGATATTTTACGTGATGTTGCGTATTTCATGGTTCTGTCTTGCAATATCACAAGGTAAAATTATAATGGTGCAGTTTGGCTTGTCGTGCCTCGATCAGGAAGGGCAATGTGCGTGTTTTCAAGACGGAATGCGTGCGTTTTTCCGAAAATTAGGGCTATTTATGCACAAGTTCGACGCAGTTGAGTATTTTTGGCTCCATTTTCTCCAGAAGAAACGAAAGCAAGGCGCCCAACTTTAACAGTAGTCCAAGGATAGCGATGAAATGTGTTGATGATTTCCGGCTGGTTTTTAACGGGAAGGAGTATGTCCCGATCATTATTGGTGGAATGGGGGTCGATATTTCCACTCCACAACTGGCGCTGGAGGCTGCCCGGCTGGGCGGCATAGGACATATTTCCGATGCCATGGCAGTGGATACTGCCGACCGTTATTTCGGTACGCATTTCACTCGTGATAAAACACGCCAGTACAAGGATTTTATCAAGATTCAGGACAAGACAGATATCCACTTCGATCTGGGTGCGGTCGAGGAAGCGACGAAGCTGCATGTCCGGAACGTCATGGAGAAAAAACGCGGTGACGGTCTGATCTTTACCAATTGCATGGAAAAGCTGACGATGAACGCATCGCGCGATACCTTGCGTGTCCGCTTGCGTGCTGCACTGGATGCCGGAATCGACGGGATTACGCTGGCAGCCGGATTGCATCCCAATTCATTCAGACTGATCGAAGATCACCCTCGTTTTCGCGATGCCAAACTGGGTATCATCGTTTCCTCGCTGAGAGCGTTGCAAATCTTTTTGCGACGTAATGCCAAGCTGAATCGTTTGCCGGATTATGTCGTCGTCGAAGGGCCACTTGCCGGCGGGCATCTCGGTTTCGGTATGGACTGGGCGAAATATGACCTGAAAACGATTGTGGCGGAAATTCTCGAATTCCTGAAAAGAGAAAATCTTTCCATTCCGCTGATTGCAGCTGGGGGGATTTTCACCGGTTCCGATGCGGTTTCGTTCCTCGAAAACGGTGTCGCGGGTGTTCAGGTCGCGACACGCTTTACCGTATCGAAAGAAAGCGGATTGCCTGACGATGTCAAACAGGAATATCTGAAAGCCAATGCGGATGATATCGAAGTGAACCAGATATCTCCGACAGGCTATCCCATGCGGATGCTGAAACAGTCGCCCGCAATCGCCAAAGGGTTGCGTCCGAATTGTGAATCCTATGGCTATATTCTCGAAAACGGGAAATGCGAATATCTGAAATCGTATTATCGTGAGCTGGAAAGTCATCCTGATGGCAAGAATATCTGCATCAAGGACAAGACCTGTCTGTGTACCCACATGCGTAATTACAATGTCTGGACATGCGGGCATTATACTTACCGTCTGAAGGATACGACCCGGAAGTTGCCCGACGGAACATACAGAATTGTCAGTGCGGAACATATTTTCCGTGATTACCAGTTCAGCAAGAATCAGGAAATCATGCTTCCGGAAGAGTGAGGCATTTTCAAACGAGGTTGTTTGCCATAACAGAACAGGCCGCAAGATTGTTTCTTGCGGCCTGTTCTGTTATGTGGGGAAAACGATGAATGGGATTTCAGTCCAGGAGCGTTTTCAGGGCTTCTTCATACAGTTTCGCTTCCATACGTTCTGCCTTTGCCAGGGTATCGAACCAGTTTGCGATGTCTTCCAGATTCTCGTCACGAGCCGTTTCCGCCATTTTCGGGTAAACATCATGGTAAAGGCGGGTAGCGTTTGTAATAGCCGATTGGAGGTTCAGGCGGGTGATATTGTTGCGCAATCCTGTTTGCGGATTTTTTCCCAGCAATTGCATGTTGCCCATGGCGTGCCCACGACGGATGGATGCGCTGGCACGCAGTTTGGTGATGATGTCGTTGTGTCCTTCAACATCGGCACGATAGGCCGCATAATCGAAAGTCAAGGCTGACTGGGTTTCATTGAGAATAGCCTCGATAATGTTTTTTTCAGTTTTTGTTCCCTTGATATCCATATCATTGACTCCCTGATTGATTTTATGGCAGGTATTCCGGCTGATTCACAATAGCAAAATCCCGTGCCTTTTCATAACGATGATTCTATTATCTGCTATCTTCGGAACGGAGAAAACCTTTATTACAAAATAATAATCCGGTGAACCTTGCAGGATTGATTATGCGTTTTTCAAACGGAAAACGGTTATCGCTTTGCTTGCGATAACCGTTTTTGAAAGGAAAACCGAAGGATCTGTTTTCGGGACTAGCCGCCACGACGCATCAGATCGAAAAAATCGGCGTTGTTTTTGGTAGCTTTCATTTTGTCGAGGATAAATTCCATTGCCTCGATTTCATCCATGCCGTAAAGCAGTTTGCGAAGGATCCAGATTTTCTGCAACTGATCCGGTTTGATCAGCAATTCTTCACGACGTGTTCCCGATTTGTTCAGGTTGATAGCGGGATAAACACGTTTTTCGGCCAAACGGCGTTCGAGATGGACTTCCATGTTGCCGGTACCCTTGAATTCCTCATAAATGACGTCATCCATACGGCTGCCGGTTTCGACCAGTGCTGTGGCGATAATCGTCAGAGAACCACCTTCTTCCACATTGCGAGCCGCACCGAAAAAACGTTTCGGGCGCTGGAGGGCGTTGGCATCCACACCGCCGGTCAAAACCTTGCCGGAAGCGGGAATCACGGTATTGTAGGCACGTGCCAGACGGGTGATGGAATCCAGCAGGATAACGACGTCCTTTTTCATTTCCACAAGCCGTTTGGCTTTTTCAAGCACCATTTCGGCTACCTGGACATGTCGTGTCGCCGGTTCGTCGAATGTGGAGGCGATCACTTCTCCACGAACCGAGCGCTGCATTTCCGTCACTTCTTCAGGACGTTCATCGATCAGCAAGACAAAGAGGGTGACATCCGGGTGGTTTGCGGTAATGGCATGGGCCATATGTTGCAGCATGACGGTCTTGCCGGATTTCGGGGATGCAACCAGCAAACCGCGTTGTCCCTTGCCGATCGGTGCGATCATGTCGATGATACGGCCGGTGATGTTTTCCTGTGCACTGATGTCACGCTCCAGTTTGAGCGGTTCATCGGGGTGCAAAGGGGTCAGGTTTTCGAACAACATCCGGTGCTTGGAGGCTTCCGGCGGTGCACCATTGACCTTGTCAACCTTGACCAGTGCGAAATAACGCTCACCATCCTTGGGGGTTCTGACTTCGCCCTCGATCGAGTCGCCCGTGTGGAGATTGAATCGGCGTATCTGTGACGGGGAAATATAAATGTCATCCGTCGATGCCATATAGCTGGCATCCGGCGAACGCAGGAAACCGAAGCCGTCCGGCAGGATTTCAAGCGCACCGTCACCATAGACCTGTTCTCCGGCCTTGGCACGTTTTTTCAGAATGGCAAACATGAGTTCCTGTTTGCGCATGCGGGCGGCGTTGTCGATATCGAGATTGAGTGCCATGTCCAGCAGGGCAGACACGTGCATGGACTTTAATTCGGATAAATGCATAATCTAAAACTTAAGGGTTCACAACCAGAGAAAAACGAGATGTGCGTTGCAGCTGATAGGCGATGACGGTGTATGGCATGGCGGCAGGATATGCCGCCATGTGGCTGGCGGTCAGATGTTGCTGTCGATAAAAGCGATTAACTGGCTTTTGCTCAGTGCGCCCACTTTCTGGGCGGCAACCGTGCCGTTTTTGAACAGGATCAGTGTCGGAATGCCGCGAATACCGAATCGGGCCGGAGTCGCCTGGTTGGAATCGACATCCATTTTGGCGAAAGTGACTTTACCTGCGTATTCTTTTGAAACTTCGTCGAAGATCGGCGCAACCATTTTGCATGGCCCGCACCATGTCGCCCAGAAATCGACCAGAACCGGTTTGTCGGACTTGAGTACATCTGCATCGAAAGATGTGTCGCTGATAGTCTTGATAGTGTCTGTCATAATATCTTCGGTAAGTGAAGGGGATATCTGTCAAAAAGCCGTCGTATCGGATAAATGCATCTGCAAAACCTTGCCTGTGCCAGTTCAAGTGAACGGATGAAGGATGAGTGCGGCAAATGAATACCGGTAGTGCAAAAAATCGCTGTATTTGAATAAAGCGGTATAGCGCATTATTTTAACGGATACCGGATGCAAAAGATAATGCCGATATCAATAAACAGCGGATTGATTATAACCAAAAACAGGGAAGATGATATATCAATGCGTTTTTTTCTGCAGCGTTCAGGCCGCCTTCTGGATATATCGCCAAAAGGCGGCCCGGGTTTTCATTGAGCGAAATCCTGCTGTACTTCCTGTGTCGCCACGGTTTCTTCCGGTGTGCTTTCCGGTTTGACCAGTCCACCACCCAAGGCACGATACAGCTCAACGGCATTGACCAGTCGCATCAGCCGTGCATCGACCAGTGACTGTTCGGCGGCAAACTGCTGACGTTGTGCATCGAATACTTCCAGCGAGCTGGCGATACCGTTGTCGTAACGAGCCTGCGACAGTCTCAGACGATCCGTTTCAGAAGCGAGGACGGCAGCTTGCGCCTTGACCTGCTCATTGAGCCAGTCGCGTGCCATCAGGGCATCAGCCACTTCGCGGAATGCGACCTGAATAGTTTTTTCATATTCGGCGACGGCGATGTTCTTGCGTGCTTCGGCAAGATCAAGGTTGGCGATATTGCGGCCTGCGTCGAAGATCGGCAGTGTCAGTGCGGGCGTGAAGGTCCAGGCACCGGTACCGGCGTCGAAAAGACCTGACAGGCTCGGGCTGGCGGTACCTGCGAATGCCGTCAGTGTAATGCGCGGGAAAAAGGCAGCACGGGCAGCACCGATATTGGCATTGGCCGCTTTCAGAAGTTGCTCGTATTGCCGGATGTCCGGACGGTTTTCCAACAGGTCGGAAGGCAGTCCTGCAGGAATGTCCTGGAGGATGTCGTCTTCAGATAGGTCATGTGCCGGCGGCAAATTTTCGATACGTTTTCCACCGATCAGCACGACCAGCGCATTTTCAGTCTGTGCACGTTCCCTTTGCAGGGCAGATAGCGAAACCATGGCGGATTGCATCAGTGTCTCGTACTGACGTAATTCCAGCGCGGATGATGCTCCGACTTCATAGCGTTTCTGCATCAGTTCATACGATTGCTTGTACGATTCGTACGATTTTCTGGCCAGCTCGATCTGCTTGGACTGAGCGCGTTCGGTCAGGTAGGTTTTTGCGACTTCGGAAACCAGACTGATATAGGCGGAACGCTGCGCTTCTTCGGTTGCCAGATATTCGGCCAGTGCGGCATCGGTCAGGCTTTTGACGCGGCCGAAGAAATCCAGTTCGAACGCAGAGATACCCAGTCCGACGCGATAATTGCCCTGGGTGATCATGGCATCGGCATCTGAAAGACCACCGAGCGTTCTGGAGCGTGCGGCTTCGCCTTCGACCTGGAAAGTCGGCAGTCTGTCGGCCCATTGTACGTTATATAACGCACGGGCTTCTTCAATGCGCAGTGCGGCAATGCGCAGATCGCGGTTGTTTTCGATTGCGGCCGCGATCAGGGCACGCAGCCGGGGTTCATGAAAAAATTCGTTCCAGCCGATTTTTGATGCAGGTGTCTGTGCGGAAGCATCGGATTTTACGGGGAACTGTTCCTCGACTGGCGCATCCGGACGGACATAAGTGGGTGCCATACTGCAACTGGAGAGAATACCGGCGGCAAGCAGGGCCAGCGTACACTTTTTAATCATCTGTTTTGTCCTTCTTGTTTGCGCGAGTCAGGAAATCCAGTGCGACTTTCCAGGGTTTTTTCCGGTCTTGTGTATTGTTCCGTGCGTACATGGCCTGCTGGCGTTTGTTGTCGCTGAAAATGGAACGTACCACGATAAAGAAGATCGGTACCAGGTAAACAGCCAGTACGGTTGCCGTGATCATGCCGAACAGCACACCGGTACCGATGGCCTGCTGGGATGCAGCACCGGCGCCGGATGCAATGGCCAGCGGAATGACGCCCAGAATGAAAGCCATGGATGTCATGATGATCGGACGGAAACGCAGACGTACGGCCTCCAGTGT
Source organism: Oxalobacter paeniformigenes (assembly GCF_027158465.1). NCBI lineage: Bacteria > Pseudomonadati > Pseudomonadota > Betaproteobacteria > Burkholderiales > Oxalobacteraceae > Oxalobacter > Oxalobacter paeniformigenes. The sequence goes on from NZ_JAMKYL010000004.1 coordinate 58,510, forward strand.
CGAGCGGATCAGCCCTTTGCCCTGAGCCTGGAGATCTTTCGCGAATTCGACGATCAGAATGGCGTTTTTCGCGGACAGACCGATGGTTGCGATCAGACCGACCTTGAAGTACACGTCATTTGGCATGCCGCGCAAGAACATGCCAGCCAGAGCGCCGATGACGCCAAGCGGTACCACGAGCAGGACGGCGACCGGAATCGTGGTGCTTTCATAGAGTGCAGCCAGACAGAGGAACACAGCCAGAAGCGAAAGTGCATAAAGCATCGGTGCCTGTGAACCGGAAGTCTGTTCTTCCAGTGACTGACCTGTCCATTCGTAACCGAAACCGGACGGGAGCTGTTGCATGAGCGATACCATTTCATTCATCGCATCACCCGTGCTGTACCCATCTGCAGGCATACCGGTGATACGCATTGCAGGATAGCCGTTGTAACGGATCAACTGGATCGGTGCCTTGTCCCATTCCGTCGATGAAAAGGCGGAAAACGGTACCATGGTGCCGGATGCGTTGCGGACATAGATATTTTTGATGTCATCAGGTGTCATACGTTCGTTTGCTTCAAGCTGGACAATGACACGCTGCTGACGTCCGGTACTGTCGAAGTCGTTGACATAATTGGAACCGAGTGCCGTCGAAAGGGTGGTATTGATGTCTTCGAACGAAACTCCCAGCGCATTGGCCTTTTCACGATCGATCTTCAATGAAAGTTGCGGTGCATTTTCCATACCGTCGAAACGAACGTTTTTCAGTACCTTGCTTTCATGTGCGAGCTGAAGCAGCTGGTCTCGTGCGGCTGTCAGCGCCTTGTTGCCATGGTCTGCACGATCCTGCAAACGGAAGACAAAACCGGTTTGGTTACCCAGTTCGCGGATCGGTGGAGGATTCATCGGGTAGACAATGGCATCACGGATTTGCGAGAAACGTGCAGCAGCGCGTTTGACAATTTCACTTGCCGAGTTGTCGGAATCGCGTTCACTCCAGTCCTTGAGGGTGACGAACGCCAGACCACCGTTTTGTGCACTACCCGAGAAACTGTGGCCGACAACCGTCACGATACCGTCGATGCCGGATTCCTTCGAGAACTGGTCTTCAACCACCTTCAGAACTTCCAGTGTTCGTGCCTGTGTCGCGCCGGCAGGTAACTGGACGTTGGTGTAGAGATAACCCTGGTCATCGTCCGGCAGGAAGGCAGTTGGCAGTTTCCAGAACATGAAAGCGGTACACAAAACGATCGCGCCGTAAATCACGATGTAGCGAGTGATTTTGCCGAACATTTTCGAGACCTGACGTTCATAAGTCATGGTCATGCTGTGGAAACGACGGTTGAACCAGCCGAAAAATCCTTTTTTCTCGCTATGCGCATTCGGATCGACGGGCTTGAGGATCGTTGCACACAATGCCGGTGTCAGTGACAACGCGAGAAAAGCGGAGAATATCATCGACGCGACAAGCGAGATGGAGAATTGCCGGTAAATACGACCCACCGAGCCGCTGAAAAATGCCATCGGGATGAAAACGGCGGTCAGCACTGTCGAAATCCCGACGATAGCGCCGGTAATCTGTCCCATTGCCTTGTATGTCGCTTCACGTGGGGACAATCCTTCCTCGGTCATGATACGTTCCACGTTTTCCACGACGACGATCGCGTCGTCAATCAGAATACCGATCGCCAGAACCATACCGAACATGGTTAGCATGTTGATCGAGAATCCCAGTGCTTTCATGACGATGAAGGTACCCATCAATGCGATAGGAACCACAATGGTCGGAATGATCGTGTACCGGAAGTTTTGCAAAAACAGGTACATGATGACGAAGACCAGGAAAACACCTTCGAGAAGTGTCTTGACCACTTCATGAATGGATGCACTGACGAATTTCGAAGTATCGTTCTGGATACTGTAAGTCACGCCTTCAGGGAAATACTGGGACAGTTCCTTCATTTTTTCCCGGACAGCGGTCATGGTCGCAATCGTGTTGGCGGTTGCGGTCGGCTGGATACCGAAACCGGAAGACGGTTTTCCGTTCAGGCGGGTATATTTTTCATAGGTTCTGCCGCCCAGCTCGATACGTGCGACGTCTTTCAGACGGACAACCGAACCGTCTGTATTGGCACGCAAAATGATGTTTTCGAATTCTTCAACAGTTTGCAACTGACCATGAACATCAACGTTCGCACTGAAGGTTTCCGTCCCGACGTTGGGCGGGAATGCGGTGGCACCAGAGGAGACGACCGCGTTCTGGTTTTTGATGGCATTGGCGACGTCACCTGCCGTCAGATTCAGACCGGTAAGCTTGATGGGATCGATCCAGACACGCATGGCCTTTTCGGTACCGAACACGGTTGCATCGCCGACACCAGGAAGACGCTTGATTTCGTAAAGGACGTTACGGTAAATGTAGTCACCGAGATCAATAGGCGTCATGCGTCCGTCTGTCGAATACAGATTGATGATCGCCATGAAGTTGCTGCGTGATTTATTGATGGTGACCCCTTGCTGCATGACGGCGTCCGGCAGTCGGGATTCAACACGTTTGAGTCGGTTCAGCACATCGACGGCTGCCAGTTCGACGTCGGTTTCCGGAGTAAAGGACAGGGTGATTTTACCGGTACCGGTCGCACTTTCCGATTCAAAATACTGAAGACCGGTTGCACCGTTCATTTCCAGTTCGATGATCTGGATGACACTGTCTTCCACGGTTTTGGCTGTAGCGCCCGGATAGGTTACAGAGACGGTGACCTGCGGCGGAGCTACATCCGGATATTGCGAAATCGGCAGATTCAGGATGGACAATATGCCACCCAGCGTAATGAAAATTGCGATAACCCACGCAAAAATAGGGCGGTCGATAAAAAATCTTGCCATAGGAAATTCCCTCTTTTTGCCTATTCAGCCTTGGGCGTATCGGCAGATGTCGCAGGTTGCCCGTTTTGCTGGGGTACAGCCGGTGTCTGTTGTGTTGCGGGTTGCGCAGCCTGTTGTTCTGCATTGTTGCCGGATGTCGCCGTATCGCTGCCGTTCTGGATGGCGGCTTGCGGTTGTTGTACCGGTTCCGCTTTGGGCTTGAGCGGATCTTCCCATGGAACGGCGCGTACCGGTGCGCCGGCCTTGATTTTTTGCAGGCCTTCGACGACGACACGATCACCCGGTTTCAAACCTTCCAGCACTTCCCATGAAGCGCCGACGGCCGCTCCGGTCTTGACCTTGCGGACTTCCACCTTGTCTTCATTGTTGAGCACCATGACGGAGGAACCGTCATTGGCGCGGATGACTGCCTGTTGGGGAACTGTGATGGCGTTTTCGTTGATCGCCTGTTCCATCCGTGCACGGACATACATGCCGGGAAGTACCATGTTCTGAGGATTGGGGAACAGGGCACGGATAGTCAGTTCACCGGTAGTCGGATCGACGGTGATATCTGAAAAGAGCAATTTGCCGGTATGGTCGAAGATCGTACCGTCTTCCATAACCATGGTGACTTTCAGCCCGGACTTGTCGGTATCCTTGAGTGTACCGGCATTCATCATCTGGCGCAGTCTGAGCAGTTCTGCGCTGGACTGCGTCAGGTTCAGATAAATTGGATCGATCTGCTGGATGGTAGCCAGCAGCGTTGCTTCGTTCTGGCCGACCAGAGCGCCTTCCGTCACCATCTGGCGACCGATTCTGCCTGAAATCGGGGCGGTCACACGGGCATATTCCAGATTCAGGTTGGCTCTGACCAGTTCGGCCTTTGCTGCATCCACATCGGCAGCCGCCTGTTTCTGTGCGGCGACGGCGTCATCATATTCCTGTTTGCTGACGGCATTGATCTTGACCAGCGGTGTGTAACGTTTCAGTTTCAGATCGGCCTGGACCAGGTTGGCTTTTGCACGTGCCAGCGTAGCCTTGGCGCTTTGTACGGCGGCCTGATAGTCGCGTGGGTCGATCTGGAACAGAAGTTGTCCCTGTTTGACATAGGAACCTTCTTCAAATGCGCGTTTGAGAATGATGCCGGGTACCCGTGCACGAACTTCGGCTGTACGGAAAGACTCGATTCTTCCGGGCAATTCATTTTCGATCGCCATTTTTTCAGGGGTGATCGTAACAAAAGCCGCTTCAGGCAACGGAGCAGGTGGTGCTTCTTTTTCACCGCAGGCAACCAGCAATGTGGCGGCGATGAAAACGGTACTTGCATTTCTGAAAATGGAAAAAGGTTTCATGGGTCTTCAAAAGAAAATGAATCCATTTCCCGTCGGAACAGGGATCTGGAAATGCTTGTGTGTAAACAAATAAAATGCATCGCCTCACATGACGGAGACGGAAAAATAACATACAATCATGAATGTATTTAAACGATTCTGCGCATTATCGGTCAGAAATGCTTTTCTCGCAATAAGCTTTATAATTTGTTACATATTGTAAATCAGGAGTCTTATGGAACGCGCCGGCAGGAAAAAGACGCTGGAAACCCGTGATCGTATTCTGGATGCGGCAGAAGATGTATTCAATGAGTCCGGATATTCCAATACGACCCTAAACGAGATTGCGGAAGCTGCGGGTGTGACCCGTGGCGCGATCTACTGGCATTTCAAGAACAAGGAAGACCTGTTTCAGGCCATGTGCTTGCGGATACGGGTTCCGATGGATGCGCTGATCGAGGGGATCGTCGAAAAGGGTGTGAACGATCCTATCGCCCAGCTGAGCAGGACACATGAAACCATCATGCTGGAAGTCATCAACAACCCGCATTACCGGAAGGTGTTGAATATCCTGTTCCATAAGTGTGAATTCACGCGTGAGACGGACCAGATCGTCATCCAGCAAAAGGAATGGCATACCTATTCGAGAAACATTATCCGGACGATTCTGGTCAATGCACAGAAAAAGGCGCAATTGCCAGCTGATCTCGATATCGAGCTGGCGTGCAATTTGCTGGGGTTCATGTTCCGTGGATTGCTGGCAGACTGGCTGTTCATGCCGGACAGTTTCGACCTGATCGAAAATGCCCGGAAAGTGAACGATGCCGTGTTCGAACTGATGCGAACTAGCGTACACCTGAAAAAATGAAATTCCGGTTCAGAATGCTCTTCTGAAAAAACGGAGGCATGAGATCAGACCGGTGAAACAGGCGGTTGCACCGATCGCGATCAGAGTATCGACCAGTCCGACTGCCCCAAAATGGAACAACGCCTGTATTGGCGGAATGAAAATACCCGCCAGCAGGACAGCGACCGTGACAGCCAGCACCGACCAGAGGATGCTGTTTTTTTGTCCAAGCGATGCGATGAATGAACGACTCCAGGATCGGTTGACCAGAATCAGCCAGATGTCGCCTGCGATCATGGCGGTGAAGGTCAATGTTCTGGCCTGTTCCGTGTCGAAACCGTACAGGTGGGCGGCCCAGTAAACCAGGACGACCCATGCCAGCAGGGCGATACCTTGTTTGACGCCCAGCCACAGGATCGATTTGTCGAAGATGCGTGCATTTGTCGGACGCGGTGGCCTTGTCATGACGTCTTTTTCTTCCGGTTCATTTTCAAATGCGACAGAGCAGATCGGATCGACCATCAGCTCGAAAAAGACGATATGGATGGGCAGGAGCATCAATGGCCAGCCCAGCATGACCGGAATCAACGACAATCCGGCGATGGGGATATGAGCCGCCACGATAAAGACAACGGCCTTCCGGATGTTGTCGAAGATGCGGCGACCGAGTCTGACGGCACAGACGATAGAGGAAAAATCGTCGTTTAGCAGAACCAGTGCAGCTGATTCGCGTGCGACATCGGTTCCGCGTTCTCCCATGGCGATACCGATATGGGCCGATTTCAGTGCCGGAGCATCATTGACGCCATCACCGGTCATGGCGACGATTTCGCCGTTTTCTTTCAGCGCGTTGACCAGTTGCAGTTTTTGTTCCGGCGTAGCGCGACAGAAAATATTGCCATTTTTGACGCGTTCACGCAGTTCGCCAGGTGGCAGCGTTTCCATTTCATGTCCGGCAAGAACCTTGCCGCTGGCGTCCAGACCTGCCTCCTCGGCGATTTTCCGGGCGGTAGCCGGGTAGTCACCCGTAATCATCATGACTCGTATACCGGCGGCAAGACATTCTCTGACGGCATTCGGAACGGCAGGACGAAGCGGATCGGACAAGCCGATGATACCCAGGAATTCGAAATGAAAATCATGCTGTTGCGACGGCAGTTCGCCTTGCCGGAATGCGGCACGTGCCACAGCCAGTACACGCAAGCCTTGACGTGCGAGTGAATCGACCTGTGCCGAAATGACAGCTGTTGTTCCTGCATCGAGGTGGCAAAGGTCGATGATGGCTTCCGGTGCACCCTTGGCGGCGATGACATACTGGCTCAGATCGGGAGAACGCCAGACACGGGAGATAGCGAGCAATTCACGAGAAAGGGGATATTCCTCGACCAGACTCCAGCTGTCGTGGATATGTTCCGTTCCGGCCAGAACCTGTCGTCCTGTTTGCTGGATGGCGCTTTCCATCGGATCGAATGGATCGCGCTGGCTTGAGAGCATCGCGAATTCCAGCGTTTCATGGAAGTGTTCGGGAAAATTGTCATGTTCCAGCGACGCGGCATCTTCGAAAATATAGGTTTGCCCATCTACCATGATGTGGGAAAGCACCATACGGTTTTGCGTAAGCGTACCGGTCTTGTCCACGCACAATACCGTGGCGGCACCCAGCATTTCGATCGCCGGTATCTGGCGGGTCAGCACTCTTTTTTTTGCCATGCGCCATGCGCCAAGACCGAGAAAAATCGCGAGAACCAGCGGAAATTCCGCTGGCATGATGCTCATGGCGAGGGTAAGACCGGCAAGAATGCCGTGCAGCCAGTCATGTCGTGTCATGCCGTACCAGACTACTAGCAAGATGACCAGTGCGGTGCTGGCGGTGGCGACGACACGGACGGCCTGTCGTGTTTCGGCCTGTACGCGGCTGGTTTCCGTTTTTTGTGTGGAAATCGCCTTGCCGATTTTTCCCAGTTCGGTGTTTTCGCCGATGGCGGTGACTCTGGCGATACCGGTTCCCTGAACGACGAGCGTACCGGAAAACAGATAGGGCAGATCGTCGCCACCCGGTTTGACGGCAGGCAAAGGGGTATCCGGAGCGATGATCTGTTTCCTGACAGGGACTGATTCACCGGTCAACAGCGATTCATCAACCGAAAGGCTTTGCGTTTCCAGCAAGAACGCATCTGCCGGAACACGGTCGCCCTCCGACAAAAAGACGATATCATCTGTGACAACATCCCGTCCGGCGATCCGTTTTTGCATACCGTCACGCAATACCAAGGCACGAGGGCTGCTCAAATCGCGCAGGGCTTCCAGTGTCCGTTCGCTTTTGCGCTCCTGCAAAAAACTCATGGTGACGATGATGCAGACCGATCCGAGCAGAATCAGCGCATCTTCCAGACTGCCGATAATCAGATAAATGATGCCGCAGGACAACAGAAGCAGGAACATGGGTTCCGAGACGACATCCCATGCGATGGACAGGATCGAGTGGGGTTTGGATGATGACAGCTCATTCGGTCCTTCGCGAAGATGTTTTTCCTGGGCGGTTTTTTCGCTCAGTCCTTCGATGGGCAGGTCTGGTGTCGTCCGGCTTTCGTTCTGTGGGAAAGATGGCATGGTTGTCAGCGAAATAAAATTGTCTTGTGTAACCCAAATGAGAACGCGTCCTATTAAGACGGGTTCCAAAACCACAAATGGTGTTTTCCCCTGAAGGGAAAACACCATTTGTGAAAAAACGATATATGTAAAGTATCAGCGAAGTTCGTCGATCATTTTCTCCAGTTTGACGGTATCGGCACAGAAAAGCCGGATACCTTCCGAGAGTTTTTCGGTTGCCATGGCATCGTTGTTGACGGAGAGTCGGAAGGTTTTTTCATTGTAGGATACTTTTTCGACAGGATCCATGGACGCCTGTTCAGGAGACAGTTTCCGTTTGACAGGAGTATCCGAGTCGGAAAGTTTCTGCAACAATTCTGGACTGATCGTCAAGAGGTCGCAACCGGCCAGTTCGATGATTTGCGATGTATTGCGGAAGCTGGCACCCATGACTTCCGTGGCATATCCGAACTTGCGGTAGTAATTGTAAATCCGTTTGACGGATTGTACACCGGGGTCTTCAGCGCCGGTATATTCGTTGCCCGTCTGTTTTTTGTACCAGTCATAGATACGTCCGACGAACGGTGAAATCAGCTGGACATTCGCTTCGGCGCAAGCCACGGCCTGCGGAAGCGAAAACATGAGGGTCATATTGCAACGGATGCCTTCTTTTTGCAGGACTTCGGCCGCCCGTATACCTTCCCATGTTGAGGCGATCTTGATGAGAACACGTTCGGTGGGAATACCTGCGCTGTTGTACAGTGCGATGAGCTCACGCCCTTTACGGATACTGCCTTCCGTATCGAATGACAGGCGTGCGTCCGCTTCTGTCGAAACGCGTCCTGGAACGATTTTCAGAATTTCGACACCGAATGCGACCAGCAGGCGATCCATGATTGCTTCTGTGGATTTGTCGCGGTTGTCCCGGACGGTTTTTTCGAGCAGTGCATGATAAGTATCTTTCTGGACGGCACGCAGTATCAGTGACGGATTGGTCGTCGAATCCTGCGGCGAATAACGTTGGATCGATTGGAAATCTCCCGTGTCGGCGACGACAGTCGTATATTGTTTCAGTTGGTCCAGCTGGCTCATAAATGTCCTCATGCAATGGGTTGAACGGGAAAGGGACAATCGATATTAAATCATATTATGAGGATGGCGGGAGCGGGTTTTCGAGATATGGCAATCCCGCTGTCACAAAAGGCGAAAATGACACGGTTCCGGTATCGGATTCAGTCCGTCCTGTTCTGATGCACAGTGTACGCGTGCCGGTACATCTGATGAAACCGGTACCGTCGCGACTTATTTCATGGCGGCTTTTGCCAGTGCGATCAGTCCTGCAGTCGAACTGTCGTGCATTTGCTCAGGCTGGCCTTCCAGTTCGTTCTGGATCGTTTTTGCCAGAATCTTGCCCAGTTCGACACCCCACTGGTCGAAACTGTTGATGTTCCAGATAACGCCTTCGACGAACGTTTTGTGTTCGTACAGAGCAATCAGCGCTCCCAGCGTTTCTGGACGCAAGACGTTCATGAGAATGGTATTGCTCGGGCGGTTTCCGGGGAAAGTGCGTTGCGGAATCTGGATGGCCATTTCTTCCGCATCCATATGCTGGGCTGAAAGTTCGTTTCTGACCTGTTCGGCTGTTTTTCCGCGCATCAGTGCTTCGGATTGTGCGAAACAGTTTGCCAGCAGGGCAGCGTGATGTTTTGGCAGGGTATGATGCGGTGTCAGGGCAGTGATGAAGTCGACGGGAATGATATCGGTTCCCTGATGCAGCAACTGGAAATAGGCATGTTGCCCGTTGGTGCCGATATTTCCCCAGATGACAGGGCAACTGTCATATTCTACGGGTTTGCCGTTTTTTTGGGTTTGCTTGCCGTTGCTTTCCATTTCGAGCTGTTGCAGATAATTCGGAAAACTGAACAAATCCTGCAGGTAGGGGGCGATGGAAACGGAAGAAAAACCCAGGAAGTTCCGGTTCCAGATGGCGATCAGTCCGAGAATCACTGGCATGTTCGATGCCAGCGGCGCGTACCGGAAATGAACGTCCATGGCGTGTGCGCCTGCCAGAAATTCCGTGAAATGATTGTAGCCGATGGCCAGCATGACAGGCAGGCCGATGGCAGACCAGACGGAATAGCGTCCGCCGACCCAGTCCCAGAAAGGGAACAGGTTTTCGGCAGGGATGCCGAATCGTGCGACAGCTTCCGTATTGGTGGAAATGGCGATGAAATGCCGGTACAGGTCGCGGACGGTGCCGTAATTGAGAAACCAGCTGCGCGCCGCATGGGCGTTGAGCATGGTTTCCAGTGTCGTGAACGTTTTGGATGCAATAATGAACAGGGTCGTTTCCGCGTTGACTTTTTGCAGGATGGCATCCAGATCGTGGCCATCCACATTGGCGACGAAATGGACGTTGATGCCCTTGACATGGAAAGGGCGCAGTGCCTGACAAACCATGCGTGGTCCCAGATCGGAGCCGCCGATGCCGATATTGACGATATCGGTGACGGGCTTGCCTGAATAGCCTTTCCATTCCCCTGCATGAACTTTTTCGGTAAACAGGCGCATCTTTTCCAGTACCGACTGAATATCCGCAATGATGTTTTTGCCATTGAACATGACCGTTTCGCTGCGTGGCGCACGCAATGCCGTATGCAATACGGCACGATGTTCCGACGTATTGATTTCATCGCCGGCAAACAATGCTTCACGCTTTTCTTCCAGATGACATTGCCGCGAGAGTTCGATAAGCAACCCCATCGTTTCGTCCGTCAGAAAATTTTTCGAGAAATCGAGAAACAGTCCGCCGGCTGTCAGGGTCATGGCGGGAAAACGGTCCGGATGATCGGCAAAAAGTGCTTTCAGCGACCATGTGCGGGCATCTTCTGCATGTCGGACGAGTTTCTGAAATACGGCGGTATGGACAAGGCTGGTTGTATTCATGGCAAACGGCAGGATAAAAAGTTGTCGCTGTGAATGCGGGAAAAGTTTTACAACAATCATTTGACACTATAAACCGGATTTGGCATGACGCGGCGTTATAACGGGAAAACCTGTCGAAAAAACAGGGATTGCCGCTTGAATCGGCCAAACAGTTATGGTTGTACGGAAGAAAACCGTAAAACACGGCAATAGGCAAAATGAAGGTAAAAAGACCCGAAAAGCATTTGTCTGATGAGCCGAAAAAACGTGGTATGGAGAAAAACTGTTGTTTGCTGGCAACGATTACTGAAGGGTATTGTGTTGCGAATAAATTTGCGGCTATAATGACATTTTTAGGCGCGTAGCTCAGCTGGTTAGAGCACTACCTTGACATGGTAGGGGTCGTTGGTTCGAGTCCAATCGTGCCTACCAGATTTCCGAAAATGCCGTGCTCGATAGCACGGCATTTTTTTTGGCATGGTTTTGGCCGCGAGTTGATTCCTTGATTTTTTCAGGTGTATTTGTGGCAAGGTGTGTTACTGGAATCGTTAATCGTCGGTAGGCGGTGTGCCGTGCCAGGAGTCGCGTGTTGCCGTTTTTTCGTTTCGGGTGTGCGGTTTCTGTGCTAAAGTTGGTACTTTGTGATGCCGATCCGGAAAAGCGGGTTTGTCTGTATGGATGCCGGTTGCGGGTGATCGGCGAGCGCGGCGGTGCCGCGTTTGTTTTTTGTGTTGCGGATGGTTCATGACGGTCTTGTGCCGTCTTTTTGTGTTGGATTTGGAGATCAAGATGATTTCAGTTCGGCTTCCCGATGGCTCGAAACGGGAATTCAGCGAGCCGGTGACGGTTGCACAGGTAGCGGCTTCCATTGGCAGCGGATTGGCCAAGGCCGCTGTGGCAGGCAGGGTAAACGACAAGCTGGTCGATACATCCTACATGATCGACAAGGACGTCGATCTGGCGATCGTGACCGATCGGGATGCGGATGGGGTGGATATCATGCGGCATTCGACCGCGCACTTGCTGGCCTATGCTGTCAAGCAGCTGTATCCGGATGCGCAAGTAACGATCGGGCCGGTAATCGAAAACGGTTTCTATTACGATTTTGCGTACAAGCGGCCTTTTACGCCTGAAGACTTGCAGGCGATTGAAAAGAAAATGACCGAACTCGCTCGCAAAAACGAACCGGTCGTTCGTAAAGTATTGCCACGTGACGAAGCTGTTGCCTATTTCAAGTCCATCGGGGAAGATTACAAGGCGGAAATTATCGAGTCCATTCCGCAAAACGAAGATGTTTCTCTTTATACCAGTGGTGCATTCACGGATTTGTGTCGTGGTCCGCACGTGCCATCCAATGGCAAACTGAAGGTTTTCAAACTGATGCGTGTCGCTGGCGCATATTGGAGGGGTGACTCCAAAAACGAAATGCTGCAGCGTATCTATGGTACGGCATGGGCCAAAAAGGAAGATCAGGATGCCTATCTGCATATGCTGGAAGAGGCTGAAAAACGCGACCATCGCCGTCTGGGGCGAGCGCTGGATTTGTTCCATTTCCAGGATGAGGCGCCGGGGCTGATTTTCTGGCATGCCAAAGGCTGGACGATCTGGCAACAGGTAGAACAGTATATGCGAAAGGTTTATCAGGATAACGGCTATCAGGAAGTCAAGGGGCCGCAGATTCTGGATCGCTCGCTGTGGGAAAAATCCGGCCACTGGGACAACTACAAGGAAAACATGTTCACCACGGAATCCGAAAACCGTGTGTATGCCATCAAGCCGATGAATTGTCCTGGACATGTCCAGATTTACCGTTCAAGCCTGCATTCCTATCGTGAATTGCCGTTGCGCTACGGTGAATTCGGTCAGTGCCATCGTAACGAGCCATCCGGTTCGCTGCACGGCATGATGCGTGTTCGCGGTTTTACTCAGGACGATGGTCATATTTTCTGTACGGAAGACCAGATTCTGGATGAATGTGTGGCCTTTACCGATTTGCTCAAGAAGGTTTATCGCGATTTCGGTTTTACCGACATTATCTACAAGGTGGCGACACGTCCTGAAAAACGGGTCGGTTCCGACGAGGCATGGGACAAGGCGGAAAACGCACTGATCGAGTCCCTCAAACGTTCGGGTTGCGACTATGAACTGTCTCCGGGGGATGGTGCGTTCTACGGGCCGAAGATCGAATATACCTTGCGGGATGCCATCGGCCGTATGTGGCAGTGCGGTACGATTCAGGTCGATTTCTCGATGCCGATGCGACTGGGTGCCGAATATGTCGCTGAAGACAACACCCGCAAGATACCGGTCATGATCCACCGTGCGATTCTGGGATCGCTGGAACGGTTTATCGGGATTCTGATCGAAAACCACGCAGGTGCGATGCCGTTGTGGTTGGCTCCGGTTCATGCGGTTGTTCTGAATATTTCGGATGGCCAGTCGGAATATGCGAAAAGTGTTGTTGAAACAATGAAAAAAGCAGGTTTCCGGGTCGAGGCTGATTTGCGAAACGAAAAAATTACCTATAAAATACGCGATCATTCCGTAAACAAGGTGCCTTATTTGCTGGTTGTCGGCGATAAGGAAAAGAACGGGAATACGGTTGCTGTTCGGGCGCGTGGTGGTGTTGATCTGGGTGTGATGAAGGTCGATGAGCTGATGGCGCGCATGGATAATGAAATCAGGGCCAAACAGTGATTTGGACGGGAACAGCTTTTTTTGATTTGACAAGCGGGGAGTCAACATAGCTACTGACAAGTCTCATCGCATCAACGGCGAAATTACGGCTCAGGAAGTCCGCCTGCTGGGCGTGGACAATGAGCAAGTGGGTATCGTAAACCTTCAGGAAGCGTTCCGGCTGGCTGAAGAAGCCGATGTAGATCTGGTGGAGATCGCACCGAATGCCCGTCCTCCTGTGTGCCGTCTTATGGATTACGGCAAGTTCAAGTATGCCGAACAGAAGAAGGCGCATGAAGCCAAGTTGAAGCAGAAGGTGATTTCCGTCAAGGAAATCAAGTTCCGTCCGGGTACGGATGAAGGGGACTACAATATCAAGCTGCGCAATCTGGTCAAGTTTCTGGAAGACGGCGACAAGTGCAAGATCACGTTGCGTTTTCGTGGACGTGAAATGGCGCATCAGGATATCGGTTTCAGAATGCTGGAGCGACTGAAACAGGATCTGGAGCCTTATGGCCAGGTCGAGCAGTTTCCGAAAATGGAAGGTCGCCAGATGGTGATGGTGCTGGCACCCCGTAAAAAGAAATAGGATCTGTTTCCGTCGCCGGCAGGCGGCGGAATGGAGACAGCGGTTTCGCTGTAAAACAAGTGTGAGCAGGCATGCAAGTGCAACAGGTGTGTTGCCACCTGCGATCATATAAAAATGGAGCTGTCCGGGAGGACAGGAATTGATATGCCAAAAATGAAAACCAAAAGCAGCGCGAAAAAACGTTTTCGCGTTCGTCCGGGTGGAACCGTCAAGTGCGGCCAGGCTTACAAACGCCACATCCTGACCAAGAAAACCACCAAAGTCAAACGCCAGTTGCGTGGAATGACCAATGTCAATGCGAGCGATGTCGCGTCCGTATTGCGCATGATGCCAAGCGCCTGATCCGTTAACACGAAAAACAAGGAAAGAATATGTCCAGAGTAAAACGTGGGGTCACGGCACGGGCCCGTCATAAAAAACTGCTTGCCGAAGCCAAAGGCTATCGTGGTCGTCGCAGCTCGGTATATCGTGTCGCAAAAGAAGCCGTCATGAAGGCAGGTCAGTATGCCTATCGTGATCGTCGTAACAAAAAACGGGTATTCCGTGCACTGTGGATCACCCGTATCAACGCTGCAACCCGTGAACTGGGAATGTCTTACAGCGTCTTTATGAATGGTCTGAAGAAAGCAGCGATCGAACTGGATCGCAAGGTACTGGCCGATATGGCAGTTGCAGACAAACCTGCTTTCGCTGCAATCGTCGATCGGGTCAAGGCAGCTATCGCCGCTTGACCTGCTTGCAGGATGCATAGAACGGAGCGGGGCAAGACATTGACTTGCCCCGCTTTTTATTTTTCCGTTGTCCGACAGGAAGACATGGCATGGATTCGTTAGAACAGTTGATTTCTCTGGCACAGCAGGATTTCCGGAATGTTTCCGATCCGGTATCGCTTGAAAACGCCAAGGCAAAATATCTCGGCAAGACCGGGTTGATTACGGCAGAAATGAAAATGCTCGGCAAGATGGCGCCGGAAGAGCGCAAGGCGCGCGGTGCGGTCATCAATGCAGCCAAAAGCAAAATCGAAGCTGCGCTCAATGAAAGACGTCAGGAACTGGCCAATGAGAAATTGCAGGCGAAGCTCAATGCCGAAGCGATCGACGTGACCTTGCCGGGGCGCGGCAGAGGCAAGGGAGGTATTCATCCGGTCATGCGAACCTGGGAACGGATCGAACGTATTTTCGGTTCCATCGGCTTTGATGTTGCGGATGGCCCTGAAATCGAAACGGACTGGACCAATTTCACGGCTTTGAACAGCCCGGAAAACCATCCGGCACGTTCCATGCAGGATACGTTCTATATCGAAGGCAAGGATACCCAGGGCAAGCCATTGCTGTTGCGCACTCATACAAGCCCCATGCAGGTTCGTTATGCACGTTCGCACGAATTGCCGGTCAAGGTAATTGCACCCGGAAGAACCTATCGTGTGGACAGCGATGCCACGCATTCCCCAATGTTCCATCAGGTAGAAGGCTTGTGGATCGATCGTGATATCAGCTTTGCCGATCTCAAGGGGGTTTATCTGAATTTCGTGCAGGCTTTCTTCGAAACGGACAATTTGCAGGTTCGTTTCCGTCCATCATATTTTCCGTTTACCGAACCATCTGCCGAAATCGACATTGCTTTCGGTTCCGGTCCGCTGAAGGGCAAATGGCTGGAAGTGTCGGGCGCAGGCCAGGTACATCCGAATGTGCTGAAGAACATGGGAATTGATTCCGAACAGTATATCGGATTCGCTTTCGGTTCCGGTCTGGAAAGACTGACCATGCTGCGTTACGGCATCAATGATCTGAGGCTGTTTTATGAAGGCGACTTGCGTTTTCTGAAGCAATTCAATTAAGCGTTTTTAACTGTTACCGTATTTTTTCTTGGGCTGATCATGCAATTTTCTGAAAACTGGCTTCGGACCATGGTGAATCCGGAGATGACAACGGATGAACTGGCGCACCTGATGACAATGTCGGGACTGGAAGTGGAAGAGGTGATGCCTGTCGCCAAACCTTTTTCAAAAGTCGTCGTCGCAAAAGTGCTTGAAGTGGCCAAGCATCCCAATGCAGACCGTCTGAGTGTTTGCCAGGTGGATGCCGGTACCGGAACGATTCTGAATATCGTGTGCGGTGCGCCGAATGTTCATGCCGGTATGAAAACCGGTTGTGCACTGGTCGGCGCCGTGCTGCCTCCTGGCGAAGATGGCAAACCGTTTTCCATCAAGAAGGGCAAGCTGCGCGGCGTGGAATCGAACGGCATGTTGTGTTCCCTGCGCGAATTGCAGTTGTCTGACGACCATTCCGGTATTATGGAGTTGCCCGAGGATGCTCCGGTCGGTACCAGTTTGCGTGATTACATGGAGCTGGAAGATTCGGTTTTCGATATTAAACTCACGCCGAACAAGGCGGATTGCCTTTCATTGCTTGGCGTCGCCCGGGAAGTATCTGCATTGACAGGTGCTCCGCTGACCTATGAAAAGGCTTCGCCGGCCGTCGTGACGTCCGATGTCCGTCAGGAAGTCAATGTTCTTGCTCCTGATCTGTGCGGTCGTTTTACCGGACGTGTCATCCGTAATATCAATGCACGTGCCGAAACGCCGGAATGGATGAAACAGCGTCTTGAAAGAAGCGGGCAGCGTTCCGTATCCGTGTTGGTCGACATTTCCAATTATGTGATGCTGGAATGCGGTCAGCCGAACCATATTTATGATTTGGACAAAATTTCAGGTGCCTTGAATATCCGCTGGGGCCAAAAGGGTGAACAGGTCAATCTGCTCAATGGCATGACAGCTGAAGTAGATGAATGGGTCGGTGTGATTGCAGATGACAACGGACCGGAATCGATGGGCGGCGTGATGGGTGGCGAACGGACATCCATTTCACTGGATACCACCAATATTTTCATCGAAGCCGCATTCTGGTGGCCTGACGCTATCCGTGGCCGCGCTCGCAGGTACAACTTTACGACGGATGCGGCACACCGTTTCGAAAGGGGTGTCGATTATGAACTGACGACCGCCACGATCGAACGTATTACGGAACTGGTTCTCGACATTTGCAAGGTAGAAGGCAAGACGGTTGTCGGCCCTGTCGTTGACAAGGTGGTCAATCTCCCGGTTCGCAAGCCGGTCGTCCTGCGCAAGGAAAGAGCGGAAAAAGTGATCGGTATTGCATTGACGACCGATTTGATCGCGGATATTTTCAAACGCCTTGATCTGAAATTCGTTCAGGATGGTGAAACCTTTACGGTCACGCCGCCATCGTATCGTTTCGATATCGAAATCGAGGAAGATCTGATCGAGGAAATCGCGCGGGTGTACGGTTTCGAGCGTATCCCGGCATTACCGCCGGTTGCGTCCAATGTCATGCGTATCCGGCCGGAAAATGTCCGTTCACTGTTTTCGATCAGGCAACAGATGGCCGATCTGGATTATCAGGAGGTCATCAATTACAGCTTTGTTGACGAAGTATGGGAAAAGGATTTTGCGAACAATTCCGATCCGATCCGACTGCTTAATCCGATCGCAAGCCAGATGAGCGTCATGCGTTCCAATATGATCGGCAATCTGGTTGCAAATGTCCGTTATAATCTGAATCGCAAGTTTTCAAGAGTACGCCTGTTTGAAATCGGTGCGGTTTTCATGAGAAATGCGGAAGTGCAAGACGGTCCATTGACGGTCGCAGGATATGAACAGCCAAAACGGCTGGCAGCCATCGCTTATGGACTGGCCGATGAAGAGCAGTGGGGGTTGCCTGACCGGCAGGTCGATTTTTTCGACGTGAAGGCCGATCTGGAAGCCATGTTCTCGCCGGTACAGCTGCGTTTTTCCAAGGCGACTCACCCGGCGCTGCATCCGGGACGCTGCGCGAAAGTGGAATGTGGTGGCAAGGAAATCGGTATCATTGGGGAATTGCATCCATCCTGGCAGCACAAATATGATTTGCCGCATGCACCGGTTCTCTTTGAAGTGGATGTGAGTGCATTGCAGGCTGTCGGTGTGCCGGCATATACGGAAATCGCACGTTTTCAGCCGGTGACGAGAGATATTGCGCTGGTGGTCGATTCATCAATGCCCGTTCAGGAAATCATTGACAGATTTTACAGGGAAAAAGATAATAACCCCCTCTGTGGTATCATGCAAGCTGTTGTTTTGTTTGATGATTATCGTGGCAAGGGGTTGGGTGCCAATGAAAAGAGCCTGGCATTCCGCTTTACCTTGCAAGATGCCAATAAAACCTTGCAGGATGAAGCCGTGGATGCCGCTATCGGAGCGTTTGTAGCGGCAGCCGAAAAAGACTTGGGAGCGCGTTTGCGTGCCTGAGTTTCCGAATAGATGTCTGGTATTTTTATAGCAAGAATGAAACGATCCACCGATTCGCAATTGACTGAAAAGACGGAATCCGCTTCTTTGAAAAAAGTCGCAGCGTCGAGTTCCGACAAGAGTACATCGACGCTGACCAAGGCAGAACTGACAGAGTTGCTGTATGAACAGGTCGGACTGAACAAGCGTGAGGCCAAGGAAATGGTCGAGACCTTTTTCGAGGAAATCTGTTCCGCGCTGGAACGGGGGGAAATGGTCAAGCTGTCAGGCTTCGGCAATTTCCAGTTGCGCGACAAACCACAGCGTCCCGGCAGAAATCCCAGAACCGGCGAGGAAATTCCGATTACGGCCAGACGGGTCGTGACGTTTCATGCCAGTCAGAAATTGAAATCGATGGTTGAATCTGCGGAATAATTTGACGAGTAGCGTGCTATTTCCATGAACGAACGGATCCAAAAATCTGAGTCAGTCGTTTTACCGCCCATACCGGCCAAACGATATTTCACGATCGGCGAGGTCAGTGAATTATGCGGTGTGAAGCCGCATGTATTGCGATACTGGGAACAGGAATTCGCGCAGTTGAAACCGGTCAAGCGTCGGGGTAACCGTCGTTATTACCAGCATCATGAAGTGTTGCTGATCAGAAGAATCAGGGAACTGCTGTATGAACAGGGATTCACGATCAGCGGCGCGAGAAACAAGCTCAATGAACGCGGTTCCCGGAATGTGGTGGTCGAGGAAATGCCGGTCGAAAGGGTGGTTACGGTGTCTTCTCCGGTGGATGTGGATGCGATCCGTTCCGAACTGGAAGCAGTTTTGGCGTTGCTGACACCGCCCAAAGAATGAAATTCTGTTGTAAAGCACCGGACAGGAATATGTGCTGTCCGTAGCGGGACAGGGTTGCCGATCCGGTGCCGTGATAAGTGGTTGGGTCTGATGCGAATATTGATCAGTAATGATGACGGATATCTGGCACCGGGAATCAGTGCGCTGGCACGTGCGCTGGAACCGATTGCGGAAGTCGCTGTCGTTGCACCGGACAGCAATCGTTCCGGTGCGTCGAGTTCGCTGACGCTTGAGCGTCCCATTTCCGTCTATCAGGGCAGCAATGGTTTCACCTATACGACCGGTACACCATCCGATTGCGTACATATTGCGGTGACCGGTGTCTTGCCATGGCGTCCTGATCTGGTAGTCACCGGCATCAACCATGGCCAGAACATGGGCGAGGATACGATTTATTCCGGAACGGTAGCTGCCGCTATGGAAGGTTATCTGTTCGATATCCCATCCATTGCCTTTTCGCAAGTCAACAAGGGTTGGGCAGAGCTGGAAAGTGCCGCACTTGTCGCACGTGATGTGATTTTGCGGGTTTTCGACAGATTGCCCAAACCTTTCTTGCTCAACGTCAATATCCCGAACAAGCCTTATGCCGAGCTGAAAACGTTGCGTGCAACCCGTCTCGGACGACGCCACGAGTCGGAAGCGGTTATTCGTGAAAAGGATCCGTTCGGTCGCGAGATATTCTGGATCGGGCCTTCGGGGCCGGTGAGGGATGCAGGTGAAGGTACCGATTTCCATGCAATCCGGAATGGGCATGTGTCGGTGACACCGCTGCAACTCGACTGGACGCATTTATCCGTGCTTGATGACCTGAAAAAAATACTGGCATGAACAAGAAAACGAAATCGTTCCCTTTGCCATTGTCCAGTGTGATGGGACGGTCTTCGTTTGAAAAACCGATGCGCTCAGATGCAGGATGGCCCACCAGCACACTGACAGGCGGTACAGCGCAGGTTGTGACGCCAAAAATGGCGCGTCATGAATTGCCGTTGTCGCGATCCTTGCAGTCAATGGTGGAAAGACTGGCATTGGCCGGGATTCGTGACAAGGTCGTTCTGTCGGCGATGGGGCAGGTTCCCAGGCATCTTTTCGTCGATCCTGGGTTGTCAGGACAGGCCTATGCGGATGTTGCGTTGCCGATCGGCGCACACCAGACGATTTCGAAACCTTCTACCGTTGCCAAGATGATGGAAGCATTGCGGATGGGGCAGGAAGCGCGGCTGATGCAAAAGATTCTCGAAATCGGCACGGGATGCGGTTATCAGGCGGCGATTCTCGCTAAAATAGCGAAAGAGGTTTATTCTGTCGAGCGGATAAAAAGTTTGCATGAGCTGGCGCGACACAATCTCCGGTCGCTGCGAATCGGCAATTTGCGTTTGCATTATGGTGACGGTATGCTGGGGTTGCCACAGGTGGCGCCTTTTGACGGTATCATTATCGCCGCTGCAGGACTGGAAATACCGGATGCGTTGTTCGATCAGCTGGCTGTCGGAGGCAGGCTGATTGCACCGGTCGGCGGAGAACAGCAAACCTTGCAGCTGGTCAGGCGTGTGGCGAAAAACAAATGGGAGTGCATGGTGGTGGACGATTGTCATTTTGTGCCACTGCGGCAAGGTACGGTCTGACCAGGCAGTACGAACAGAATTTGGAATACGATAAATGAAAAAGACGGGTTATCCTTTACTGATGATTATCTGTGCCGGTTTGTGCGCGTGCAGCAGTCCGCAGAGAACGGCGCCGATTTCCGACAGGTCCACCATTACCAGTTCGTCCTATGAGGCGCCTATCGACAGGAATACGGTTCGTTATACCGTGAAAAGCGGGGATACGCTTTCGCAGATTTCGCGTCGATCGGGACACAGTGTTGCCGAACTGGCGGCATGGAACCAGATCAGCGATCTCAATGATCTGAAAGTCGGTCAGGTGATATGGGTACAGGCGCCGACGGGAGAAACTTCCGGAGTGCAGACAGCCAGTGTGGGTACATCTTCGCAAGTGGAGGTACGCTCGATCGATTCCGGAAGCAAAGGATCCCAAACAGCACCTGCGTCGTCCGCCAAAAGTACGACACAGACTACTGCTGCCGCTTCCGTATCAGGTGGTGTAAAGGAAGTCGATGGTATCAACTGGAGCTGGCCAGCTAACGGAAATATCATTGCATCGTTTGCAGCAGGAAAAAACAGGGGAATCGATATTGCCGGAACGAAAGGGCAGAAAGTGCTTTCAGCCGCTGATGGTACGGTTCTGCACAAGGGCAGCATGAACGGTTACGGCAATCTCGTCATTATCAAGCACAGTGACAACGTCTTGTCGGCCTATGCGCACAACGACAAGATTCTCGTTCAGGAAAAACAGCAGATCAAACGCGGTCAGCAAATTGCCGAGATGGGCAGTACCGACAGCGACAGGGTCAAGCTGCACTTTGAAATACGCTACCAGGGCAAGCCGGTCGATCCGGTAAGATATCTGCCTGCCCGCTGACGGGCGATTTCATTTTCTTTTTGTAACGCATATTTGACGAATATGCGTTACATGCTTTTCAAACATCATTTATGTCTGCTCATATCATTTCAATCAAGGCACTGGATGCCGAAGGACGGGGTGTCGGCTATTTATCCAATGAAGATGGCACACCCGGGAAGGTCGTCTTTGTCGAGGACGCCTTGCCGGGAGAAACAGTCCGGTGCGAGATTCTGAAAAGAAAAAGCAAATGGGAACTTGCAAAGGCCGTTTCGCTGATTCACGAATCGGCGATGCGGGTTCGGCCGGCATGTCCCAGTTTCGGGATTTGCGGCGGGTGTTCCATGCAGCATCTCGAGCCTGCCGCACAAGTTGCCATCAAGCAGCGTGTGCTGGAAGACAATTTGTGGCATATCGGCCGTGTCAGACCGGAACGGATATTGCGCCCCATTCATGGGCCCTACTGGGGGTACCGTTTCCGTGCGCGGCTGTCGGTCAATTATGTACCGAAAAAAGGCGGCATACTGGTTGGTTTCAGGGAAAAACAGTCGCGGTATATCGCCGATATGAAGCAGTGTCCGGTATTGCCTGCACATATTTCCGATATGCTGGTACCTTTGCGCGAGCTGATCGGTTCATTGTCCATTTTTCGTCAGATACCGCAAATCGAAGTGGCGATCGGAAACGACAAAAACGGGATCGTGACGGCTTTGTTGTTGAGGATCATGGCGCCGTTGACAGCTGCGGATGAGCAAGCATTGAAAGATTTTGCAGACAAGCACCATGTCCAATGGTGGTTGCAGTCGAAAGGTCCGGATACCATCAAACGGTTTTATCCTGACGAAAACCGGTTGCAATACTGGTTACCGGAATTCGATGTCGAAATGCCGTTCAAGCCGGGGGATTTTACGCAGGTCAATTACCGGATCAACCAGGTATTGGTATCGCGAGCGATTCGCTTGCTTGGCATCGAGGTAGGACATCGGGTTGCCGACCTGTTTTGCGGACTGGGCAATTTTTCCTTGCCGATGGCACGGTTTGCCGGAGAACTTGTCGGGATCGAAGGAAGCGACACGCTGACGCAACGCGCAAGAGAGGCGGCCATTCGCAATGGCTTGCAGGACAAGACCCGTTTCGAAACACGTAATCTGTTTGAGATGACGGAAACAGACTGGGTTGCGCTGGGTGCGTTCGATCGTGTACTGATTGATCCGCCGAGAGATGGTGCGGCATCTGTTTGCCAGTCGATTGCAGCGCTGGATGATGAACACAGGCGTTTTCGTCCGGAACGGATCGTGTACGTATCGTGCAATCCGTCCACATTGGCGCGTGATGCTGGCATTCTGACGGGTAGCGGGCATTACCGGCTGATGGCCGCAGGTGTCGTGAACATGTTTCCACATACCTCGCATGTGGAATCCATGGCAGTTTTCGAACGGAAAGACTGATCGGGCGTCGTACGCGTTTTCCTGAAATAGTGTATGGTTGTCAAAAAGTGGCGTTGGTATGCCGGATAATGACCTGACGGGGACAAGCCACTTTTCGTGATACGTCGGGTTCTCAGAAAATACGGGAGCGTTCATGAACAACCGAAAGAAAATACACAAAACCGATGCCGAATGGCGTGCCTTGCTGTCTCCGTTGGCCTATGAAGTTACACGGCAGGGCGGAACGGAATATCCTTTTACGGGACAGTACTGGAATCATGACGAAACGGGAGTATATTATTGTGTGAATTGCGGAACACCCCTGTTTTTGTCGGATACCAAATTCGATGCCGGTTGCGGCTGGCCAAGTTTTTTCAAACCGGTCGATCCGGATAATGTCACAGAAAGAGTGGATACCCGTTTGGGTATGGTTCGTACGGAAATCCTGTGTGCTGTATGCGATGCCCATCTGGGGCATGTATTCAATGACGGGCCGCCGCCGACAGGGTTGCGGTATTGCATCAATTCTGTCGCATTGCGGTTCGAGCCTTTGCAGATCGGCAGGCAATCTACTGCTAAATGATTGAATAAAATGAAGTTTCTATTTGACTTGTTTCCAGTTATCCTGTTTTTCGGCTCGTTTTCATGGGCGAAGAAAAATCTGGCGGCTGCCCAGGCAGTCGCCGACCGTTATTTGTCTGCTTTTGTGGCAGGACCACAGATTCCGGAATCGTCGGTGCCGATTCTGATCGCAACCGCGCTGGCGATTGTGGCCAGTGCCTTGCAGATCATCTACCTGTTGTTGAGAAGAAAGAAAATCGAGGCGACCTTGTGGGTGTCGCTTGTCGTGATCACGATTTTCGGTGGCGCTACCATTTATTTCGGCAGTGAGGAATTCATCAAGTGGAAGCCGACGGTTCTGTACTGGCTGTTCGGTGGCGCGTTGTTGCTGGCACAGCTGATATTCAGGAAAAATCTGATCCGTGCCATGATGGAAAAGAAAATCCAGTTGCCTGATGCCATATGGAAAAAACTGAATATGGCGTGGGTCCTCTTCTTTGTATTTATGGGGATTCTCAATCTTTATGTCGCGTTCTGGGGGGGGTTCGAAACATCGACATGGGTCAGTTTCAAGCTGTTCGGCGGGATGGGACTTATGCTGGTGTTTGTTATCGGACAAAGCGTTTATTTGTCGCGGCACCTGAAAAATACCTGACAAAATCGCATGTCACATGAAAAAAGCGTGAAGAAAATTTCACGCTTTTTTATTTTCCTTCGAAATCGGGAAGGGATCGGTTGATGAAGGCATGGTATCCCTTACTGTAATCGGTCGTGTCGAAACAGTCGAAACACTCGTCATATTCCTGGGGCGTGACAGGGGAAGGATCGGCCAGTCGGCGGATGAAGCGTTTATGCCAGCGTGTGGCCAGCGGGGCACCTGATGCGATATCGGAAACGGATTGGCGGACGGCATCGGCCAGTTTTTCATCCGGCAGGACACGTGTGACCAGATGGCGTTCAAGGGCTTCACGGGCATTGAAAATCCGTCCTTCCAGCAATATTTCCATGATGACATCCGGACTGGTCAGCCTCAGCAGCGGTTTCAGTTCGGGGTAGGCCATGACCAGCCCCAGATTCTTGATCGGAGCGCCGAAACGTGAAGATTCGCAGCAAAGGCGGATATCGCAGACGGCAGCAAGTTCAAGACCGGCACCGACACAGAGACCGCGTATTTCCGCGATGACGGGAACAGGGCAGTTTTCGAATGCTTCCAGCGTCCGGTGCATTAGTTCACCATATTCACGTGCCTGTGCCTTGTTTGCCCGGCAGACAGAAAATTCATGGATGTCGCAGCCCGGGGAAAAGGCTTTAGGTGATGTACTGCGCAGGACGATGCAGCGCAAGGAAGTGTCGGCGGACGATGTCGTGATGGCCTGATACAGGCGCATCCACATATGACGGGTGATGGCGTTGAGTTTATCTGGACGGTTCAGGACGATGGCGGCGGTATGTCCGTCGCGTTCCAGATACACCGGTTCGTTCCTGTCGTCCAGCGGAAACGAACCGGCGGAAAGTGCAGACGATATGTCCATGCTGCGTATATCAGCCCGTATTACGCATACCGGCCGAAATACCGTTGATGGTCAGGTGGATGCCGCGGGTCGCACGGGCATCGAGGTTTTCCGGATTGTTGCCCGGATTACGGTGCCGTTTGATCAGTTCCACCTGCAAGTGGTTCAACGGGTCGATATAGGCCAGACGGTCTTTCAGCGCTCTGGCCAGCGTCGGGTTGTTGACCAGCCGTTCTTTTTCATGGGTGATGATCTCGAAGCTTTCCAGTGTACGCTGGTGTTCGGCACAAATTTGCGAGAACACAGTGTCGCGCAGATTACGGTCTGTTACCAGTTCTGAATAGCGGTAGGCAATTGCCAGATCGGCCTTTGCAAGCACCATATCCATATTGGAAAGCATGGATTCGAAGAACGGCCATTCCTTGTACATGGATTGCAACAGGGCGATTTTCCTGTTTCTGACTTGCGGATCGTTTTCATCAAGCCATTCGATGATAGCCGATCCGAAACCGTACCAGCCCGGCAGCAGAACGCGGCATTGTCCCCACGAGAAGCTCCATGGAATGGCTCTCAAATCTTCGATACGGCGTGACGATTTGCGCGATGCCGGGCGTGAACCGATGTTCAGTTCCGCGATTTCGGCAATCGGGGTGGACTGGAAAAAGTAATCGGTGAATCCAGGCGTTTCATAGACCAGATGACGATAGGCTTTGTAGGCCAGTGCGGAAATTTCTTCCAGCGCCGTTTCAAAGTCATGCATCTTGTCGGCGTATTTCTTGTTCGGGTCTTCCGGCATGAGGCTGGCTTCAAGAGTGGAAGCGACCAGCAATTCAAGATTACGGCTGCCGATTTCGGCATGCGAAAACTTGGACGCGATCATTTCACCCTGTTCGGTCAGACGGATTTGTCCGTTGACGGTGCCGTGTGGCTGCGCCAGGATCGCTTCATAGGTCGGACCGCCCCCACGTCCGACGGTACCGCCACGTCCATGGAACAGACGCAGTTTGACGCCCATTTCGTTGAACAGTGCGACAAGCTGTTTTTCTGCCTTGTAGAGTTCCCAGTTGGAAGTCGTGTAGCCACCATCCTTGTTCGAGTCGGAATAACCGAGCATGACTTCCTGAAGATCGCCCTGTTTGTGGATCAGCTTGCGGACGAATGGAATGCTCATGGCCTGTTTCATGATGGTGGAGGCCAGTCTCAAGTCGGGAATCGTTTCGAAAAGCGGGATGGCCATCAGATCCAGTTCTGCATCGTCCCACTGGTGGTTGATGCCGCCCGTGCCGTTGCGTTTCGGATGCAGCAGGCCGGATTCCTTTTGCAGAAGGTACACTTCCAGCAGATCGGATACCGTTTCGGTATGCGAGATGATGTAATTGGTGATGGCACGTTTTCCGTATTGTTCACGGATATAACGGGCGGTCCGCATGATTCTGAGTTCGGATGTGGTTTCTTCCGAATATTGCGCAAAAGGAGAATACAGCAGACGCGGTTTGCTCAGTTCGCTGATCAGCAGTTCGACCTTCTTTGCTTCGGAAAGTCCGGCGTAATTCGGTTCAACCTGTGCGGCGGCGAAAATTTCCGTCAGGACACGTTCATGCACATCGGAGCTTTGCCGCATGTCCAGGGTCGCCAGATGGAAGCCGAAAATATCGACGGCGGATTTCAGAAGGCCAAGCCTTGGGCGGACGATCAGTTCGCCGGCATTCTGGTTGAGCGAATCGATCATGACCTGCAAATCGGCGCTGAATTCTTCCGGTGAGGCATAGGGTTCACCAACACCGACTTCGCTGCGCGAGAGGCTTGTCATCCCGTAATCACGTGCGGTGGCAGCCAGTCGTGAATAGATGGAAATCAGGACACGGCGATACGGTTCATCGACACGGTGCATGGAGGTATCGGCCGATGCATCGGCCATTTTCTGCAGTTCGGGGCTGACATGATTGAGCAGCGATGACATGGACAGCTCTGCCCCCAGATTGTGGATTTCTTCCAGATAGAATTCCATAATCAGATGTGATTGCCGTTCCAGTGCATGCAGCATGGTATCAGCATTGACATTGGGATTGCCGTCACGGTCGCCGCCGATCCAGCTGCCCATTTGCAGATATTTGCTTTCGGAACCGGGTGAGGGGATACCGTCGGCATTTTCAGGATATCTTTCTTCGATTTCTTCCTGGATGGTTCGGTAGAGTTCAGGCAGCTCCCGCAAAAAGGTGATCCGGTAATAGGAAAGCGCATTGTTGATTTCATCGGCGACAGACAGGCGGGTATAACGCAACAGCCTGGTTTGCCAGAGTGCTGCAATGCGAGCATACAGCATTTCGGTATTGTGCTTGCGTTCCTTTGGTGTCATATCGGCATCGTGTTCAGCAAGCAAACGTGCGATTTCACGTTCGCTGTCCAAGGTGCTTTTGCGCTGTACTTCGGTAGGATGTGCCGTCAGCACCGGTGAAATGAAAGTTTCGCGAAGCAGTTTCTTGATGTCGGATCCGGAGACGCCAGCCTTGTCGAGCATGTCCAGTGCATAAGTCAGGCTGCCTTTTTCAGGTGCTTCACCTGCGATTCTGGCAGCTCTGTATGCAAGATTGGCATGCTTGTCGACTGCGATGTTCGCAAGATGGGAAAAGTAGGAAAAGGCTCTGACGACTGAAATAGCATGGTTGCGGCTCAAGTTTTTGAGCAGGTTGTTCAGGGTATCGGCTGAATACAGATTGGGATTGCGCCGGAAACTGACAGCCGTGCGCCGGATTTTTTCAACCAGATTGAAAATTTCTTCGCCTTCTTTTTCCCGGATGACATCGCCGAGCATGCGTCCCAGCATGCGGATATCTTCTTTTTCCGGTGCTTCCTGTAAGGATTGATGCAGATCTGCCATAGTGATAATAAGGTCAGGTAAAACAAAAATTCCGGCCACTGTCAATGGCCGGTTTCATGATTTCCAAAAGGTTTGATTGTCGTCAAATTTCCTGAAAAGCGGGAATGCAGACTTTTCGGACGGAACCCGGAGCCGGTACCGTCGCATCCTCATGACTTGTTCAGACGGGCATATGAACGGACTCGTTCATTTCCATCATGCATTACAGCATGTGACAGTCTGTCGCATGCACATGCATTTGCACAAATAAAGGAGTATACCTTTTTTTTGTGCTAATCCTAAATTTTGCAGGGGATTTTCCTGAAAAAATGATGGTATGACAGCGTAATGTACCGGTTTGGCAAATCATTGCGCCGATATTCGTGACAAGACAACGGTCAGCTTGAAAGGCATGCTGGCATGCATGTGACATGGCGGACGGACCGGAATCCTGTGTGATGATGCCGACAGTCCGTCGGACCATATATCAGGAGGCGGCACGCAATATTCTGAGCCGTTTTTGTGCATCGGTATTTCCTTGCGCAGCAGCCTTGCGGAACCAGCCGATGGCTTTTGCCTTGTCTGCCGGGACGCCCCTGCCGTTTTCATACATGATGCCCAGATTGTATTGCGCCTTGTGATAACCTTTTTCCGCCGCACGCGTGAACCATTCGACAGCCGCAGTTTCGTTTTTGGCTACACCATTGCCAGACTGGTACAAAACGCCCATTTTGTTTTCGGCTTTCAGATAGCCCTGTTTGGCGGCTTTGCCGAACCAGAAAGCGGATTGCTCGTTGTTCTTCGCGACACCAAGACCTCTGGCATACATGACGCCAAGACCGTATTGTGCTTCCGGAAGCTGGTGCATGGCGGCACGGCGGATCCATTTGATGGCTTCATCGAAATCCTGGCGAGTGCCCTTCCCCTGGGCATACATGACCCCCAGATTGTATTCTGCATCTGGAAAATGCTGGACCGCCGCTTTACCGTACCACTGGAAAGCTTCCAGATCGTTTTGTTCGACACCGTTTCCCTCATAGTAAAGCACGCCCAGATAATTTTGCGCGCGAGCGAATCCGCGGTTGGCCGATTGCGTGATGAGGGATATGCCGCGCTGGATATCCTTGCCGACACCGATACCGTTGAAGTAGATCAATCCCAGAACATATTCGGAACGATGATCTTTCTGGCTGACGCCTTCTTTTAACAGGGAAATAGCCTGTTCGTATTGCCGGTTTCCGAGAAGACGAATGGCATCGGCGAAATCATCGGCGAGCGCATGTCCTGGAAAACAGGTAATACCGGCGAGAAACAAAACCGGCAAAAAAAGCCGGGAGAACGAAAGCGAGCGATTTTTCAGGTATTGTCTGACCGTTTGGGTATCCATCGGAACCTCTTTTCGTGTCGTACAGTGCAACAGGATTACTTTAATATAAAAATAACGATTTTTTCACGTATTTTTTACGGTCCGGCTTATGCGGAATGTGTCGGGATGGTATGGGCGTGGCAAGAAAAACACGCTCAGGCGTTCCTTGCGGAAAATGGAAATGTGGTGTCGGTGGCTGTATTGATAGGGGCACGAAGGATGTTTTTATCGTATAGAGGTTTGCAGACATCAAAAAGGGCAGCGAATGCTGCCCTTTTGCAATGTTGGTCAATGGCGATCAGTCTGCCAGCAGTTGACGCAATACGTATGGCAGGATACCGCCGTGGCGGAAGTAATCAACTTCGATCGGGGTATCGATACGCAACAGCAATGGAACTTCGGTAGTGGTGCCGTCGGTACGGTGGATGACCAGTGTAGCGTCCTGCAAAGGCTGGATGTCGTCCAGTCCCAGCAAGTCGAAGGTTTCGTCGCCGCGCAATCCCAGCGAAGCGGCACTGTCATTGCCTGTGAACTGGAGTGGCAGAACTGCCATGCCGACCAGATTGGAACGGTGAATCCGCTCGAACGAACGGGCGATGACAGCCTTGACGCCCAGAAGTTGGGTGCCTTTCGCCGCCCAGTCTCGCGAAGAACCGGTACCGTATTCTTCACCACCGATGACGATGGTCGGTACGTTTTCTTTCTGATAACGCATGGCGGCATCGAAGATTGACATTTCCGCTCCGTCCGGCTGATACAGCGTGTAACCGCCTTCCCGCCGACTGCCGTCAGGTGCTGCTGGCAGCATCAGGTTCTTGATGCGGACATTACCGAAAGTGCCACGCATCATGACTTCATGGTTGCCACGGCGGGAACCGAAAGAGTTGAAGTCGGCCTTGGCGATACCGTGTTCGCGCAGCCACTGGCCTGCCGGGCTTTTTTCCTGAATGGAACCTGCAGGCGAAATGTGGTCGGTCGTGATGGAGTCACCGAAAAGCGCCAGTGCGCGCGCCCCGGTGATATGAGCCGAAGCCGGACCTGCTTCCATGGTGAAACCGTTGAAGAAGGGCGGTTCAGCGATATAGGTCGATTGTGGCCAGTCGTAAACGTCGCCCGTGGCGAAACCGGAAATCTGTTGCCAGAGTTCGCCGGGAGCGGACTTGATAGCGCTGTAATTTTTGCGGAAAGTCGGAGCGTCCAGCGCCAGCGGTACCAGTTCTGCCACTTCATGTGAAGTCGGCCAGATGTCTGACAGATAAATGTCTTTGCCATCCTTGCCTTTGCCGAGCGGTTCGGTCGTCAAATCACGATTGACATTTCCGGCGATAGCGTAGGCTACGACCAGGGGAGGCGATGCCAGGAAATTCGCGCGGATATTGGGGTGGATACGTGCCTCGAAATTGCGGTTGCCCGAGAGGACAGCGGCCGCGACTACATCGTTTTCGATGATGGCTTCGTTCATGGCAGGCGTCAGGTCGCCTGCGTTGCCGATACAGGTCGTGCAGCCATAGGCGGCGACGGTGAAGCCGAGTTTTTCCAGATAAGGCAGCAATCCCGCTTTTTCCAGATAGCCAGTGACGATACGCGATCCAGGAGCAAGCGAGGTCTTGATGCGCGGAGAAACTTCCAGACCGGCTTCGACAGCCTTTTTCGCCAGAAGACCCGCAGCCAGCAATACGGCGGGATTGCTGGTGTTGGTACAGGAGGTAATGGCGGCGATCAGGATATCGCCATTGCGCAGTTCTTCGCCATCGCGTGTCCGGTAGGTATTGGCCAGTTCGTCCGCCTTTTTGTTGAAACCGCCATCGGAAACCGGCAGGCCGAACAGTTCGGTGAAGCGTTTTTTCAGGTTGCCCAGTTCGATTCTGTCCTGCGGCCGTCTCGGACCGGCGACCGAGGCGGTGACGCTGCCCAGATCCAGTTCGACGACACGGGTGTAGTCGATCTGGCCGGCTTTCGGAATGCCAAACATCCCTTGTGCCTTGAAATAGGATTCCAGTGCCGAGACTTCTTCATCGGTACGTCCCGTATTGCGGAAATAACGGATCGTGGCATCGTCGACAGGGAAGAAGCCGACGGTGGCGCCGTATTCAGGGGCCATATTGGCGATGGTGGCACGATCGGTTGCGGACAGCGATGCAGCGCCTTCGCCAAAAAATTCGACGAATTTACCGACGACTTTTTCCTTGCGCAGTCGTTCGGTGATCGTCAGAACCAGATCGGTTGCCGTACAGCCTTCGCGGAGTTTGCCGCTCAGATGCATGCCGATGACGTCAGGCGTCAGGAAGTAAACTGGTTGCCCCAGCATGCCGGCTTCTGCCTCGATACCCCCGACACCCCAGCCGACGACACCGACACCGTTGATCATGGTGGTATGAGAGTCAGTTCCGACGAGGGTATCCGGATAGTAAACGTTGCCGGTTCCCGCTTCGTCTCGTTTGTGGACGCCGGGTGCCAGATATTCCATGTTGACCTGGTGGACGATGCCGAAGCCTGGAGGTACGACACCGAACGTATCGAATGCTTGCATGCCCCACTTCATGAACTGGTAACGTTCACGATTGCGGCTGAATTCCAGTTTCATGTTGAGATCAAGTGCATCGTTACGGCGGAAATAGTCGATCTGTACGGAGTGATCCACAACCAGATCGACCGGAACGAGCGGTTCGATTTTTTTCGGATTCTTGCCGGTACGTACCGCGACGTTCCGCATGGCAGCCAGATCGACCAGCAACGGAATACCGGTGAAATCCTGAAGGATCACGCGTGCGACGACAAACGGGATTTCATGGGTGCGCTCTTCACCCGGTTTCCAGTTCGCCAGCTGGCGGACATGTTCTTCAGTGATTTTCTTGCCGTCGCAGTTGCGCAATACGGATTCAAGAACGATACGGATGGAAACAGGCAGGCGTGACAGGTCGATGCCCAGGGTTTTTCCCAGTTCGGGGATAGAGTAAAAGTAGCCTTGCTTATCTTTCGAGACCGGGAATGTCTTGAGGGTATTCTGGAAAACGTGGGACATGAAAACTCCAAAACGAATGGCCCTGACAGGGCCATTCGTTATTCATACAGAAAAAAGGTTACAAACGATGGATCAGTTGGGTTTTGCAGCTGCCAGCGCTTTGCGCTGTTCAGTATTGCGACATTCATTGGCCAGCTGACTTCCCTTTTTGATATCCAGCAACATGCTTTTTGCCGGAATGTTGATCCAGACCAGACCGGTCTGCTTGTCTTCGTAACGGTCGGCTCCGGTTGTTGTCGCTTTGCGAAGCATGCGATGCATCTTGTTGCGCCATTGCAGGTTGATGAAGCTCGGGTCATCGGACTTCTTGTAAACGGTAAACTTGTTGCCCAGTTCACAGCTGTACTGTGAACTGGTCAGTCCCGCTACACTGATGGCTTCCGAATCCTGGGTTGTCGTTGCAGCCTGTCTTGCAGGTTTCTTGGCGGTTTTGCTGACAGGCTCAGCCTGTGCAACACCGTAAGTCAGCGGAAGCGTGAAACCTGCAACAACGAAAAAGGCAGCCAGAAATTTTTGCATAATTGTAGCCTCGTTCAAAGAGTGGATATGCGGAATTCCGCATACCACTATAATAATAGGCATGCGGCTAATATCGCAAGCGCTGGCATGGTATTTTCCTGATTTTTTTCCGTTTCGGGATAAATAAATCAAAAAGCGGGGAATTTGACGGAAGATGCGGCAGTTACGGCCGTTGCCAAGGGATTCAGTCCCACAAAAACCTTCCGGATTGGCTCCGGAAGGTTGAGGAAAAAACGGTTTTCAGTATAACCCGGCGATCTGGCCGCGTGTCTGGACAAGCGCAAGCAGGATGTCGATGGTCGGCGTGGGGGTGCCGGTCAAACGTCCCAGTTCCTGTACGGCAGTAACCAGTGCGTCGATTTCCATGGAACGGTTCCGTTCGAGATCCTGAAGCATTGACATCTTGTGGCCGACCGCCTTGCCAGCGACGTTGAGCCGTCGTTCGATCATTTCTTCAGGAATGAAAATATTGAGTGCTTCCGTAACCGCCTTGGCTTCATAGATGGCTTTCTTGCAGACTTCGCGCAGTGCACCTGATGTGATCTGGTCCAGTGTCGCATGCGTCAAGGCACTGATCGGATTGAAACAGACATTACCCCATAGCTTGAGCCAGACATTCCAGCGGATTGCATTCCGGATCGGTGCGTCGAAGTTCGCTTGTTTCATGGCGTCAGAGAGTTTTTTGACGCGTTCCGATTCCGTGCCGTCTGGTTCGCCAAGGATGAAGCGGTTGAATTCATGGTGTTCAATGACACCTGGGGCGATGACTTCGCAGGCAGGATCGACCACGCAGCCGATGGCTCTTTCTGGGCCGATCAGGTTCCACTGGCGTGCCCCCGCGTCGACCGATTCCAGATGGCGGCCTTCGAACGGGCCTCCTTCCTTGTAAAAATACCACCATGGAATACCATTCATCGCGGTGACCATCGCGGTATCGGGGCCAAGCAGGGGAGCGAACTGGGCTGCCGATTCATGTGACTGGTGTGCTTTCAGGGCACAGATCACATAATCCTGTGGCCCGAAATCAGCCGGATTGTCGCTGGCCGGAATTTTCACGTTTTTTTCCTTGCCATCAATCAAAAGCGTCAGGCCGTTTTTCCGGATGGCTTCCAGATGGGAACCACGTGCGATGGCACAAACATCATTGCCAGCCAGAGCCAGTTCAACAGCCAAGTAGCCACCAATGGCACCTGCACCGAATATACAGATTTTCATATCGCCATCTCCTTGTATTTTCTGCAAAAAATAACGGAATAACCGTAACAGTTAACAGTATACACAGCAGATATTTATATAAAAAATACTTTTTAAGTTTATAATTCATACTTAATAAATATATATTGTACAGGTAAGTCATGGATATACGTCAGCTTCGGTATTTTTGTGCCATTGCGGAAGAAGGGCAGATCAGTCGTGCGGCACAGCGCTTGCATATTGCGCAGCCGCCGTTAAGTTACCAGCTGAAATTGCTGGAAGAAGAACTGGGCGTCAAACTGGTGGATCGCAATACGCGCAGTTTGTCATTGACACAGGCAGGACGTGTGTTTTATCAGCGTGCCGAACAGATTCTCGGCATGTTGCAGGCAGCGGCCAGTGAAGTGAAAGATGTCGAATATGGCGTCAATGGCATACTGGCGATCGGCAGTCCGCCCGCGATCGGCAATATGTATATTCCGGAGCGGATCGCGCGCTTTCATGAGGAATATCCGTATGTCCGTTTCCAGTGGCGTGAAGGCAATACATTCCGCGTTCTTGAATTGCTGGAATCCGATATGATCGAGTTCGGCATCGTTCGGTTGCCGGTACCGGCGGGTGCTTATGAACAATTGCCGTTGTTGACGGAATCCTGGCTGGCGGTCGCTCGTCAGGATGATGCGCGATGGCAGGGCAAAAATGCGCTGACGCTTGAAGAGCTGGGCGCTGTTCCGCTGATCCTGATGCACAGACAGGCAGGTATTTATTGCCATGATATGGTCGTCGACGAGATGAAAAACAAGGGAATATCGCCGGATATCGTTTGCGAGAGCGACAATATTTCAGCCATACTGGCGTTGGTTGACAAGGGAATCGGGATGGCGATTTTGCCGGAATCGACCTTGTCGGTCAGACCCGCTGAAGATTTTCACAGGATGGCGATTTCCGGATGCCAGCTTGAATCGTCTTCGGCGATTATCTGGAAGAAGGAAAAACGTCTGTCACGTGCCGCCAAACTTTTTCTGGAACTGTTTTGAACGGTACGGCAAATTGTGGGAGCGGCGTTAAAATAACCAACCTTTTTATCTTTTTCAGACCAGGATTTTGCCATGTTCAGCTACCGGCACGCTTTCCATGCCGGCAATCATGCCGATGTTTTGAAACACGTTGTACTGGTGCAGACACTGGTGCGTGCATGCCAGAAGGAAACGCCGGTTTTTTATATCGATACCCATGCGGGTGCAGGAGTGTATGCACTGGATGGGAAAGCGGCGATGAAAAACGCAGAATTCGCATCCGGTATCGGCAAACTGTGGCATGAAGCGCATTTGCCGGAGCCACTGGTACAGTATTTGTCGTATGTGCGTGCCCTGAACACAGACGGAAAGCTTGCAATATATCCGGGATCGCCGTTCATTGCCGATGCAATATTGCGCAGTCAGGACAGGTTGCGTCTTTTCGAGTTGCATCCGACCGAGATCGGGATGCTGGACAGAAATATGACTGAATTGGCACGTGACAGGCGGGAACGGGGATTGCCGCCAGTTCGCGGCAAGCGGACGATTGTCGAAAAAAAGGACGGATTCGCTGCACTCAAGGCACAGCTGCCGCCACCATCGAGACGTGCGGTCGTTCTGATCGATCCGCCCTATGAGGACAAGGCGGATTACAGGAAAGTGATCGAGGCCTTGCAGGACGCCATCAGACGTTTCCCGACGGGAACCTATCTTGTCTGGTATCCTGTGTTGCAAAGACCCGAGTCACGCAGGTTCGCCAGTCAGCTCAAACAGGCGGTTTCACGGGAATGGTTGCATGTCACGTTGCGCGTTGCCAGCCCTGTCCCGGATGGAACGGGTTTTGTCGCCAGTGGCCTGTTTATCGTCAATCCACCATGGAAACTGGCGGAATCGCTGAAAGAAGCGTTGCCGTTGCTGGTGCGATTGCTGCAAAAGGATGCAGGGGCAGGTTTTACACTGGAAGCCGGTGTTGCGGCACCGTCCCGCTGATTGCGGCAGACGGTGCACAACAGCATATGTCAGTCAGGCGAGTTCGCCAGCAGCAGAAAGACCGTCGGTTTTTTCTGGAAATCCGGCATTTGTCCTTTTTCGATCCGTTTTTTCCAGGCAGCCACGGGCAAGGTCTGAATGGATTCTGCAGACAGAGTCAGATCGGTGGCGACACACAATCGGGTATCCGGTTTGCAGGACGTGCAAAATGCCTTGAGCAAAGTGTCGTTTCGGTAAGGCGTTTCGATGAAAATCTGGGTTTGCCTGTCATGGCGCGAGCGTTCTTCCAGCGAACGGATACGTCGCTGACGCTGTTCGGTATCCGTCGGCAAATAGCCATTGAAAGCGAAACTCTGGCCGTTCAGTCCGCTGGCCATCAATGCCAGCAGCAGGGACGAAGGGCCGACCAGCGGTTTGACGGTAATGCCCTTTTCATGGGCAAGGCGTACAAGATCGGCACCCGGATCCGCGACAGCCGGGACGCCGGCTTCCGAGATCAGGCCGCCATCCTGTCCCGACAAGAGCGGTTCGAGCAATTCGGGAAGTCTTGACTTGTCTGTTCTGACGTTGAGTTCAGCCATCCGGATTTGCTGGAGCGGTTGCCCGAGATGATGCATTTTGTCGACCCGTTTCAGATGGGCACGTGCGGATTTCGCGTTTTCGACAATGAAATAATCCAGGGATGCGGTAATTCTTGCGACAGTTTCAGGCAAAATGCCGAAAAGGGCATGGCCGTCGGATTCTTCTCCCAATGTATTGGGAATCAGATACAGTGTGCCTTTTCGTGTCATGATTTTTTCGGGAAAAAGGTGACGCCGCAGCGTCGCAACATGGTGGTCAGCGCGATCAGGGGCAATCCGGTCAAGGCAGTCGGATCGTCGCTTTCGATTTTTTCCAGCAGCACGATACCCAAAGCTTCGTTTTTTGCGCTGCCGGCACAATCATAGGGTTCTTCTGTTTTCAGATACGCCTGAAGCTCGTCATCCGGCAGATTGCGGAACGTGACACAGGTATCAACCGTCGTTTTTTGCAGGGTATCGTCCGGACAGGCGTCACGTCCGTTCCATACACACAGTGCTGTATGGAAAACCACCTTTTTGCCGCGCATTTTTTTCAGTTGGGCGAATGCGTTTTCGAACGTGCCGGGTTTTCCGATGGCTTCCCCTTCGCATTCCGCGACCTGGTCGGAACCGATGACGACGGCATCCGGAAACTGTTTGCCGATCGCCTTCGCTTTCAGGCATGCCAGACGCAGTGCGGTTTCCGCCGGTGATTCGGAAGGAAGCGGCGTTTCGTCTATGTCAGGGCTTGCGGTCGTGAAAGGCAAACCGAATCGGGTGAGCAATTCCTTGCGGTATTTTGAGGAGGAGGCGAGAACGAGATGCAATGGGAAATCGGATAACATGTTGGCACAAGAAGTGGCTAAAATGCAGATAGTGTACTAAAGCTTTGACGTATAAGAAATATTGTTGTTAAAATTATGAATTTTACGCTCTGGTCGAGCTATGGATTCTTTTCTGATCGATCCCTTTGCGTTTTGCAAAAACGGTGAACGTATTGGCGGGCATACGCCTGTTTCCGGTCTGGAAAGGCTGGCGGCAGTTTGCGCAAGCCAGGCAGGTGAACTGTCGTGGGAGGTGGCGGGTTTTCTGGATAACCGTCAGAAACCGCGATTGCTCATACATGTTTCAGGAAACATGCCGCTGGTATGCCAGCGGTGTCTGGAAGTTCTGGTTTGCAAACTGGATTCCGAAACCGTCGTGGCGGTTGCACGCACGGAAGAGGAAGCGGACGAGATGGAAGAATCGTTTGAGGACGGTGAGGCTGTCGAGGTGATCGTCACGGACGGAAAGGTGGATGTCAGGGATCTGGTCGAAGACGAGGCGCTTCTGGCGTTGCCGCTGTCGCCAAGACATGAGGTCTGCCCAGATACCTCGGCCGGCAAGTGGCAGGAAAAGCGCGAATCACCGTTTTCGGCGTTGAAAGCCCTCAAAACAAAAGGTTGACAACAAAAAAACAATAGGCATTCCATTTTGTGACAATATGACAGGATGGATGTGTTAGAATTTTTCGAAATTTTGATTCAGGAGTAATTATGGCAGTCCAACAAAACAAGAAATCGCCTTCGAAACGTGGTATGCATCGCTCTCACGATGCGCTGGAAGCGGTCCAGTTGTCAGTCGAACCGACATCCGGTGAAAAGCATCGTCGCCATCATATCAGCCCAAGCGGTTTTTATCGTGGCAAAAAAGTATTGAATACTAAAAACGATCAGTAAGCATCCGGAATGCTGATGAAATCAATGGCGCAATAGGTTATCTACCTGGCGCCTTTTTTATTGCTATTTTTGCGAGACTGGGTATTGCAGGGGGACGGAGAAAAAATCCGGTTTGAGCGTGCTTGAGAACGAAACAAAAACTGTAAGAATTTCAATTGATTGCATGGGCGGAGACCATGGATTGAGTGTCACGATTCCGGCATCTCTTTCCTTTCTTGGACAGGAACAGACCGCACATCTCATACTGGTTGGCCAGCAGGATCTGATAGAGGCAGAACTGAAAAAACACAAAGCCGAAAATCATCCGCGTATCACGATAAGACATGCTTCCGAACTCGTCCGGATGGACGACAAGATTGAAGTTGCGCTCCGCCGCAAAAAAGATTCATCCATGCGTGTGGCGA
Source organism: Oxalobacter paeniformigenes (assembly GCF_027158465.1). Lineage (NCBI taxonomy): Bacteria > Pseudomonadati > Pseudomonadota > Betaproteobacteria > Burkholderiales > Oxalobacteraceae > Oxalobacter > Oxalobacter paeniformigenes. Next base: position 97,071 of record NZ_JAMKYL010000004.1, read on the forward strand.
TCGAGCTGGTCAAGACCGGCGAGGCGGATGTCTGTGTCTCGGCAGGCAATACCGGTGCGTTGATGGCTGTGTCCCGCTATGTGCTCAAGACCATGCCGGGCGTCGACAGGCCGGCGATCTGCGCCATTTTGCCAAACCAGAAAAACGGACCGACCTATGTGCTGGATCTGGGAGCCAATGTCGGTTGCGAAGCCGAACATTTGCATCAGTTCGCGCTGATGGGGTCGGCATTGTTTGCCAATATCGAAGGTGATCCCCATCCGAGAATCGGTCTGCTCAATGTGGGGACGGAATCGATCAAGGGGAACGAGGTCGTAAAAAAGGCTGGCGAGCTGCTCCACACGGAACACGACAATGGTACACTTAATTTTTGTGGCAACGTCGAGGGCAACGATATATTCGAAGGTACATGTGATGTGGTTGTCTGCGATGGGTTTACCGGCAATGTCACGCTGAAAGCCATTGAGGGACTCGGACGTTTCTTCCGCGATGTACTGGTTTCGGAGCTCAAAAGCAGTTTCGTCAGCATGCTGGGTGCGCTTCTTGCAGGCAGAGCGCTGAAATCAGTGCGGCAGCGTCTCAATCCGTCAAGATTCAATGGGGCATGCATGCTCGGGTTGCGCGGGCTGGTTTTCAAAAGTCATGGCGGAGCCGATGTCTATGCTTATGGATGTGCTATCCAGCGTGCGCATGACGCCGTCAAGCGTGGTGTTTTGCAAAAAATCTCCAATACCATGGCCGAGTTGCTACGGAATTCGCAGGATCATCAGGCAGCAGGAAAATTCAAAAAAGAAAACGGGATACAGGAACAAGAAACAGTATGACCATCTACGGAAAAATAATCGGTACTGGCAGCTACTTGCCCCCCAAACGTGTTACCAATGATGAACTGGCAGCCATGCTGGCTGAAAAAGGTGTCGAAACATCGGATGAATGGATAAGGACCCGCAGCGGGATTTTGTCGCGCCACTATGCCGATCAGGGAGTGGTATCCAGTGATCTGGGCGCGAAAGCAGCGGAAAAGGCCCTGGAAATGGCAGGGTGTCAGGCCAACGATATTGAAATGGTGATCGTGGCGACGTCCACTTCCGATTTTTTCGGCGGGTTTCCGAGTACGGCCTGTATGGTCCAGAAAAAACTGGGTATCACCAGCAACTGTGCCGCATTCGATGTACAGGCCGTGTGCAGCGGTTTCCTGTATGCCCTTTCGGTAGCGGACAGTTTCATCCGTGCCGGTACGTACAAAAAGGTGCTGGTCGTCGGCGCTGAAACCTATTCGCATATCATTGATTACAACGACAGGACGACGTGTGTGCTGTTCGGTGACGGTGCCGGAGCGGTCGTGCTGGCAGCGTCTGAAGAGCCGGGTATTCTGTCCACGGCATTGCATGCCGACGGACATTATGGGGATATCCTGAGTTTGCCGGGACATCTCAATAACGGTGCTATCGACGGCAAGGGATTCGTTTATATGGACGGCAAGGCCGTCTTCAAGCTGGCGGTGACCTGGCTGGACAAGGTCGGCATGGAAGCTCTGGAAAAAGCAGGACTGAAAAATACGGATGTGGACTGGATGGTACCGCACCAGGCCAATCTCCGGATCATGCAGAGCTCCGCCAAGAAACTGGACATTCCTTCAGAGAAGATTATCGTAACGGTCGACCAGCATGGCAATACATCGGCGGCATCCATTCCGCTGGCGATCGATACCGCAGTGCGTGACGGCCGTATCAAACCGGGACAGCATATCCTGCTCGCCGCTATCGGTGGCGGACTGACATGGGGTGCTGTGGTCATCAGAATGTAAGATTGTTTGACGATTGATAGAAGAGACGGAGCTATGCCTAAATTTGCTTTTGTTTTTCCGGGACAGGGGTCCCAGGCTGTGGGAATGCTGAACGGCTTTGCCGGTAATACAGTCGTACAGGAAACCGTTGCCGAAGCGTCCGATGCTCTCGGCTTCGATCTGGGCAAACTGATTGCCGAGGGTCCGAAGGAAGAACTGGATCTGACGACCAACACGCAACCGGTCATGCTGACGTCATCCGTTGCTTTTTACAGGGCATGGATCGCGGCCGGCGGTGCTGTTCCGGAAGTGATTGCGGGACACAGCCTCGGTGAATTTTCCGCATTGGTTGCAGCCGGCGTCATTCCGTTTGCGGATGCGGTCAAACTGGTCCGTTTCCGTGCACAGGCCATGCAGGAGGCTGTGCCTGTCGGTGTAGGCGGTATGGCAGCTATTATCGGTCTGGACAGCGATTCGTTGAAGACGGCATGTCAGGAAGCAGCCCAGGGTGAAGTGGTCGAACCGGCCAATTTCAATTCGCCGACGCAGATCGTGATTGCCGGACATAAAACCGCGCTGACCCGCGCATGTGCCGCTGCGAAGGCCAAGGGTGCGAAACGCGCACTGATGCTGCCGGTGTCGGCACCGTTTCATTCTTCCCTGCTGAAGCCTGCTTCGGATCGTCTGGCGGAATATATGGCCAACCTGACTTTCTCCGCTCCGAAGATTCCGCTGATCAACAATGTGGATGTCGCGATCATCGACGATCCGCAGGCCATCAAGGATGCGCTGGTCCGTCAGGCAGCCAGCCCGGTTCGCTGGGTGGAAACCATCGAAAAAATGGCATCCATGGGAATTACCCATATCGTCGAATGCGGTCCCGGAAAAGTGCTGGCAGGTCTGTGCAAACGGATCAACAGCTCGCTTACGGGTGAAGCTATCGTGGATCAGGCATCCCTCGACAAAGTGCTGGAGGCGCTCAAATGAGTGAAAATCTGAGTGGAAAAATCGCGCTGGTAACCGGTGCATCACGTGGTATCGGTCATGCCATTGCAATGGAACTGGCCGCACATGGCGCAACCGTGATCGGTACCGCGACATCCGAAGCCGGTGCTGCGCATATTACGGAAGATCTGGCGAAAGTCCGTCCGGATGCCGGAAAGGGTATCGTGCTGGATGTCCGCGATGCGGAGCGTTCCCGTCAGGTCGTCGATGAAATCCAGAAGGAATACGGCGCCATCCACATTCTGGTCAACAATGCCGGGATCACGCAGGATCAGCTGGCCATGCGCATGAAAGACGAGGAATGGGACAAAGTCATTGCAGTCAACCTCACAGCAGTTGCCCGTCTTTCCCGTGCCGTCTTGCGTGGCATGATGCGCGCGAAAGGTGGCCGGATCATCAATATCACATCGGTTGTCGGTTCGATCGGCAATGCGGGACAGATGAACTATGCGGCATCGAAAGCCGGCGTGGAAAGCATGAGCCGCGCACTGGCGCGTGAAGTGGGCAGCCGAGGCATTACCGTAAACTGTATCGCACCGGGTTTTATCGATACGGATATGACGAAGTCGCTGAGCGAGGAAGTCACAGGCAATCTGCTCAAACAGATTCCGCTGGCACGTTTCGGCAGTCCGGAAGATGTTGCGGCTGCAGTCGCCTTTCTGGCATCGCCGCAGGCATCATATATCACCGGAACGGTGTTGCATGTCAATGGCGGTATGTTCATGAACTGACCGTGCCGGTCGTTGGTTGACAGAATTTTTGACTATAATGTGCTTCACATAGCCGGAACTTAACCTGTGCAGTGAAATTTTTTGCGCAAACCTGTTAAAATGCGCGCACTTTCTGAAATTTGTGTTTTTTATTAACTGGAGCCAAGAAATGTCCGATATCGAACAACGTGTAAAAAAAATCGTTGCTGAGCAATTGGGAGTTGCTGAAGATGAAATCAAACTGGAATCGTCCTTTGTCGACGATCTGGGTGCAGATTCGCTTGATACTGTAGAACTCGTCATGGCACTCGAAGACGAATTCGAAATTGAAATTCCGGACGAACAGGCTGAAAAAATCACGACCGTCCAACAGGCCGTCGATTATGCCAAAGCCAATATGCAGTCCTGATAAAACATACTGAAACAGGGAGAACAGCTTGAGCCGTATGGGACAACGCCGGGTCGTTATTACCGGACTGGGATGTATTTCGCCTGTAGGCAACAATGTAGCTGATATGTGGAATGCAGTAACATCGGGTAAATCCGGTATTGGACCCATCACCCGATTCGATGCTTCCGCTTTCAGCACGACCTTTGCCGGCGAGGTGAAAAATTTCCAGCTGGAAGATTATATTCCAGGCAAAGAATCGCGCCACATGGATACGTTCATCCATTATGGGATGGCAGCGGGTATCCAGGCTATCGAGGATAGCGGGTTGGTCGTTACGGAAGAAAATGCAGACCGTATCGGCGTCAATATCGGATCGGGCATCGGTGGCTTGCCCATGATCGAAAGAACGCATGCTGAACTGGAAAAACGCGGTCCGCGCCGGATCAGCCCGTTCTTCGTACCATCCTCGATCATCAACATGATTTCCGGCTTCCTCTCGATCCGTTATGGATTCAAGGGGCCGAATCTTTCGATTGTTACGGCATGCTCGACGGGGTTGCACTCCATCGGGTTCGCAGCACGTATCATCGCTTACGGTGATGCGGATATCATGATCGCCGGTGGTGCCGAATCGACGGTATCGCCGCTGGGTATCGGTGGTTTCGCGTCCGCACGGGCGTTGTCATCCAGAAACGATGACCCGGCAACGGCATCCAGACCGTGGGATCGTGATCGTGACGGTTTTGTTCTCGGTGAGGGTGCCGGTGTTCTCGTTCTTGAAGAATATGAACATGCCAAGGCACGCGGCGCCAAAATCTATGCCGAAATCGTCGGTTTCGGTATGAGCGCCGATGCCAATCACATGACCGCTCCGCTGGAGGATGGAAGTGGTGCCAGCCGTTGCATGAATGCAGCGATCAATGATGCACAGATCAATCCTGATCAGGTCAATTACATCAATGCGCATGGCACTTCCACGCCGTTGGGAGACAAGGCCGAAACGGTAGCGGTCAAGCGTTCGCTGGGTGAACATGCCAAGAAGATCGTGATGAGTTCATCCAAGTCGATGGTCGGTCACCTGCTGGGTGGCGCCGGTGGACTGGAATCCGTCATTACGGCGCTGGCTGTTTACAATCAGGTCGCGCCTCCGACGATCAATATTTTCAATCAGGATCCGGAATGTGATCTGGACTATTGTGCCAATACGGCAAGAGATATGCGTATCGATTACGCATTGAAGAACTCTTTCGGTTTTGGCGGTACCAATGGTTCGCTGATATTCGGCAGGATTTAAGACTTCAGGGTTTTGGCAAAGCCACATTCACGTCAGGTGAATGTGGCTTTTGTTTTTCCGGTTATACACGATGTCCATTGCTGTTTCCGTACAGATAAAATCTTCACGATACCTTTCCATACTTATGGCGGCAATGGCTTTCATTTTTTTTCTGACGGCTGTACTGGTTTTGTTCGACAGGGCAGGTACTTTTGTTTCATATGGGAAAGCGGTGCTGGTTTGTGCATTCCTGTCGGCGGGTGCACTGCTGGTTATCGCACTGTTCAGAACGGGAAAAACGTTCACGCTTGATATTTACGGAAACGGACAAATCCGTTTGAAGCAAGATAAACGGTATGAGTTCGTGACTTCTGCGAAAAAAAATCCTGATTGTGAAAACGGTATCCTGAGATTGGCGGATCATTCGACGATCTGGCCATGGTTGCTGATTCTGTACCTCGAAACGGAATCCGGCGAGACGACCAGACTGATTGTTTTGTCCGATTCGGTACAGCCCGGGGCGTTCAGAAAACTCTACGTCGCATGCAGGTGGCTCGATGCTCATAAAAAAACAGGTTTTTCATGAACACTTTGCACTGATGTAACGTACGACGGTTACGGACAGTTGCATGAAATGAGGTATCCATCGTGGCGACTGAACGTGACATAGACAAACGGCTTGTCGAACGTGTCCTGCAAGGCGACAAAATGGCTTTCGATATGCTGGTGACAAAATATGAGCGGAGATTGTTCAGACTTGTCGTACGGCTCGTCAGCAATCAGAGCGAAGCGGAAGATGTGGTGCAGGAAACGTTTATCAAGGCCTACCGTGCATTGCCGCAGTTCAGGGGGGATTCCGCGTTTTATACCTGGCTGTACCGAATCGGAATCAATACCGCACGCAATTTTCTGGATGCCCGTGGAAAGCAGGTTCCGTTATCGGTCGATATGCGTGCTGAGGATTTTGCTTTTCATGAAGAAGGAGAGTACCTCAGGGATATCGAAACGCCTGAATCGCTGCTGGCCTCCAAACAGGTGGCGCAGACAGTCAGTATGGCGATGGATGAGTTGCCAGATGATTTGAGAACGGCATTGTCGCTCAGAGAAATAGAAGGCTTGAGTTACGATGAAATCGCCTCGGTCATGGCATGTCCGATCGGTACGGTCAGAAGCCGTATTTTCCGTGCGCGTGAATCTATCGCGACAAGGTTACGCCCATTACTGGGCACGCCTGAGCATATACGCTGGTAGTCGTCTCTTCTGTGATTGTGTCGGCAATTGTTTCCGATGGATATGAGAAAGACGGTATGCGGTCGGTGCAGATTGATTCCTTGCATGTAAAATACCGACAATATATCCGCTATGGTTATCCGTTTTGTTGTGGCCATAATCCGGGTGTGTTGTTACGCAGGCGTTTTTCTAAGGCTCGAGTCATGAAAGTACAAAATTTCCGTTTTTTTCGCAGGCTGATATGCCTTTTTGCAGGTGTTCTGGTATTGGCGATGCCGATGCAGACAGTTTGTGGCGCTTCGGCAGGGATGGTAAACGGTTTGCCGGATCTGACAGCGCTGGTTGAAAAAGTGGGACCTGCCGTTGTCAATATCAGGACGGTGGAAAAGATTCAGGCAAGGCGCAATCCTGTATATGAGATGGATGAAAATTTCCAGGAATACCTGTTCCGCTTTTTCGGCGTGCCTCGTCCTGACAGTCCGCAGGCACAGCAGCAACAAAGAGAACACATACGTCGCGGGATGGGGTCCGGATTCATCATCACGCCGGACGGATATGTCCTGACCAATCACCATGTCATCGACAATGCGGATGAAGTTTTCGTCAGACTGACGGATAACCGTGAATTCAAGGCCAAAGTCGTCGGTTCGGACAAACGGACAGATGTCGCCTTGCTGAAAATCGACGGCAAGGATTTGCCATGTCTGAAAACAGGAAAATCATCGGCCATTCGTGCCGGTGAATGGGTTCTGGCGATCGGCTCGCCGTTCGCACTTGAAAATACCGTGACGGCCGGCATCATTTCCGCCAAGGCAAGAGATACAGGGGACTATTTGCCGCTTATCCAGACGGATGTCGCGGTCAACCCAGGCAATTCCGGTGGCCCGCTCATCAATATGGCAGGCGAGGCGATCGGCATCAATTCGCAGATTTACAGCCGTTCCGGCGGATATATGGGAATTTCATTCGCGGTGCCGATCGACGAAGCGCTTCGTGTATCCGAACAGCTCAAGACACAAGGAAAAGTGACGAGAGGCCAGATCGGGGTACAGGTCGGTGAACTGAATGAGGAAACCGCCAAGGCACTGAATTTGCAGAACAGGCAGGGTGCGCTCGTCGTGCGCGTCGATGAAGGATCGCCCGCCGGGAAGGCAGGGCTCGAAGCCGGTGACATTATCCTGAAATTCAACGGTCAGACGATCGACAAGATCTCGGAATTGCCAAGACTGGTCGGTGAGACGACGCCTGGCAAGACGGTAGAACTGTCCGTATGGCGCAAAGGAAAAACCATGACGATGCCGGTAACGGTTTCCGCCATGGAATCCGATTCTTCCGTTACAAAACAAAAGGGCGGTGATAATCGCAATCCGGCACTTGCATCGCAGGTACTCGGCTTGTCTGTAGCTGATATGACGGCATCGCAGAAGAAAAGTTATGGTGTGAAACAGGGGGTTATGGTGACTGCGGCGGGCAATCCGGCAGCCGCCAGCGGTATCCGCCGCGGAGATATTATCTTGCGCGTCAATAATACGGATGTTGGCAGCCAGAGTGATTTTCAGCGACTGGTTTCGGGTCTTGACCGGAAAAAGGCAGTCGTTTTGCTGGTCCAGAGAAACAACATGATTTCTTATGTCACCGTCAAACCGGAAGGCAATCAATGATTCCCTTGCGGGACCACCGGTAAAGGTTGGGGCCGTTATTTTGCGTGGTATCCGTGCTAAAATGAAAAGCTAGTCTTTTTTTGGATTTCTATTTCAGATAGTGGAGTTTTGTCAAAATGGCAGTTGAACGTACCTTGTCAATCGTTAAGCCCGATGCAGTCGCCAAGAATGTGATCGGCAAGATTTATACCCGTTTTGAAGAAGCGGGACTGAAGATCGTTGCAGCACGCATGGTTCAGTTGTCCCGCCCGGAAGCTGAAGGTTTTTATGCTGTTCACAAAGAACGTCCTTTCTTCAATGATCTGGTCGAATTCATGATTTCCGGCCCTGTCATGGTACAGGTTCTGGAAGGCGAAAACGCCATCGCGAAAAATCGTGAACTGATGGGGGCAACAGATCCCAAGAAAGCGGAAAAGGGAACGATCCGTGCCGATTTCGCTGATTCGATCGATGCCAATGCAGTACACGGTTCGGATGCACCGGAAACCGCAGCCGTTGAAATCGCCTATTTCTTCCCGTCGATGCAGATTTGCGTCCGTTGATCTTGTCATCTCCTGTATTCGCCATAAAAAAGGCGGATGCAGGACATAGTGTCAGGTATATCCATGAATGAAGCGTGCACAAACTTGTTGGGTTTCAGCCCTGACCAGCTGATTGAATACTGCAAGACGCTGGACGAAAAACCCTTTCGTGCCAAACAGCTTCAGCGCTGGATTCACCAGTTCGGTGTGAGTGATTTTGCGCAGATGACCGATCTGGCGAAATCGCTTCGCGGCAAACTGGAAAAATGCGCCGAGATCAGGGCGCCGGTCGTTATTCGCGACCATACTTCAGCTGACGGTACACGGAAATGGTTGCTCGATGTAGGTCAGGGCAATGCCATCGAGACGGTTTATATTCCCGAGGACAACCGCGGAACATTGTGCGTTTCCACACAGGCGGGCTGTGCCGTCAACTGTCTGTTCTGTTCGACTGGCAAGCAGGGATTCAGCCGCAATCTGACGCCTGCGGAAATCATCGGCCAGCTCTGGATGGCCGAATTTGCATTGCGTCGGGCGAAAAACATGCCGGAAGGCAAGGGTGAACGTCAGATTTCCAATGTCGTGATGATGGGCATGGGGGAACCTCTTTTCAATTTCGATGCCAGTGTCAGTGCATTGAAACTGATGCTTGACGACAATGCCTATGGTTTGTCCAGACGCAGGGTGACGGTATCGACCAGCGGCGTCGTTCCCATGATCGACAGACTGGCAAGGGAGTGCCCCGTCGCACTCGCGGTTTCGCTGCATGCGCCCAATGACAAATTGCGCGATATGCTGGTGCCGCTCAACAGGAAGCATCCGCTATCGGAGCTGATGGCGGCCTGTCGCCGTTATCTGGAATATGCACCACGTGATTTCATTACATTTGAATATTGCATGCTTGATGGCATCAACGATACGGATGCGCATGCCAGGGAACTGGTGCAACTGGTTCAGACGGGTTCCGATCCGGTATCATGCAAGCTGAATCTGATCCCGTTCAATTCCATTCCGATGCCGGGACTGAAGCGTTCCAGCGACGAGCGTATTGCAGCTTTTGCGAAAATTCTTCAGGATGCAGGTATCGTGACGACGGTACGCAAGACGCGGGGAGAAGATATCGATGCTGCCTGCGGGTTGCTGGCAGGCGAGATCAAGGATCGGACCAGAGTGAAAGAAAGAATGGCTGAAAGCGGGATGATGCCCGTATCGATTGTTCAAAATTACCGTTTTCAGAGTAATTGCTGAAACGGCACCGGAAATATCGCTGTTGTCCGTCGGACAACGATATGGATTTTCTCACGATTGACGCAAGTGCTTTTTCTAGGATGGTGCTTTAAATGGACAACGTACAGAGCGATAAAACAGAAAAAACTTCACAGCAGACCGTCATGGAAACAGGGCCGGATGCCGGTGCGACACCGGAAGGGGTCGATAAACAGAAGCCTGGTGCTATCCTGGCAGCCAAGCGCAAGGCTGCAGGCATTGCCGAAGAACAGATTGCATCAAGGCTCAAAATGACATTGCGACAGCTGCAGGCGCTTGAGGCGGATGATTACGATGCTCTGCACGGAATCGCTATTTCACGTGGCTTTGTCCGTGCTTATGCGCGTGTTCTGAAAGTCGATCCGGAACCGCTCGTCGCCATGTTCCGCGAAAGCAATCCATATGCAACGCTTCCCGGCAAGGGAGTTTCGACGCGAGCGGGAGAACCGTTTGTGCAAAATCAGGTTTCTTTCCGCAAGAAAGGCAGTCTGACGGGAAAGATCATCATTGTACTGATCATACTGGTAATCGCGGCGATAGTCGCCTGGAACATGAAGCTGTTTTCATCAGACCGGCAGGCAGTGAAGACGGATAAGCAGCCTGCCGTATCCGCTCCGGCAACACCTTCAGCACAGGAAATGCAACCGGAAACGAAGGGACAGGAACAGAAGACACTGGAAAATACGCAGATTGCGCAAGAAAAAGGGCAGGAAAGCCAGCAGGCAAGTATTGGTGGCGGTAATGAAAAAACGGCAGCGCCGACAGCTGCGGTTGTACAACCATCCGACAGCAAGGTCGGTCAGCAGCTGTCCGGACAGGCTTCGGGTACCGCAGCTGCCGTATCGAATGCCGCATCACGACTGGATATGAATTTCAGCGGAAAATCCTGGGTTCGGGTTCAGGGGCAGGATGGTACCGTGCTGGCGGAATATATGGGTTTGCCGGGTGAACAGCGTTCGCTGGATGTAAATGGTCCGGTAACGGTCATAGTCGGTTATGCACCGGGGGTTCATATGACGTTCAAGGGAGCGCCTGTCGATCTCGAATCCAGGGCCGTCAATGCGGTGGCACGAATCAGTCTGAAGTAGTCTGAAATGGATATTCGCTCCGAACCGCTCGTTGCCGGCATGATGCCAAGGCGACAAACATATGGCGTACAGATCAGATATCGTGCGAATACCGTGAATATCGGTCATGGTGCACCGGTTGTGGTGCAATCCATGACCAATACCGATACGGCTGATGTGGACGCCACGGTTCGTCAGGTGATGGCGTTGGCAGACGCTGGTTCCGAACTGGTACGCATGACGGTGAATACGCCGGAGGCTGCACAGGCCGTGCCGTCGATTCGCGAGCGGCTGGATGCGGCAGGTTACGATGTTCCGCTGGTTGGTGATTTCCATTACAACGGACACTTGCTGCTGATGCAATATGCGGAATGTGCGCAGGCGCTGTCGAAGTATCGTATCAATCCGGGTAATGTCGGTCAGGGGGCGAAAAGAGACCTTCATTTCGCCGAGATGATCGAGGTGGCCTGCCGTTATGACAGGCCGGTTCGTATCGGTGTGAATTGGGGCAGTCTCGATCAGGGATTGCTGGAACGGCTCATGGATGAAAATGCACGACGTACGAAACCCTGGCCGGTCCAGAGTGTGATGTATGAGGCATTGATCTCATCGGCCATCGAAAGCGCGGACAGGGCAGTGCAATGGGGATTGCCGGCGGATCATATTGTATTGTCATGCAAGGTATCAGGCGTGCAGGATCTGATCGCGGTTTATCGGGAATTGTCACGCCGTTGCCGTTACGCATTGCATCTCGGATTGACGGAGGCAGGCGTGGGCAGCAAGGGCATCGTTGCTTCGGTAGCGGCGTTGTCCGTGTTGTTGCAGGAAGGAATTGGCGATACAATCCGCATTTCGCTGACACCCGGTCCGGGGGAACCACGGACGAAAGAAGTCGTTGTGGCGCAGGAATTGCTGCAAACGATAGGGTTGCGCAATTTCATTCCCATGGTGGTATCGTGTCCGGGATGTGGCCGGACTTCGTCCGATCTCTTCCAGAAACTGGCCGACAATACCCAGAATTTCCTGCGAGAACAGATGCCTGACTGGAAACGGCGTTTTCCGGGGGTGGAAACGATGCGTGTGGCGGTGATGGGATGTATCGTCAACGGCCCGGGTGAATCGCGTCATGCAGATATCGGCATCAGCCTGCCCGGAAGAGGCGAATCGCCTGCCGTTCCCGTTTTTGCCGACGGCAAAAAAACGGCGACTTTGCGCGGCGACGATATTGACAGGCAGTTTCAGCAAATGATTGTGGATTATGTCGAATCCCGGTTCGGGAAAAAGCTAACAGATTGAAGAAAAACAGTTAAAAACATGTCGGAAGAAAACAAGACAAAAAAGGTCAGGAAAATCCTGGGGATCAAGGGAATGAACGATATTCTTCCCGATGAATCTCCTCTTTGGGAATTGCTGGAAAATACCGTCGAATCGGTGCTGAAAAGCTATGGCTATCAGCGTATCAGGACGCCTATCGTTGAAGAAACAGCGCTTTTTGCGCGCGGACTGGGTGCGGTGACCGATATTGTGGAAAAGGAAATGTATTCCTTCGAGGATTCCCTCAACGGTGACCAGCTGACGTTGCGTCCGGAATGTACCGCAGGTGTCGTGCGAGCCGTACTGGAACACAATCTGACATACAATGGCCCGAAACGCTTGTGGTATACCGGTCCGATGTTCCGGCACGAGCGTCCGCAGCGTGGTCGCTATCGCCAGTTTCACCAGATTGGTGCCGAAGCGGTTGGTTTTCCCGGGCCGGATATCGATGCCGAACTGATTTTGCTGTGCCGTCGTTTGTGGGACGATCTCGGACTGGACAATATCCGGCTGGAACTCAATTCGATCGGCAACGCCGAGGAACGCAACCGTCACCGCAGCGACCTGATCGCCTATTTCGAACAGCATCTGGATCTGCTGGATATGGATGCGCGGCGCAGGTTGCACAGTAATCCTTTGCGGATTCTGGATACGAAGAATCCGCACATGCAGGATATGGTCAATGCCGCGCCGAAACTGCTGGATTATCTGGGACCGGATTCTCTGGCACATTTCGAAGGTGTCCAGAAGATTTTGCAACGCAACAATGTACCTTTCACGATCAATCCGAGACTGGTCCGCGGAATGGATTACTATAACCGGACCGTTTTCGAATGGATCAGCGAGGAACTCGGCGCACAGGGTACCGTTTGTGGCGGTGGCCGGTATGATCCGCTTTTTGAAATGTTCGGAGGGCGTCCTACGCCATCCTGCGGTTTTGCCATGGGTGTCGAACGCCTGATCGAGTTGCTCAAGGCCAAAGGCGATATGAACATATCCAACCAGGTTGATGTGTTTATCGCCCATCAGGGAAATGATGCGTTGCTGGAAGCCACGGTACTGGCGGAATCGCTGCGCAATACCGGACTGGATGTCATGCTTTATTGTACGGCGATGAATTCCGGTGGCAGTTTCAAGGCGCAGATGAAACGTGCGGACGAAAGCGGTGCCGCATTTGCCGTTCTGATCGGCGAAGATGAAATCAGGAGCGGTCAGGCCAGTGTCAAGGCATTACGTGCCGGCAAGGAAGGCGATAACCAGTCTGCCGTGCCGTTCGAAAAGGTCGCCGATTATCTGGTCGAACAGATTGTCGGCGAATGCGATTGTGGTGACGATCATTCGTCACATGGTCATTGTATTCATTGATCGGAACGAAAATGGCTTACGATTTGGAAGAACAGGAACAACTGGAATCCATCAAGGCATGGTGGAAAAAGCATGGCAACTGGATTACCTGGGTGCTGATTATCGCCCTGGGTTGCTATGCCGCTTATGCCTATTGGGGATATTACCAGCGCAAACAGGCGGCACAGGCATCCCAGCTGTATTACGAAATGCAAAATGCCGTCATGGCTGATGACAATGAAAGAGCCTTGCGTGTCGCGAAAGATACCCAGGAAAAATTCGGCAGTACGGCATATGCGCCGATGGTCACGCTGGTTGCCGCCAAAATGGCATATGAGGACAACAATACCGATGTGGCCAAGGAACAGCTCAAATGGGTGGTCGATAATGCCAAACAGGATGGCTACAAGGCGATCGCTCGTATCCGGCTCGCAGGTATCCTGCTTGACGAGAAAGCCTATGACGAAGGCTTGAGCCTGCTTTCGGCCAATTTCCCGACTGCTTTCGCAAGTCTTGTCGAAGACCGGAAAGGAGATTTCTATGTGGCACAAAACAGACTGGATGAAGCCAGAACAGCCTATCGTGCCGCACTGGACAAGGCGGATCAGAACGATCCGGGAAGGCAGCTGATCCAGCTCAAACTGGAAGAACTGGGTGTTTCACCTGATGCCAAAGGATGATTCCGTGAAAAAGCAGTTGAGATCGATACTTGTATGGGCAAGCATGGCATTGTCGCTGTCGTTGGGCGGCTGTGCCATCTATGACTGGTTTTCGGACCCGCCGCCGAGAAATCCGCCGGCGGAACTGGTGCAGTTTTCGCCGTCGAAGACCCCTCATCGCCTATGGTCAGTCAATGTCGGATCAGCGGGAAACTATGTTTTCGAACCGGCTGTCGTTTTTGACGCAGTTTATGCAGCCGCGGCGGATGGTACCGTAGTCAGGGTCGATCCTTCAAATGGTGCTGAAGTCTGGCGCCGCGATGTCGATACGGATCTGACGACCGGTGTCGCAACTGACGGAAATACGGTAGTGGTTGCCGGTGTGAAAGGTTCGCTGATTGCACTGGATTCCGGTGGCAACGAAAAATGGAAGGTACCCGTCTCTACGGAAATTCTGACGACACCGATCATCGCACATGGCCTGGTGGTCGTGCGCAGCATGGACAACAAGATTTCGGCCTACGATGTCGATACCGGCGAACGTCGCTGGATCGTACCATATCGCGCACCGGCGCTGATGTTGCGCGCTTCTCCGGGTATTGCGACTGTCGGCCCGACGGTGATCGTTGCCTTGCCAGGTGGACGCATGATCTCGATGATGATCAATACCGGTGCTATCCGCTGGGAAATACCGATCGGAGATCCGAAGGGGGCGACGGAGCTGGAACGCATTGCGGACATGTCCGGCACACCGGCCATATACGGACAGGGGGTTTGTGTCGCCGCTTATCAGGGGCGGATGGGATGTTTCGACGTTGTGTCCGGCTCGACTTTCTGGGTCAAGGGATTTTCGAGCAAGGTCGGTGTCAGCATCGATGAAGAACACGTTTATGCTGTCGATACAAACGACAAGGTATATGCATTTTCCAACTTGCGCGGCCAGAGTGTCTGGCGCAATGACAAAATGACCTACCGCAGTCTGACGACGCCCGTGCCGTACCGTTCGGATGTAGCGGTCGGAGACGGTCAGGGATTTATCCATTTCCTCTCGCGTTATGACGGTTCGTTCGATGCAAGGATCGAAACGGATGGCTCGCCCATTCTGGCGACACCTGTTGTGATGGGCGAACGGTTGATTGTGCAGACACGTGATGGGTCGTTGCAGGCGTTTACCCTGGATTGAAAGATGAAACCTGTTATCGCTTTGGTGGGCCGTCCCAATGTCGGCAAATCCACGCTATTTAACCGGCTGACACGCTCAAGGGCAGCGCTGGTCGCCGATTATCCCGGTCTGACCCGCGATCGTCACTATGGTGAAGGAAAGATGGGGGACAGGCCTTTTCTGGTCATCGATACCGGTGGCTTCGAACCTGTCGTCAAGGAAGGTGTTTTGCAGGAAATGGCAAAACAGACGAAACAGGCGGTGGCAGAGGCCGATGTGGTGGTTTTCATCGTCGATGGACGTCAGGGGATTACGCCGCATGACAAGGCCATTACCGATTATCTGCGCAGATGTGATCGTCCCGTCATTCTGGCGGTCAACAAGGCCGAAGGTATGAAATATACGGCTGTCGTGGCCGATTTTTATGAACTGGGGCTTGGCGATCCGCTCGTGATTTCGTCGGCACATGGCGACGGTGTCTATACATTGCTTGACGAGGCGCTGAAAAGGGTACCGGAAGCTGTGCATGAGTCGGATGAAGAAGCGCAAACGGAACAGTCGTCAATCAGGCTGGCGATCGTCGGGCGTCCCAATGTCGGCAAGTCAACCATGATCAATGCCCTTCTCGGTGAAGATCGGGTCATCGCATTCGACTTGCCAGGAACGACACGCGATGCGATCGAAATACCTTTCGAGCGCGATGGAAAACACTATACGCTGGTCGATACGGCAGGCTTGAGAAAACGCGGGAAAGTCTTTCAGGCAATCGAAAAATTCTCGGTTGTCAAAACCTTGCAGGCCATATCGGAAGCGAATGTCGTACTGTTGCTGCTCGATGCACGACAGGATATATCGGAACAGGATGCACATATTGCAGGGTTCGTGCTGGAAAGCGGTCGTGCGCTGGTCGTCGGTATCAACAAATGGGATGGCCTTTCTCAGGACAAACGCAAGGAAATTCGTTCCGAGGTCGAGCGCAAGCTTCATTTTCTTTCTTTTGCAAAATTCCATTATGTCTCGGCGCTGAAGGCGACGGGTATCGCTTCACTGATGCGTTCTGTCGATGCAGCGTATGCCGCAGCCATGGCGAAATTGCCAACGCCACGTTTGACAAGAGTTCTGGAAGAAGCGGTCGCTCACCAACAGCCACCACGTCGCCAGGGGTCCATCAGACCGAAATTGCGCTATGCCCATCAGGGTGGCCAGAATCCGCCCGTGATCGTGATTCATGGCAACAGTCTGGAAAATGTCGGCGACGATTACAAGCGTTATCTGGAAAAGCATTTCCGGGATGCCTTTTCGCTGGTGGGTACGCCTTTGCGCATCGAATTCCGTTCAGGAAAGAATCCGTTTGCAAAATAATCGGTTTCTGCATGGTGCAAACCATAATTTCGGGAAGCAAATAGGGTATAGTTGACCTGTTTCGATGTATGGTTTTATTTGCGGCACAACGAGCCGTATTCAGTCTCCAATATCCAACAACAATTATTATTCATGGAGTCAAATATGAGTGTGAACAAGGGACAGATGTTGCAGGATCCTTTTTTGAACATCCTGCGCAAGGAGCATATTCCTGTTTCCATTTACCTGATTAACGGCATCAAGTTGCAGGGACAGGTCGAATCGTTCGACCAGTATGTCGTCTTGCTGCGCAACAGTGTGACGCAAATGGTTTACAAGCATGCCATTTCGACGGTGGTACCTTCCCGTGCGATCAGCCTGGGGATGGATGAGGAAAATGCCTGATCTTTTCCTGAAAGCGGGTTGCTGACATGACGAAAGCCATTCTTGTCGGTGTGGATTTCGGAAAAGGTGATCATGCCGGAAGTCTTGAGGAACTGACCCTTCTGGCGCGTTCGGCCGGTGCGGAACCTGTTTTTACCGTGACCGGCAAGCGCTCCAGTCCCGATGCCGCATTCTATATCGGCAGCGGCAAGGTCGACGAGGTAGCGCAAGCGATTCATCTGTACGGAGCCGAGCTGGTGATTTTCAACCATGCGCTTTCGCCCGCGCAGCAGCGCAATCTTGAAAAACGATTGCATATCAATGTAGTGGACAGAACCAGTCTGATTCTGGATATTTTTGCGCAGCGCGCCAAAAGCCATGAAGGGAAAGTCCAGGTGGAACTGGCCCAGTTGCAGCATCTGATGACACGTCTGGTTCGCGGATGGACCCATCTGGAACGGCAAAAAGGCGGTATCGGTTTGCGTGGGCCGGGTGAAACACAGCTTGAAACAGACCGCCGTCTTATCGGTGAGCGGGTTCGCATGCTTCGGACACGTCTGTCGAAATTGCAGCGGCAACGTGAGACACAGCGGCGCTCGCGCAATCGCAACCAGATATTTTCGGTTTCGCTGGTTGGCTATACCAATGCCGGCAAGTCAACGTTGTTCAATACGATGACGAAAGCGGGTACTTACGCCGCTGATCAGCTTTTCGCTACGCTGGATACGACATCCAGACGGATTTATCTGGAAAACGTCGGCAATGTAGTGATTTCGGATACCGTCGGTTTCATCCGCGAATTGCCGCACCAGCTGGTTGCCGCGTTCAGAGCGACGCTGGAGGAAACCATTCATGCCGATCTTTTGCTCCATGTGGTGGATGCTGGCAATCCGATGCGCAATGAACAGATCGAACAGGTCAATCTTGTGCTGGAAGAGATCGGCGCAGACAGGATTCCGCAACTGCTGGTCTGGAACAAGATCGATGTGGCCGGCCTGAAACCGGGTATCGAGCGGGACGAGTATGGTAAAATCAGACGCGTCTTTGCCAGCGCAAGAACCGGTGAAGGGCTGGATTTGTTGCGAGAAGCCATCGCCGAATATGCCAAAGACGAAAAAGACGCCCGTTCAGGTGATATGGATGAAAGAAACAGACCTGACAATCATTCCGATATTGCCAGTATTTGATTTGAACCATCTCACATAGTGTTTAGCATGCAGCCTTCACCATCATCCGATTTGCACAAACCGGAGCCGTTTCGTGACGATCTGTTTGGACATGGGCAGGGTTTCGGAGACGAGAAACCACCTGATGTCGAAAAGATGTGGAAGGATTTCAACCGCAAGTTGAACAATCTTTTCAAATGGGGAAAGAAACGCGACAGGCAGGAAGATCCGGACAATGATCCCTACAATGACCGGGACACGCGTCCGCGTGCGCTCAAGATCGCGTTTTGCCTGATTCTTTTCATCGCGATCGTTTTCTGGGCCGGTACCGGTTTTTATTCAGTACAGGAAGGCCAGACGGGCGTGGTCATGACGTTCGGCCGTTTCAGCGGCTTCACTCAGTCCGGTATCAACTGGCGTATGCCATGGCCAATACAAAGCCATGAAGTCGTCAATGTTTCGCAGGTACGTACCGTCGAGGTCGGGTATCGCAACAATCTTCGCAACAAGCAGCTCAACGAGGCGTTGATGTTGACGAACGATGAAAATATCGTCGATATCCAGTTTGCGGTCCAGTACCGGTTGAAAAATGCGGCTGACTGGGTGTTCAACAATCGCGATCAGGAAGACATGGTCAGACAGGTGGCCGAGTCGGCTATCCGTGAAGTTGTCGGGCGCAAGAAAATGGATTTCGTGCTGTATGAAGGTCGTGACCAGATCGCGACTGAAGCGCAGCAGATCATGCAGCAGATTTTCGACCAGTACCATTCAGGCGTGATGGTCACGAATGTGACCATGCAGGGTGTGCAACCCCCCGAACAGGTACAGGCGGCATTCGACGACGCAGTCAAGGCCGGACAGGATCGGGAACGTCTCAAGAACGAGGGACAGGCCTATGCCAACGATGTGATACCGAAAGCAAAGGGTGCTGCAGCCCGTCTGAAAGAAGAAGCAGAGGCATACCGGCAAAAAGTGATCGCCAATGCCGAGGGCGATACATCGCGTTTCAAACAGATTGTCGCGGAATACCAGAAAGCGCCAGCGGTCACACGAGACAGAATGTATCTGGAAACGATGCAACAGATTTTCGCCAATACGACCAAGCTGATGATCGATACCCGTGCGGGCAACAATTTGTTGTATTTGCCGCTGGACAAGCTGGTTTCTCAGACCGGTACGACTGATTCCGGTACGGATACAGCATCTTCCACGGTGTCGGCGGAGTCGCCGGCATCGAACGGTCGCGTCGAACGGGAGCGTGCGCGTGATGACCGCTCAAGAGGAGGAAGATAATGAAGTACGTTATCGGCTTTTTCATTTTTGCCGTCATGGCGCTGACAGTGGGAACGGGGCTTTTCGTGGTGGATCAGCGGCAGTACGCCATCGTCTTCGCCATGGGTGAAGTCAAGGAAATCATTGAGGAACCCGGCCTGTATTTCAAGTTGCCTGCACCGATGCAGAACGTACTGTTTCTCGACAAGCGGATTTTGTCCACCGAAACCCATGAGCCGGACAGGATCATCACGGCTGAAAAAATGAACATTCTGGTCGATTCCTATGTCAAGTGGCGCATTGTCGATCCGAAGCTGTTTTATGTCAGTTTCGGCGGGGACGAGCAGCGGACACAGGACCGGATGGCACAGATCGTCAAGGCGGCGCTGAATGACGAGATCACCAAACGCACGGTCAGCGAAGTGATTTCAGGCAATCGCGACGAGATGATGGCAGCCGTGAAAAACAAGATGGCACGCGAGACGGAACATATCGGTGTGGAAATCATTGATGTACGCCTGAAGCGTGTCGATTATGTCGAGCAGATCAATCATTCCGTGTTCGAACGCATGAAATCTGAACGTACCCGTGTGGCCAACGAATTGCGCTCGATCGGGGAAGCCGAGTCGGAGAAGATTCGTGCGGATGCAGACAAGCAACGGACGGTCATTCTTGCGGAAGCGTTTCGCGATGCGGAGAAAATAAAAGGGGAAGGCGATGCCAAGGCGGCGCGCATTTATGCGAGTGCGTTTGGCAAGAATCCTGAGTTTTATCGTTTTTATCGCAGTCTGGAAGCCTACAAGGAAAGTTTCAAAAACAGGAAAGATATTCTGGTCGTCGATCCGAGCTCCGAATTTTTCCGTTACATGAAGCATCCGAAAGGCGCAAAATAATCTTTTTTGCGTACAAAGCGCTTCTTTGTATTATCATTAAAATTTTTTGCTGAATGTGAATCATGCCTAACTGGCTTTTACCGGAATTTATCGCGGACGTGCTACCGTCCGAAGCACGCAAGATGGAAGATTTGCGGCGTGTCATTCTTGATGAATTCCGTTCGTACGGTTATGAACTCGTCATTCCGCCCATGCTGGAGTATCTTGAATCACTCCTGACCGGTGTGGGACAGGATACGGAAATTTATACCTTCAAGCTGATCGACCAGCTGTCCGGCCGTACCATGGGGGTTCGTGCCGATATGACGACACAGGTTGCCCGGATCGATGCACACTTGCTCAACCGCAATTCTGTGACGAGATTGTGCTATGCAGGCAGTATCCTGCATACCCGTCCATCCGGATTGCAGGCGACGCGAGAACCCTTGCAGATCGGAGCCGAAATATTCGGTTACCAGGGTATCGAGGCGGATGCCGAAATACAGGCACTTGCCCTGTCGTCCCTGAAAGCCGCGGGTATCGCGGGGGTCTGTCTGGATCTGAGCCATGTTGGCGTACTGAAAGCATTGATCGCCAGCGATCCGCTTGCGCAACTCTTTGAAGCACAACTTTTCGATCTTCTGGAAACGAAAGATATGCCAGGGCTGATCGAATTGACAAGAGATTTCCATGCCGATACCAGAAAGGCATTGCTGGCATTGCCGGATATGTATGGCGATACCAATGTACTCGATGAAGCGCGCAAGGTCTTGCCGGATACAGAAGGAATCGCCAAAGCACTTGGCGAGCTGGAATATCTGGCCGAACAGGCTGACAGCAAGCGTGTGACGATCGATCTGGCAGACATGCATGGCTATCATTATCATAACGGTGTCATGTTTGCGGCTTACGTACCGGGTCTGCCCAATGCGATTGCACGAGGCGGGCGTTATGACCATGTCGCCGAGGCTTTCGGGCGTTCACGGCCTGCGACAGGTTTTTCCATGGATTTGAGGGAATTGGCGCGGATATTGCCGTCAGCCGAAAAACGTCATGCCATTCTGGCTCCATGGAATAATGATGCATCGTTGCAGCAAAAGATCAGGGAGTTGAGGGCATCGGGAGAAATCGTTGTTTACGGATTGCCGGATTCACGGTCGGAACATGATGAATTTGTCTGCGACCGGTATCTGGTACAGGAAGCGAATGGCGGTGGTTGGATTGTAGAAACAGCAAGTAACGAATGAGTGGAGATATGGCCAGAAACGTAATAGTAGTCGGAACTCAATGGGGCGATGAGGGTAAAGGTAAGGTTGTCGACTGGTTGACAGACCATGCCCAGGGCGTTGTCCGTTTCCAGGGTGGCCACAATGCAGGCCATACACTGGTGATCGGCGGTCAGAAAACGGCATTGCAGCTGATTCCGTCCGGTATCATGCGTCCGGGTGTCGCCTGCTATATCGGAAACGGATGTGTGCTGTCCATTCCTGATTTGCTAAGGGAAATCGACAAGCTCGAGGCGCTTGGTGTCGAAGTCATGTCACGACTGAAAATTTCCGGAGCCTGTCCGCTGATTCTTCCGTACCATACCGCACTCGATCTGGCACGTGAATTGAGAAGAGGCGATGCCAAGATCGGTACGACCGGCAAGGGTATCGGCCCGGCCTATGAAGACAAGGTCGCTCGCCGTGCCATCCGTGTCGCCGACCTGCTCAATCCGGAACGCTTCGCAGAAAAGCTGAAACAGAACATGGATTATCACAACTTCGTTCTGGAACACTATCTCAAGGTCGAACCGGTCAATTACCAGAAGACCCTCTCGGATGCACTGGCAGTGGTACCGCGTATCAAACCGCTGATCGCTGATGTGTCGCTGGCGCTCAATCAGGCATATGAATCCGGCGCCAACCTGCTTTTCGAAGGCGCTCAGGGCAGCATGCTCGATGTCGATCACGGAACCTATCCGTATGTCACGTCCAGCAATTGCGTGGCGGGCAATGTTTCGGCCGGTGCGGGTATCGGGCCGGGGATGCTCAATTACATTCTGGGGATCACCAAAGCCTACACGACCCGTGTCGGTTCAGGTCCTTTCCCGTCGGAATTGTCCACCGACGAAGGTGTCGGCAAGCATTTGTCCGTGGTCGGCATGGAGTTCGGTACCGTAACCGGACGGCCGAGACGTTGTGGCTGGTTCGATGCAGCCCTGTTGCGCCGTTCCGCACAATTGAACGGCTTGAGCGGTTTGTGCCTGACCAAGCTTGATGTGCTTGACGGACTGGATACCATCAAGATTTGCGTCGGTTACAAGCTTGATGGAAAGGAAATCCCGATTTTCCCTGCCAATGCGGAAGATGCCGGACGCTGCGAACCGATCTATGAAGAATTGCCAGGCTGGAAAGAAAACACGATCGGCACGAAATCCATGGATGCACTGCCGAAGAATGCACAAGCCTATATCAAGCGTATCGAGGAACTGGTCGGCAAGCCGATCGACATGGTATCGACCGGTCCGGATCGCGAAGAAACGCTGGTTTTGCGCCATCCGTTCAAGGTTTGATCCAAACGGATATAAAAAAGCCGGCATTTGCCGGCTTTTTTGTTGCGGTAATGGATCAGACATTCGGGTCCGGATGGATTGAATCAGGATGGGTCAGCCAGTTGTGGATACGTTGTGCGTCTGCCAGACGTGCTCCCTTGCCCTTGGAGTCCAGAAAAACCATGACGATAGGACGTCCCTGGATAATAGCTTGCATGACCAGACATTGTCCTGCCTCGGAAATATAGCCGGTCTTCTGCAGGCGGATGTGCCAGTTCGGATTGTGAACCAGTCCGTTGGTATTGCCGTAGTGCATTTCGTGCATACCGTCATCGACGGAATAGTACGTATCGGTCGAATATTGCCTGAGGATCGGATGCTGGGCGGCAGCCATGACGAGTTTCGCCAAATCACGTGCGCTGGCCATGTTGCCGCTGGAAAGCCCGCTGGAATCGACATACTGCGAGTCCGACATTCCCAGCATTTGTGCCTTGATGTTCATGGCATCGACAAAAGCGGGTAACCCACCCGGATAATTTCTGCCAAGTGCTGCCGCAGCGCGGTTCTCGGAACTCATGAGCGCAAGATGCAACAGGTTGGCGCGGGTCATTCGGGTACCGACCTTCAGGCGCGAGCTGGTATATTTCTTCGTATCGACATCGTCTTCCGTGATTTCGAGAACCTCATTCATGTCCTGCATGGACTCGACGACGACCAGACCGGTCATCAGTTTGGTGATCGAGGCCATCGGCAGAGCGATATTGCCGTTTTTCTCGAACAGGATTTCCAGGTTCGATTCATCCAGAACCAGTGCGGCGTTGGATTTCAGGGATAACGGATCGTAGGTGTCTTTGAGACCGGCCAGATCACCGAAAGAATATCTTGGAGCAACCGGTGCTGTGCGTCTGAATGAAACTTTCCGGTAAGTCATCCTGTTTTTTCCACGCAGGTTGCGTTTATCCAGCGAAGCCAGTTTTTTGGTGCTGCGACCGTTTTTCGTCGAGACAATGCGTGCCTTTCTGTTTTTTGATTGGGCGGTGTTTTGTCGTGCGACAGGAGATGTGCGGTTACTTTTGCGTTGCGGAGCGGTTTTAGCCGCTGTTTTTCGTGCAGGAGCCTTTGCGGTTTTTTGGGAAGCAGCCAGTCCGGGGGTGGCTGTGAAAACGCACAAGATGATCAGTGACAATAATCCGCTTATGATTTTGTGCATGATAACGCTCCTGTAGACAAGGCTTTCAGTATACCCAAAAAGTCAGTTGGCCAGAACGGAAAAAATGTAAAAACTGAGAAATGGCAAGCAGTTACCGTCAATAGTTGTTTCATTACATGTAGAGAGCGGCATTTCGTTGGTCAACGGATTACATTACGGTTCTGCTATATGCGGACGACGATTTTCATGACCGGTGGATGTTATGATTATGACTTTATGAAAGGGTTTTTTATCCGGTGCGTTTAACGTCGATCAAATTGTCGGGTTTCAAATCGTTTGTCGATCCAACGGTGATCCGGATCAACGGGCAGCGGATCGGTGTGGTGGGTCCGAACGGATGTGGCAAATCGAACATCATCGATGCTGTACGCTGGGTGCTTGGTGAATCGCGTGCATCCGAATTGCGTGGTGAATCGATGAAGGACGTGATTTTCAACGGAACGACACAACGCAAACCGGCCGGAAGAGCCTCTGTCGAACTGGTATTCGACAATAGCGATGGTCGTGTCGCCGGTCAATGGGGCCAGTATAACGAGCTGGCAGTCAAACGTATCCTGACCCGTGAGGGTGGTTCCACCTATTACATCAACAATTTGCCGGTACGTCGCCGGGATGTGCAGGATATTTTTTTGGGAACCGGTCTGGGGCCGAGAGCGTATGCGATTATCGGTCAGGGGATGATTGCACGCATTATCGAGGCGAGACCGGATGAATTGCGAGTTTTTCTGGAAGAGGCGGCAGGCGTTTCGAAATATCGCGAAAGACGTCGTGAGACGGAAAACAGGCTTTCCGACACACGTGAGAATCTGAATCGTGTGACCGATATTTTGCATGAACTGGACCAGAACCTGGAGAAATTGCGTCTTCAGGCCGATCTGGCGATGCAATACCATAACCTCGTGTCGGCGAAGAAGCGGCAGCAGGAGTGGTTGTGGCTGATGCAAAAGCAGGCAGGCGTACGAGAACAGGCGGAACTGGCGCAGGAAATCGCTCAGGCGCAAACGAAACTGGAAGCCATGACGACAGAGTTGTTCAAGCGTGAAGCGGAGCTGGAAAAAATTCGGGAAGCGCATGATATGGCGAACCGTGATTTGCATGTCGCGCAGGGAGCGCTTTATCAGACCAATGCGGAAATCGGCAGTATCGAGGCGCAAATCCGGTATGTACAGGAAACGAAAAAGCGTTTGCAGACGCAGTTGCGCTCATACCATAACCAGAAAGACCAGTGGGCAAGGCAGATCGCATCTTTTTCGGACGAATTGGCTGTCGTGAAAGAACGACTTTCCGAAGCGAGTCTCCATGAGGAGGCGGCACGTGAATATTTGCTGTCGCGCGAACAAGAATTGCCTCAGGCTGAGGAAGCTGTCAGCGCAGTGCGTGAGCAAGCGCATGATATTCATGAGCATATCGTGCAGATACGTCAGCAGATTGCCGTTTCGTCGGCCGGACATAAAAATCTGTACGATGCCATACAGGATTGCAAGGTGCGACGGGAAAAGCTGTTGCAGCAACAAAATCAGGCTGTTCAGCCGGATATGGATGAACTGAACGTATGGCGTGAAGAACTGGCGGAACTGGAATGGCTGCTTGAGGAAATGCGTGAGAACATGGAGTCATCAA
Source organism: Oxalobacter paeniformigenes (assembly GCF_027158465.1). Taxonomy (NCBI): domain Bacteria; kingdom Pseudomonadati; phylum Pseudomonadota; class Betaproteobacteria; order Burkholderiales; family Oxalobacteraceae; genus Oxalobacter; species Oxalobacter paeniformigenes. The sequence continues at coordinate 122,861 of NZ_JAMKYL010000004.1, forward strand.
AATCGCGTATTCCCGAACTGGAAAAACAATACCGGCTCAGGCATGAACAGTTGAACGCTTGTCATGCGCAATGCATGCATGGTCAGGCCCGTCTGGATGCCTTGAAACAATTGCAGGAAAAAACACAGTCCGGTGGCAAGTGGCATGACTGGCTGGAAAAACAGGGACTGGCGGGATTTCCTCCTTTGTGGCAGTCTGTTCATATCGAAACAGGCTGGGAAACCGCGCTGGAAGTGGCTCTTGCGGAAAGAATGCGGGCACTGGAGATTTCATCGCTTGATCGCACGTTACTCTTTGCTGACGGAGTGTTCCCCGCAAAAATCTGTTTTTTTTCGGTATCACAGGGATGTCATACCGGAAAAATGGAAGAAAACCAGTGCACATTGCCTCGCCTGTCCGACATGCTGCAGTGTGACAAGCCCTCTGTTTTACAGATATTGCGTTACTGGTTGTCGCATGTATATGCGGCGAACAGTCTTGAAGAAGCGTTGCGCAATCGTGAAATGCTGTCTGATGGTGCCTGTATCGTGGTGCCGGCAGGTCATGTGACGGACAGATACAGTATCAGGTTTTTCGCTGCCGAATCCGAACTGGATGGCGTATTTGCAAGACAGCAGGAAATCATGCGTCTGGAGCAGAAGCAGCGCGAACAGGATGCAGCATTGCTTGATGCGGAACGGCAATGTCGTCATGTCGAAGCGGATATCGAGGAAGTCAAGACGCAGGTCGGTGTATGGCAGGAGCAGGCAGTTTCGTTCAATGAACGTATACATGAGAGCCGGCTAGCCATTCTGAAACGGGAAGAAGCAGCCAGGTTGTACCATGAGCAGTCGGAACGGATAGAAGCCGACTTGTCCGAATTGCTGGAATTGATGCGCGACAGGGAAATGTCTTTGCTGGAAGAGGAAAAGAAACTTGAGGAACTGGATTCGCATCTGGCACAGTGGCAGGAACAGGAAGTCATGTTTCATGACAAGGTGAGTGCAGGGGAAGAAAATCTCAGGCGTTTGCAGGAAACGATACGACAGGCAGAGCGCAAGGTACAGCAAAGCGGCTTCGAACATGAGTCGCTTCTCAACAGAATGGCGGAACTCAAGCGTCAGATCGAGGCAGCAGAAAGCCAGATACAAAGGATTGCCGGAGAACTGGGACAAGGACAGCTTGAATTGCAGGAACTGGACGATAGTGGTGCACACGATGATCTTCAGGAACTGTTGGATACGCGTCTTGCGCAGGAAGCCTCGCTGGCCGAAGCCAGATCGCAACTGGATGAACTTGCGCAAACATTGCGGAATTTGCTGGAACAGAGATTGCGGCTGGAAAGAAGTTTGCAGCCGCAGCGGGATAAAATAGTTGCATTGCAGCTCAAGGAACAGGCTGCGCGGCTCAATATCGAGCAATATGACCAGAAACTGTCGGAAGCTGGTGCCGATATAGTGGAACTGGCGCGCACGCTGCCGCCACAGGCGAAAATACAGGCCATGCAGGCTGAAATCGGTCGTTTGTCGGTTGAGATTGAAAAACTGGGCGCAGTCAATCTGGGGGCGGCAATGGAACTGGAAGAAGGGGAGAAAAGACGGCGCTATCTTCAGGAACAGTACCAAGACTTGAATGATGCCATCGTAACGCTTGAAGATGCCATCAGACGGATCGACAGGGAAACACGCATGTTGCTGAAAAATACGTTCGACCAGGTCAACCAGTCGTTCAAGTCACTTTTTGCCATGCTGTTTGGCGGGGGAAATGCGCAGTTGCTGATGACCGGAAACGAGATTCTGGATGCAGGTGTCCAGATCATGGCACAGCCGCCCGGCAAAAAAAATACCACAATTCACCTGTTATCCGGTGGAGAAAAAGCCCTAACCGCGATAGCATTAGTCTTTTCGTTATTTCAGCTGAATCCGGCACCTTTTTGTCTGCTTGATGAAGTGGATGCACCGCTGGATGATGCCAATACGGAACGTTTCGGCAATATGGTGAATACCATGTCGCAACAGACCCAGTTCCTGTTCATCTCACATAACAGAATCGCTATGGAGATGGCGGAAGAACTGGTCGGTGTGACGATGCAGGAACAGGGCGTTTCACGGATAGTGACAGTGGATATCCAGGATGCGGCGAAATTTTCAAATGAGGTCTTAAGAGCATGACGGATTTACAGATAAGCCTGATCGGTATCGGTATAGCGATTGTCATCGGGGTCATTGCCTATAACAAATGGCAGGAATATCGTGCGAAAAAGCATGTCGAACGGGCGTTTTCCGATCCGGTTGAAGATGTGTTGATGGGATCGGCACAGACGGAAAACAGGACGGAGCGCAAGGAACCGGTACTGGACGGTACGATCCAGACGGAAAAAACGGTTTCTTCCGCGGAAAACGAGCCGACGTTGTCACCGACTGAGGGTGAAGACATGGCAGGCGAGCCAGTCATTGTGCAGAAGGTACCGGAAATGCCTGTGGACGAGCTGATAGAACTGCCTGTGACACTGGTGATGGAAGAAAGCCTGCGTGCCGAAAAAATATTGCCGCATCTCCAGTCATTGCGTTATACGGGCAACAAACCGGTCCGGTTTCTGGGAATGCCGGATGGCGAGGATGTCGGAAAAGACTGGCAGGCAATTGTGCCGGGTCAGAGTTATCGCCAGATCAGGGCATGCGTATTGCTGGCCAATCGCAATGGTGCATTGAACGAGATCGAATATTCCGAATTGCTGATGCGCCTGCGCCAGATCGCCGATGCCATCGGCGCGGAACCTGAAATTCCGGAAATGGCGGAAGTGATCGAAAGAGCCAGACAGCTTTATCAGTTCGTATCGGATCATGATGCTAAACTGGGCATCAGCATCCGCAGTAACGGTGCGCCCTGGCAAATGGTTACACTGACGACTGCACTGGAAAAACAGGGATTCGAAGCGCGTCCTGATGGTCTGTTTGTCATGAAAGACAAGGAAAAGGGAGCCGTTCTGTTTACCCTTTCCACCAACGAACTGGCTGCTTCCGAAACCGCGACACGACTGACGTTGCTGATGGACGTTCCCTGCGTCGCACAGGAACTGGACGGTTTCACGCAAATGATCCAGTGCGGAAAAGCGTTGTGTATCCGTCTGGACGGTGCGTTGATTGATGATGGCAACCAGTTGCTCACGGACAAGTTTATCGAGGAAATCGCCGGACAGGTCAACGATTTTTACCGTGATATGCAAAAAGGTACCATACCGGCCGGTTCATATCGTGCGATGAGATTGTTCGGTTGATCATGCAGACCGACTTGTTCAGCACAGGGCAGGATCAGGAAGAACCTGAAAAACGTGCAGAGGCCTTGCGCCGTGATCTGGCGCGGTATGGTCATGCCTATTATGTCCTGGATGCACCGATCGTTCCCGATTCAGAATACGACCGCCTCTTCGCCGAATTGCAGGCGCTTGAAGCCGCTCATCCGGAACTGGTGACGCCGGATTCACCGACTCGACGGGTGGGGGGAACGCCGCTTGCGCAATTCGAAAAAGTGACGCACCGCGTTCCCATGTTGTCGTTGCAAAACGGCTTTTCCGAAGCGGATGTGGCGGCGTTCGACCGGCGTATCGCAGAGGAGCTGGGTATCGGCAAGGTGGAATATGAAGCCGAGCTCAAGTTCGACGGACTGGCGGTCAATTTGCGGTATGAAAAGGGCATACTGGTTCAGGCCGCGACGCGCGGAGACGGTACCAACGGAGAAAACATTACGGAAAATATCCGGACGATTCGTTCCATCCCGTTGCGCCTGCTGGATCTGGCTCCGCCGGATATTCTGGAAGTACGTGGCGAAGTGCTGATGTTCAAGGAAGCTTTTCGTGATCTGAACCGGCGTCAGCGCGAAAGCGGACAAAAGGAATTCGTCAATCCCCGCAATGCGGCGGCAGGCAGTCTGCGGCAGCTTGACTCGCAGATTACGGCGTCCAGACAGCTCAAATTTTTTGCCTATGGGATCGGAGAACTGGAGGGAGTTCCGTTACCGGAGACACAGGGCAAGATGATGGAATGGTTCATGCAGATGGGGATTCCGGTCTGTAATGAGCGTAAAGTCGTCCGTGGTCTGGCCGGGCTGATGAAATTTTTCGGTGAAATCGGTGCGAAACGTGATACGTTGCCCTATGAAATAGACGGTGTGGTTTACAAGGTCAACCGTCGCTCGGAGCAGGAAGCATTGGGATTTATCTCCAGGGCACCGCGGTTTGCGCTGGCACACAAGTTCCCTGCACAGGAAGTCATGACGGAAGTGACCGGTATCGATGTGCAGGTCGGGCGTACCGGCGCGATTACGCCGGTCGCTCGTCTGAAACCGGTATTCGTTTCCGGCGTGACGGTGACCAATGCTACCTTGCATAATGAAGACGAAATCAGGCGAAAAGATATCCGGATCGGCGATACGGTGATTGTCAGACGTGCCGGAGATGTCATCCCGGAAGTGATCGCCTCCGTGCCTGAAAAACGGACGGCTGATGTCAGAGAATTCGTCATGCCGGTGGAATGTCCTGTGTGCGGTTCGCCGATCGTGCGTTCTGCAGACGAAGCGGTTGCACGTTGTTCCGGAGGGTGGATCAATTGCCCGGCGCAAAAGAAGGGCGGTTTGCAACTGTTCGCGTCCCGAAAAGCCATGAATATCGAAGGACTGGGCGAACAATTGATCGACCAGCTGGTGGACAAGGAAATCATTTCCGATGCGGCGGACTTGTACAGACTGGACAGGGAAACTTTGTCGGGACTCGACAGAATGGCGGAAAAGTCAGCAGACAATCTGCTGGGAGAACTGGACAAGTCGCGACAAACGACACTGGCACGTTTTCTGTATGCACTGGGTATCCGTCATGTCGGAGAAACGACGGCACGTTCGCTGGCGGCACATTTCGGCAATCTCGACGATCTGATGCAGGCCAATGAGGAGCAGTTGCTGGCAATAGACGATATCGGGCCGGTGGTGGCGGATTCGTTGATCCGTTTTTTCGCCGATGAACGCAATCGCGCGTTGATCGGGAAACTGAAAGCCTGTGGTATACAGTGGCCGGAACAGACCGTAACGGAAAAACCGGTGGTATCGCCTTTGCAGAACCTGAAATTCGTATTGACCGGTACCTTGCCGTCATTGACGCGTGAAGAGGCTGCTGAAATAATCAGGCAGTATGGCGGTCAGGTTGTGAGTGCGGTATCCCGGAAAACCGATTATGTGCTGGCAGGCAAGGAACCTGGCAGCAAACTGGCGAAAGCGCAGGAACTGGGAATCCGCATTCTGGATGAGGATGCTTTTTTGCGACTGGTGAAACATGACGAAAATAACTAAAGCCGTATTTCCGGTTGCCGGGCTGGGCAGCCGTTTTTTGCCTGCGACGAAAGCGCAGCCGAAAGAAATGTTGCCCATCGTGGACAAACCGTTGATCCAGTATGCTGTGGAAGAAGCAGTATCTGCCGGAATCAACGAACTGATTTTCATTACCGGACGCAACAAACGGGCGATCGAGGACCATTTCGACAAGGCCTACGAACTGGAAACCGAGCTGGAAGCGGCCGGAAAAACCGGATTGCTGGAACAGATCCAGAAAATATTGCCGAAAAACGTGACGTGTATCTATATCCGGCAAGTACAACCGCTGGGTCTGGGCCATGCTGTTTTGTGCGCCCGTCCGGTTGTCGGCAACGAACCGTTTGCCGTATTGCTTGCGGATGATTTCATGACGGTCGATGAAGGTCGGCCATCGGTTTTGAAACAGATGGTGGATTTGTATGAGAAGGAGTCCTCCAGTATTCTGGCTGTCCAGAATGTCGCGCGGCAATATACCATGCAATACGGGATCGTCGATGCCTTGCCGTATCGCACGGGGCTGGAGCATGTCAAAGCCATTGTCGAAAAACCGGTACCTGAAAAAGCGCCTTCCACACTGGCGGTTGTCGGACGTTATATTCTCAATCCGGCCATTTTCGGGTGCCTTGAAACGCTTGGGAAGGGATCGGGAGGAGAAATTCAGTTGACCGACGGAATTGCGAAACTGATCGCCAGGGAAACAGTGTGTGCCTATCATTTCGAGGGACAGCGATTCGACTGTGGTTCCAAGGTCGGTTATTTGCAGGCGATGGTGACAATGGGCCTGAAGCATCCGCAAGTACGTGAGGAGTTCAGGCAATTTTTGTGCGATTTGCATTTATCGGAATGAATATCCTATGGCTGTACGAAAAATCCTGAAGATGGGACATTCCCGTTTGTTAAGGGAATCCGAACCGGTTAAAGTGTTCAACACACCGGAACTCCACGATCTGATCGCCGATATGTTCGATACCATGTATGCAGCGGATGGTGCGGGATTGGCTGCTCCTCAGATCGGTGTACTCAAACGGGTGGTGATTTTCGGTTACGATGAAAACAACCGGTATCCTGACGCACCGCCGGTTCCCAAGACAGTACTCATCAATCCGGTCATGACGCCATTGACCGATGAATTCGACGAGGGATGGGAAGGATGTCTGTCAGTGCCGGGTATGCGCGGGGTTGTGCCGCGCTGGAAAAAAATCCGCTATGAGGGATTTGACCAGTTCGGCAACAAAATCAGTCGTGAGGCAGACGGTTTCCATGCACGGGTCGTCCAGCATGAATGCGATCATCTCGACGGTATTTTGTATCCGATGCGGATGCCCGATCTCGATCTGTTCGGTTTTTCGGAAGCCTTCGACGAAGACGAGGACGAATGATCCCTTGCGGCCTGGAGCAGGAGAAACGGTTTTGACGGATCAGAACGTTTCGTCCGGACCGAGGTAACGCCACTGGCCGGGCGGAAGATTGCCCAGTCTGACCTTGCCGATACGTATCCGCTTCAGACCGACGACTTTCAAACCTACCGCCTCGCACATCCTTCTGATTTGCCGTTTTTTGCCTTCGCGCAGGACGAAGCGCAACTGATCCTCGTTTTGCCAGTTCACCTTTGCCGGCATCAGCGGTTTGCCGTCGAGTTTCAAACCGTGCCGCAAGCGTTCAAGGTCGCTATCAGGCAAACGGCCGGGTTTCAGATAGCGTACGCGTACCAGATATTCCTTGTCGGTAGTGGATTGTTCACCGATCAGTTGTTTGGCAATACGTCCATCCTGCGTCAAAACGAGCAGGCCGACAGAATCAATATCGAGCCGTCCTGCCGGTACGAGATGGCGCAACTGTGACGGCCTGAACTTTTCTTTCGACGGGTCGTTTTTCCAGTGAGTCGCTTCGGAAATCAGGGAAACGGCCGGTTTGTAGCCATCCTCAGCCTGTCCGCTGACATAGCCGACAGGTTTGTTGAGCAAAATCGTCACTTTCCCGGCCTGTTCGCGGGAAGCCTGTTTGTCGACAGTGATTTTCTGGTGGGGCAGTACCTTGCTGCCCAGTTGCGAGATAATTTGCCCGTCAACCCTGACCCATCCTTTTTCGATCCATTCATCGGCTTCACGTCTGGAACAAAGGCCCAGTTCTGACATGCGTTTCGAAAGGCGGACAGGTTCATTCATCGTATTTTGCCCATAACATATCAGTCGATTTTCAGAATATCGATCATATCCGTTTCAAATTGGATTTGCGCACGGGGATGCTGGAGCATTTCGCTGTCTATCAGGAAAACGTCCTCGATCCGTTCACCCAACGTCATGATTTTCGCCGTATGCAGATTGACCTTGTAGCGGCTGAATACCTGTGCGATCGAATAAAGCAGGCCCGTCCGGTCGTTGGCGGTGATAGACAGCACAAAACATTTGCCGCTGGCATCAGGTCGCAGATCGAGTGTCGGTGAGACAGGGAAAGAACGTGACTTGCGTGACAGACGTGGTTTGGAAGGTGGTGGCAGTTCGCTGGGTGACTTCAGCAATTCCGTCAGTTCATGTTCGACCAGCGAAATGATGTCCCGATAGTTTTTTTCGAACCCCTGACGTGTGACCAGAAAGGTATCGAGTGCATAATCATGAATTGTGGTGTGAATCTTGGCATCCAGAATGCTGAAATTTTTCCTGTCGAAATAGCTGCATATCCGTGCGAACAGGTCGGCGCGATCGAGCATATAGACTGTGACCTGCAATCCTTCACCTATCGGCGACAGACGGCACTTGACCACCGGTTCCGATGAATTGGCTCGCCAGTACAGCGTCCGTGTCTGCCATGCGATATCCGATGCATCATGCCGGAGAAAATAGACAATATCGAGCTGTTTCCAGAAGGCGACGTGTGCATCTTCGGGCAAGCCGTACAGGCGCAAGGTCGCCAGCGCTTCTTTCTGGCGTTTTTTCAGTTCGTGATCGACAGAGATTTCTTCGCCACCCAGTACCCGCAATGTCAGATGGAACAGGTCTTCAAGCAGTTTGCTTTTCCATGCGTTCCAGATTTGCGGATTGGTTCCGCGAATATCGGCGACCGTCAGCAGATACAGTGCTGTCAGGTAACGTTCGCTACCGACACGTTCCGCAAAATCGCGGATGACATCCGGATCGGACAAGTCTTTTTTCTGTGCAACCTGTGACAAGGTCAGATGCTCGCGAACCAGAAAGACGATCAGTTCGGTATCGGCCGGACTCAGGCGATGCTGTTTGCAGAACCGTCTGGCGTCCTGCATGCCGAGAAGTGAGTGATCACCACCGCGTCCTTTCGCGATATCGTGAAACAGGGCGGCGACATACAATAGCCAGGGTTTGTCGAAACTGGTCATCAGCTGGCTGCACAGGGGATTTTCATGCGCATACTCCGCCAGCGAGAAACGGTGCAGGTTGGCGATCACTGTCAGAATATGCTGATCGACAGTATATTGATGGAACAGGTCATGCTGCATTTGTCCCACGATTTTGCCGAAATTGGGCAGATAGCGCCCCAGTATGCCCAGTTCGTTCATATGTTGCAGGGCTCGTGCCGCGAAACGTGGTGATTTCAGTATGCGCAGGAAAAAGGACTGGTTGGTCGAATCGTTGCGGAAAGTACGGTCGATATGGATTCTGGCATGCCACATCGCACGCAAGGTCCGCGCCGTCATGTTCTTGAGATCCGAGCGTTGGGAAAGCAAATAAAATACTTCGAGCAATGCAGACGGATGATCGAGAAACACCTTGTCGTTCGTGATATCGACATGGTTGTTGACTTCATTGAAGCGGTCGTTTATCCGTACGGGCAGGCTGGGTTTCGGGAACAGCCTTGCGTGCAGGTTTTGCAAGAGGATGATGTTGAGCTGTGTAACGGTATGTGCGGCGCGATAGTAACGCTGCATCATGTATTCGCTGGCCGCACGGCGGTTCAGCAGCTCTCCGTTTTTGCTGAAACGGAAGGTTTCGGCTACCGGCATTTGCAGATCGAACAGCAACCTGTCTTCACATCGTTGTGCCTGAATGTGCAGGCGGATCCGGATATCCTTGAAAGCCCGTTCTTTCTTGCGGAGCTGTTGCGCTTCGGAAGGTGTGATCAATCCGCGTTGTGCCAGTTCGTTCCATGAGTTGCCCAGTTTCGCTGCTTTGGCCGCCCACAGAATGACTTGCAAGTCGCGCAGCCCGCCAGGACTTTCCTTGCAGTTGGGTTCCAGACTGTATGGCGTATCGCCCAGCTTGACGTGACGTTGTCGTGTCTCCAGCATTTTGGCGATGAAAAACGCTTGTGCGTTCATCTGTTCGTCATAACGTGTTTTCATCCTGCGGAACAGTTGCCTGCTGCCCGTTACATAGCGCGCTTCCAGAAGGCTGGTCTGGATCGTGATGTCGTGTGCCGATTCTTCGAGACATTCTTCAATGGTCCGGACACTGTGGCCTATCGTAAGACCCAGGGACCAGAAACACTGGATAAGCGACTCGATTTTCTGCTGCAATTCACTGTCGGGTGTCCGGTTCAGCAAAATCAGGACATCGATATCCGAATAGGGATACAGCTCGCCACGGCCATATCCTCCCACTGCAACCAGTACGTGTTCGGACGGCAGGCCGGTTTGTTGCCATGCCTCGATCAGAATACGGTCGACATGTTTGCACAGCGTCTTCAAAAGACGTTGCGGATGCGGTGCGTCTTTGTAGGCACCGATTGCGGCATTGCGCAGGGTGCCAAGACGTTCTTTCAGTGAATTGTCGGCAGGTTTCGTCACTGTGGCTGGTTTTTCTTTTTGATGAAATGGGGCGGATGCGGCATTTCCGGAGAAACCGTCAGCACTTCATAACCCGTATCGGTGACCAGTACGGTATGTTCCCATTGTGCGGAGAGGCTGCGATCTTTTGTCCGGATCGTCCAGCCGTCAGGCATGGAACGAATCGCCTTCCCACCGGCATTGATCATCGGTTCGATGGTAAAAATCATGCCGGGTTTCATTTCTTCCATGGTGCCCGGACGACCGTAATGCAAAACTTGCGGTTCTTCATGAAATTCGATGCCGACGCCATGGCCACAGAATTCGCGTACCACACTGTAACCGGCATCTTCGGCATATTGCTGGATGACGTGTCCGATATCGCCGAAGTGCGCTCCGGGTCTCACAGCATCGATCCCCAGCCACATGCTTTCATATGTGATTTTCGAAAGCCGTTTTGCCATGATGGACGGTTCGCCGGCGAAATACATCCGGCTGGTATCGCCATAATAGCCGTCCTTGATGACCGTAATATCGATATTCAGGATGTCGCCCTTTTTCAGCAATTTGTTGAAATTCGGGATGCCATGGCAAACCACGTCGTTAAGCGAAATGCAGGTTGCCTTCGGATATGGTGTATATCCGGGCGGGCAATAGTTCAGCGGTGCCGGAACGGCGTCATGATCGGTGATGAATTCATGGCAGCGCTTGTCCAGTTCGCCCGTACTGACGCCGGGTTTGACAAACGGTGCGATATAGTCGAGTACTTCGGCTGCCAGTTGACTGGCCTTGCGAATGCCTTCGATCTGTTCGGCATTCTTGATATAAATCTTTGCCATTGTGGGTTGCGTGTCTGTCAGATAGGAATATGAAGCATTTATTATAAGCCAGGCATCATCGCAAGAAACACAACAGATGCAATAATAGTTATGAAATAAACAGTATTTCTGCTATAATAATCAATTCAACCTGCCTGTAGTTCAGAATTCGGAAAGGTGGCAGAGTGGTCGAATGCGCCGGACTCGAAATCCGGTATACGGTAACCCCGTATCGAGGGTTCAAATCCCTCCCTTTCCGCCAAATCAAACGGCTAAAATGCCGTTTTTTTATCTTCCCGTTTTGCCGTGCCCGTCTCCCTTGTTTGCCATGAATCTGGAAGGAAAGGTTTTTCACGTCCTGTCGCGCCGATACCTGCCAGTATCCCTGTTGCAAGGGTGTTCGGAAAGATCGGGGTTTTTGTACACGTAAAATAACCGGAAGTCATGTAATGACAGGCATGCACAAAACCCGGGCAATCTGTTGAATATGGCGTCAATAAACGCTTTCCGGCTTTTCTCCACAAGGTTATCCACAGGTTTGCGTGGATAACGGAAAAGTCAAGCGGTTGCGGTTCCAACTGTCGAAATTTGTATACAAACCTTTTCCTTGACAGGGAAAACAGGATGGATTATGGCGTGATGATATCTGCGCAAAATGTAACCGTTTAAATCAAGTATATGAATTTTAACGAAAAAATCTGGTTGTTCCATGACTTTTCCACAGAAAATGTGAAAAAGTACAATGTGGCATGTTTGACTGGGAATATCTGGCGATATGTCATGCTGCGGTCACAACATTGGAAATTTGTGTGGAAAGTCAAGGCAATAGCCGGAAGTTTTCCACTGACTGGAAAAGATGTGCTGGGTAAGTAATGGTATGGAAAGCAAGGCGCCATATCGTTGGATAGGGCGTCTTGTATTTGTCAGGAGATGCCAGTGGAAAGTGTCGCAGGACAGAAAGATGTGCCTGAAAGGATATTCCGCCTTCAGGCCGGTTGTTCATGCATCGGACATCAGATGGTTGTGGCGTCGACAGTCTTGCGAATCGCTTCCAGTTCAGGCGGCAGTTCACCTGTGGAAGCTGCGGACTCTTCCGCAATCGTTTGCCAGTTTTTTTTGCCGCGCAGCATATCGAGCTGAATTTCCAGGTTGTTCAACAGGTTGGCAAGCTGGAACAGGATGTCTTTCTGGACAGGTTCCTTGAGCAGTTTGGCGAATTCTTCATCCCATACCGACAGGAAACCGGTCAGGTCATTGTGATCAAGCGTACCCTGCATGGCTTCCCAGTTGACTGCATATTCGGCCAGTGCCTGTGAGATGCGTTTTTTCACCTGTTCCAGTTTTGCGGAGAGATTGGCGGTGTCGTGCATGGATGATCCTTTCCGAATTAAAGTAGGTAGCGGTGTGTTTACCGGTACCGCGCGCAGTTTAAATCATTCGCATGGACATGGGCAAGATGGTTACTACCGGCTTGCGCGGCGCAGCTCGTCGGCTGTGGCATGCAAGGACATCGGTTCAATATCCGGTGTCTTCCGGATGTCCTGTTTCCAGCCGTTTGCTGAAAAGGTTGCGACAGACAGGAGAAAGTCCCGGAAGCTGTCCCGGGGCTTTTAGAATCTGCCGCTCCATGGATTTGCCGAAAAGGTAGTGCTGGCGCGTGCGACAGTCTATTCCGGTTGCTGTCGCTTCGTGAGAAAAACGAAATCGCCCGCTTGTGCGAAGCTTTCTTTCAGTACACGGTAAAACCAGCCGTTGTATGAAAGACGGTGCATTTAACTGGCCATATCATTTCGTCCGAAACGCTCGTTCATGGTGTGGCATGCCTCACGTCCGAAGGAGACTTGTACCAAAACATGACGGATACGGAAAATATCTCCGATGCAGACGATATGTTCGGTCATGCCCTGTGATGCGATGTTTTCGCTGAATGTGACGGGACTTTGTAAAAGCGATGTACGGTCGGGCAGGAATTTTATCCAGCAGGGATAAAGGTCGCTTGCATGCGTGAATCCGGGCGGTTTGCCTGTTCCGGCAAAGTGGTGCTCCCTGGCAGTCAGGTATCCGGAAGTGGGATCGATGTGGCTGCCCGTTTCCGCAGACTTCAACTGTTGACGAAAACCACTTCCAGATTTTCTGCTGCCATGCGCAGTCTGAGCCATTGCCTGATTTTTGTCTGGATATCTTTTTTCAGGGTTTTTTTGCAGACCACGATAACGGCGGGTATTTCCTGAACGCCCAAGCCGTTTTTCTGGCGAGAAACATAGGCGTCGGAAAAGAACAATTCGGCGACGTCAGGGTACTGGACATAAACTTCGCTGGCGATGCCGGCGTAGCGTTTTTCTTTTTCCGCCTTGGCACGAAGTGTGGCGGATTGTGCTTCTTCCTGAAGTGCCTTGAGGATTTGTTCTTTTTTCTCTGCTTCCTGCTGGTTGTTCGCCAGTATGTCTTTGGTCAGCGATGCCTTGATGGCGTTCAGGTCTTCCTGATGGAAACCGGCTTGCTGGAAAACGAGGCGTGTCCCGGAAAGACCGTATCGGGGCAGGCTTTTTTCGATTCCGGATAGCGTTGTTTCGTCGAGTTGTTGCCCGACCAGTACGATGTCGATGGTTTTGTCACGGTAGGATGCCTTGTAACTGATCGGGAAAGTTTTTTTGAAAACCAGTTCATGGTTGATGAAATTGGTGACGTTCCGGCTGAATATCTGGTTGTGGACGAAATGGACGGCAATGAATACGCTGGGTACGAAGCTGACGAAAACCACGGATATCAGAAACAGCCGGAGTCTGAAGCGGCGTTTGTCATCTATCTTGCGTCGCGAGATCGGCCGGATGAACCAGACGATCAGAATGGAGGAAACGGCGATATAGATGCAGTTGAGCAGATACAGATACATCGCTCCCAGAAAATAGGCGATATTGCCATGTACGAATCCGTATGCCGCGGTACATAACGGCGGCATCAATGCGGTTGCGATGGCGACCCCCGGTATGACATTCGATTTTTCCTTGCGGGTAACGCCGATAATGCCAGCCATTCCACCGAACAGCGCGATCAACAAGTCCCATAATGTCGGAGAAGTTCTGGCCAGCAATTCAGACTGCGCCGTATCCAGGGGTGAAATGTAAAAGTACAGGGCAGATGTGATGAAGCTGATGACGGTGGCGATGACCAGATTCTTGAGTGCGCGGTGGATCAGCCGGAAATCGTAGATGCCGACGCCATAACCGATGCCCATGATTGGACCCATGAGTGGCGAAATCAGCATGGCACCGATGATGACAGGGGTGGAATTGATATTCAGCCCGATCGAAGCGACCAGTATGGCGCACATCAATGTCCAGAGATAGGTACCGTTGAGTTCAATACCGTCACGGATGTTCTTGTCGATTTCACTGTCGTCTGCCTGATCCATGCGCAGGCTGAAACGTTTGACCAGCGCATTTCTGATTCGCTGTGTCCACTGACCGATGTCCGGGGTGACTGGGTTCATGATATGTTTTCCGGTAAAACCGTTTGACGGTGTGCTTTCATGATGGACAAAAAAAGAATTTCATGCAAACGACATGGCTGTCCGTTTTCAAAAGGAATTGACGGACAACAAAAACCATGTGGCAAAACAGGACGTTTGCGACAGGAAAGATTTGCAGAATGCAAATATCAGGTTTCTTTTTGAATAGTTTGTCCCGCTTCTTCGTTTTTACGCTGTTTCCAGAGTTGCCATGAATTGATAATGTTTTGCCAGACGACATAGGAACCGGCACCGATGGCGGATATGGGCGTCATGTACACGTGTGCCATCCAGATCGCGAGGATGGTGTTCTTTTGTCCCAGCGACTGGCCACCGCTGATGCGTTCCTGATAACGGGCACCGATTCGCTTGCCGATGAAAAATTGCAGACAGCATACGACCATGGCTGCAAGCGCGATCCAGATTTCAGTCATGCCGTCTTCCGGTTCATTGATCAGGGTATTGACGGTCTGCGCCATGACGACAATAAGGGCGACGGCCCAGAGATAGAAGGCTGCTTCATGGTAACTGGTCATTTTCGCATGCAGTTTCGGCAGATAGCGCCGGATGATCATGGCTGTGACAAATGGACAGATCAACAAGGGAAATACCTTTTTCAGGATGATGAGAAATGATGTGAAAAAGCCGATGTTTTGTCCCAGCGGATGGATCAGCGGAAAAAGCAATGGCGCTGCGATCGCCGTTCCGATATTGCCCAAAAGCGTGTAGCTGGTCAGGCTTGCCGCACTGCCGCCGAGTTTGTCGGTAATGACGGCAGCAGCCGTGGCCGTCGGTGCGATGACGCAGATGAAGGCACCCTCGGCCGCGAAAACATTGAAGGGTCTGAGTGACAGATAGACCAGTACTGCGCCACCGATCTGTACAAGCAACAGCCAGAGATGAACCGGTTTGAAATGAAGATCGCTGAAAGGAACCTTGCAGAAGGTCAGCAAGAGCATTGTGAAGATGAGCCAGGGAGTGAGAAACGACAGATGTATGAAAACCGGATAGCCTGCTGCGCCGGCCAGCATGGCCAGCGGCAATGCCCAGTTTCGCAAAAAACGCAAGAGTACGGAAAGCATGGTGTACCGGAATGAGCCTGAAATGATACTGTGCCGGTTTGAACGGGTTCCGCCGACGGTGCGTGATTCGAATAACCGGCTCCCCGAATCATTTTATACCCCCATGCACTGGAGGAAAAGAATATGCAATGTATATGGCGTACCGGAAATTCATAGACGATGACATATGGCCGGAAGCAAGCAGTCTTTTCCTGATTTACGGGTGATAAACCAGGTTGAGCAATCGGTCGGTATGTGTCATGAATATGGCGGAAGCGGAAAAACAGGGAACTGTTTTTGGTATTGGTATATCGTACAATATACGTTTCGGAAGACCCGTCGCGAGGAATGTGCATGCAGGACATGTCGAGGCGTTCGGGTGATGTCATTCATTATCAGGTTGGGATTTATGGCAGATAATCAGCAAAAGGTGGCTGCGGATGCTTCTGGTGTGAAATTCGGTGATTTCGGGCTTTCGCCGGAATTGTTGAAGGCACTCGATGATCTGGGTTATACCTCGCCGACGCCTATCCAGCTCAAGGCGATTCCTTATGTCCTGAATGGAAAGGATGTCATGGGGGCGGCCCAGACCGGTACCGGAAAAACGGCGGGATACTCATTGCCGATGTTGCAGTCGCTGCTTTTTCATGCCAATACGAGCATGTCGCCGGCACGTCATCCAGTCAGGGCGCTGGTACTCGTACCGACGCGCGAACTGGCCGATCAGGTCTATGAAGATGTCAGAAAGTATGCGAAATATACCAGCCTGCGTGTGGCGGTTGTTTTCGGCGGGGTAGATATGGCGTCGCAGACGGATGTACTGCGTGCAGGTGCCGAAATCCTGATCGCGACGCCCGGACGTCTGCTTGATCATGTCCAGCAGAGAAATGTCAATCTGGGACAGACGCATATTCTTGTACTGGATGAGGCCGACAGGATGCTGGACATGGGTTTTCTGCCGGATTTGCAGCGGATCGTGAATCTGCTTCCGAAAAAACGGCAGAATCTTCTTTTTTCGGCCACGTTTTCGACCGAGATACGAAAACTGGCGAAAAGTTTTCTGGACAATCCCGTGTCGGTCGAGGTAGCACGCAAAAATGCCACGGCAGACAATGTCAGACAGACTGTTTACCATGTCGATGAGGCGAGCAAAAACGAGGCGATCGAGTTTCTGTTGCGACAACATCGTCAGGAACAGGTGCTGGTTTTTTCCAACACGCGTGCCGGCGCATCCCGTCTGGCAAGGCAGCTGGAAAGAAAAGGCAGGAAAGCATCAGCCATTCACGGTGACAAGACACAGGCTGAAAGAATGGCAGTACTGGAAGCGTTCAAGGAAGGAAAGATCGAGGTGCTGGTCGCGACGGATGTGGCAGCGCGTGGCTTGCATATTGAGGAATTGCCCTGCGTGATCAACTTCGATCTGCCTTTCGTCGCTGAAGATTATGTTCACCGTATCGGCAGAACGGGGCGTGCCGGTGCGACGGGGGAAGCCATTTCACTGTGTTCGGCCAAGGATGAAAAACTGTTGGGCGAGATCGAAAAACTCATCGGGAAAAAATTGCCGCTCAATACGATTCCGGAATTCGGGATCGTGAAAGAGGATGTCCGGAAATCCGATCTGGCCGGGTCCGGCAAGCGTTCCGAACGCAGTCCCTACAAGTCGGTGGGGCTGGAGAAAAAACGGCATGATCCATGGTTTGATCGTCCTTATGTTCCGGAAACGCCATCCGGACAAGAAACGGCGACCAACAGGCCGGATACACCGAAAATGGTGAAAAAACCGCTGGCAGCCTTGTTGGGCGGTATGCCGAAAACAGGAAAATAATGGGTATCCGTCCGTTTTCAGGACCTTACCTTCTATATCCATCTGGGTTGATAGTTGCATGAAGCACACGCAATTTGTTCATCTTCGCATGCATTCGGAGTATTCCATCGTTGATGGACTGGTGCGCATTGACGATGTAGTCGCCGCTGCTGCGGGAGATGAACAGCCGGCAATGGCGTTGACCGATCTGTCCAACGTGTTCGGACTGATCAAGTTTTACAAGGCTGCGCGCAAAAAAGGCATCAAACCGATTGCCGGATGTGACGTCTGGATCACCAATGACCTGGACAGGGAAAAGCCATCACGCTTGTTGTTGCTGGTCAAGGACAGGACAGGGTATCTGAATTTGTGTGAATTGCTGACGAAAGCATGGCTGGAAAACCAGTATCGAGGTCGCGCCGAAGTCAGGATCGAATGGTTGGAAGAACTGTCGGAACGCCAGAAAGATATGGGACTGATCGCCTTGTCAGGGGCACGGCAGGGCGATATCGGCATGGCGCTGGAATCGTCGGGCATGGACAGCGCAGAAAAATCGGCGATGCGCTGGGCGAAGATTTTTCCGCGCAACTTCTATATCGAAATCCAGCGTACGGGCCAGCTGGGGATGGAGCAATATCTCCATCGTGCTGTGGAACTGGCGGAAAAGCTGTCGTTGCCTGTCGTGGCGACGCATCCGATCCAGTTTCTGACCGCAGATCAGTTCCGGGCACACGAAGCCAGAACTTGTATTTCCGAAGGCGAAGTGCTTTCCAACAAGAAGCGGGCGCATCTTTTCAATGAACGGCAGTGTTTCCAGACGCAGCATGATATGGCGGCATTGTTTGCCGACTTGCCGGGAGCATTGGAAAATGCAGTCGAGATTGCGCGCCGGTGCAATCTTGTACTGGAACTGGGACATCATAAATTGCCACTGTTCCCGACACCGGACGGTATGACGCTGGACGAGTTCATGGCCAGCGAGGCGAGACAAGGTCTGGAAAAACGTCTGGAAGTACTGTTCCCGGACGAGGAAGAACGCAAGGCCAGACGTCCTGTTTATGACGAACGGCTGAATTACGAAATCGATACCATCGTCAAGATGGGATTTTCAGGATACTTTCTGATTGTGGCGGATTTTATCCGGTGGGCGAAGAACAATGGTGTGCCTGTCGGGCCGGGACGCGGCTCCGGTGCCGGTTCTCTGGTGGCCTATTGCCTGCTGATCACCAACCTTGATCCGATTGCCTACAATCTGATTTTCGAACGTTTTCTGAATCCGGAGCGTGTCTCTATGCCGGACTTCGACGTTGATTTCTGCCAGCATGGACGAGACAAGGTCATCCAGTATGTAAAGGACAGATACGGCAAGGATGCCGTATCGCAAATTGCCACGTTCGGTACGATGGCAGCCAAGGCAGCAGTCCGTGATGTCGGTCGGGTGCTGGATCTGGGATACAACTTCTGTGACGGTATTTCCAAACTGATTCCGTTCAAGCCAGGCAAGCAGGTCACGATTGCCGATGCCAAAAAGGAAGAACCGATTCTGGCAGAGCGTGAGCAGTCGGAAGAAGAAGTCAAACAGTTGCTCGGATTGGCGGAACAGGTGGAAGGCATTACCCGCAATGTCGGGATGCATGCGGGTGGCGTGTTGATCGCGCCCGGCAAGCTGACCGATTTCTGTCCGCTTTATACCCAGGATGGAGAAGCAGGTGTCGTTTCACAGTTCGACAAAAAGGATGTCGAGGAAATTGGGCTGGTCAAGTTCGACTTTCTGGGACTGACGACATTGACGATTCTTGATCTGGCGATGAAATATATTCATGGGCTGGATCCGGAAATGGCGGATTTCACACTTGATACGATTCCGCTGGATGACAAGGAAACGTTCAAGTTGCTTACTGACGCGAAAACGGTGGCGGTGTTCCAGCTGGAAAGTCGTGGCATGCAGGGCATGCTAAGAGATGCCAAACCCGACCGTTTCGAGGACATTATCGCGCTGGTGGCGTTGTACCGTCCGGGACCGATGGACCTTATTCCGGACTATTGCCGTCGCAAGCATGGCGAGGCTTTCGAATATCCGGATGAACGGACGAAAGGTATTTTATCCGAGACGTATGGCATCATGATCTATCAGGAACAGGTCATGCAGATGGCGCAGGTCATCGGTGGTTATACACTTGGCGGTGCGGACCTGTTGCGTCGTGCGATGGGGAAAAAGGATGCTGCGGAAATGGCACGGCATCGCCAGATTTTCCGCGATGGTGCTGCAAAAAACCATTTGTCTCAGGAAAAGGCCGACGAGATTTTCGACCTGATGGAAAAATTCGCCGGATACGGTTTCAACAAGTCACATGCCACGGCATATGCATTGCTGTCGTATCAGACGGCTTACCTGAAAAGGCATCATGCCGCCGCGTTCATGGCAGCCAACATGTCGCTGGCGATGGACGATACAGACAAGGTGAAGGTGTTGGTGGAAGACTCCGTCAATGTCTGCGGTCTCGAAATGCTGCCGCCGGACATCAACCAGTCCGATTACTATTTCAAACCTGTCAGGGATGTATCGGCTGGAAGCGGAAATCAGGCAAGACAGATACGTTATGGTCTGGGTGCGATCAAGGGTTCCGGTGAAAGCGCTATCGAGGCGATCGTCCAGGCACGACAGAATGGTCCGTTCAAAGACCTGTTCGATTTTTGCGTCAGAGTGGACAAGCATCAGGTCAACCGCCGTACGATTGAGTCGCTGATCCGTGCGGGTGCCTGTGACTGTTTCGGAGAGGACAGGGCCGTATTGCTGGCATCGGTGCAGCTGGCGCTTGAGGCTGCCGAACAGGCCGAGGCTTCTGCCAACCAGGTCAGTCTGTTCGGTGATGATGATACGGTACTCAGTGCCGTTGAATATGTCAGGGTGCCGCACTGGACAGACAAATACCGCTTGTCGGAAGAAAAAAGCGTGCTGGGTTTCTGTATGTCGGGGCATCTGTTCGATGCCTATTCCAAGGAAGCGCGCAATTTCTGTCCGAACCGTATATCCGAGCTTGACAGCTCGCGTGAACCGAAATGGGTGGCAGGCATGATCGCCGCTGTCCGGACACAAATGTCGCAGCGCGGTAAAATGATGATCGTTTCGCTGGATGACGGAACCGCCATGATTGATGTGACGGTTTTTTCGGAATTGCTCGAGGAAAAACAATCCCTGTTTAAGGAAGATGAGTTTGTCGCGGTATTCGGCAAGGTATCGGAAGACCGTTTTTCGGGAGGTTTGCGGATGACGGCTGACGATGCTCTCGATATCGTCGGCGCACGGCTCCAGTTCGGTCAGTATTTGTCTTTTGCATTGCAGGAAAAAATCAGCGTGCAGGAACTCAAGGCCTTGTTGCAACCGTATGCCGTAAAGGAACGCGGTTTCCATCTGATTGCGGAATATGCTTCCGGAGGTAATGCCTGCCGGTTCGATTTCGGAGATGACTGGCGGATCATACCGGACGATGCATGCCTGAACGATCTGGCGCAGCGTCTGGGAAAGATGCAAATCGTATATTGAATGCTATGGGCCATCGGAACAGGAAATGAAACAGATGACGGGAATGGATAACAAGTGATGGACCTTCATGAATAGAACGGCAGCACGGATACTGGTCATATCACCGAACTGGATCGGCGATGCCATCATGGCGCAGCCTTTGTTGCAGCTGCTCAAACAGCAGGATGCAGCAGCGCTTGTCGATGTGCTGGCGCCAGCATGGGTGGCGCCTGTCTGGGAGGCCATGCCTGAGGTCAATCAGGTTTATGCCACACAATTCAGGCATGGCAAATTGCAGCTGGGGGAACGGTGGCGTCTGGCGCGTTCTTTAAGGGAAGTATCGTATGACAGGGCCTATGTGTTGCCGAATACCCTGAAATTCGCATTGATTCCCTGGATGGCTGGTATTCCGAAACGGATCGGTTATCTGGGTGAGAAACGCTACGGTTTGCTCAACGTCATTCACCATGACAACAAGGATTCGCCACGACCGATGATCCCGTTTTATGCGGCACTTGCCGGTCCGCCTTCCGGTACGGTGCAAGGCAGGGAAGCGTATCCGGTACCCCATATGGTTGTCGAAAAAGAAAAGGCGGAGCGTGTACTGGAAAAGCTGGGAATGGATACCGGCAAACGGATCGTCGCATTCGCACCCGGTGCAGAATTCGGCCCCGCCAAACGCTGGCCGGTTCATGGTTTTGCCAGTCTTGCCAGACGGATACTGGCAGATTTCGATGATGTCATTATCGTTCTTTTGGGATCACCCAACGACAGGCCGGTTTGTGACGAGATTGCGGCACAGGCGCAGGGAGTCAGGAATCTGGCAGGCAAAACGACGCTTGCGGAAGCGATCGCACTGATTTCGCAAATAGATGCCATGGTGACGAACGACTCCGGTCTGATGCATGTCGCGTCGGCTTTTGAAAAGCCGGTCATCGCCATATATGGTTCGACTGATTACCATCATACGCCACCATTTTCCAAATACTCGGAAATCGTGTCGCTGGATTTGCCGTGTGCGCCTTGCCAGAAAAGGGAGTGTCCGCTGGGGCATCACGACTGTATGGAAAAACTGGGGCCCGACAGTGTGTACCGGGCGTTGAAAAAGTATCTTGCCGATTCTGTTGCCATCGACCGTAAGCAGAACAGGCAAATGGCGGGAAATGAAAGAGGAAAGCCATGACACCGATTAGCGGATTGGTGATTACATTGAATGAGGCGCACAATATCGTCGATTGCATTCGTTCCATGAAACAGGTTTGCGACGATGTGGTCGTTGTGGATTCCGGCAGTACGGACGGCACGATCGAGCTGGCGCGCGAGCACGGCGCACTGGTCATCGTGCAAAAACCCTTTCTGGGAGATGGCCCGCAACGTTCACTGGGGCTGCCGCATTGCCGTCATCGCTGGGTGCTGAATCTGGATGCGGATGAGCGTCTCGAAGATGATTTTGTCGAATATATCCGGCAAACCGATCTGGATTCATTGGGTGTCGATCTGGTGGAAACGCGGCGGCGGAATTTTCTCGGCAGCCGTTTCACACCCTATGCTGGACAATATCCTGATTATGTCAAACGTCTGTTCAATCGGGAAAAAGCCGATTTCAAGCCGGTCGTGGCACATTCCCATATCGAGGCAATATCTTCGAAGAAAGTACCGGTTCATATTACGCATTTTTCTTACCGTGACTATCCCGATCTGGTTGCCAAAAGCCGGTATTCGGGATGGCTGGCCAAAGATCTGGCAGAAAGCGACAAACCCTTGCATGTCTGGCAACCGATATTGCATGGTTTGTGGGCGTTCATCCGTCATTACCTCATTCAGGCAGGTTTTCTGGCCGGTCTTGACGGCCTGACGATTTCATTGTGCAAGGGGCTGAGTTCCTATCTCAAATATGCCCATGCCATCGAATTGCGACGCAGCCGGAAAAAGGAAAGCTCATGAATACATTGCCGGGTATCAATCTTGTCTGGCATTCGATTCGTCCGCAGGGAGGAATGGACAGACATGTACTGGATCTGATTAACGGATTTTCGTCACGTGGTATTCCGATGCGCGTGATCGCGCGAACGGTCTCCTGGCCCGGAGAACAGCCTGCTGGTGTGGAGTTTGTCGTTTTGCCTGACAGGACCCCTTTCCAGCGTTTCAACAACAACCGTTTCGAGCACAAGGCATATGAGTACATTAGGCAAGGATGGCCAGTCATCGGCATTTCGAGAATTACCGGTGGACAGGTTGATTTATCCATTTCGGGCGGCACACATCCAGCGCATCTGGTTGACAAGGGAAAAGCAAAACCGGGTTATTTCGACAAACAGGTGATCGCCAATGAACGTGCGCTTTATACGAATTCGAGAGCGATCGTGACGCACTCCGGAAGGGTACGAGACGAGATCGTGCGAGATTATCAGATTGATCCTGCGAAAATCCATGTGCTGTATCCGCCCATCGATACAACGTTTTTCAATCGTGGATTGGAAGCGGAACGTGATCGTATCAGACAATCGTTGGGCGTCGGCAAAGGACAGTTTCTCTTGTTGTTTCCGTCCAATAATCATGAATTGAAAGGCGCCGATCTGATTCTGGAAGCATTGGAAAAACATGAAGGGGATTTTGTACTGGCTGTCGCAGGCAAAAAGGAACTGAAACATCCGCGTGTTCTGAATCTGGGGTTCAGACAGGATATGCCTGCGCTTTATACAGCAGCCGATGCTACGATATTGGCCTCAAAATATGAGGCATTCGGTCTGGTCGGGCCGGAATCCATTTCATGCGGTACGCCGGTACTATTTGCAGATACGATTGGCGCGACCGAAGTGCTGTCCGAACCGGGGTGCTACCGCTTCAAACGGAATGCAGATGATCTCGAAAAATTGCTGACCCAGATGAGTAAGCGCTTTCATGAGGGTAGTCTGAGAGTGGAGATACCGTCGGAATGTATTCATTACCCATATGTGTTCGACGATTATCTTGATGAATTGATCAGACTGATCAGGATGCCGCCTACATCAGGATGACGTCGTACTGGTTTTGCATATAGGCCGATTCCACCTGAAGGGAAACCGGCTTGCCGATCAGATCACCCAGCGCGGCGAGGTGCTGTGATTCTTCTTCCAGAAAGCGGTCGATCACGGTCTGGGATGCCAGAATCCGGAATTCTTTCGGACTGAATTGCCGCGCTTCGCGCACGATGTCCCGCATGATTTCGTAGCAGATCGTTTGCGATGTCTTGATTTGTCCGTGACCATGACATACCGGACAGGGTTCGCACAGGATATGCGCCAGCGATTCGCGGGTTCGCTTGCGGGTCATTTCCACAAGACCCAGTGCGGAGAAATCGGAGATGGATACTTTGGTTCGATCGTTGGCGAGGGTTTTCCTGAGTTCATCCATGACGGCATTACGGTGCTCCGGTGTCGTCATGTCAATGAAATCCAGAATGATGATGCCACCCAGATTCCGCAGCCGAAGTTGCCGTGCGATGGCATGTGCCGCTTCCAGATTGGTCTTGAAAATCGTATCGTCGAAGGTTCTGCCGTTGACGAAACCGCCGGTATTGACGTCAATGGTCGTCATGGCTTCCGTCTGGTCGATAATCAGGTAACCTCCGGATTTGAGATTGACCCGTCGCGACAGGGCTAGCTGGATTTCTTCCTCGACGTTGTAAAGATCGAAGAGCGGGCGGTCGCCTTCGTAGCAAGACAGGCGGTCGAGGATGTCGGGCATGTAAATGCGGGCGAATTCGTGCAGCTTGAGATATTCGTCGTAGGAATCCACCAGAATCCGTGTTGTGTTTTCGTGGACGCAATCTCGCAGGATGCGTTCGGACAGGGTGAGATCTTCATACAACAGTGCAGGTGCCGCGGTGGTATAGGCCTTGTCCTTGAGAGAGTGCCAGAGTTTTTGCAGGAAGACGGCATCTGCCTCAAGTTCCTGATCCGAAGCATCTTCCGCCATGGTACGGATGATGAAACCGCCTTTTTCATCATCGGAAAGCAGTTGCTGTACCCTGTTTTTCAATGATTCCCGTTCTTTTTCGTCCTGGATACGTTGTGAGATGCCGATATGCTTTTCCTGCGGCAGATAAACCAGCATGCGGCCGGCGATGGAAATCTGGGTGGAAAGCCGTGCGCCCTTGGTTCCCAGTGGATCCTTGATGACACGTACCATGACCGGTTGTCCGTCGGTCAGCATCCGTTCGATCGGGATCGGCTTGCCCGATGGCGTATCGGCCTGATGGGCTTCCAGTATGTCGTCGATATGGAGAAAAGCGGCACGTTCCAGACCGATATCGACAAATGCGGATTGCATGCCAGGCAAAACGCGGACAACCCGGCCAAGATAGACGTTTCCTGCCAGTCCGCGGGTTTGCGAGCGTTCGATATGCAATTCCTGGGTGGCACCTTCTGAAACGATGGCGATCCGCGTTTCCTGCGGTGTGATATTGATGAGGATGTCTTCTTTCATGGGATGCACACTCCCGCTTTTCTCAAAAGTACAACCGTTTCATACAAGGGAAGTCCCATGATACCGGAATAACTGCCCTGTATGCCGGAAATAAATTTGCCTGCCATTCCCTGAATACCGTATCCGCCGGCCTTGTCGTAAGGCTCACCTGTATCGGTATAGGCGGAAATCTGTTCCGGCGTCAATGTGGCGAAAGTGACATCCGAGGTCCGGACGGCTTGCCACAACTGTTCATCGTAGATGACGGCAACGGCGGTCAGCACCTGATGGGTACGTCCGGAAAGACATGAGAGCATAGCGAACGCTTCATCCTTGTTTGCGGGTTTTCCGAGAATTTGCCTGTCGATTGTGACGGTGGTATCCGCAGTCAGGATCGGATAGCGTCTTTTGTCCGTCGAAACGAGAAAACGCCATGCGTATCGTGCCTTTTCACCAGCCAGACGACTGACGTAATCGAGTGCGTTTTCATCCGGACGGACGGTTTCGTCGATCATGTCGGCATGTACCGTATCCTGTGCAGGGACTTCCAGTACACGAAAACGTATGGCGATCTGGTTGAGCAGTTCTTGCCGTCTCGGACTTTTGGAGGCCAGATAGATCATGTCGTCGGTTGCCATGGTGTATCAGCTCCGGTGGTAAGGGTGGTTTTGCAGAATCGTGGAAGCACGGTAGAGCTGTTCTGTCAGCAAGACACGCACCATACCGTGCGGCAGGGTCAGCGAAGAGAGGCGAACCAGCATGTCGGCCTGTTTTTTCAGGGCGGCATCAAGGCCATCGGCACCGCCGATGACAAAAACGATATCCCGACCGTCCTGCAGCCAGTTTTTCATATAAGCAGCCATCTGGACGGTCGTCAGGTCTTTGCCGTGCTCATCCAGTGCGATGAGCCGTGCGTTTTTCGGGATGACGGCACGGATTTTGGTGGCCTCCGACGCCATGACGGTTTCTGCACTCCGGTTGCCGGCACGTTCGACAGGTTTCAGTTCCCTGATGTTGAAGTGCCATTCAGGAGGCATGCGTTTGGCATATTCTGCAAAACCGTTTTCGATCCAGCCGGGCATGCGATGGCCGACTGCAATTACCGTGACCTGCATGGGCTGTCACCCTGCCTTGGTTCTGTCGCCCGTTTCGGTACCTGTCTGCGCCTTTTCTGACTTTTTACGCGATTTCACGCCGGATGCACCAAGCGATTTGGCGGTATCCAGATCAATGGGGGTTTCTCCCCAGATCTCTTCGAGATGGTAATAATTCCGGATAGGCGGTTGCATGATATGAACGATCAGGGCACCGAGATCGACAAGCACCCATTCGCCGGTATCTTCGCCCTCGATACTGATGACATCGCCGCCCGCTTCGCGAATCTTGTCTCTTACGGATGCAGCCAGCGCTTTTGTCTGGCGATTGGAAGTACCGGATGCAATGATGATCCGTTCAAAAAGACTGGTCAGTTTGGATGTATCGAACAAGACGATATCCGATGCCTTGACATCTTCCAGCGCGTCGATAACCAGAGCCTGTAATTTTTCAATATCCATCAGTTTCTGTACAGATTGTTTTCCTTGATATAGTTCAGAACCGGTGCCGGTACCAGCGCCGCGGGACTTTGACGGTTTTGCAATGCCGTCCTGATTTCGGTTGCAGAAACATTGATCTGCAAATCCCTGGCAAGATAGGTCAGTCCGGCCGGTGTTTCGGTAATCTTTTCAGGATCGGCGAAACGGCGTGAAAATTCGTCGGCGATCGCTTTGGGAATCAGGGTCAGGGAGTTGGAAAATCCGGGACGTGCCGAAACGGCGATATTGGCCAGTTCAAAAAGCTGTCGCCAGTTGTGCCAAGTATCCAGACGCAAAAGCTGATCGGCTCCCATCAGGAAAACCAGGGATACATCATCGCCGACTTCGGCACGGATGGCATTGAGCGTGTCGATGGTGTAGGTCGCACCGGGACGGTCGATTTCCTGGGTATCGATCGTAATGGACAGACCGAGCGGTTCGAAAGCGCATTTGAGCATGGCAATACGCTGTTCAGGAGTCGCTTTCAGCAAGGGTTTCTGCCATGGATTGCCTGCCGGAATGAGCCGCAATTCATCTGTGCCGAACAGACGGCAGAAATACTTGCCAAGCTCGACGTGTCCGATATGTACCGGATCGAAGCTGCCGCCTAAAAGAATGATGCATCGTTTTGTCAAATCAACTCCGTTTCGGCTCGGGTCGCCTGCCAGTCCGGTAAGGCCTGCCGGCAGGCAACGTGTTCACATTCAGGCGTTTATGACGCCGATCCCGTCTTGTATGATTTCAGCGCACGCCATCCGATATCATGCCTGTATTGTACGCCTTCGAAATAAATGGACTCAACTGTATCATATGCTGTTTTCTGGGCCATACGCATGGTATCTGCCAGACCGACGACACACAAAACCCGTCCGCCCGAGGTCAGCAACCGGCCTTCGTTGTCCAGCCGTGTCCCCGCATGGAACACGATACAGTTTTCGGATTCGTCCGGGATACCGGAAATGACAGAACCCTTGCGAGGGTTTTCCGGGTATCCTGCAGCCGCCATGACGACACCGAGTGCGACACGCCGGTCCCATTCCAGCTCGATGGAATCAAGCGTACCGTTGACGGCATGTTCCAGCACGAGGGCCAGATCGCTTTTGAGACGTGACATGATCGGTTGCGTTTCAGGATCACCCATGCGGCAGTTGAATTCCAGCGTTTTGGGATTGCCATTCTTGTCGATCATCAAACCGGCATACAGAAACCCCGAATAGGGGATACCGTCCTTGCGCATGCCGTTTACGGTCGGAATGATGATTTCGCGGAGAATGCGTGCATGCAATGCCGGTGTGACGACAGGTGCGGGGGAAAAGGCGCCCATACCGCCTGTATTGGGTCCTTCGTCATGATCTTTTAGCCGCTTGTGATCCTGACTGGTCGCCAGCGGCAACACGTTTTTGCCGTCCACCAGTACGATGAAACTGGCTTCCTCACCTTCCAGAAATTCCTCGATGACGACCCGAGCACCGGCATTACCGAAACGGTTGTCGGAGAGCATCATGTTGACGGCTTCGTGGGCCTGTTGCAGCGTAGTGGCGACGATCACGCCCTTGCCTGCGGCCAGACCGTCTGCCTTGATGACGATAGGCGCACCCTGTTCATCGATGTAGCGGTGCGCTTCTGACGGATCGGTAAAGGTCCGGTAACGTGCAGTCGGAATGCCATGGCGAGCCATGAAGGATTTCGCGAAGTCCTTGGAACTTTCCAGTTGCGCGGCTTCGCGTGTCGGGCCGAAAATTTTCAGTCCGCGTTCGCGGAACAGATTGACGATACCGGCCGCCAGCGGCGCTTCCGGACCGACTACAGTCAGTGCGATGCGGTTGGCTGTTGCGAAATCAGCCAGTTCGGCGGGATCGGTAATGGCAATGTTTTCGAGCCGCGAATCCAACGCGGTTCCGCCGTTTCCGGGGGCGACATATACCTTTCCTACCCTGACGGATTGTGCCAGTTTCCATGCGAGTGCATGTTCACGACCACCCGAACCGATAACAAGAATGTTCATCAAATCGAAAGCCTTCAAAAATTGGTCTGACATTGTTGGGACGGCATCGCGGCCGTCTTATTCTTCTTCGATGACAGCGTTCGTATAGACTTCCTGCACATCGTCGAGATTTTCCAGCGCATCCAGAAGTTTCTGCATTTTTTCAGCTTCGGCGCCGGTAAATTCGGTTTCGGAATTCGGACGCATGACGATTTCCGCCATTTCCGGTTTGAAACCCGCTTTTTCAAGAGCTTCCTTGACCTGCGCGAAATCAGCTGGAGCGCAAATGACTTCGAAACCGCCTTCCTCATCGCTGATGACGTCTTCCGCACCTGCTTCCAGCGCAGCTTCCATCAGTGCATCTTCATCCGTTCCGGGGGCGAAAAACAGCTGGCCACAGTGTTTGAACTGGAAGGAAACGGAACCTTCCGTTCCC
Organism: Oxalobacter paeniformigenes; assembly: GCF_027158465.1. Lineage (NCBI taxonomy): Bacteria > Pseudomonadati > Pseudomonadota > Betaproteobacteria > Burkholderiales > Oxalobacteraceae > Oxalobacter > Oxalobacter paeniformigenes. Next base: position 152,087 of record NZ_JAMKYL010000004.1, read on the forward strand.
ATGTTGCCGCCGAATTTCGAGAAGGCGTGGCGGACTTCCGATACGGTTCTGACGCGGTTGTCGGTCAGACAGTCCACGATGATGGCTGCGCCGTTGATACCGTAGCCTTCATAACGGACTTCTTCATAATTGACGCCGTCAAGCGTTCCGGTGCCGCGTGCGATGGCACGCTGGACGTTTTCTTTCGGCATGTTGGCTGCTGCAGCCTTGTCGACTGCCAGGCGCAGACGCGGATTGCTGTTGACGTCGCCGCCGCCCATACGTGCGGCAACCGTGATTTCCTTGATCAGTCGCGTCCAAATTTTTCCGCGTTTGGCGTCAGTGGCTGCTTTTTTGTGTTTGATATTGGCCCATTTACTATGTCCGGACATGGTGTTCTTTCCATCAAAGGTTATCTGAATCAATACGGGATTTTACCATACTGGATGAAGCTGAAAAAATCTCGTTTCCCGCCATTTGCCCGAAATTCGCTTTCGCGGATGGCGACTTGCCAGGTTCCTGTGTATTTTTCCGCTTGCCGTGAATCGGATGCGGCAGCCATAATGGGAAAGGGAAACATTTCAAGGCAGGAAGATGCAGACAGAACGACCGGATATGAAATACCGCTTCCCGTGCCTGATCGGCGATGTGGGTGGAACCAATGCGCGTTTTGCCATCGAAACCAAAGCAGGGCGTTTCGAAGCGGCGGCAGTGTTGTCCAATCGTGATTTTCCGGATTTCGAAAGTGCCTTGCATCATTATTTGCAGCGTTCCGGATCACTGGCGGCAGGTTCTCGTTCGGTTCGAAGTGCGGCGATCGCCATTGCCAATCCGCTTGATGGCGACAGAGTGAAAATGACCAATTCAGGCTGGGCTTTCTCGATCGAAGCTGTCAGACAGACTTTCGGTTTCACGATATTGCGTTTTTTCAACGACTTCACGGCGCTTGCCATGGCCATTCCGTATTTGCCGCCACAGGCGTTGATACAGTGCGGTGGCAATGTACCACGCAAGGACAAGGCAGTCGGCCTGATCGGCCCCGGAACAGGGTTGGGCGTATCGGGACTTGTGCCTTGCGGACGGTATTTTTTCCCGCTGGAAACCGAAGGCGGGCATGTTTCGTTTTCTCCGTTCAGTGAACTGGAAATGGAGATTTTGGCGCTGGCGAAAAAACACTATGGCCATGTGTCGGCCGAGCGGCTGATTTCCGGTCCCGGTCTGGAGTGGCTGTACAGGCTTCTGGCCGAAATAGGTGGTGAAACGCCGGAGTCGCTGAGGGCATGTGAAATCACGGAAAAAGCACAGAAACAGCCCGGTTCGCTGTGCGACCGGACTGTCGAGGTATTTTGCCGGATGCTGGGAACTGTAGCGGGCAATCTGGCGCTGACACTGGGCGCGCAAGGTGGCATCTATATCGGGGGCGGTATTGTGCCGCGTATCGTGAAGCGTTTTGAAGCGTCCGGTTTCAGGGAACGTTTCGAGGCGAAGGGACGTTTTTCGGAATATGTCTCCCGGATTCCGGTTTTTGTGCTGATGGATACCTTCGCAGCATTCAAGGGGGTTTCTGCGATGATGGAACGATATTTTCAGGGAGAACCGTTTATTTGAGTCCCTTGGGGAGGGGAAAAACCAGTGTTTCTTCCATGCCTTGCATTTCGGTGACGGATTCGGCGCCTTCCTGCACAAGTCTGGCGATGACTTCCCGAACCAGAATTTCCGGCGCGGATGCGCCGGCGGTGATGCCAATGGTTTCATGTCCTTTCAGCCAGCCGGAATCGATTTGCGAGGCATTGTCCACCATATAGGCGACTGCGCCGTTTTTTTCTGCCATTTCGCGCAGACGGTTTGAATTGGAGCTGTTTTGGCTGCCGACGACGATGATCAGGCTCGTTTTTTCAGCCAGTTCGCGAACAGCCGTCTGGCGGTTGGTCGTCGCATAACAGATATCCGCTTTTTTGGGTTCGGCAATGTCTGGAAAACGTTTCTTCAACTCCGAAATGATGGTTGCCGTATCGTCGACGGACAGGGTGGTCTGCGAGACATAGGCCAGTTTTTCAGGCTGTGTAATTTTGAGTTTGTCGATATCTTCCAGATCGCTTATCAGATGCATGCCGGTATCCGATTGTCCGAGCGTGCCTTCCACTTCCGGATGTCCCTTGTGTCCGATCACGATGATTTCACGGTGGTCTTGCCGTTGTTTGGCGACTTCGACATGCACCTTGGTAACCAGAGGACAGGTGGCATCGAACAATCTGAAACCCCGTTTTTCGGCTTCTTCACGGATGGCGCGTGATACGCCATGTGCCGAAAAAACCAGAATGCTTCCCTTGGGGACTTCATCAAGTTCCTCGACGAAAACTGCGCCTTTTTCCCGAAGCCTGTTAACGACATAAGTGTTATGGACGATCTCGTGGCGGACATAAACCGGTTTTCCAAAGCGGGCCAGTGCGCGTTCCACGGTTTCGATAGCGCGTTTGACGCCCGCACAAAAGCCACGTGGCTGGGCCAGAATGATTTTCATGAGTCAACAATAGGCAAACAGAAATGGCAGATATGCCGTTTTTGTACGGCGGGATAATTTGAACTAGAATTTTCAGGCCGGATGGTGTGAACCGGCGGCTGCTTTTTTATATTATCAGATAGACCGGGAGAATTCAGACCATGGCGATCACAGACTGGCCTGCGCATGAAAGGCCGCGCGAACGTTTGATAAAGGGTGGTCCGGCACAGCTTTCCGATGCGGAATTGCTGGCCATTTTCCTGAGAACGGGTGTCAACGGCAAAAGCGCTGTGGATCTCGGGCGGGAAATCATGATGCATTTCGGTTCACTCTCAGGATTGTTTGCCGCACGACTTGAGGATTTCTCGGCATTAAGCGGTATAGGTCCCGCGAAATATGCACAGCTTCAGGCCATTATGGAGCTGGCCAGACGCCTGTTGGCTGAAGATATGCAAAAAGGAGTTGCACTGACAGCATCCGACAAGGTGAAGGATTATCTCAGGCTGTATTTCAGTCGCCAGTCACATGAATCGTTTGTCGTCCTGTTTCTGGATGTCGGCAACAAACTGATTGCCTGTACGGAAATGTTTCGCGGGACGCTCTCGCATACCAGTGTGTATCCACGGGAAGTGGTCAAGGCTGCCCTGGCATGCAATGCCGCCAGTGTCATTTTTGCACACAATCATCCGTCCGGAACCGTCAAGCCGAGCCAGGCTGACAAAACATTGACCCATTTGCTCAGACAGGCGCTTGGTCTGGTCGATATCCGGGTGCTGGATCATGTCATTGTCGCCGGCAATGAAACGTTTTCCTTTGCGGAACATGGCCTGATGTAACGAGGTTCGATTTTTTCTGAACGGGACATTATGTGTCCGTTTCAGAAGTATCAAAGATGATGTATCGCACAGCATGTCGCCACATATGTATCGTGCGGTGGTCATGCAGTATTCAAAGGGCGGTCTGTACGCCATATTCGCCTGAAATGGTGCGGGCGGGGCTATCATCTTGCGCAAATTATGTCAGAATTCGGAATCGGTATTTTTGTGCTTCTTTCAATCAGGTGTGAATCGGCTATGGCAATAGGACTTATTATTATCGGTGATGAAATCATGTCGGGAAAAAGAAGCGACCAGCATTTTCCGAATGTCGTCCAGATTCTGAAAGAACGCGGCCTGTCGCTGGACTGGGCTCGCTATCTCGGAGATGAACCGGAGCGCATCATCGCTGTTTTGCGGGAAACGCTGGCCAGTTCCGATATCGTTTTCTGTTGTGGAGGAATCGGCTCCACGCCGGATGATCATACGCGGCAATGCGCCTCCATCGCGCTGGGAAAACCGCTGGAATTGCATCCCGAAGCGAAAGTGAAAATTTACGAGCGTATTGCCGAAACAGCAAAAGATCCGAATCATATCGATTACAATTCGCCGGACAATCTCAGACGTCTGAAAATGGGCGAATATCCGTCCGGTTCTCGCATCATTCCCAATCCGGTCAACCGGATTCCGGGTTTTTCCTATGGAACCCACTATTTTGTACCGGGTTTTCCCCAGATGGCCAAGGCCATGATTGCCTGGGCGCTCGATACCTATCACAGTGCCTTGTTCCATCAGGTCGAGTACGGTGAACGCTCTGTCGTGGTCTATGGCGCAGTCGAGGCGAAAATGACGCCATTGATGGAAAGTATCGAAATGAGTTTTCCGTCTATCAAGGTTTTCAGTCTCCCGCATATGGGTAATACCCGGTTGAGCAATTATGTGGAAATGGGGGTCAAGGGACATCCGGGCGATCTGGAAGAAGCTTTCAGAATGCTGATAGATGGACTCGACGATATCGGGGCGCAATATCAGCTGAATGAACCGGTATAGTGCGATCAGGCGGAATGTACCGTTATGGTGCATGAACACACGGTATAATGCACCGGATCGGTGCATTTCCTTTCATGGCGATAGGCGAAGCGGCATATTGATCCAGCAAGTGGCGAAGGCAAAACTGGCACGGAAAATGCTTTTTTGCAGACGGGTATATACAGCGCCAATATCAAGGAATGGGCCAAACGGAACAAGCTAACAAAGGAGAATGGTATGTCTAGGACAGCGGAAGATGTCTTGAAAATGATCAGCGAAAACGAGGCCAAGTTTATTGACCTTCGTTTTACCGATACCCGTGGCAAGGAAATGCATGTCAGCGTTCCTGCATCGGGGTTCGATATCGACAAATTTGAAGAGGGCCATGCATTCGACGGTTCTTCCGTTGCGGGATGGAAGGGTATCGAGGCATCGGACATGTTGTTGTTTCCTGATCCGTCGACGGCCAATATTGACCCGTTTATGGAAGACACGACCATTTTCATGCAGTGCGATGTCGTGGAACCTTCCGACGGCAAGGGATATGACCGCGATCCGCGTTCTATCGCCAAACGTGCCGAAGCGCACCTGAAGTCGTCAGGCATTGGTGATGTTGCCTATTTCGGACCGGAACCGGAATTTTTCATTTTCGACAGCGTTCGCTGGGATCACGGCATGTCGGGCTGTTTTTTCAAGATCGATTCCGAAGAAGGTTCCTGGTCGAGGGGACTCAAGATGGAAGGCGGCAACAGCGGACACCGTCCTGCTGTCAAGGGCGGTTATTTTCCGGTACCTCCAGTCGACAGTTTTCAGGACATGCGTTCGGAAATGTGCCTGCTGATGGAGCAGATGGGTATTCCTGTCGAAGTCCATCACCATGAAGTCGCCGGTGCGGGCCAGAACGAAATCGGTACCCGTTTCTCGACGCTGGTCGAACGTGCCGACTGGACGCAGAACATGAAGTACATCATCTGGAATGTTGCGCATACCTATGGCAAGACGGCTACCTTCATGCCCAAGCCGATTGAAGGCGACAACGGTTCCGGCATGCATGTTCACCAGTCGATCTGGAAAGACGGCAAGAACCTGTTTGCCGGTGATGGTTATGCCGGTTTGTCGGAATTCGCCCTGTATTACATCGGCGGTATCATCAAACATGCACGAGCACTGAATGCCATTACCAATCCAGGTACCAACTCTTACAAACGCCTCGTTCCAGGATTCGAAGCGCCGGTCAAACTGGCATATTCGGCTCGCAACCGTTCGGCATCCATCCGTATTCCGCATGTTTCGAACCCGAAAGCACGTCGCGTCGAAACGCGCTTCCCGGATCCGCTGGCCAATCCGTATCTGTGTTTCGCCGCCTTGCTGATGGCGGGTCTGGATGGCATCCAGAACCGGATCCATCCGGGCGAACCGGCTTCGAAGGATCTGTACCATCTGCCACCGGAAGAAGATGCCATGATCCCGACGGTTTGTTCCTCGCTGGAACAGGCGCTGGAAGCGCTGGACAAGGATCGTGAGTTCCTGACTCGCGGCGGTGTGTTCAGCAACGTCATGATCGATGCCTATATCGAATTGAAGATGCAGGAAGTCCAGCGTTTCCGCATGGCACCGCATCCGGTTGAATTCGATATGTATTATTCGCTGTAAATATCCGGAAGGTTCAGGAAAAAGGCGAAAATGGCGACGTTTTCGCCTTTTTTGTCGGGTCATGCCGGGAAAGGGCAAGCATCATGGAAACACTGTGCGGACTGGATTTGCTGGCTTCGGCTGTCATGATACTCGATCGAGACAGGCGGATCATGTATGTCAATCCGGCAGCCGAGGATTTGCTGGAATATTCGTCCAAGGTTTTGTTGTATCAGCGACCTGAACAAATATTTCTGAATGGCGATGTGTTTGACGATATATGCCGCCAGGTGATAGCGCATGATCCTGCCGAAAAAAGGCAGGAACTGGTACTTGACCGGCTCGGCAGGTCTGCGCTTCATGTCTATTGCATCGTCAAGGCGATTGATTTCCCGGATGCTTCCGTACTCGTCGAGTTGCGTGAAAATGTCCAGCAGCTCAGACAGGATCGCGAGAAACGGTTGATGGACCAGAATCAGGCGAATCTGGAACTGGTGCGCAATCTGGCGCATGAGATCAAGAATCCGCTGGGTGGTATCAAGGGGGCGGCACAATTGCTGGAAATGGAATTGCCCGACAGGAACATGAAGGACTTGCGTGAGTATACGCAAGTCATCATCCGTGAATCGGAGCGGCTCCAGAAACTGGTGGACAGAATGCTGGTACCCGGGAAGCGTCCTCATATCGTCAATGATCTCAATATTCATGAAGTATGCGAACGGGTCCGCAGTATCGTGCTGGCGGAATATCCGCACGGACTGACGATCCGGCGTGATTACGATCTTTCGTTGCCTGAAATAGCAGGGGACAAGGAACAGCTGATACAGGCGGTATTGAATATCGCGCAAAATGCCGTTCATGCGCTTGCGGACAAAATCCGTGAGGGCAATGCGGAGCTGGTGTTCAAGACGCGTGTTTCCAGACAGGTCACACTGGCGAAAGTGCGATATCGTCTGGCATTGAACTTGCATATCATCGATAACGGGCCCGGTATCGCACCGGATATGATCGAAAAGATTTTTTTTCCACTGGTCTCGGGGACCGAAGGCGGGAGCGGTCTGGGACTGACATTGTCGCAAACGATCGTGCGACAGCATGGCGGCCTGATCGAATGTGAAAGCCGTCCGGGACATACGGAGTTTCTGATCAGGTTGCCGATTGCCAGAGCCTGATACGCTTATCGAATGGACATAATGGGGTTGAATATGAAACCGGTCTGGATAGTGGATGATGATGAGTCGATCCGTTGGGTGCTTGAAAAGGCACTTGCACGGGAAAACATTCCGCTGAAAAGTTTTTCGTCGGCAGATGAAGTGCTTGAGGCCATGGAACGGGAAACGCCGCAGGTGCTCGTCTCCGACATACGCATGCCAGGCAAGTCGGGTCTGCATTTGCTGGAAGAAACCAAAAAACGTTTTCCGCATTTGCCGATCATCATCATGACGGCTTATTCCGATCTGGATTCGGCTGTTTCCGCATTTCAGGGGGGCGCGTTCGAGTATTTGTCCAAACCGTTCGATCTGGGACGTGCCGTTGATCTGATCAAGCGTGCGATGAAAGAGAGCGAAGCGAAAGCGGTCATGGAAAAAAGTCTTGACCACGTGCCTGAAATCATCGGGCAGGCACCGGCCATGCAGGAAGTTTTCAGGGCGATCGGCCGTCTGTCGCATTCCAATGCCACCGTGCTGGTTACCGGCGAGTCTGGAACCGGCAAGGAACTGGTCGCCAGAGCCTTGCATCGCCACAGCCCGCGTGCATCGCAGCCGTTCATCGCGCTCAATATGGCGGCCATTCCGAAAGACTTGATGGAATCCGAATTGTTCGGTCATGAAAAAGGTGCGTTTACCGGCGCGCAAGTCATGCGTCGCGGGCGTTTCGAGCAGGCAGAAGGCGGTACGCTGTTTCTTGATGAAATCGGGGATATGCCACTTGACATGCAGACCCGGTTGCTTCGGGTACTCTCTGACGGACATTTTTATCGTGTCGGAGGCAACCAGTCGGTGAAGGCCAACGTTCGTGTGATTGCCGCAACGCACCAGAATCTGGAAAGACTGGTGAAAGAAGGCGCATTCCGTGAAGATCTGTTTCACCGTCTCAATGTCATCCGTTTGCGCTTGCCGAGCCTGCGTGAACGGGCCGAAGACATTCCCGTACTGGCTCGCCATTTTCTGAAGCAGAGTGCTGCGCAACTCGGCGTGGAACCAAAAATACTTTCCGAAGAAGCGGCGGCGTTTCTGTCGCGATGCAAGCTCACAGGCAATGTCAGACAGCTGGAAAATATCTGCTACTGGTTTACGGTCATGGTGGCAGGGCAGGTTATCGACGTCAAGGATATGCCGGCAGAGTTGCTTGAAGAAAACGGGCAGCCTGAAAGAACGGTACCTGTCGTGATGGCGGCAGACGAAACATCTGCGGTGACGGTACCATATTCCGATACCATGCAGGTTCAGACACCTTCATGGGAAATTTCCCTTGAAAAAACCGTTGGCGCATTGCTTGAAAAAGGTGAAAGCGATCTGATGGACAAACTGGGAAAACAGTTCGAGAAAATCCTGATCAGAACCGCGCTGAATCGCACGAAAGGACGCAAAAACGAGGCAGCGATACTTCTGGGTATGGGCAGAAACACGATCGCACGGAAAATACAGGAACTGGGACTGGAGAATGAATCGGCAAACGGCTGATACCGAAGCGTGAATTTGTAACAAAATTCCCGGAACTGACAAGAATTGGCTGAAAAAACAGTCAATTCACGTCATCTTGGGGGAATATGCTTTGACAATAATGTCATATTCGCTTAAAGTTTTGGCTGGTCAGTCAGCAACGGGTTTTGAACAATGTCGCCAGAAAGGTACACGTTTTTCCGGAGGTTCTGTGCTTGTGCCGCGATGGCGGGGTGCCTGTTCGGAATGACTGATCAAGCCATGGCGCAAAAGGCGGGAAATCGTGCCGATGATACATCGGCGCCGGCCATGACGCAGATTCACAATTTCACGCATCGTGCTACCGAACTGGCCATGACGGCCATGACCCTCATCGGGGTACATTACAAGTATGGTGGCAATTCGCCGGAAACCGGTATCGATTGCAGTGGTCTGGTCCGATATGTTTTCAAGGAAGCATGGGGGACGACACTGCCTCGCACCTCACTTGAACTGAGCCGAGTCGGTGAGGAAGTCGAACGTGACGAACTCCAGCCAGGCGATCTTGTGTTTTACAATACGCGCCGTCGCAATTATTCGCATGTCGGTATTTATCTGGGGGACAACAAGTTCATCCATGCACCGTCGTCTGGAAAGACCGTCCGGATCGACAACATGGAACAGGGTTACTGGAAAAACCGGTTCAATGGTGCAAGACGTATTTCCGATCCCGGAACACAACGGCAATTCGCCTCCGAAAAGGAAAGAATCCTTCAGGCTTTCCGCGATGACGTCGATGAATGAGACCGGTCAGGACGGTTGACTGGTTTTTTTCACGATATCCTGTGCAATCGCTTCGGCGACCATGATGCCATCCACTGCGGACGACAGAATGCCGCCTGCATAACCGGCACCTTCTCCGGCCGGATACAATCCCCTGACATTGACGCTCTGGAAATCGTCACGGTTACGTGTGATGCGCACCGGAGATGAAGTGCGTGTCTCGGTACCTGTCAGCACAGCATCTTCCAGCGCGAATCCGGGGATCGATCGTTCGAAGGCGGGAATGGCCTCACGCAAGGCGTCGATGGCGTAACCCGGCAATGCCTGCGACAGGTCGCAGGGTGTGACGCCGGGTTGGTAAGATGGAATGACGGAGCCCAGCCGTGTGGACGGTTTTCCCTTGAGAAAATCGCCGACGAGCTGGCAGGGTGCGTTGTAGTTGGAGCCGCCCAGCTCGAATGCTTTTTGTTCCAGTTGCCGCTGAAAGGCTACACCCGCCAACGGATGTCCCGGATAGTCCTCAGGCGTGATATCCACGACGATGGCGGCGTTGGCGTTGCGTTCATTACGGGAATACTGGCTCATACCATTCGTGACCAGCCGGCCGGGTTCGGATGCAGCCGCGACGACTGTTCCGCCCGGACACATGCAGAAACTGTAAACGGAACGACCGTTTTTGCAGTGGTGAACCAGTTTGTAGTCGGCAGCGCCGAGCAGCGGATTGCCTGCGTTCGGACCGAGACGGCAGCGGTCGATCAGCGATTGGGGATGTTCGATACGGAAACCGATGGAAAAAGGTTTCGCCTCGATTTGTATGCCGCGCCGGTAGAGCATATCGAAAGTGTCGCGCGCACTGTGTCCGGGTGCCAGCACGATATGGTCGGAAAAAATCGTTTCGCCGTTCGACAGGACGACGCCTTTTGTTTGCCCGTTTTCGATGAGCAGGTCATCGACACGGCTCATGAAACGGAATTCGCCGCCCAGCGCGATGATGTCTTTGCGCATTTGTTCGATGATACGAACCAGACGGAACGTTCCGATGTGCGGTTTGCCGATATAAAGAATTTCCTCGGGAGCGCCCGCCTTGACGAATTCCGAGAGTACCTTGCGGCCATAATGTTTCGGGTCGCGTATCTGGGTGTGGAGCTTGCCGTCCGAAAAGGTGCCTGCACCGCCTTCGCCGAACTGGACGTTGGATTCCGGATCAAGGCGACGTTCACGCCAGAATCCGAAAGTGTCCTGCGTTCTCTCGCGGACATTTTTGCCTCTTTCCAGTACGATGGGTTTGAAACCGCTTTGCGCCAGAATCAGGGCGGCGAACAGACCGCAGGGACCGCATCCGATGATGAGCGGGCGCATGAACGGCACGTCGGGCGCACGGGTGACGAACCGGTAAGTCATGTCCGGCGCGAGCCGGATATGGGGATGATTCGGAAAACGTGCCAGAACGGCCTGTTCGTCGGCGACACTGACATCAAGCGTATAGGAAAACATGATGGCCGTTTTCTTGCGGGCGTCGTAATTGCGGCGATATACGGTAAATCCCGATATCGCATCGCCGGATAAATTCAGTCGGTCGCAAATGGCTTGTTTCAGGTCATCCGGATGATGGTCAAGCGGCAATCGGATATCGGTCAGTCGAAGCATAACGGTCAGGAGGCAGATAAAATCATGCCGTTTTTGCAGGCATGGCATAAGCTGATGTTTCAGGGCGTTATTTTACTCTGCCATGCAATCTGCATCTATCTTTGTATGATGTTGTTTGCGGGATAATGGCAATGCTACGGAGACAGGTTCCGTTTTCCGGAGGTGACAGCCTGATGTTTTCGTTTTTTTTGCATGCAATCAGAATGATGCTGCGGGACTGGCGCGCAGGTGAATGGCGTTTTTTGCTGGTAGCGATGAGTGTCGCGGTAGCGGCATTGTCGTCTGTCAGCTTTTTCGTCGACAGGATGCATGCAAGTCTTCGCGGCGAAGCAGCCGTTTTTTTGGGTGCGGATATGCAGATCATATCTGACAGAGCGTTCGATCAGATATGGTATGACGAAGCGGAAAGGCAGGGGCTGTCATCGGCACAAACGCGCCAGTTTCCCACGATGGCGTTGCCGAAAGGAAATGGCAAGACAGTACCGCGACTGGTGTCGTTGAAGGCGGTATCCGAAGGATATCCGTTGCGTGGTGCATTGCAGCTTGCCGGAGAAGCAAACGGCAAGGTCTTGGAAGCCGAGGGCATTCCGGAGGTAGGAACGGTCTGGGTAGACCAGGCATTACTGGCAGAACCGGGCACCGGAATCGGCGACAACATTCAACTGGGCAATGGCAGGTATCGTGTGTCGCACGTTATCGTTTCAGAACCCGACAGGGGAATATCATGGGTCAATCTGGCACCTCGCGTCATGATGTCCTTGCAGGATCTTGAAAAGACCGGTCTGGTACAACCGGCTTCACGTGTATCGTTCAGACTGTTGCTCTCGGGAGCGCCCGATGGAATCGAACGGTTCAGACAATGGGCTGAAGAACGGATCGTTACGGACAACCTGCGTGGTATGCGAATCGAGACGGTGGAAAACAACCGTCCGGAAATGAAAACCACATTGAACCGGGCACGTCAGTTTCTGGCATTGATCGGTCTCTTGTCTGCCGTGCTGGCGGCAATAGCCATTGCCATGGGAACGCGCCGTTTCGTGAAGCGGCACATGGATACATGTGCCATATTGCGCTGTTTGGGGATGAAGGCAAAACAGATCGTGCTGGTTTATCTGACCGGTTTTATAGTGATCGGGCTGTTGGGGTGTTTCATCGGTCTGGCGGCAGGCTATGGTGGACATTTCGCGCTGATCGCTATTTTGCGGACGGTTTTGCCACAACAGATGGCATCTGCAAGCTGGATGACGATGGCGAAATGTCTGCTTATCGGGATGTCGTTGTTGTTGGGATTTGCATTGCCGCCGATTTGCAGTTTGCAACGGGTACCTGTCATCCGCGTTATCCACCGTGATGTCGGCAGTGCTGAAATATCGGGGGGGTGGGCATATGTTCCGGGCGTGGCTGTTTTTTTCGGCCTGTTGTGCTGGCTGACAGGTGAGTGGTGGATGGGATTGTGGATGCTGTGCGGATTTTTGGCAATCGCTGCCGTGATCGCCTTCTTGGGGTGGTGTGCTATCAGGGCGCTTGTTTTCGCAAGAATCCATATGCAACAGGGCAGTTTGCGTTTTTGCCTGTCGGTACTGGAACGGAAACCGGCGACAACGGTACTTCAGATTGTCGCGTTGTCGGTCGGTCTGATGGCGATGCTGTTGCTCACGGTGGTCAGGAACGATCTGATCGGTGCATGGCAAAAGGCTTTGCCGCCGGATACGCCGAATCATTTTGTGGTCAATATTTTGCCGGATCAGAAAGAGACGGTACGCGACAGACTGGTTCATGCAGGTGTGGCAGCACCGGTTTTGTATCCGATGATTCGTGGCAGGCTCGTATCGGTAAACGGAAAAGCCGTCAGCAGCAGGGATTACGATGACGCACGTGCCAAAAGGCTCGTCGATCGTGAATTCAATCTGTCCTGTATGACGGAATTGCCGCCGCAAAACCGGATTGTCGAAGGCAGCTGGTTCGGGAGCCGTCATGCCGAGGCATCACTGGAAGAAAGACTGGCGAAAACGCTGGGAATCGCAACGGGCGACAGGCTGGTTTTCGATGTGACCGGTATGCCTGTCGAAGTGACGGTTACCAGTTTGCGCAAGCTGGACTGGAGTTCGGCACGTGTCAATTTCTTTGTCATCACGCATCCGGAAGACATGCAGGAGATGCCGGCGACATGGATTACTTCTTTTTATGCCGATGTATCGCAAAAAAACGCCATCGACAAAATGGTGCACGAGTTTCCGAATCTGACGGTCGTCGATATCGGTTACCTTGTCGCGCAGGTCAAATCCATACTGGAACGGGTCACGCTGGCTGTCGAATTCCTGTTTTTGTTTACGCTGACGTCTGGTGTGCTGGTATTGCATGCCGCACTGGTCGGTACGCAGGAAGAACGGATGCATGAAGCCAGCATTTTGCGTACGTTGGGCGCCACACGCAAGGAATTGCGACGCATGCAGCGTATCGAGCTGGTCTTTATCGGTGCCATGAGCGGTTTGCTAGCGGCATCGGGTGCAAGTCTCGCGGGATGGGTGCTGGCGGTGCGTTTTCTTGAATTTGACTGGACGTTCAATCCGCTGGTCTGGGTGTACGGTGTGGCTGGCGGGATTTTTTGTGCCTGTGCAGGCGGATGGTTGGGATTGCGCAAGGTACTGAATACGCTGCCAGTCCAGTCGTTGCGCAGGCTCTCATGAAAAAGCTTTCCCGTAACGGGAAAGCCTTTGGAGAGATATCGTCCGGTTCAATCTGCAGGTGTATCGTCTTTCAGATTCTGGTAGGGTGCGGAATAGGCTTCGGTTTCTTCTTTCGGCGTCACCGCCCAGTCCGGCTTCCGTACGGCGTAGAAAATAAAGGGCGGTGCACCAGTCAATACCAGCCCGGCGACCAGAATGCCGATATATTCCAGTACCGGCATGTTGCTGAACTGGCTGGGAGGAATCAGGCCGAAAACGATCGCCAGAACCGTTGCCGCCAATCCCAGACCGCACCAGAAATGCAGACCTTTCAGAATGAAGCCGCGTTTGACGTCGGGCTGCGTTTTTCTGAGTTTGATGGCGGACATGAACATGAAAATATAGATGATCAGATACATCAAGGCCGCCATGGCAGAAAGCATCCAGAAGGCATCCGAGACATTGTCGATGAACACATAGGCTGTCGAAAGGATTGTGACCAGAATGGCTTGCAAAATCAGGATGTTCTGCTGGACCCCGTTTTTGTTGACCTTTTGCAGGATAGGCGGGAACATGCCGGATTTTCCGACAAACAACAGTCCTTTGGACGGTCCTGCTGTCCAGCCCAGTACGCCGCCCAGCGCACCGATAATCAGCAGAATACCGAGAACGGGAGTGACCCATGCGATGTCAAAAGCATTGAAAAAGGCGGCATAGGCCTGAATGACACCGGCGGTCAGGCTGGTGGAGTCGGCAGGTACGACCAGAGAGATCGACAGTGTCGGTGGAATGAAAATCAGCACGATCATGATGACGGCCAGAAGAATGGCGCGCGGCATTTCACGTTGGGGATTTTTCAGTTCACGCGCATGAATGGCGTTCATTTCGATACCGGCATAAGCCAGAAAGTTGCTGACGATCAGAACCAGTCCCGCAATACTGCCGGTAAAGGCTTTCCAGTAATCCTGATGCAGATGATGTGCGCCTGCCAGGGTTTGTCCGTGTTCACGGAAAACGGAAGGAATCAGTGCGCTCCATGACATGTCAGCGGCAGATGGATTGCCCATGAGCAGCCAGATGATGCCTAAAATAACCAGACAGGCAGCAGGAAGCGCCGTTCCCAGCAGCATGAACCATTTGGTGAATTTCGAGATGGTATCGAAACCACGCATTGCCAGAAGCGTCGAGGCCCAGTAAAAAACGATGATGATGATACAGGTGAAAATCCCGTTGTTTGCCAGATCGGGATTGAACATATAGGCCAGTGTGCTGGCCGCGAATCCGAGTACACTGGGATACCAGACAACGACTTCGATCCACAAAAACCAGATCACGAAAAATCCGAGCCGTTCTCCATAAGCTTGTTTGACCCAGCCGTAAATACCGCCGTTCCAGCCGGTGCCGAGTTCGGAGGCGACCAATGCGACCGGTATGAAAAAAACGACTGCCGGGATCAGAAACAGCATGATCGAACCGAGACCGTAAACGGCCATGGCAGGCAGGGAACGGATGCTGGCCACGGCAGCCACCATCATGAAGGCAATGGTCAACCAGGTGATGTAAGTGCGTTTTTTTGTATTTCGGGTATTTTTATCAGTAGCCATGAAAGCCTCTCTGGTGAAAAGGGGACTTCCCCTTGACGAAAGTCCCGGTTCCCTTTTTTATTTTTTGAACAGATTCCAGCCCAGTATTTCACTGAGGAAGATGCCTGCTTTCTGGCCTCTGACACTATTGCCGTGAACGTCAAGCGGTGGTGCGAAAGCAGCCAGCGCACAGATGCCCGGAACGATAGCCAGAATGCCGCCGCCGACGCCGCTCTTTCCGGGAAGTCCGGCACTGTAGAGCCAGTTTCCCGTGTTTTCGTACATGCCGTTCATCATCATTTCAGCAAGGATCGGCGGAACGTTTTCTTCCTTGATGACCCGTTTCCCGGTAACGGGATGAATGCCGCTGTTTGCCAGTGTTCCGCCCATGATGGCGAGATCGCGGCATGTGATAGCTACCGAACATTGCCGTGTGTAAATGTCGCAGGCGTGATCCGGATCGACTTGCAGGCTGCCACTGCTTTTAAGCAGCCATGAAATACCGCGATTGTGTGCATTGGTGTCGGATTCGGAACGGTAAACCGCATCATTGACCGTCAGTTCACGTCCGGCGAACCGGTTGTATGTTCCGATGATCTTGTTCCATCGCTCTTCAGGAGAAGCAGCCCCGATCAGTCCCACGGTAGCGATAGCGCCGGCATTGTCAAAGGGATTGTAGGGATGTTCATCGTGCAGTTCGAGATCGATGACGGAATTGAACGGTTCACTGGAAGCGTTGCTGCCGATTTTCGATTTGAAAGTCTCTTTGTCCATTTCTTCCAGCACGCAAGCCAGTGTAAATACCTTGGAAATGGATTCCATGGCGAAGTCGTAGCGGGTATCGCCGACTTCCAGTATTTCGCCGTCGGTAAATGCCAGGGCGATACCGAACAGGTTGGAAGGTACCGAAGCCAGATACGGAATGTAGCTGGCGTTCGCGCCTTCGTTCACGGATTGCAATGTCTGGTGTGCCGTTTTCATGGCGTCCAGAACATGTTGTCTTTTCGTTGGGAGTTGTTGGGTACTCATGGATGGATTCCTGTGTATATGATGCATTTTGCTTTGTCTTCGCGCAGGCCGGAGTTACCGGCCTCCGTGATTGCCCATGCGTGCTTCATGACCGACGAATCCATGCGGCTGGTGGGTATGGAAGAAATCGATGGAGCGTTTGAAGTCATCCAGCAGCAGGGTCGCCATGTCGGCGGACAGTCCCTGTCTGACCAGAATACGCTGGACGATGATATGGTCGGCATCGGGTTGCAGGGGATAGGCAGGGACTTGCCAGCCTCTGGTTCTCAGGTGGTCCGCCAGGTCGTAAAGGGTGTAGGGGGTGTCTGCATCCTTGCGGATACGCCAGGTGACCGCCGGAATGCCTTTCTGTTCACGTCCGCTGTGGATCATTTCGAAGGGGCCGAGCTGTTGCAGACCGTCGGCGAGCATTTGTGCCGTGTCGTAACAGGCAGCATGGATACGGCGGTAACCTTCGCGACCGAGCCTGAGCAGGTTGTAATACTGGCAGATGATCTGGCCGGCTGGTCTGGAAAAATTGAGCGCGAAAGTCGGCAGATCGCCACCCAGATAGTTGACATGGAAAATCAGGCCTTCCGGAAGGTCTTTCGTTTCACGCCAGACAACCCAGCCGACACCCAATGGTGCGAGGCCGAATTTGTGGCCGGATGCACTGATGGATTTGACGCGCGGCAGCCGGAAATCCCAGAGAATGTCTTTCGCGCAAAAAGGTGCCAGAAAACCGCCGCTGGCGGCATCGACATGAATGTCGATATCCAGTCCGGTATCTGTCTGCAGTTTGTCGAGCGCGTCGGAGAGTGGCTTGACCGGTTCATACAGTCCTGTAAAGGTCTGGCCGAATGTCGGGACGACGAAGATCGTGTTTTCGTCGATCATCGGGAGCATGTCTTCCGGCGACATGACGTAATGGTTTTCCGACATGGGCATTTCCCGGATTTCGATGTCCCAGTAACGTGCGAATTTCAGCCAGCAGACCTGAACTGGTCCGCATACCATATTGGGTTTGTCGTATGGTTTTCCGGCCGCTTTTCTCTTTTCGCGCCAGCGCCACAATGCCGCCAGACCACCGAGCATGCATGCTTCGCTGGAGCCGACCGTGGATGTGCCGATCGTACCGGTGGCATCCGGAGCGTTCCAGAGGTCGGCCAGCATATGGACACAGTAATTTTCGATCGCTGCCGCCTGCGGGTATTCATCCTTGTCGATCATGTTTTTGTCGATGGACAGATCCATCAGCCGGTGTACTTCATCTTCTTCGAATGTCTGGCAAAAAGTTGCCAGATTCTGGCGTGCATTGCCATCCAGATACAATTCATCGTGTACGACCTGATAGACGGCGCCGGCATTTTGTTCGCTGTCGGGAAAGGTTTTTCTGTTGGCTGGTCGCCCGGTGAACGATGAACCGAAAACCGGATCGTTGCGTGTCATGTCGGTACTCAGATAAGCCATGGTTGCCTCCGTTTTGTCGGGCTGATGACCCGAAAGTGAGAAATATCCCGTTACCTGTCCTTTTCGCACGGTGCAACGCGATTTGTCATGCTGAGTCGGACAGGTATGGTGTTTGACCAAACGGTTCCAATGTACCTGCACGCACAGCAGGGGATTTGAGCTTCATTAAAGGGATTGTGATTTGCGGCGGTCGTTCGGTACGGCCGTCCGTCGTGCAGGCTGGTCGGAAATGGAGCGGGTGAATGCAGACGGCATTCCGTATCGTGCAACGGGTGTGCCATGACAGCCAAGAGAGAGAATGGTTCCGGTGCGTGATGTCGCCGGTTTCCTGTGTTTGTGCAGGCGCAGGGGTATGGACATGAAAAAGGCCGGCGGATGCCGGCCCACATGGCTAGTCCGACGAAAAGGACTCAGTCTTCACGCCGCATGTGCGGGAAGAGAATGACATCGCGGATATTGGGCGAATCGGTCAGCAGCATGACCAGACGGTCGATACCGATACCGCAACCGCCCGCCGGAGGCATGCCGTATTCCAGCGCACGGATATAGTCCGAATCGTAGTACATGGCTTCTTCGTCGCCTGCATCCTTGGCCTCGACCTGTTTCATGAAACGTGCCGACTGGTCTTCGGGATCGTTCAGTTCGGAAAAACCGTTGGCGATTTCACGGCCGACCATGAACAGTTCGAACCGTTCGGTAATGTCGGGACGGGTATCCGATGCACGTGCCAGCGGAGAGACTTCGACAGGGTAGTCAATGATGTAGGTCGGTTCCCACAGTTTGGCTTCGGCCGTTTCCTCGAACATGGCCAGTTGCAAGGCGCCGATACCGGCTGTCGGCAGCAGTTCGACACCGAATTTTTTCAGTTCGGCACGCATGAAGTCCGCGTCGTTGAGCTGTTCGGTCGTATATTGCGGTGCGTATTTTGCGATGGCTTCCAGAATCGTCAGACGATGGAATGGTTTGGAAAAATCCAGTTCCCGTCCCTGATAGGTGATGACCGGTGTGCCATAGGTATCGAGCACTGCCTGACGGATCACGGTTTCGGTGAAGTCCATCAGCCATTTGTAATCGGCATAGGCGGCATAGAATTCCATCATCGTGAATTCGGGATTGTGCCGTGGTGAGACCCCTTCGTTGCGGAAATTGCGGTTCAGTTCGAAGACACGGTCGAACCCGCCGACCAGAAGACGTTTGAGGTAAAGTTCCGGTGCGATACGCATGAACATCTGCATGTCCAGCGCGTTGTGATAGGTGATGAAAGGTTTGGCTGCAGCACCACCCGGGATCGGATGCAGCATCGGTGTTTCCACTTCCATGAAACCATGTTCGCTCATGAAACGGCGAATGGATGCGATGGCTGCGGTTCTGGCCTTGAAAGTGCGGCGGGTTTCATCGTTCATGATCAGATCGACATACCGCTGGCGATATTTGATTTCCTGGTCGGCCAGTCCGTGGAATTTGTCCGGCAGAGGACGGATTGATTTCGTGATCAGGCGCAGCGATGTCACACGAACCGTCAGTTCACCCGTTTTGGTTTTGAAGAGCGTTCCTTCGGCACCCAGAATGTCGCCGATGTCGTAGCGTTTGAAAGCGTCATGCGCTTCCTTGCCGATGGAATCGTTGGAAATGAAAAGCTGGATACGTCCGTCAGCACGCGGACCGGAAGCATCCATCAGGGTGGCGAACGAGGCCTTGCCCATGACGCGTTTGAGCATCATGCGTCCTGCGACGCAAACGTTGACGGCAGCCGGTTCCAGCGTGTCGTTGTTCTGGCTGTCGTATTGCGCATGCAAATCAGCAGCCTTGTGGCGTGGACGAAAATCATTGGGATAGGCGACACCTTCCTGACGCAGGGCGGCCAGTTTGGCACGGCGCTCTGCCATGATGGAATTTTCATCGGCAGCTGTTGCCGGTTCGTTTTTCTTTGTTGGCGAAGTCATGATGCAAGATGGATTCGGAATGGATGAAAATAGTCTGGTAACTTATATGCCCTGCTTGAGCGATTCGGTGATGAAATCGTCGAGATCGCCATCCAGTACGGCCTTGGTGTTACCCGTTTCGTAATTGGTACGCAAGTCCTTGATACGTGAAGAATCAAGGACATAGGAACGAATCTGGTGTCCCCAGCCGACATCGGTCTTGGAATCTTCCAGTTTCTGTTGTTCGGCCATGCGTTTTCGCAGTTCCAGTTCGTACAGACGGGACTTGAGCATTTCCCAGGCGTCGGCACGGTTGCGGTGCTGGCTGCGGTCGTTCTGGCACTGGACGACGATACCTGTCGGCATATGAGTCAGACGGACGGCTGAATCGGTCTTGTTGATGTGCTGGCCACCGGCGCCGGATGCACGGTAGGTATCGACACGGACATCGGCAGGATTGATGTCGATATGGATGGAATCGTCTACTTCCGGATAGACGAACAGACTGCAAAAGGATGTGTGTCGTCCGTTGGCGGAATCGAAAGGCGATTTGCGAACCAGCCGGTGGACACCTGTTTCCGTACGCAGATAACCGTAGGCATAATCGCCTTCGACCTTGATCGTTGCGGTCTTGATACCGGCGACTTCACCGTCGGACTGTTCCAGAATGGTGGTTGAAAAACCCTTGCGTTCGCAATAGCGCAGATACTGACGCATGATCATGGATGCCCAGTCCTGTGCTTCGGTGCCTCCGGCACCTGCCTGAATGTCGATGAAACAGTTGCACGGATCCATCGGATTGGAGAACATGCGTCGGAATTCCAGTTTTTCGATCTGGTCCTGCAGCGCCGTTACATCGGATTCTACGGCCTTGAGGGTGTCGTCATCGTGTTCTTCCTTTGCCATTTCGAAGAGTTCCGCGGCATCGTTCAGCCCGGATTTGATGTGGCGTAACGACAGGACGACGTTTTCAAGCGATTTTTTTTCACGGCCGAGTTCCTGGGCTTTTTTGGGGTCGTTCCAGATGTCCGGATCTTCCAGTTCGGCGTTTACCTGCTCAAGTTTGTCTGACTTGGCAGTGAAGTCAAAGATACCCCCGTAAGGCTGTCTCGCGATCGGTCAGGTCGGCGATACGGTGGGAGATAGAATTGATACGTTCTGCTTCCATGATGGTTTTATGCTTTATGGCGTTGATACAAATATGAAATTATACCCTGAGGGGGCGTGGATGCGTGCCATTTTGATTTTTTCATGTGTCCGAAGGGCATGAATTTGTATCCGATAGGCCATGGATACGTTTTTTCAGGTTTTCATGAAAAGTACCAGTCCCGTCATGATGACGAGGCTGAACAGGATCGATATGGACAGTGTCAGGCTGGAAAGTGCGCCGTCGCTTTGGCAGCGGATGGTATAGATCGGTGCGATGGACGAGACCGGTGCGAAAGCGACGACAGCCAGTACTTGCCGGATTTCCAGCGGAAACGGAAGGAAAAAGTACAGCAGCGCGGAACAGGCTGCACCGAAGAACAGACGCATGCCGATGACGGAGAACATGGTCCGGTATTTGTCGGCACGTGTCCTGAATTCGAACATCATGCCGATGAGCAGCATGGCGACGAACGCATTGGCGTTCGCGACCGGTTCGATGAGCGTCAGGACGGTGTCGGGAACAGGGATGCCGAACAAGACCAGCAACAGCATCAGCATGTAGGTATCGAACGGAACGGATCCGATGAATTTTTTCAGCAAGGTTCCGGCAGTCTGTTTTTCACCGGGATTTGTCTGCAGGAATGTCGAGGTGAAAGCGAAGGAACCGCCGGTGACCATGACGGCATTGCCGATGTCGAAAAGACAGGCGACGATCATGCCGCCCGGGCCGAAGAAATTTTGTATGAATGGCAGGGAAAAGGCACCGATGTTGAAACCGGTGACGTTTATCATGGCAAAAGCGCGTTTTTCCTTGCGTTGTCGCCAGCTTGCCAGATAGACGAGCATCATCGGGATGAAACTGCACAAAAAGCCGAGCAGGACGATGAAAAACAGGGAAGTGTCACGACTGAACTGGCCGAATGCATGAATGACGGTTGCCGGCAAAGTGATATTGAGCAGGACGAATGCCAGCAGCCTCTGGGGTGCAGGATCCCTGAAAAGCAGTTTCTTGAGGATGTATCCTGTCAGGATGATCAGGATGAAGGATAGTGCCTTGAGCAGAACGGTACTCATGAAACGCCTGTCAGAATCCTGATGTGTAAAGAAAATATATCCGGATAAACAAGTGTCCGGTGAACGTGTCTGTTTTCATCATGTCAGATATCCAGTTCGGCTACAACCGGCGTGTGGTCAGATGGCTGTTTCCATGCGCGAGGTGTCTTGTCGATCGTACAGTTTCGGCATCTGGAAGCGAGCGGGCCGGAGAGCAGGATATGATCGATACGCAGGCCGCGATTGCGTACGAAGGCCATTTGCCGGTAGTCCCACCAGCTGAAAGTACGTTCGGGTTGGTCGAAAAGACGGAATGCATCGACGAAGTCCATGTCCAGCAATGCATGGAATGCGGCACGTTCCGGTACGGAGACGAGTATGCCGTCTTTCCATACCTGTGGGTCGTGAACATCCCTGTCGTCGGGGGCGATATTGTAGTCGCCCAGGAGTGCCATGTACGGATGGGAGGTTTTTTCCTGCGACAGCCACTGACGCCATGCCTTCATCCAGTCGAGTTTGTAGCGGTATTTGTCGGAATCGACGGCCTGTCCGTTCGGAATATAGGCGCAGACGATGCGGACATTGTCGCAGGTACCCGTGATGAGGCGTTGCTGCTCATCGGGAAAGAGAGGATTGTTTTTGACGACGTCTGACAATGGTTTACGCGAGAGAATGGCGACACCATTATAGGTTTTCTGTCCCGTGAATGTGGCATGGTAACCGGCGGCTTCTATTTCCATGACCGGAAAACGGTCGTCCGTCAGTTTGGTTTCCTGAAGGCAGAGAATATCGACGGGATTGTCGTGCAGCCACTGGAGAACCTGTGGCAGCCTGACTTTCAGGGAATTGACGTTCCATGTGGCCAGTTTCATGTTCGTGTCTCTCAAACAGGGATATTTGTTACAGCAGGGTGATGACGATAAAGCTCAGGAGGCTGATGAATGCCCATAATATTACGCCGAACAGGATGGAACGGACGCCGACGGTACGGATGATCTTGAGCGAAAGATCGGTTCCGATCAGAAACAGGGTGACGGCAAATCCTTTTTTCGCCAGCCAGAGGATATTGCCCGTGAGGATTTCCGGCATCGGCAAAAACGTGTTGGCGACCATGGCAAGTGCAAAAAAGAGAATGAACCAGGGTTTGTAGATTTTGCCGGATTGGTGTCTGAAGAAAAAGGATGTCACGAGCGCGACGGGAATGATCCACAGCGCGCGTGTGAGCTTGACGGTCGTGGCGATTTTCAGCGCCTCCTCTCCATAAGCAGCACCGGCGCCGACGACGGAAGAAACATCATGAATGGCGATGGCCGCCCAGGTACCAAACTGGCCTTGCGGCATATGGAAGGCGTGTCCCAGTACCGGGAAGATGAACAGGGCGATGGCATTGAGAATGAATACCGTACCGATCGAGACCGAGATTTCGGTTTCCTTTGCCTTGACAATCGGTGCGACGGCGGCAATCGCGCTGCCGCCGCAGATCGCGGTTC
This sequence comes from Oxalobacter paeniformigenes, assembly GCF_027158465.1. Taxonomy (NCBI): domain Bacteria; kingdom Pseudomonadati; phylum Pseudomonadota; class Betaproteobacteria; order Burkholderiales; family Oxalobacteraceae; genus Oxalobacter; species Oxalobacter paeniformigenes. Next base: position 175,455 of record NZ_JAMKYL010000004.1, read on the forward strand.
CGGCGGAAATCAGGTAGGCGATGGTTTTTTCGAGCTTGAACAGCTTGCCCAGTACGATGCCTAAAAGCAGGACACCGAAAACGGAAACGATAGTGAAAAGAATGCCTTCCTTTCCTGCTTTCAGCGCTTCGAAAAGGTTCATGCCGAATCCCAGTCCGACGACTGATATTTGCAACAGATACCGGGATGTTTTCTTGCTGAGGTCAGGGTAGGGATTTCGAAACAGGATGGCGAAAGCCAGTCCCATAAACAATGCTGCGGGAATGGAGACGTAAGGTGTCAGACAGAGCAGCAAAAGGATGAAAAACGCCAGTTTCTGAAGACGTGGCAAAGACTGGCTGGCTGTGGATTCATTCATGATGGAAATGCGGTGGTTGTATCTTGTCCAAGATGCTTGCGCAGTACAGCGGCGGGCATGACGATGGTTTTGCGCAAGTTGCCATTATCGGAAAATTCTGTCCTGGCATTTTGCACCGGCATTATATACAGCATTTTTTTGTGTGTCGTACAAGTAGCCGGATGTGCAGACGTGTTACGGTATTGTTTTATGTCCTGTGCGTGAGTATGAAGAAATCCGTTGACGGGGAAGCGGGTATTTCCCCGGAATGGGGGTATATCCGGCCGATGGCGTTGCCGTTTCAGCAATGGATTGATGCAGCATATCGTGT
>NZ_JAMKYL010000005.1:0-128807 GCF_027158465.1 Oxalobacter paeniformigenes
TTCAACTTCACAAAAAAATTTCCTGACTTTTGCAACTTCACTTTGCCAGTTTCAACATCGGCAAAGTCGAGAAAGAAAATTATGATCTTTTCACACACTTGCTGTCAAGCATTTTTTACACACTCAAAGTCGTTTTTCAATTCGATGCGCCCTCTCCCGGCACATACGCCTTGACTTCCATCCGGAAATCTTCACTCCCAGTCATCGTACCTTCTGCAAACTGTCTTTTTGCCTGCTGCGCAAACTCTGCTTTTTCCCCTGTCCGGAACTGTCAGGAATATAACTGTCCGTCCCTTACGATTCATTGACATCAAATGGAAAATTGATAAAGTGTCTGACAGACTGTCGATCACGACATATTTCCATTGTTTAGTTTATTTCTGAAAGTATTTCCATGAGTTTGAAATGTGGCATTGTCGGATTGCCCAATGTCGGCAAATCCACCCTTTTCAATGCATTGACCAAGGCGGGTATTCCTGCCGAAAACTACCCGTTTTGCACGATCGAACCCAATGTCGGTATTGTCGAAGTACCAGATCCCAGATTGAATCAACTGGCCGAAATCGTAAAACCTGAACGCATCGTACCGGCTGTAGTCGAATTCGTCGATATCGCCGGACTGGTCGCTGGCGCATCCAAAGGTGAAGGACTTGGCAACCAGTTTCTTGCCCATATTCGCGAAACAGATGCCATTGTCCAGGTCGTTCGCTGTTTCCGTAACGACAATGTCGTTCATGTCGCCGGCAAGGTTGATCCCTTAAGCGATATTTCCGTCATCCAGACAGAACTGGCTCTGGCAGATCTGAATACCGTAGAAAAAGTCATACAGCGAGAAATCAAGAAAGCCGGTGCAGGCAACAAGGAATCGGCACGCCTGTGCGATTTGCTTGAAAAAGTGGCTGCCCATCTGAATCAGGCAGAACCGGTCCGTTCGATGGGACTTGACAAGGAACAGATGGAACTGATCCGTCCGCTTTGTCTGATTACGGCAAAACCGACCATGTATGTTGCCAATGTCTCGGACGATGGATTCACCGACAATCCGTTACTTGATCAGCTCACACAATATGCCGAGTCACAAAAAGCGCCGATCGTCGCGATCTGCGCCGCTATCGAATCCGAAATCGTCGAACTGCCTGAAGAAGACCGTGCGGAATTTCTTTCGGACATGGGCATGGACGAACCAGGCCTGAACCGGCTCATTCGAGCTGCCTTCAAGCTGCTTGGCCTGCAAACCTACTTCACAGCAGGAGTCAAGGAAGTACGTGCATGGACGATTCATATCGGCGACACTGCACCGAAAGCCGCTGGAGTCATTCACACCGACTTCGAACGCGGTTTCATTCGCGCACAGACTATCGCTTTTGAAGACTATATCGCCTGCAAAGGTGAAAACGGCGCGCGAGAAGCAGGGAAAATGAGGGCTGAAGGAAAAGACTACATCGTCAAGGATGGCGATGTCCTGAATTTTCTTTTCAACGTCTAAAACAATCCGGTCAAATAAAAAACGGTTGCAATGGCAACCGTTTTTTTATGGTCATTTGCCCTCGCTCAAGCGAAGAAATTTCTGCATCAGCTGATCAGGTGTCTCCACACAATCCGGATTTTTGACGATGCAATCCATTGGGCATACCTGTTTGCACTGCGGCTCATCATAATGTCCCACACACTCGGTACAGCGGTTGACATCTATCTCACATATTTTCTTGCCCAGCGTAATCGCCTCATTCGGGCATTCTGGAACACATATATCGCAACAGATACAATCTTTCGTTATCAATAACGCCATTGATTCTCCAAATTCCCTTCAGTCAAACGCTTCTGTCCGGTCGTCAGACATTTTTCCCCTTCATGTCGTTGACCTTGTTCCTGAGCCATTTTTCCACGGACGGGAATACGAACTTGGATACGTCGCCGCCCAGAAAAGCGATTTCCCTGACGATGGAACCTGAAATGAACTGATATTGGTCAGACGGCGTCATAAACAACGTTTCCGCCTCAGGCATCAGATAACGATTCATTCCCGCCATCTGGAATTCGTACTCGAAATCCGATACGGCGCGCAACCCGCGAATAATGACACTGGCGTTATGCTCACGAACGAAATCCTTGAGCAAACCGGTAAAGCTCTCGACCCGGACATTCGGATAATGTCCGAGCACTTCCTTGGCAATGGCCATCCGTTCTTCCATGGTAAAAAAAGGCCTTTTCGTCCTGCTGTCGGCGACACCGACAATCAATTCGTCAAACAGCCCGGACGAACGACGAACCAGATCTTCATGTCCACGCGTCAACGGATCAAATGTTCCAGGATAAACTGCAATAACCATTTTTATTCTTTCAGAAAGGAAACATCCGTAATATTACCTCAAGATAAGCACGATGCCTGCATCTCAAACAAATGATAATAAACCTGTCCTGCCTGGCCATCCCTGACAAGCTGTAGCGCAGATACATCACGTCCCGACCACAAAGCCAGCCTTTCTGCAGTCAACTGCATATCCGATTCTATATAAACCATTCCGTCTTTCGCCAACAATTCCACACAAAGCGGTATGACTTTCGGCAACCATTCTTTCCGGAACGGCGGATCCAGAAAAATCAGGTCGAACGTTTTTCCCTGCCGGATCAATTGCGCGGCCATATCCATGGCATCTGCCTGAAAAACGGCAATCTGCGATGCCTGCAGCTTGTTCCTTGCACGTTGCAACTGCTCGTATGCCACACGATTTTTTTCGATCATGGTCACATGTGCCATACCCCGGCTCGCCGCTTCAAACCCAAGCGCTCCCGTTCCGGAAAACAGATCAAGACAATGCATATTTGCAAAACGTGCACCACGCATGTGTGTCAACCAGTTGAACACCGTCTCACGCACGCGATCCGATGTCGGGCGCAACCCTTCCACATCAGCGACGACAAGCGGCGTACGTTTCCATTGTCCGCCAACAATACGGATTTTATGACTGTGATGTCCGGCAGATAACTTCCCGTTTTTTTTCTGAGCCCCCATTTCAAGACACCCGCTGCATCCTGCACACGCCATCACTGGCCAACAATGACCGTCACCATTTTTTCTGCATTGAGCTTTCGGTTCATCGCAGCCTTCACATCCGCCGCCGTAACCTGTCCGACCTTTTCCGTCCAGTGATCCAGATAATCCAGCGGCAAGTGATAGTATCCGATCATGGCAATGAGCTCCAGCACCTTGAGATTGTTATCCATCTGCATGGCAAAACTGTTGACCAGATGATCACGAGCGGATTGCAATTCGGTGGTATCCGGTCCATTGCGCAAAAAATCATTCAGCGTGTTATTGACTACACCAATCGCATCCGTGGCCTGTTTTTTTTCAGTCTGTAAACCAATCACGAAAGGCCCAGGCTGAAACATCGGCTGAAACTGACTGTAAACACTATAGGACAAGCCGCGTTTTTCCCTGACTTCCTGCATGAGTCTGGAAGAAAAACCTCCACCACCCAGAATGTAATTGCCGACCGTCAATGCAAAAAAATCGGGATCGCCCCGTTTGAGGGCTGGCATACCGATCAGGATATGTGCCTGAGTGGCAGGATGCGCAATGACATTCGTTTTTCCATTGGCAACCGTCACATCCGGAAGTACTGGCAACTCCTGATCCGAAACCCTCAAGCCGCCGCTGATCTCCTGCGCAATGCGCCGCGCCCTTTCGATATCGATATCGCCGACAAGACTGATAACGGCCCTGTTGGCGACATAGTGTGTTTTATGAAAATCCATCAGATCATCCCGGGTGATTTGCTCCACGGACTCCGGCGTCGAACTTTCACCATAAGGATGCTTCGGATAAATATCCTTCCTGAACGCTTTCGCAGCAATCGAATCCGGCCGAGTCATTTCCTCCCTGAGTGACGCGACCAGCCTCGCCTTGTCCCGTGTCAGCAATGCTTGCGGAAACGACGGACTGGCAAGAAGTTGCGCCATCATCCGGATCGCCGCATCCGATTCTGCCTGTCCTGACATCACACGCAATGAATAACCGGCTCTGTCCATACTCGTTTTGTTGGAACGCAATGCGCCCGCATCTGCAAACGTATCCAGAATCTGCGCCTCGGTAATGTCCGCAACACCTGACCGTGCAATCCCCTTGTCCAGAGAACCATTCGTCAATGCCGCCAGCCCAGCCTTTCCGGCCGGATCCCTCCTCGAACCCGCATCGAATTCGACACTGATATCCAGTACCGGAATCGCATGTGTCTCGACGAAAAAGACACGTGCCCCGTTTTCCGTTACCCAATGCTGAATAGGCAAGGCAGCATATACCTGAACACCATATAACAGGCAACCGATCAAACCTGCCTTGAGAAAACGGCATACCTGTTGCAACACATATTCTGGATTTCTCATTTGTATATATCGACTCATTGTCATAAATAGATACTTCCGTCAGATTCCTTACTTTGCAGGCTGTTTCGGCAAAGATTCCGGAATCAGCGTAGCGATCGTCAATCCGTCATCCGAAAAATATTTTTTCGCTACCTGCTGAACCTGCTGCGGCGTCACAGCCTTGAGTTTTTCAATCGTCCGGTCGATCTGCCGATGTCCGATCCCCGTCATCTCGAACACACCGATTTCCATCGCCTGACCGAACATCGAATCGCGCTTGTATATCTGTGAAGAGATCAGCTGCATCTTCACACGTTGCAACTCGGCTTCCGATATACCATCTTTGGCAATTCGTGCAATTTCTCCCCGTAACCGCTTCTCCAGTTCATCGACTGTCACACCTTTGGAAGGCACCCCTTCGACGACAAACAATGCAGGCCCGCGTGAAAGCGCCGAATAACTCGCGCCTACCGCCAACGCAATCTTTTCCTGACGCACAAGCGTGGCCGGCAAGCGTGCATTATCATATCCGTCCAGTATGGAAGAGAGTACATCGAGTGCATAAACATCCTGATCCTTTTCGACATCCCGTAATGCCGGAACCTTGTATGCCAGCACAACCATCGGATTTTCCGCAGGAGCTGAAACCGCTACCCGCCGGATACCACGCTGTTCCGGTTCTTCCTGTGGCTTGACCGGCGTAATTTTTTTGGGTTTGATCCGTCCGAAATGCTTTTCCGCCATCTTGCGGACGGCCTGAGCATCCACATCGCCAACGACGACCAGTGTCGCATTATTCGGTGCATACCAGCGTTCATACCAGTGACGGGCGTCATCGACCGTCATATTCTGCAAATCGTTCATCCAGCCGATGATCGGCCAGTGATAAGGATGTGCGACAAAAGCGCTCGCACGCAACGCTTCATCCAGCCTTCCTTCCGGCTGATCATCCGTTCTCCAGCGCCTTTCCTCCATCACGACCCTGATTTCCTTGTCGAAATCAGACGCCTTGAATTGCAGATTGCGCATGCGATCCGCTTCCATTTCCATCATCTTTTCCAGATGATCTTTCGGAATCTGCTGAAAATATGCCGTATAGTCCGTATTCGTAAACGCATTGTCCCTGCCACCCAGTCTCGCGACCGTCTTGCTCAGGCTTCCCTCCGGAAACTTCCTCGTCCCCTTGAACATCATATGTTCGAGAACGTGCGCCACCCCTGTCGTTCCATTACTTTCATCCATGGAGCCGACCCGATACCAGACCATATGAACCGCAACAGGCGCACGGTGATCTTCCCTGACCACGACCTTCATCCCGTTGGCAAGATAAAACTCTTCGGCAGGTTCGGCTTGCGCCCCGTTTTGTACCCAGAACAGGACAAACATCAGACCAAAAAAGATTTTTAGAATTTTCATATTGACAGCTCTGTTAAAATGAAAGTCTCGATAAACCTTTGCATTTTGTACTTTATTTCAGCGCACGACGGTTGCCAATGTTTAGTTTTTTCAAAAAGAAACCCCCTGTCGAAACGACAGAAGATGAAATCAGTGCACCGGCATCACCCGAGACCGCCACCGAAACTGCGGATACTCCGTCTGATGCCAATATAGAGACTTACACTACGCTTGCCAAGCCGGAAAAAGAAAAAACGTCCTGGTTTGACCGCCTCAAGGCCGGACTTGCGCGGACATCGGCCAATCTGAACATTTTCGGTGGAACCAAAATCGATGAGGAACTGTTCGAGGAACTGGAAACCGCATTACTCGTCTCCGATGTCGGTCTGCCCGCCACTGAATATCTTCTGGATGAACTCCGGCAAAAAGTCAAACAAAACCGTCTGACACAACCTGCCGAAATTCGGGAAGAACTGATCCGGTTGTTGACCGAGCTGTTGACACCCCTCGTAAAACCGCTGGAAATCGGCCGTCATACCCCGCTCATCGTCATGATGACCGGCGTCAACGGTGCCGGCAAGACCACCACGATCGGGAAACTGGCAAAGCATCTCCAGCGCCATAACCAGAGTGTCCTTCTCGCTGCAGGAGACACGTTCCGTGCAGCTGCCCGCGAACAGCTGGCGATATGGGGCGACCGAAACAGGATCACCGTCATCGCACAGGAATCCGGCGATCCGGCAGCCGTCGCTTTCGATGCCGTTCAATCCGCCAAAGCGAAAAATATCGACGTCGTCATGGTCGATACAGCCGGCAGACTGCCGACGCAACTTCACCTGATGGAAGAACTCAAAAAGGTCAAACGCGTTATCGGCAAAGGTATGGACACCGCGCCACATGAAATCATTCTCGTCATCGACGGCAATACAGGACAAAATGCACTGGCCCAGGTCAAGGCATTCGACGAAGCACTCGGACTGACCGGACTGATCGTCACAAAACTCGACGGCACCCCCAAAGGAGGCATTCTGGCGGCCATCGCAAAAAACCATCCTGTGCCCGTCTATTTCATCGGCGTCGGCGAAAAAATAGACGATCTTCAACCTTTCGACGCACAAGAATTTGCAAAAGCATTGTTGAGCTAGAAAATGAGCGCAATGATCCAATTCCAGAATGTATCCAGGTGCTATCCCGGCAACATCATCGCCGTACAGGATATCAACCTGACCATCGAGCAGGGTGAATTCGTTTTTCTGTCGGGCCCTTCCGGAGCAGGAAAATCGACACTCCTGAAAATGATCGCCGCTATCGAACGCCCCGATACCGGAACGCTGACCGTCAACGGTCAGGACATCGGTGGACTCAGACCGGCAGGGATACCGTTTCTGAGACGCAACCTCGGACTGATCCTGCAGCAACAGCATTTACTGAACGACAAAACCATTCTCGAAAACGTCATGCTTCCCCTGTTCGTCACCGGTATCCCAGAAACCGAAGCACAATCCCGTGCGCATGCCGCACTGGAAAAAGTGGGACTTGCCGGGCGAGCAGCATCGCTACCGCTGACGCTGTCGGAAGGCGAACAACAACGGGTCGCCGTCGCACGTGCCATCGTCAACCAGCCGCAAATCATTCTGGCAGACGAACCGACAGCCAATCTTGATCGCGCCAATGCAGAAAAAGTGCTCGATGCCATCGCCTTTTTCCAGTCTGCAGGCGTGACCTGTGTCATCGCAACCCATGACGAAAGTCTTTTTCCAAGAGCCGACCGGATCATTTATCTCGACAGCGGCAGACTGCATCACATCAACCAACCCACAAAGGGTAAACAAGCATGAATACCTGGTTTCGTTATCATATCTCGGCAATTTGTCTCGCGCTTGCCCAGTTCAGACGTTCTCCGGGACATTTCTTTTTCAATATTCTGGTCCTTTCCATGACGCTGGCATTGCCCTTCGGTGGAATCACGCTGTTCGACAATATCCAGTCCGTTACCGGACAACTGTCCGTATCGCCGGAAATCAGTCTTTTTCTGAAGCAAAACACGGAACGTACCGACGCGCAGGCCATGGAACAATCCATCAGACAACTGCTACGCAAAGACAACCTCGCCGCCGACATTATTTTCATTCCGAAAGAAGCCGCACTGGACTCGCTTGAGGAAAAAACCGGTCTGAACAATATGGCCGGCTCACTGGGGAAAAACCCCTTGCCCGACTCCTATATCATCCGTCTTTCAGACAACACGCCTGACGGTGCGACGCTATCCGCCCGCATCAACGCCATTACCGGACAATTACAGAAAATGCCTGAAACCGACAAGGTGCAAATCGATTCCGACTGGACCAAACGTCTGGCAGCCTTGCTTGGTGTCATGCGGATGGGACTGCTGTTTCTGGGTGTCGTGCTGGGCATCGTCGTAATCGTCGTCACCTTCAACACCATTCGCCTGCAAGTTCTGATGCATCTTGATGAAATCACACTTTCATGGCATGTCGGAGCCAGTCGCGCCTATATACGCCGTCCGTTTTGCTACATGGGCATTTTTCTCGGACTCTTTTCCGGAATACTGGCATTGATACTCGTCGGCCTGAGCCTGTATCCCTTCAACAGCGCCATCAATGAACTGGCACAGCTTTACGGCTCTGACTTCAGGCTCTCCCCGCTGAACCCGGGTACATCGGCGATTTTATTGCTGGCGAGTGCCGCGCTAGGATGGCTGGGCGCACTCTTGTCTGTCAATCGCCAGTTGAGAAAAATCTACTGAAATCTGCCGCGCATGCGTTCAGCCGTATTCCGTATTTGCATCATGATGCAAAACAAACCGTATCACCCGTTTTGCACTAGAGTGGACATAACACGGCAAACAGATATAAATTAGCACTCTATGCCAAAGAGTGCTAAAATAGAATCTATAAGCAATTAATGCATTCAAATACACAGGAGAAAGAATGAACGCAAAGTCCGCACAAGCATTGATGCCGGTCAGCCGTCATGCCTTGGCTCCGGTTATTACAGGTTCGCTCGGCAACATCGATGCATACATCACAGAAGTCAATCGTTTGCCTATCCTGACCCAGGAACAGGAAACCGATCTTGCACTGCGTTATCGTAGGCATAACGATCTGGGGGCTGCACAGGAACTGGTTCTGTCCCATCTGAGACTGGTTGTCTCCATTGCACGCAATTATCTGGGATATGGATTGCCACACGCCGACCTGATCCAGGAAGGCAATATCGGATTGATGAAAGCGGTCAAACGCTTTGATCCCGATATGGGCGTCAGACTGGTTTCCTATGCCATTCACTGGATCAAGGCGGAAATACACGAATACATTCTCCGGAACTGGAGAATGGTCAAAGTCGCAACCACAAAAGCCCAGAGAAAACTGTTTTTCAACTTGCGCAGCCATAAAAATGGTACGGATGCCATGACAAGGGCACAAATCCGTTCGCTTGCCGAAAAACTGAATGTCCGTGATGAAGACGTCATCGAAATGGAAACACGACTCAACGGTCATGATATCGCACTGGAAACCCAGCACGATGACGACGATGACAATTTCGCGCCTATCGCCTATCTGTCATCGGAACAGACAGAACCGACCCATATTCTGGAAACACGCCAAAACGACCGTCTCCAGTCCGAAGGCCTGAGCGAAGCGCTTGAAAAACTGGATCCACGGTCCCGTCGCATCATCGAGGCAAGATGGCTGAACAACGACAACGGAAACGGTGCCACATTGCATGAACTGGCAACCGAATTCGGCGTCTCGGCAGAACGAATCCGGCAAATCGAGGCAGCCGCACTCAAGAAAATGAAAAATACATTGGCGACATACAGTTGAAAAGGTGCCTTTCGGCACCTTTTCTTTTACCGTCATTCCCTCAACAAACGAATCATCTTTCCCGCATCCTCCGGTTCCGCCTCCCTGAAAGCATGCGCATATATCACCTCGAACGCCAGTGACAATATTCCGTCATCCGTTCTTTCCGCTTCCAGCATGTCAAGCAATCTCTGGCAAGCCCGTTTCCCGGTCAAACCGACAGGACGGCTCGACAGCGGATTACCTCCCAATGCACGCACATCCGACAACAACCGTTCGATTTCCGTATAAGTCACCGTAATCCATTCACGCTCCAGTACAGGAGCAGAAAATCCCGATCTGACCAGATCGTCACCGATGGCCTGCATGCTTCTGAACGGCAAAACATGCGAATACGCATCAGCTGTCCCATACGCCTTGCGCAACAACTCCAGCGTTTTTTCACCGAAACAGGAAAATATAACCAGACCGTCAGCCCTTAAAACCTGCTGCCACTCACGAAACACATGTTCATGATCATCACGCCAGTGCAAGGCCAGATTGGACCAGACCATATCGAACGTTCCGGGCAGAAACGGCAAACTGCCGAAATCGCCACAACAAACCACGCCTGCCGGCATATCCACCCTTCCGGCATATCCGGCAGCAAGCCGCGCTCTGGTACACGCAGCATCCAGACCATAAACCCGTGCCCTCCCGAAAGTATGCGCAAACACATTCATATCATCCCCGTCACCGCATCCGGCATCCAGAATATCCAACGGATCGATTTTCATGACAGACAAGCGTTCATGCATTCTGCAAGCGATTTCTCTTGTCAGAAAACGGACATCGGCTGTTTTATTCGCCTTTTCAAACAACAAACGCACTTTCGGCAAATCAATAGGCATACAATTCTGTTTCCGCAAGATAATGAAAAACGCACCATAACATGAGCAATGCCGAACCATTTCGGAAAACCGGCCATAACCGCGCATGTTACCGATTGCAAAATGATGGCTGATTATATGCACTGCTTGACCTGCCTTGCCAGTTTTACAGGCAAGATTCCCTGCCCCTGTGTCCTGTGCCATACTCCCAGCCCTTACGGAATTTGCGACAGCTGCACACAACATTATTTTGGGAACCCTATGCCACGCTGCCACTGCTGCGGCCATGACATACCGGAAACTCAGTCAACATGCTCTGACAATCTTTGCGGTACCTGTCTTGCCAGACAACCGGCCTTCGATACCACGATCGTGGCGACCGACTACGTACCGCCTGTCGATCTTCTGATTCACCAACTGAAATTCACTCATCAACTGGCACTGGCCCCCCTGATGGGCAAACTGATCGACAGCGCCATCAAGCGGCAGGCCCGTACAGACTGGCAAGCACCGGATATCCTTGTTGCCGTACCATTGGGAAAAGCCCGCCTGATCGAACGTGGCTTCAATCAGTCACACGAAATCGCAAAAACATTGGCACGTTCGATGAAATTACCGCTGTATACCGACCTGATATACCGTAACAGGGAAACCGCAAAACAATCCACCATTTCATTCAGCGAAAGAAAACAGAACGTCCACAATGCTTTCAGTGTCGCTCAGAACACGCAGTCCCTCATTCGCGGAAAACACATCGGTGTAGTTGACGACGTCATGACAACAGGACACACACTGGAGGAAATCGCACGTATTCTGAAAAAAGCGGGTGCCGGATACATCACCAATTTTGTCTTTGCACGCACCCCATTCAAACTGTTACAGGAGAACTGAAATGTTTCATGTCGTACTGGTCGAACCGGAAATCCCGCCGAACACCGGAAACATCATTCGTCTGTGCGCCAATACCGGTGCACAACTGCATCTGATCGAGCCACTGGGATTCCCGCTCGATGACGCGAAAATGCGCCGTGCCGGACTGGACTACCATGAATTTGCCACCATGCAGGTTCACAAAAACTGGGAAGCGTTTCTGCAAAGTGAATCTCCTGCACCATCACGCATGTTCGCCTTCACCACACACGGCCAAACCTGTTTTTCCACAACGGCATTTCGCCCCGGAGACTTTTTCATCTTCGGTTCGGAAACCAAAGGCCTCTCCCCCGAGATACACAATTTTTTCGCCGAAGGCCACCGTATCCGTCTGCCCATGCGTCCACACAATCGCAGCCTGAACCTGTCCAACAGCGTCGCCATCGTCGTATACGAAGCATGGCGACAGAACGGTTTCGCTGGCGGAATCTGAAACAAAAAACCCGATACCGTTCGAATCCGGTATCGGGTTTTTCCAGAAAAAATCGGGTTAGCTGAACATGGACTTGACCTTGTCCATCCACGACTTGGCCTGCGGACTGTGCTTGGCGCCACCTTCCACAATCAGCCCGTCGAATTCACGCATCAGCGCTTTTTCACGGTCCGTCAGATTGACAGGCGTTTCCACTCTCACATGACAGAACAGGTCACCGGGTTGCGAGGAACGGACTCCCTTGATTCCCTTCCCTTTCAGACGGAAAGTCTTGCCTGTCTGGGTTCCCGCAGGGACATTGAATGCGACACGGTTATTCAGGGTCGGTACCTCGATCTCACCTCCCAATGCCGCGATACCGAACGAAATCGGCATTTCGCAATGCAAATCGTCTCCTTCGCGCCGGAAAACCGGATTGGGCAATACCCTGATTTCGACATACAAATCACCCGGGGGCCCACCGTTCTGCCCTGGTTCCCCATTGCCGGAAGAGCGGATTCTCATCCCATCGTCGATACCGGCAGGAATTTTGACTTCCAGCGTTTTGTTACGCCTGATCTTGCCGGCGCCATGACAAGTCGTACACGGCTCCTTGATGACCTTGCCTGTTCCATGGCAGGTCGGACACGGTTGCTGGATACTGAAAAAACCCTGCTGCATCCTGACCTGTCCTTGTCCGTTACAGGTCGTACATGTCGTCGGCGACGTACCGGGTTTCGCGCCCGAACCATGACAAGTCTCACAATTATCCCAGGAAGGTACACGAATCGTCTTGGTACACCCTCTGGCCGCTTCCTCCAGCGAGATATCCATATTGTAGCGAAGATCGGCCCCCCGATACATTTGCGGGCCGCTGCTTCTCTGACTGCGTCCGCCGCCGAAGATATCACCGAAAATATCGCCAAACGCATCCGCGAAATCCGCAGCACCCGGATGTCCCCCCATATTCATATTGGGATCGACACCGGCATGGCCGAAACGGTCATACGCTTCCCGTTTATGTTCATCGGAGAGAATCTCGTAAGCTTCCTTGACTTCCTTGAACTTTTCTTCAGCGGTTTTACTATCCGGATTGCGATCAGGATGATACTTCATCGCCAGCTTGCGGTAGGCTTTCTTGATCTCATCCTCTGAAGCGTTTTTGGCAACCCCCAAAACATCGTAAAAATCTCGTTTTGCCATTTTGTCTACTTTACAAAAAGCGATTCAGCATAATCAGAATGCGCTAAATACCATCATCGTCTCCACAAGGATCAGGCTGGCATCCGTTCAACATTATCTGAAACATTCAAACAGAAAGCCGAGCAGAAAATACGTCATCAGACGATCATTTCTGCCCGGCGAACAGTACCCAAGGAATTGATCGGTCTTATTTATCTTTCACTTCCTTGAAGTCGGCATCGACAACATCATCCTTGCCATCCTGTGCAGAGGAAGCGCTGCCCGCTCCCGGTGCCGCTCCGGCCGCTCCTGCGGCCGCTGCCTTGGCCTGCTGTTCCGCATAAACCGCTTCACCCAGTTTCTGGGCCGCATTGGCCAGTGCACTCATCTTGGCATCGATAGCAGCTTTGTCGTCACCCTTCAGGGTTTCTTCCAGATCCTTGATCGCGTTTTCAATCGATTCCTTCGCTGCCGCATCGAGCTTGCTGCCGTGTTCATCCAGAGACTTGCGTGTCGTATGGACCAGCGCATCACCCTGGTTACGCGCTTCGGTCAATTCACGGATCTTGTGATCCTCGGCTGCATTCATTTCCGCATCCTTGATCATCCGCTGGATTTCCTCTTCGGACAAACCGGAATTGGCCTTGATGGTAATCGTATTTTCCTTGCCGGTTGCCTTGTCTTTCGCACTGACATGCAAAATACCGTTGGCATCGATATCGAACGTAACTTCGATCTGCGGCATACCGCGCGGTGCAGCCGGAATACCTTCCAGATTGAATTCACCCAGTGCCTTGTTGCCGGCGGCCATTTCACGTTCACCCTGATAAACCTTGATCGTCACGGCAGGCTGATTGTCTTCCGCCGTCGAGAAAATCTGGCTGAACTTCGTCGGAATCGTCGTATTCTTCTGGATCATCTTGGTCATCACACCGCCCAGGGTTTCGATACCCAGCGACAGCGGGGTGACATCCAGCAACAACAAGTCCTTGCGATCGCCCGACAAAACCGAACCCTGCAACGATGCACCGACAGCGACTGCTTCATCCGGATTGACATCCTTGCGCGGATCCTTGCCGAAAAACGCCTTGACCTTTTCCTGAACAGCCGGCATACGGGTCATACCGCCGACAAGAATGACGTCATCGATATCGGACACACTCAGACCGGCATCCTTCAATGCGATACGACACGGTTCGATCGTCTTTTCGATCAGCTCTTCAGCCAGCGATTCCAGTTTGGCACGAGTCAACTTGATATTCAGGTGAACCGGAGCGCCATTGGCCATCGCGATATACGGTTCATTGATTTCCGTCTGCTGCGTGGAAGACAATTCGATCTTGGCTCGTTCTGCCGATGCCTTGATACGCTGAAGCGCAATCGGATCCTTCTTCAGATCGATACCGTTGATCTTCTTGAATTCATCAATGATGAAATCGATCACACGCTGGTCGAAATCTTCGCCACCCAGGAAAGTATCACCATTGGTGGAAAGCACCTCGAACTGCTTGTCACCGTCGATATCGGCGATTTCAATAATGGAAATATCGAACGTACCACCACCCAGGTCATACACCGCAATCTTCTTGTCGCCACGACCAGCCTTGTCCAGACCGAAAGCCAAAGCGGCTGCCGTCGGTTCATTGATAATCCGTTTGACATCCAGACCGGCGATACGACCGGCATCCTTGGTCGCCTGACGCTGTGCATCGTTAAAGTAGGCCGGAACAGTAATGACTGCCTCGGTCACTTCTTCACCGAGATAATCTTCCGCCGTCTTTTTCATCTTGCGCAACACTTCTGCGGAAACCTGCGGCGGAGCCAGTTTTTTGTCATTCAGGACAGAAACCCATGCATCGCCATTGTCCGCCTTGATGATGGAGAACGGCATAATCGGCACATCGCGCTGAACTTCCGGATCGTCATATTTACGTCCGATCAGACGCTTGATCGCATACAGCGTATTCTTAGGATTGGTGACCGCCTGACGTTTGGCCGGAGCGCCCACCAGAATTTCACCATCTTCCAGATACGCAATGATCGAAGGTGTCGTACGGGCACCTTCCGAATTTTCGATCACTCTTGGCTGACCACCTTCGATAACGGCAACGCAGGAGTTCGTCGTTCCCAGGTCAATACCGATAATTTTTGACATATTGTTTATCCTTTCAATACCATAATTTTTCCGGAACAGGAGATGAACCATTCAATCGACAACGGATACATCTGTTTGATCACTCCCGCTCGCTACTGTTCCCTAGATAAGGCCACTTTCACGAATTTCAAGACTTTTTGGTGGCGACGACAACGACGGCCGGCCTCAACAGCCTGTCGGCCAGCGTATAGCCTTTTTGCACAACCGAAACGACCGTATTGGGTTCCTGATCCGCTTCAACCATCTGGATAGCTTGATGCTTCATCGGATCGAGCTTGTCACCCTGCTCCGGCACGATTTCAAGAATCTTGTTCTGTTCGAAAACCTGTCTGAGCTGCCGCAATGTCACATCGACGCCTTCCTTGATCGTATCGACAGTGGGAGCATCCGTCTTGATCGCCATCTCGAGACTGTCCTTGACGGCCAGCATCGACTTGGCAAAATTTTCGATGGCGAATTTATGCGCCTTGGCGATATCTTCCTGCGCACGTCTCCGGATATTTTCACCTTCGGCTCTGGCACGCAAAAAAGCATCCTGCAGTTCTGCAGCCTGTTTTTCCGCATTAGCCAGTCGTGTTTCCAGCGAGTCTTCCTGATTCACAACCTTTTCATCAGGCGTATCCGGATTTTCCTGACTCGTTTCGACCTTGTCGCTTTCCGTATTCTGGTCTTGCACTGTTTCCTCCACATCGATGTCTTTCACATTCAACCGATAATGGGGGCACCCAAGAGCATTTCAAGAGGAAACATGAAAAATATTTTGAAAAATGTGCGACACCGGCGACAGATCAATCATGACGCAGCATTTCACGTGCATGATTGAGCGTTGCATCCGTCATTTCGACACCGCCCAGCATACGAGCGATTTCATCGACACGCCCGGCATCATCGAGCAATACAATGCGCGAAACAGGATGAGAAACATGCGCGGCAGCCACCTTGCTGACCTGAAAATGCTGGTGTGCCTGACTGGCGACTTGCGGCAAATGCGTGACGCACAATACCTGATGTTCCTGTCCCAACCGTTTCAGCAAACGGCCGACCACTTCTGCCACAGCGCCGCCGACACCGGAATCCACTTCATCGAAAATCAGCGTCGGTGTGGCAGTCGCACGCGACGCGATCACCGATATCGCCAACGCGATACGGGCAAGTTCACCGCCGGATGCAACCCTTGCCAGCGGGCGCAACCCCGTTCCGGCATGACCGGCAACCATGAATTCCACCTGATCCGTACCATATGCATGTGCAGGACAACGTCGAATATCCACTGCAAAACGCCCGCCCGACATATGCAAATCATCCATAACGGCCGTTACGGCACGCCCCAGATCATCAGCTGCCTGCCGACGCTTGGCGGAAACTTCCTCGGCCAGAGCGCAATACCGCTCTTTGGCATGACGCTCCTGCTCTTCAAGCGCCCCCAGATCCGAAGCCTGCACGCATCGAGCCAAAAGTTGCCGTCTGTTTTCAAGTTCCTCAGACAATTGCTCAGGTCGCACCCTGAACTGGCGTGCTGCCGAATGCAACATTTCCAGACGCTTTTCTACCGACTGCAACTGTTCCGGATCAAGATCGGTACGTGAGAGATAATCCCTGAGACTGTAAGCGGCTTCCTGAAGCTGGATACCCGCCGACTCCAGCAATTCGACAACCGGCGATAGCTTCACATCGATCTCCGCCAACCTGGAAAGTCGCTGTCTGACGGCATTCAACCTCGACAACACCGGCATATCGGACTCGGAAAGCTCCGACAACGCCTCGCCGCTCCCCTCGATCAAACTGGCTGCATGAGATAAACGGTCATAATCGCTGTTGACCTGCTCCCATTCACCGGATTTCGGCGCGATCTTTTCCAGTTCACCAATCTGCCATTCAAGCTGTTCCTTTTCAGCCAGCCATTTCGCCGAATCGGCCTTCGCTTCATCGATCTGTTTTCGCAAGGCCTGCCATGCGCTAAACCGTAATGCCAGTTCCGCGACATCCGTTTCCAGTCCGGCATGCCGGTCAAGCAATTTCCGCTGTTCATCTTGCCGAAGCAACAACTGATGGGCATGCTGCCCATGAATATCGACCAGCATCGCCGCCAGATCACGCATCTGCGATGCCGTCACCGGCACTCCGTTGACAAATCCCCTTGATCTTCCAGAGCGGTCGATCGTCCTGCGCACCAGAACGGATTCATCTTCACAATCGATCTCATTGGCTTTGAGCCAATCCGCCACCCCATCGACTGTATTGAATTCCGCACGGATATCGGCCTTTTCTGCACCTTCACGAATCATGCCGGCATCTGCACGACCACCGAGCACCAGTGCCAGCGCATCAATCAGAATGGATTTTCCCGCTCCGGTTTCTCCGGTCAATGCCGAAAAGCCGGAATCGAAATCCAGTTCGACTGAATCGACAATGACAAAATCCTGTACCGACAGCGTACGCAGCATGGCAATTCCGTATTCTTATCCCCAATGATTCATGATATTCCCAACGGTTCTCACTGCAGGCGCGCCCGTCTCAATCCACCTTTTCCCGTCGTGAAATCTCGTTCCAGTGCAACTTGTTGCGCAAGGTATCGTAATAACTCCATCCCATGGGATGCAAAAAGGTAATCGTATCGGCAGAACGCTTGATGAAAATCCTGTCGGAAACCCTCAGGCTGGCAAACGATTGCGAATCGAAATTGATACTTGGCTGATTGGCCTCGACCACCTCGACGACGATCTCACTGGTATCCGGGATCACGATCGGCCTGTTCGACAAGGTATGCGGAGCGATCGACACCAGAACGATACCCGCCAGATTGGGATGCAGCATGGGACCGCCAGCCGAAAGGGAATAAGCCGTCGATCCCGTCGGAGTCGAAATAATCAGACCATCGGAACGTTGCTGATACATGAAGTGGCCATCCACATGCACCCGAAGATCGATCATACCGGAGCCGCCTCCGCGTGAAATGACGATATCGTTAAAAGCCACCGAATGATGAATGGTTTCACCCGAACGGATAATCGATCCCTCGATCAGAAAACGCTGTTCGGACACATACTTGCCCTTGAGCATCTTGTCCAGCACCAGCAGCATCCGATTCAACGGAATATCGGCCATAAAACCGAGATGGCCATGATTGATACCGATCATCGGCACACTGTAAGGCGCCAGCTGCCGCGCGATCCCCAGCATGGTACCGTCGCCGCCGATGACGATAGCCGCTTCCGCTTGCGCACCGATTTCCTCAAGATTCATCGATGTAATGCCAGGAAGCGAAATATTGGATGCCGTTTCCGATTCATAGACGACCGTATGCCCCGCCTCGACCAGAAAATTGGCGACTTTTTCCATCGACTGTGTAATGCTGCTGATATACACCCTGGAGACGAGTGCGAAAACTTTCTTCTTCGTTTGCATGTTTATCTGGGGATGAACTGTGAATACTTTCAGATTACACCAAAAAACACATCTGAAACATAAAATTATCCTCAAACCAACAACTGCAGCCATAAATCGGGCATCACACCGGCGACATCCCCCATGCAACACAAGAACCCGATACAGTCACCGGTATTGCACCAAAGCATCATGGCGCGGCACGACGTGCATCGTCACCCCCCGTGTTCCCGACAAAACCCATGCAATCCGGACAAGCATAAAATAAAACAGATATTTGATTTAAAATATTCCGGTTAATCCTACGAACATCCGTTTGAACATGTCACTCGAACCGCGCGCGCAAACCTTGCTCAAGACACTGGTCGAACGCTATATCGCCGAAGGCCAGCCTGTCGGCTCGCGTGTCTTGTCCAAACTGTCCAAACTGGATCTGTCTCCGGCCACCATCCGCAACATCATGGCCGATCTGGAAGAAATGGGCTTTGTCGCCAGTCCGCACACATCGGCTGGCCGGATACCGACGCCGAAGGGTTTCCGCGTTTTTGTCGATACCCTTCTGACCGTACAACCGGTCAGCGAAAACTCCATCGGATCCAGTCTGCAACTGACCACCCGTATCGGGCAACCGCAAAAAATCATCGCCAATGCGGCACAAATGCTGTCATCCCTGACACAATTCGCCGGTGTCGTACTGGCGCCACAACATGAATCCGCCTTTTCTCAAATCGAATTTTTGCGCCTGTCCGAAAAACGGATACTGCTCGTTATCGTCACACCGAACGGCGATGTACAAAACCGGCTGCTGCTGACCGAATCGGACTACACCCCATCGCAACTCAATGAAGCTGCCAATTACATCAACCGTCATTACAGTGGCCTGAGCTTCAACGAAATCCGCCTTCGACTGCGCAATGAACTGAAAGAAATCCATGGCGACCTCACCAAGTTGATGCAAACCGCCATCGAAGCAGGCAACGAAACCATCGCCGACAATACCGAAGACGTCGTGATCGCCGGAGAAAACAATCTGCTCAACGTCCACGACTTCACCTACGATCTCAATTCACTGCGCAAACTGTTCGCCATGTTCGAACAGAAAACCCAGTTGATGCAACTGCTTGACATATCGAGCAAGGCCAGCGGCATCCAGATCTATATCGGCGGTGACTCGCAGCTGGTGCCCATGGATGACATGAGCGTCGTGACCGCCCCCTATCAGGTCAACGGAAAAATCGTCGGCACCCTGGGCGTCATCGGCCCGACACGCATGGCCTACCAGAAAATCATCCCGATCGTGGACATCACAGCGCGTCTGCTGTCGAACGCGCTGAGCCACTCCAGCTCCATCAGCGATACTGATTGATTTCGTCACGTGTCCGGATCGCGGCACGTCTGGAAATCGCGGCATAATTTTCGTTTTCGCCGATACCTGCATAAAGAATGGCGCGCGATGAATTGATCATCATGCCGCGCCCGTCCGCCGTTTTTCCTGCGGCGACCGTCGCTTCCACATTGCCGCCCTGCGCGCCGATTCCCGGAATCAGCAACGGCATATCCCCCACAATACCGCGAACCTCTGCGATCTCATGCGGAAAAGTCGCGCCGACGACCATGGCGCACTGTCCGTGCACATTCCACTTTTCGGCTACCAGGCGGGCGACATGCTGATACAACGGCACAGTCCGACCTGACACATTGACTTCAAGAAACTGAAGATCCGAACCACCCGGATTGGACGTACGTGCCAGAATAATCGCACCCCGGTCACGATACTCAAGATAGGGTTCGACAGAATCGAATCCCATATAAGGACTCAAAGTCACGGCATCGGCGTTATAGCGTTCAAACGCCTCGCGCGCATACTGCTGCGCCGTCGCACCGATATCGCCACGTTTGGCATCCAGAATCAGCGGTATATCCGGATATTGCTGCCGGATATACGCACAGATGGCTTCCAGCTGATCTTCTGCGCGGGCCGCATGGAAATAGGCGATCTGCGGTTTGAATGCACATACCAGATCGGCGGTCGCATCCACGATTCCCTTGCAAAAAGTATAAATCGCATCCGGTTTCCCACGGAGATATTCCGGAAAACGCTTGATATCCGGATCCAGTCCGACACACAAAAGTGAATGGTTCTTTTCCCAAGCAGCCGATAATTTCCCGATAAATGTCACTGTCAAATCTCCGTCCAAAAATAGCGTTGCCGAAACCGGTCATATTATCACCCAGCAACAACCCGCTTATCCAGCGAAGAATGAAAACGGCACCGATTTCTTCCAGCCTGCCCCCTTCATGACCGCCTGTTACATCAAACAGGCAAGACAAAACGACAAAAAGGCAGCTTGCGCTGCCTTTTTACGGGCCTGTCGTGGCGTCATTTCACCTTGTCAGTCTGTTTGCCGACTGCGCTGCAATCGTTTTCTATGATGATCACGGTCGGTGGTCCGTCCATACGCGAGACACCCGGCGCACTGACAGACACCGGTTTTTCGACAGGCGCCACGTAACCTGCCGTTATCGGCAATAACGGTACCACGAGCAACGCCACGATATTGATGATCTTGATCAGCGGATTGACTGCAGGTCCCGCCGTATCCTTGTAAGGATCGCCCACCGTATCACCGGTAACCGCCGCCTTGTGCGCATCGGACCCCTTGCCCCCGAAATGTCCGTCTTCGATATATTTTTTGGCATTGTCCCATGCTCCACCACCGGTCGTCATGGAAATGGCGACGAACAATCCCGTCACGATCGTTCCCATCAGCACACCGCCGAGTGCGGCCGGGCCGATGAGCAAACCGACCAGAACCGGAACGATCACCGGCAACAATGAAGGCACAATCATTTCACGGATCGCAGCTGAGGTCAGCATATCGACCGCCTTGTCATACTGCGGTTTTGCCGTACCTTCCATAATGCCGGCGATCTCCCTGAATTGCCGCCTGACTTCCAGCACAACCGAACCGGCAGCGCGACCGACCGCTTCCATGGCCATCGCGCTGAACAGATACGGAATCAGACCGCCGATAATCAGACCGATAATCACGCGTGGATTCGACAAATCGAATGCCGTCGACAAACCGATCGAATCCAGTGCATGGGTATAGTCCGCGAACAGCACCAGCGCAGCCAGCCCTGCCGAACCGATCGCATACCCCTTCGTCACAGCCTTTGTCGTATTGCCCACTGCATCCAGCGGATCGGTGATGGCACGAACCGATTCAGGCATTCCGGCCATTTCCGCAATACCACCCGCATTGTCCGTAATCGGGCCATAGGCATCCAGTGCGACCACGATACCCGCCATGGACAACATGGAAGTCGCGGCCACCGCGACTCCATACAAACCGCCACAGAACTGGTATGTCACATAAATGGCGACACAAACGGCAAGAACCGGATAGGCCGTCGATTTCATCGACACACCCAGACCGGCGATAATATTCGTCCCGTGTCCTGTCGTCGATGCTTCGGCAATATGCCTGACCGGCTTGAAATCCGTCCCGGTATAGTATTCCGTGATATACACCATCAGTCCGGTCAGCACGATACCGGTCACCGTCGCGCCGATCATCTGGTAGCGCATTTCCTCCGGCATGATCCAGCAAGTGACCCCGATGAATCCGATCAGGGAAAGAATGGCCGACCACCACAATCCCTTGTACAGTGCCGACATCACTTTCTTGTTCGGATCGGCCTTGACCATCTGGCAACCGATAATGGAACCGATGATCGAAACACCACCGAGCAAAAGCGGATAAATCACCGCCTCTGTCGTTGCATGCGTCACCAGCAGGGCTCCCAGCAACATCGTGGCGATCAGCGTCACGACATACGTTTCGAAAAGGTCGGCCGCCATACCGGCGCAGTCTCCCACATTGTCACCGACATTATCGGCGATCACCGCAGGATTGCGAGGATCGTCTTCCGGAATACCCGCTTCGACCTTGCCGACCAGATCGGCGCCGACATCGGCTCCCTTCGTGAAAATACCGCCGCCCAGACGTGCGAAAATCGAGATCAGCGAAGCGCCGAAAGCCAGCCCCACCAGCGGTTTGATCAGATCATGTTGCGAAAGTGTGTCAGCCGATGGCAAATAAGTCAGGACCAGATAAAAAACCGCGACGCCCAAAAGTCCGAGGCCTGCCACCAGCATCCCGGTAATGGCGCCCCCTCGGAAAGCGACATTCAATGCACTCTGCATACCGTTTACCGCAGCCTGCGCCGTCCTCACATTGGCACGGACGGAAACATTCATCCCGATAAAACCGCAAGCACCCGACAATACCGCACCGATCAGGAATCCGATCGCGGTCGCGAAACCGAGACCGGGCAAAAGGGCGATCACGATAAACAAAACAAGCCCGACAATACCGATCGTCCGATATTGCCGGGCCAGATATGCTGCTGCGCCCTGTTGAATGGCGTGGGCAATCTCCTGCATCCGTTCATTGCCGGCATCCTTTGACAGAATCCAGCTTCGTGTAACCAGGCCGTATATAACCGCCAATACACCACATGCAACCGCAAACCACAAACCTGCCGTCATTTTGCCTCCTTCTGAAAAAGGGGTTTACTTCAGTTCGACAAGCGCGTCGATGCCCACCCAGCCTGTTTTACTGTTTCAGCGCATCCACAATGCTCGCTCGTATTGCATCAATCTGTCCGACACCGGACAATTTCCGGTAACGCGGTGCTCCCGGTTCGCCGGATGCAGCCCATTTGCCGTAATAATCCACCAGAACTTCCGTCTGGTCGTGATAAACCGCCAATCTCTTCTTGACCGTTTCTTCCTTGTCGTCATCACGGATGATCAGATCTTCCCCTGTCACATCATCTTTACCTTCGACTTTCGGCGGATAAAACTCGACATGGTAAGTCCGTCCCGACGCAGGATGTACCCGCCGGCCACTCATACGGGCAACGATCACATCATCCGGCACATCGATTTCAACGACATAATCAATGGCGATACCTGCCTCTTTCATGGCTTCTGCCTGACCGATCGTACGCGGGAAACCGTCGAACAGATAACCTTTTTCACAATCCGGCTGTTTCAGACGATCCTTGACCAGATTGATGATCAGCTCATCCGATACCAGACCACCTGATTCCATTACTTTCTTGGCTTCAAGACCCAACGGCGTTCCGGCCGCGACGGCAGCTCGCAACATATCACCCGTCGAAATTTGCGGAATACCATACTGCTCACGAATGAACGTAGCCTGTGTACCCTTTCCCGCTCCGGGAGCTCCCAACAAAATAAGACGCATTGCAAAATTCCTAGAAAATGTCAAAAAACGACGGTACTGCCCGTGCGAAATGCACAGAGCGTTCCGGTACCGCAAACCATACCGTCTTTCAAATTTTCGATTTTACATTGGAATGCCGACAATTTCGATAATTGTCATGTCCTATCGCGCAAATCGAAAACACGCCGAACCCGCTCCAGATCCTCGATCGTATCCACACCGGCTTCCGGAATTTTTTCCGTGACATGCACCGCTATGGCATAGCCATGCCATAGCACACGCAACTGTTCCAGCGATTCGGTCTGTTCAATCGGCGAAACCGGCAACGACGAATACATCCTCAAAAACTCATTGCGGAATGCATAAATTCCGATATGCCGTAACGCATCAAACGGTTGAGGAAAACGCTTTTCCGTCTTCGCATAACCATCCCGATACCAAGGAATCGGAGCACGCGAGAAATAAAGCGCCTTGCCGAAACGATCCAGCACAACCTTGACATAATTGGGATTGAAAATATCTTCCGGCTGCTCCATCCTGTGCGCAGCCGTCGCCATCGGTACCGTATCGGAGACCCGTTCCGCTGTCGCCGCGATCAGTTCCGGATCAATCAACGGCTCATCGCCCTGAACATTGACTACCGTGGCAGACAACGGCCAATCCATCTTCAAGGAAACTTCCGCGATCCTGTCCGTTCCTGACTGATGATCCTTTCTGGTCAACACCGCACGAATGCCGAAACCGGCACAGGCATCGACAATGGACTGGTCATCTGTCGCGACAATACTGTCGAGCGCACCGGACAACCGTGCCTGCTCCGCCACCCTGACAACCATCGGTTTGCCACCGATATCGGCCAGCGGCTTGTTAGGCAATCTGGTCGAAGCCAGTCTCGCTGGAATCACCACATAAAAAGACTTCATTTTTCATCCCCCGTCATTACCGGTTCTGCTTCAGGATACTGTTCGATGGCTCTGGCCTGATCGACCCACATGATAGGAATACCATCCCGTATCGGATACGCCAGCCGGTCAGCACGGCATATCAGTTCCTGTTTTTCCTTGTCGAATTTCAGCGGTCCCTTGCACAATGGACACACCAGTATTTCAAGCAATTTGGCATCCACGACATTTCTCCACAATACGGCGTTCCGGTTCATTATCATCGAACTCCGCCCTGACCGGAACCACCCACAACCGTCCGTCATCCTTCAGTCCGGCAATCTGCGCACACTTCACCGCATCTTTTTCGGTAATCAGAATCCTGTCGGCCCGTACCTGCGCAAACGGATTGAACGAAAAATCGAAATGATCAGGCAATGGCATCTCTGAAAACGACAACCCCGCCTGACGCAATGTATTGAAAAAACGCGCCGGATTGCCGATACCTGCAGCGGCGACGATCTCGCCCTGCATATCCGCCAGACGCATACAGCGATTGCGATCGACCAGCTGTTCGATGCGATCGTTCTTCAGTTGCATCCTGTACAGTTCGGGCGTATAAATCGGATTGCCCGGAGACGGATAATTTCTGCCGTTGATGATTGTGAAATCCCCTTTTCTGGACAACGGCTCCCGCAGGGGACCTGCCGGCAACATCCACTGGTTACCACCGCCACGACTGTCGAAAAGCATGATCTCGACATCGCGTTTCAGGGCATAATGTTGCATCCCGTCGTCAGACACGATGATATCGACTTCCGGATGCAGGGAAAGCAGGTGCCGCCCTGCTTCTGCGCGATTGCGGCATACCACCAGTGGGCATCCTGTTTTCTGTACGATCAGCAACGGTTCATCACCTGCTTCTGACGGCCTTGATGAATGCAATACCTCACGAGGTAAATTCCCCGACGCACCATACCCACGTGAAATGACTCCGGGATGGAACCCGGCCCTTTTCAGGACATCCACCAGCCAGATCACTACCGGTGTCTTGCCTGTACCGCCAACGAAAATATTGCCGACCACAACAACCGGTACCGGCAATCTCACCGACTTGAACCAGCCCTTGCGATAACCGAAACGACGCACGGCAACGACGAGACGAAACAAAAGCGACAACGGCCACAGCAGTCTGGCAACCAGCCCGCGCCGCATCCAGACGCTCATCCAGTAATTCGCATGACTGACTTCGACTGTTTTCAAGGATACCTTTCCTTCGGTGGACACCTCATTGCGGTTTGACCGTCGCGAACGTCAACCGTTCCAGACCCGCCAGTCTGGCCGCTTCCAGCACATTGACGATATGCTGGTGACGTGCCGCACCATCGGCGGAAATCACGACCACCGGTCCCTTGCCATTTTCATCGAAACTGGCACGCTTGCGCATTTCCGAGGCGAGTTGCGATGCGTTTTCATACCGGATCGTTTCCTGACCAATCGCAATACGCCCGGAAGCATCCACCGTCACCGTCAATTCATCCGGCCGATCCGGAACATTTTCGGCCGTCGCAGTCGGCAGCGTCACCTGCAACTCGGAATATTTGCTGTATGTGGTCGTCACCATCAGGAAAATCAGGATCACCAGCAGCACATCGATGAACGGAATCAGGTTGATCTCCGGTTCCTCATGCGCCTTTCCTTTCCGGAAATTCATGATTTTCCCCCTCTGTCAGGAACGGCGTGCCGCACAAATGACATCGACCAGACGGGATGACTGCCTTTCCATCTCGATCAGAAAACTGTCCACCAG
Organism: Oxalobacter paeniformigenes; assembly: GCF_027158465.1. Taxonomy (NCBI): domain Bacteria; kingdom Pseudomonadati; phylum Pseudomonadota; class Betaproteobacteria; order Burkholderiales; family Oxalobacteraceae; genus Oxalobacter; species Oxalobacter paeniformigenes. The sequence goes on from NZ_JAMKYL010000005.1 coordinate 26,469, forward strand.
CGCCCTGAAATGACGGTAAAAAACCAGCGTCGGCATCGCGATCAGCAAGCCGAAACCGGTGTTGTACAAAGCGACGGAAATACCATGCGCCAGCTCGGCCGGATTCGACCCCACAGCGCTTTGCGAGCCGAAAATCTCGATCATCCCGACGACTGTTCCGAACAGTCCCATCAGCGGCGCCAGCGTCGCAATCGTCCCGATCGTCGTCAGAAAACGCTCCATCTGCAACGCTGCCGTACGGCCGGCGTCTTCCATCGCCTCGCGCATATCGTCACGCGAAACATCGGCATGTTGCAATCCCGTCGCGAGCACGATTCCCAGCGGAGAGCTTTTTTCAATACGAGAAATGGCCATATTGTCGACACGGCCGTCACGATAATCGCGAATCACCTGATCGAGCAACCCGTCCGGCAAAATCCTCTTGCGTCTCAAATACCAGAGCCGCTCGATAATCAGCGCCAGTGCGATAACCGATGCAATCAGCAACAGCCAGATCGGCCATCCGGCTGCCTGAATGATATAAAACACATTGGCCTCCCAACGAATGCGTTTGCCTATTTTGCCCGGGCAGGTGCCGTAAACGGCACCTGCCCGCCCCCTTACAGGCCCAACCTGTCTTTCAGTGCGGCAATAGCCTTTTTCACCTGTGCCGGCGCGGTTCCACCGATATGATCCCGCGCACCGACAGAACCTTCCAGCGTCAGAATCTTCAGCACATCGGATTCAATCAGATCGGAAAACATGCGCATCTGTTCCAGTGTCAATTCACTCAGATCGCATCCCTTTTCGACACAGTAGCGCACGGCCCTGGCAACCGCTTCATGCGCATCGCGGAAAGGCAAGCCTTTTTTCACCAGATAATCGGCCAGATCCGTCGCCGTCGCATACCCCTGCAATGCAGCCTGACGCATCATTTCGTGCCGTACGGTAACGGCACCGATCATATCGGCGAAAATACGCAAGGTATCGGTCACCGTATCCACCGTATCGAACAACGGCTCCTTGTCTTCCTGATTATCCTTGTTGTAAGCCAGCGGTTGTCCTTTCATCAGCGTCAGCAATCCGACAAGATGTCCGTTGACCCTACCCGTCTTGCCTCTGGCCAGTTCCGGCACATCGGGATTTTTCTTTTGCGGCATGATCGAGGAACCGGTACAGAAGCGATCCGCCAGATCGATGAATCCGACCCGCGGACTCATCCAGATAATCAGTTCTTCCGACAGACGCGAAATATGAGTCATGACCAGCGCGGAAGCGGCACAAAACTCGATCGCGAAATCACGGTCGGAAACCGCATCCAGCGAATTGCGACAAACATCCTCGAAACCAAGCGTCTTCGCAACCCGTTCGCGATCGATCGGAAACGTCGTACCAGCCAGCGCGGCAGCTCCCAGCGGCAGGCGGTTCACACGGTGTCTGCAATCGGAAAACCGTTCGATATCACGATAAAACATTTCCGCATAAGCCAGCAAATGATGGCCGAACGTCACCGGCTGCGCGACCTGCATATGCGTGAACCCCGGAAGGATCGTACTGTAATGGCGTTCAGCCAGATCGATCAGTGCATGACACATCCGGCGCAACAGATGGTCGATATCATCGATCGCCGCACGCAAATACAAACGGATATCCGTCGCTACCTGATCGTTTCTCGAACGGCCGGTATGCAAACGCTTGCCTGCATCGCCAATCAGATCGGTCAGACGGCGTTCGATATTCATATGCACGTCTTCCAGACCGATCTGCCAGTCGAAACGTCCAGACCTGACTTCCTCGCGTATCTGCGCCAGTCCACGCTGGATATCGGCATAATCCTGTTCGCTCAGTATCTTTTGCGCACACAACATCTCCGCATGCGCCAGCGACCCCTGAATATCGAACTCAGCCAGTCGTTTGTCGAAAGTGACCGACGCCGTATAGCGTTGCACCAATTCATCAACCGGTTCCGAAAAACGGCCGGACCAGACATCACTTTTCATAGAAGATTGTTCGCTCATAATAAAATCCCGTTGAATAGGCTGGATTATAGAACAAGCCGTACAAAACCACGACAAGACACAGACACTTTCCGGCAGCACCTAAGAAAATCCCCGCACGAGGCGGGGATTTCCATAACCTGCTTACGACGCTTATCTGGAAATATCCCTGACAGCGCCACGATCTGCCGATGTCGCCATGGCGGCATACATCTGCAATGCCTTGGAAACCTGACGCTTGCGATTGAGCGGTTTCCATGCATTGGTGCCTTTGGCTTCCATTTTTTCACGACGTTTTTTCAGTTCGTCATCCGATACTTTCAGATGAATGCGACGTGCCGGAATATCGATTTCGATTTCGTCGCCTTCCTCGATCAGACCGATGGCGCCGCCCGATGCCGCTTCCGGGGAAGCATGACCGATCACCAGACCGGAAGAACCGCCAGAAAAACGTCCGTCCGTAAACAAGGCGCAGGATGTCCCCAAGCCTTTCGATTTGATATAGGACGTCGGATACAGCATTTCCTGCATGCCCGGACCGCCTTTCGGTCCTTCATAACGGACAATGATGACATCGCCAGGATGAATCCGGTCACCCAGAATCGCTTCGACCGTATCTTCCTGACTTTCGAAAATCCGCGCCTTGCCGGTAAATTGCATGATGCTGGCATCAACCCCCGCCGTCTTCACGATACAACCGTTTTCCGCAATATTGCCATGCAATACCGCCAGACCGCCATCCTGCGTATAGGCATGTGCCCTGTCACGGATACATCCCGACACACGATCCAGATCCAGATCGGCATGACGGGCATTCTGCGAGAACGCTTCCTGTGTTCTGACGCCACCCGGAGCTGCCTTGTACAAGGTACGGACTGCTTCGTCCTGCGTCGTCATCACATCATATTTGCCGATCGCATCACCCAGCGTCGTACCATAAACCGTCCTCGTGGACGGATCGATCAGTCCGGCGCGGTTCAGTTCGGCCATGATCCCCAGAATCCCGCCTGCACGATGGACATCCTCGACATAGTAATCATGCGTGGCAGGAGACACTTTGCACAGGCATGGAACGCGACGCGAAACCCTGTCGATATCGGCCATCACGAACGGGATTTCCCCTTCGTTGGCCGCTGCCAGCAAATGCAGCACCGTATTGGTCGAACCGCCCATGGCCACATCCAGCGCCATGGCGTTTTCCAGCGCAGACTTGGTCACGATACTTCTCGGCAATACGGAAGCATCGTCCTGTTCATAATACCGTTTGGTGATTTCCACAATCTTGCGTGCCGCTTGCAGGAACAATTCCTTGCGATCGGCATGCGTCGCCAGAAGCGTACCGTTTCCGGGGAGCGCCATGCCCAGCGCTTCCATCAGGCAATTCATCGAATTGGCGGTGAACATGCCGGAACAGGAACCGCACGTCGGACAAGCAGACCGTTCGTAATCCATCACCACTTCGTCGCTGTTGTTCGGATTGCCCGCCTGGATCATTGCATCGATCAGATCAACCTTGATGACCTTCTGACCTTGCGTAACCCCCATGAGCTTGCCGGCTTCCATGGGGCCACCGGAGACGAAAATCGTCGGAATGTTCAACCTCAACGATGCCATCAGCATTCCCGGAGTGATCTTGTCGCAATTGGAAATGCAGACCATGGCATCAGCACAATGTGCATTCACCATATATTCGACCGAATCGGCGATCAATTCACGTGACGGCAACGAATACAACATCCCGCCATGCCCCATGGCGATACCGTCATCCACGGCGATGGTATTGAATTCCTTGGCAATGCCGCCTGCCGCCTCGATCTCGCGGGCGACCAATTGTCCCAGATCCTTCAAATGCACGTGTCCGGGTACAAACTGGGTAAACGAATTGACCACCGCAATGATCGGTTTGTCGAAATCGCCGTCTTTGACGCCTGTTGCACGCCACAGCGCACGTGCACCGGCCATATTCCTTCCGTGAGTCGAAGTCCAGGAACGATATTGAGGCATGTGAAAATCTCCCATTTATTTTGCGATAACGGAATATTTTGACACGAAATCGGAAAGTAAACACCAGAAAGTCTGCACCTTTCTGCACATCCTCTCGGCATCCGGTAGTCAAAAAGACCGTTTTATTTGCGCACAGACCGCCAAAAAACCTTAACTTGTGCCAAAATTCAACCCTTGTAAAAAAGCCTGGATGTCAATCCGTCCAACCCAACGAATATGCTCGTACACCCATTACCCGACCCGGTCGCCTTTTCTATCGGACCGCTTGCCGTCCACTGGTACGGCCTCATGTATTTGCTGGCCTTCATCCTGTTTTCGGTTCTGGGCCGCATACGGCTGAAACAGCCGCATATCATGCAGGCGGGCTGGACAACAAAAAACCTGGACGACATGCTCTTTTACGGCGTGCTCGGCGTCATCATCGGCGGACGACTGGGCGAGGTGCTCTTCTATAACCCGTCCTATTTCTTTTCCCATCCATCCCAGATATTCGCCGTCTGGCACGGCGGCATGTCTTACCACGGCGGTTGTCTTGGCGTCGTCATCGCCGCATGGCTGTGGTGCCGCAAAAACCACCGGAATATCCTTGCGACACTTGACCTGATCGCCCCACTGATACCGCTGGGATACGCAGCCGGACGACTGGGCAATTTCATCAATGCCGAATTACCCGGCAGAGTCGCCGATCCTTCGCTGCCCTGGGCCATGATCTGGCCGAATGTCGACATGTTGCCCCGCCATCCGTCACCGCTTTATCAAGCACTGGTGGATGGCGTGCTGATATTCATCCTGATCTGGATTTACGCACGCAAGGAACGCCCGCTTGGCGCGGTCAGTGCCATGTATGCCTTTCTGTACGGTGCAGCACGTTTCCTGACGGAATATTTCCGCACCCCCGACTACGAAGTTTCCTTTGCTGGCATCACCATTTCCGCAGGACAAATGCTCTCGGTCCCCATGATCCTCATCGGGCTGTTCGCACTGTATCTGTCCTACGCATATGCAGCCCGCAAAAAAGGGCGGTAACCCGCCCTTTCATCGCTCGTCATCGGAAAAATCCGCGTCTTTCAACACTTTTCTGATGACCGTTCCGGAAAAGCCCCTCTGCTGCAAGAAACGGAATTGACGCGCCTTTTCGCGCATATCAGACGGCGCGGTACCGAATTTTTTCTTCCAGACAGACTGTGCCCGTTCGAACTCACTGTCTTGCAATTCCGCTTCCGCATGAGACAACGCCGAACCGGAAACCCCGTGCCGCTCCAGTTCCATCAGCACGCGCGCATTTCCATAGCGCGCAGACTGCCGCCGGACATATGTTTCGACAAAACGCGTCTCGGACAAGAAACCGCGTTCCTTTAACCACGCCAGCAATGCAGCCAGATCGTCACCTTCCGCTGCATAAGGCTGCAGTTTGCGTTCCAGTTCAGCCGGACTGTACTCACGAATGGACAAATAACGCAATGCCCGAGCCTTCAACGTCAATTTCTGTCTCAGCATGCCCGTTCCGATATCCTCTCACCGGCTGAACGACACATCATGCCTCCGGTGATTCACTACCGGCATCATCCTGCAAAGCAGGCAACTCACGAACGCCATAGAACACCCTGACCCGATTCTCGATTTCACGCGCCAGTTTCGGATGCGTGCGCAAATAATTGCGAGCATTATCCTTTCCTTGCCCGATCCGCTCTCCGTTGTAGCTGTACCATGAACCTGCCTTTTCCACGATTTTCGCCTCAGAGCCCAAATCGAGAATTTCCCCTTCACGTGACGTCCCCTCGCCATACAGGATATCGAAATACGCTTCCTTGAACGGCGGTGCAGTCTTGTTCTTGACCACTTTCACGCGCGTTTCGCTACCGATCACTTCGTCACCCGACTTGATCGAACCCGTACGACGGATATCCAGACGGACAGAAGAATAAAACTTCAGCGCATTGCCCCCTGTCGTGGTTTCCGGATTGCCGAACATCACCCCGATCTTCATTCTGATCTGGTTGATGAAAATGACAGTTGTGTTGTTTTTCTTGATACTGCCGGTCAGCTTGCGCAATGCCTGCGACATCAGTCTGGCCTGAAGACCCGGCAACGCATCACCCATATCCCCCTCGATTTCCGCTTTCGGCGTCAGTGCGGCCACCGAATCGATCACAATCAGATCGACGCCACCGGAACGAACCAGTGCATCCGTAATTTCGAGCGCCTGCTCTCCGGTATCCGGCTGCGAAATCAGCAAATCCGGCAAATGTACCCCCAGTTTCTGGGCATACCCGACATCGAGCGCATGTTCCGCATCGATAAACGCGCAAGTGCCCCCGATCTTCTGCATTTCCGCAATGACCTGCAACGTCAGCGTCGTTTTCCCTGACGATTCAGGCCCGTAGATCTCGATAACCCGTCCACGCGGCAAACCTCCAACGCCCAGTGCGATATCCAGACCAAGCGAACCGGTCGAGACCGTAGGAATTTCCTCTACCACCACGCCGGGCGCCATGCGCATGATAGACCCCTTGCCGAACTGTTTCTCAATCTGAGCCAGCGCCATGGACAGTGCCTTGCTCTTTTCCTGACTGGATGCGGTTTTGTTATCGTCCATAAGATTCTTTCCGTTTAGACTGCCAATAAAAATTCAAGATCATATGCCTGTATATATTAACAGTAATTTTGAAAAAAAATGTACTATTTGCGGACAACGATCAAAATTTATTATCGTTCTGTCTCCTTTAAAAGGATATGGCTTTTCAGCTATAATATCGCCAACACCGTATGCGAGCGGTTGTTTCAAGGCGAAGACGTTGGCAACTGTTCTGACGGTAACTGTATATGTAGTAAGTGCGAACATTTATGCCATTGCCATCAGCAACCCCCAAACGTGTTCTGAAACACACCAGAACCATCCAGGTACAGTTTTTCTATCGGGACGACGAGTTATGGGATATCGACGCCCATTTTACCGATGTCAAGACGCATGAACTGTTTCTTACCTCGATCGTCATTCCTGCCAAACGTCCTTTGCACAACCTGTGGATACGCCTGACGATCAATGCGCAAGGCACCGTTGTGGATGCCCATGTGGCATTCGACGATGTTCCGTTCGAAGGTTACTGCGAAAACATCCATTCACGGTACAAACAACTGATCGGGCTGAACGTTCTTCATCATTTCCGCCATGAACTTCACGACAGGTTCAAGGGAATCAACGGTTGCACCCATATGAATGAACTGGCCGAAGCCATTCCATCCGTTGCGATGCAGGTATTCGTCTTCGGCGAGGAAGAAGCGCGTGTCAAGGCAGCCTTCCAGAAAGCAGGCGAACGACCGTTCCATCTGGACCAGTGTCATTGCATGGATACATCCGGACCGGCCGTCGAGAAATTTTATCCTGTCTGGTCCATTCACGCCGAACACGACAAACAATCGTGACCTGTACACGGCTTGCCCCTGTACAAGCGTCTGCCGCACAGTCCGTCCCCTTCGGGAAACGTCATATGCCATCCAGCCGCATTGCTTCCTCGTCACCCGTATTAAGTGTCACCGAACTCAACGGCATCGTCGCTAATCTGCTCACGCAAAGCATTCCGCTACTGTGGATATCCGGCGAGATCTCAAACTTCACGCGAGCCGCATCCGGACACTGGTACTTCACGCTCAAGGATGACAAAGCGCAAGTCCGGGTCGTCATGTTCAGAAATCGCGCCCAACTGGCGAATTTCATACCGCGTAATGGCGACCATGTCGAAGTTCGTGCAACCGTATCGCTATACACACCCCGTGGCGACTTCCAGCTCAATGCCGAAGCCATCCGCCACGCAGGAGCAGGCAGCCTGTACGAAGCCTTTTTGCGCTTGAAAGCAAAACTGGAAGCAGAAGGACTGTTCGAGCAGAGTCGCAAACGTCCGCTTCCATTACTGGCACGTACCATCGGTATCGTCACCAGCCCGAAAGCGGCTGCCTTGCGGGATATTCTGACAACACTATACAGAAGAGCGCCGCATATTTCGGTCATTCTGTATCCTGCAGCAGTTCAGGGCGCCGACGCACCTGCAGCCATCGTACAAGCCATCGAAACAGCGTCCGAACGGGCGGAATGCGACGTATTGCTGATCTGCCGCGGGGGCGGCAGCATTGAAGATCTGTGGAGCTTCAACAACGAAAATGTCGCACGTGCCATCGCCAACTGCACGATACCGACCATTTCCGGTATCGGCCATGAAACCGATTTCACAATCGCGGATTTCGTATCCGATTTGCGTGCACCCACACCGACAGGGGCTGCCGAACTGGCTGCACGTGCGCGAGACGACTGGATGGAATGGCTGTCCACACAAGCCGGCAAACTCAAGTACGCCATGAAACGGCGTCTGGAAAAGACGATGCAGGAAACCGATTCGTTTTCGAGAAGACTGATCAGCCCATCCACCTACATCACGAGCGAACGCCTCAAATCCCAGACACTGGCCACCCGGTTGGCTCATACCGGTACAAACACACTGGCTGCATGGCGACACGAGCTGGCGAACATGCGCACCCGACTCAAGGCACAATTGCCTGACACCGTGCCACTGCATACCCGTCTTTCGCATCTGCAGGACTTGCTGGCACGAACGATGGCCGCACAGCTGACAAACCACCGCAAAAACATCCAGTCCCTATCCGCACAACTCGAACTGCTCAGTCCGCAACGGACTCTCGAACGGGGCTATGCCATCATGACCGACACGGAAGGCCAAATCATCCGTTCTCCCGAACAACTTCCCATACATGCGCCAGTATCGGTCCGTCTGGCAAGCGGAACTGCACAAATCCGAATCGAATCGGTTCAGGACGCCATCGAATAAAACGATCAAACCCCTTCTATTTCAAACAAAAGCCGATACTGCCGCATGGCATAGCGATCCGTCATGCCGGCAATATAGTCGGCTATTTTGCGTGCCTGCTCATATTCGTCACGACTGGCAGAACGATATTCCGGAGCAAGCAACTGAGGTTCTTCCATAAAAATCGAGAAAAGTTTGCGCACGATACGACGTGCCTTGCTGGTCATCCGGTTGACCTGATGATGCCGGTACAAATGCTCGAACAGAAACTGTTTCAGTATCCCGGATTCGCTTGCCATGACATCGGAAAACGCAATCAGCGGTTCGGCATCACGAACATCATCGACCGACCGTGGATCGGCATCACGTATCCGGGCCATGGACGTTTGGGTCAGATCGCAAATCAGTGCACTGATCATCCTCCGTATCGTTTCGTGAATGGCACGCCGTTCGGTAATATCCGGCATCGCCAGATGAACCTCTTTCCAGAAACGGGCAAACAACCCGACATCCATCAGCTGCTTCACTGAAAGCAATCCGGAACGCAAGCCATCATCCACATCATGATTGTTATAGGCGATCTCGTCGGCCATATTGGCCAGCTGCGCTTCCAGCGAAGGCCGCCGGTTTTCCAGAAAACGCTGTCCCACATCGCCCAACCGCTGCGCAGTTGCCGTATCGCAATGCTTGAGAATCCCCTCACGCGTCTCATAAGTCAGGTTCAGCCCGTCAAATGCGCCATACCGCTCCTCGAGCATATCCACGACACGCAGGCTCTGCAAATTGTGCTCGAACCCGCCATAGTTTTTCATACAGGCATTGAGCGCATCCTGACCGGCATGACCAAACGGCGTATGTCCCAGATCATGCGCCAGCGATATGGCCTCCGTCAGATCCTCGTTCAACGACAGATTGCGCGCGACCGACCGTGCGATTTGTGCCACTTCAATACTGTGTGTCAGGCGTGTCCGGAACAGATCGCCCTCATGATTGACGAAAACCTGCGTCTTGTATTCCAGACGTCTGAATGCGCCGGAATGTACGATCCTGTCCCGATCACGCTGATATTCGGTACGCGATATATCGGAAGGTTCCGCAAAGCGGCGCCCTCGCGAAACCGCAGGATCGCATGCATAAACGGCCAGTTTCGGAGATCCCATGCGGTTTCCTTTCTTTCAGATCAGACACTCTCCTGGCCAGCAGCGGAACTTTCACGAAGTGTGGCACTCAGCAAATCCATCGGCACAGGGGTCACCACTGCTTCACCCAACGTCTTGAGCAACACGAACTGGATTTCACCGCCTGCATTTTTCTTGTCGACCTGCATCAATCCGATCCAGCGTTCCGTTCCCAGCGCAGGCGACACGACCGGCAAACCCGCTTTTTCCACCAATGCACGGATCCGGTCCCGCAAAGTCGCGTCCAGCCAGCCCATGCGACATGACAGATCTGCCGCCATCACCATGCCGCAACCTACCGCCTCGCCATGTAGCCATTCCCCATACCCCAGTCCTGCCTCTATCGCATGTCCGAAAGTATGTCCGAAATTCAGTATCGCCCTCAATCCCGTACTTTCACGCTCATCCTGACGCACGATATCGGCCTTGATCTCGCACGAACGACGAATGGCATAAGCCAGCGCATCCCTGTCGCGTGCCAGCAAGTTGCCGATATGGTCTTCCAGCCATTCGAAAAACGGCATGTCGATAATTGCGCCATACTTGATCACTTCCGCCAGCCCGGCGACCAGTTCACGATCCGGCAACGTATCCAGTGTTTTGGTATCGGCAATCACTGCCTCGGGCTGGTAAAACGCCCCGATCATGTTTTTGCCGAGCGGATGATTGATTCCCGTCTTGCCGCCCACCGACGAATCCACTTCGGCCAACAACGTCGTCGGCACCTGTACGAAAGGCACCCCTCGCATGAAACTTGCCGCTGCATATCCCGTCATGTCGCCGATCACACCGCCACCCAGTGCCACCAGCGTCGTCTTCCGGTCGCATTTGTGCTCCATCAGAAAATCGAATATTTTCATCAGGCTGGTCCAGTTTTTCTCCTTTTCGCCATCTGGCAAAACAAGCGACTGTACCGTTTTGCCAGCCGCTTCGAGCGAACGAGTCAATGTTTCCAGATAAAGCGGCGCAACGACTGTATTGGTGATGATGACGATGCGCTTGCCGGAAATCAGCCTGCCCAGCAAAGCCGTGTCCGTCAGCAGGTCGGCGCCGATTTCGATCGGATAACTGCGTTCGCCGAGATCGACTTCAAGATGAGTATCGCTGTTTTTCATGATCGTTTGTACTTTCTTCGTGCGGTTCGCAGGTTGTTTTTTCTGTTTTCGGGCAGTCTGGCCTTTCTGGTAATTCGCCAGCTGGGCCATAATCGACTGCACCATGGCATGAACATTGGGCCTGCCTGTATCCACGATAATATCGGCCACCTCACGATACAGGGGATCGCGCTGTCTTGCCAATTCTTCCAGTTTTTCTTTCCGGTTTTCGGTTTGCAACAACGGACGGCTTTTATCATGCATGGTCCGTTGCAAAATATTATTCACACTGGCACGCAGATAAATAACCGTTCCTCTGGCCTTCAGGTGTTTCCTGTTTTCCGGATGAATCACCGCACCGCCACCTGTCGCCAGCACCACTCCGGAACGTCCGGTCAAATCCCTGATCGTTTCGACTTCACGGCGCCGGAAACTTTCTTCCCCCTCGATTTCGAAAATCCATGAAATCGTGGCGCCGGTACGCGCCTCGATCTCGTGATCCGAATCCACAAATCTCATACCCAGCCTTTTTGCCAGGAGACGACCGACGGTCGTCTTGCCAGCACCCATCAGGCCGACAAGAAAAATATTCTGTTGCATAAAAAAATAACTATCGTTTCCGTATTGCCGAATATATCAGATATATCCCCTCGCAATCGCAATTCTTTTGCAGGCTCACACATACATCCTGAAACAGTTACTTACATATTTAAGTGCTAATATTGCGTGTTTAATGGATAATGCGCGTATTGTCTTTTTTGCTGAATAGCATGTTTAACAAGAATCAGAACAACGAACAGCCTCCCTCTTCCGGAACGCGAATAAGCAGATCGTTTCTTGTACGTATTCTGATCCGTTGCGCGATACTGGGCGCCTGCGCGATACTCGCCGGTGCACTCGTTGTCATACTGGCCATGACGCTGATCTATCCGAAACTGCCACCGATGGACCAGCTCACTGACTATCACCCGAAAATGCCCTTGCGCATTTATACAGCGGACCGCGTCCTGATCGGCGAATTCGGTGAAGAACGACGCAGTCTGGTTCGCATCAACCAGATTCCCGATGTCATGAAAAAAGCCGTCCTCGCCATCGAGGATGACCGTTTCTACCAGCATGGTGGTGTCGATTACATCGGCATTTTGCGCGCGGCGCTTCACAATCTGGTCAGCAGAAACAGACAGGGTGCATCGACCATCACCCAGCAAGTCGCACGCAACTTCTTTTTGACCAGCGAGCAGACATTCAAACGGAAACTCTACGAAGTCCTCCTGGCATGGAAAATCGAGCAAACGCTGACCAAAGACCAGATTCTAGAAATCTATCTGAACCAGATCTATCTGGGGCAACGTGCTTTCGGCTTCGCATCGGCCGCACAAGTTTATTTCGGCAAACCTTTGCAAGACATCACCATCGCAGAGGCAGCCATGCTCGCCGGATTGCCGAAGGCGCCTTCTGCCAACAACCCGATCACCAACCCGACCCGGGCCAGACAGCGCCAGCTCTATATCCTGCTCCGCATGAAACAACTCGGCTATATCACGGAACAGGAATACGAAAATGCCAAAAACGAAGCGATCAAAGTCAAAACAAGCCGCAACGAATTCAATATTCACGCACAATATGTCGCAGAACTCGTGCGCATGATGATTTATGACCAGTACAAGGACGAAACCTACACCCGCGGCCTGAACGTCTATACCACCATTACACAAAAAGACCAGGAAGCCGCCTACCATGCCGTCCGGCGCGGCGCGATGGATTATGACAAGCGGCACGGTTATCGTGGCCCTGAAGGATACATGGAAATACCGTCAGACCCCGATGCCATCGACGATGCCATCGAGGATGAACTCGCACGTTACCCAGACAGTGACGGCATACTGAGTGCGGTGGTGCTGGATGCATCCGGCGATGTCGTTCATGCAGTTCTTTCGTCTGGCAAAACCGTCACCATCACAGGCAAGGGACTCGCTTTTGCCGCGTCGCGTCTGGGCCAGAATGCAAGCGGCAACGGCCAGATTCGGCGCGGTGCCATCATACGCGTCATGCAGGATGCAGCAAACAACTGGAGCATCGTGCAAATGCCGCAGATCGAGGCTGCCTTTGTATCGCTTGATCCGAACGACGGTGCCATCCGCTCCCTGATCGGCGGATTCGATTTCACACAGAAAAAGTTCAACCATGTCACACAGGCATGGCGTCAGCCGGGCTCGTCTTTCAAACCTTTCATTTATTCCGCTTCCCTTGACAAGGGATTGGCGCCGGCCAGCATCATCAACGATGCCCCCATGTCGTTTACCGGCCAACCTGGAGGCCAGATATGGAAGCCGAAAAACTTCGATTCGAGATATGAAGGCCCCATGACCATGCGTCGCGGATTGATGAAATCGAAAAACATGATTTCGATTCACATCCTCAACCAGATCGGTGCACAATACGGACAGGAATACATCACCCGTTTCGGCTTCGATCCAGATAAAAACCCGCCCTATCTGACACTGGCACTCGGTGCAGGTTCCGTAACACCGCTACAAATGGCAAGCGCTTACTCCGTTTTCGCGAATGGTGGCTACCGTATCAAGCCTTACATCATTTCGTACATCACCGACGCCGACGGCAAAACACTTGCACAAGCGAATCCTGACAAGGCGGGCGATGAAAACAACCGCGTTATCGACGCACGTAACGCATTCATCATGGATACACTGCTCAAGGATGTCGTCAGGGGCGGGACTGCCGCCAGAGCCAATTCACTGAACCGTCCCGACCTGGCCGGAAAAACCGGTACGACAAACGACTCCTACGATGCATGGTTTGCCGGTTATCATCCCCGTCTCGTTGCAGTGGCATGGCTGGGATTCGACCAGCCGCGCAACATGGGCGGACGAGAAACTGGCAGCGGTCTTGCACTGCCTGTTTGGATCAACTACATGCAAAAAGCGCTTTCCGGGATGCCTGTTGAAATAAAGTCACCTCCCCCAGGTGTGATTTTTGAAAACGGCGATTACTATTATGCCGAATATCCTCCGGGCAAAATCGTCACCAATATCGGCGTCGGCCAGAAAGATTATGAAAGAATCTATGAATCGGAAAACAACCATGTCATGGATGAAATCTTCGCCGACTGATATACGGCCACACACCATGACATTGGTCATGCCCTGCCGGTTCACGTGTTACACTGCGCATTGAGCCGTTCATGCGCCCTTTTGAATCAACTGGACAAAATGATATTTTTCAGACAACTCCGATGGCTTGTTACCTTGCTGTTTGCCGGATGCCTCTGTGCCGGTCTAGGTGCCTGCGGGCAAAAAGGTGCGCTGATTCTGCCGCCTACCGATACGACACCCAAACCTGTCACTCCGCAAACATTCCCTGAACCGGAAACCGAGGAACCTGAATCGGAAAGAGCGCCTTTGGGCATTCTTCCAGGCAGTTTGCCGACACTACCGTAACCATCATGAAAACCGATACGCATTTTTATTATCAAAACGATATCCTGACCGTTGACGGCGTACGCCTTGATGAACTGGCTGCGCAATACGGTACGCCGCTTTACGTCTATTCCAAAGCTGCCTTTACCGACCATTACCGCCAATATGCCGACGCATGCCACGCACACCATTCGGATGAAATCGGTTCACTGGTCTGTTATTCGGTCAAATCCAATTCCAACATCGCCATCCTCAATATTCTCGGACAGGAAGGTGCAGGCTTCGATATCGTATCCGGCGGTGAACTCCTTCGTGTCGTCGCAGCCGGTGGCGATCCCGGCAAAGTCATCTTCTCAGGTGTGGGCAAAACTGCCGCGGAAATCCGCCTTGCACTGGAACATGACATTCTCTGCTTCAATATCGAATCGCTGGCAGAATTGAAACGCATCAACCGGATTGCCTCCGAAATGGGCAAGACCGCCCGCGTATCCTTCCGTGTCAATCCTAACGTAGACCCCAAAACACACCCGTACATATCGACCGGGCTGAAAGAAAACAAATTCGGCATACCGTATGAGGAAGCACTGGACAGTTACCTGACCGCTGCCAAAATGCCGCATATCGCGATCACAGGCATTGATTGCCATATCGGCTCCCAGCTGCTTGACGACGCACCGCTGCTCGAAGCGCTGGACAAACTGACCGATTTGTTCGACCGTCTTGCACAACATGGTATCGAACTGCATCACATCGATATCGGCGGTGGTATCGGCATCACTTATGACAGTGAACGTCCTGTCCCTGTTGCGGACTATATCGACCGTGTTTTTCATCGTATCTCGGCCTGGAAGAAAGCCAGATATCCCGGTATGCCTTTCACCATGGTGTTTGAACCAGGCCGTTCCATTTCAGGTAATGCGGGCATCCTGCTTACAGAAGTCCAATACCTGAAAACCAATGCGGAAAAACATTTCGCTATCGTCGATGGTGCAATGAACGATCTGATGCGTCCTTCACTCTACGAAGCATGGCATGGTGTCTTGCCTGTCACGCAACGCTCCGGCAAAACCACCTCATACGATATCGTCGGTCCGATTTGTGAATCAGGCGACTGGCTGGCCAGACAGCGTGAACTGGCCATTGAGGAAGGCGACTTGTTGGCGATCATGAGTGCCGGCGCCTATGGCATGGCCATGTCTTCCAACTACAATTCGCGTGGCCGCGCAGCTGAAATTCTTGTCGCGAACGGGAAAATCCATCTGATACGCAGACGTGAACGTACAGAAGAACTTTTTGCACTGGAAACCGTCGTATCCTGAACTGTCTTACTACCCCGCGGGACATTCCCGGTCCCGCATAACCGGAGTCATCATGTCAAAACTGTGGCAAGCGCGCTTTTTCAAAACGGCAAACCATTTGCGCGATTTGCCTCGCCTTGACGTACCGGAAATTGCCTTTGTCGGTCGCTCCAACGCGGGAAAATCCTCCGCCATCAATACCTTGTGCAACCAGAAAGGACTGGCTTTCGCTTCAAGAACACCCGGGCGAACCCAGCATATCAATTTTTTCTCCGTCGGTGGCGGCCACGTGGCGCAACATCGCCATGATCCGGTCAATCCTCGTGAAATTGAATTGTTTCTGGTCGATCTTCCGGGCTACGGTTATGCACAGGTCTCGGGTGCGGCAAAAAATCACTGGCAAAAACTGCTTGGCGACTACCTGATGACACGTGAGCAACTCAAGGGACTGGTACTTGTAATGGATGCACGTCACCCATTCCAGCCGCTCGACATCGAATTGCTCGAATGGTTCGCGCCGACCGGAAAACCTGTTCACTGTCTGTTGACAAAATCCGACAAGCTAAACCGCAGCGAGTCTTCCAATGCCCTGAAACAGGTCAATACCATTCTCGCAAGCTATGTTGATGAAAAAGGCGTTCCTTTTCCGTTTTCGGCGCAGCTTTTCTCTTCCTTGAAACGCAGCGGACTGGAAAAAGCCACTAGCAGCATTCTGGGTCTCGCGTCCGCTTCTTCATGACCGGCCCGCCATTCACGTCCCGGATTTTACGATTTCTCTCATGCACGTTTTTTACAGAAATTTGCAGCTCTGTTTCGTTATCATGTCTGCATAAAAACATCTTGCAAGATACCATTCCACGTTACAGCAGGCACCTTCAGATGAACAAACCGATTTCATACGGTCACGAAGTATTCAGGAAACTCATCCACCTAAGTTCTCTCTGGATGGTCGCTTCCATAGGCTATTTCCCGAAATGGTTCAATATCTCGCTTTTTGCCGCGCTGCTGTTCATCATGCTTGTCGTCGAATATGGCAACAACAAACGCTGGCCGCTATTTACCATGACCTATGGCGCCCTGTTCAACCGGATTCTGCGCGAATGCGAAACACGTGAAACCTTTCGTCCAAGCGGAGCGCCCTACCTCATTGCCGCCGTACTTTTCGCCACGATCCTGTTTCCCAGAACCATCGCCATGACCGCCTTGTCCATCATGCTTGTCGGAGATACCTTCGCTGCCCTGATCGGAAGAAAACTCGGACGACATAAAATCAACCACGGGAAGAAAAGTATCGAAGGCAGCATCGCTTTCTGGCTGTTCTCATTTATCGTTCTGCTATTGTTTTACCACTATAGCCGGCAACCGCTTTCCTTTTTGTTATACGGTGCACTTGGCATCACACTGGCCACATTCGCAGAAATCTACGAAAACCGCATCCATATCGATGATAACTTTTCCATTCCGCTCATCGTCGGCTTGTGCCTGATGCTTACGCACTATCTTTAAGGAACAACATCATTTCAGGCCGTCTCACGTGCCAGCCATTCCAGATAGGGTGTCAGGCCACAAAGAACGGGCACTGCCAGTATCTCAGGCAATTCATACGGATGCATCGAGCGGATCAATGACTCGACGGCATCATAGCGTGCATCGACTGTCTTGATCGTCAGTGTCATCTCGGACGCCTCTTCCACCTTGCCATTCCAGCGATAAAAGGAACGTGACGGCGTACCGCAATTTACACAGGCAACCAGTTTTTCATCGATAAGCGCCTTTGCCAGACGTTCCGCTGTGGTCGCGTCAGGTACAGTACAAAAAACCAGAATCGGCTTTTCCATTTCTCTCTCCAGCAATATTCCATGTACAGAGTATGCCACAGCCGTCAGTCTTTCATGGCAATAAAAAAGGGCTGGAAATCCAGCCCTTTGCAACAGATGGCGGAAAGCTTATTTGCTTTCTGCAGCTTCCGTTTTTTCTTCCTGCGGTCTGTCGAGCAATTCGACATAAGCCATCGGTGCATTGTCACCCAGTCTGAAACCCATTTTCAGAATACGCAGATAACCACCGTTGCGATTGGCAAAACGCGGGCCAAGTACATTGAAGAGCTTGACGACGATTTCACGATCACGCAGACGATTGAATGCCAAACGCTTGTTGGCAACCGTATTGGTCTTGCCGAGCGTGATGATCGGTTCGACGACACGGCGCAATTCCTTGGCCTTCGGCAAAGTGGTCTTGATTGCTTCGTGACGGAGCAGGGAAACCGTCATATTGCGGAGCATGGCCAGACGGTGGGAAGAAGTACGGTTCAGTTTTCTCAAACCATGACGATGACGCATGATATTTTCCTTATAAATCTTTCAATACGGCTCTTCTATCAGTCAGAACTGCGGGCCGTTCGGGTTAAACATTATTTTTCAAGTCCTGCCGGCGGCCAGTTATCCAGACGCATACCCAGTGTCAAACCTCTGGAAGCGAGAACTTCCTTGATTTCGTTGAGCGACTTGCGTCCCAGATTCGGGGTCTTCAGCAATTCGTTTTCACTGCGCTGGATCAGATCGCCGATGTAATTGATGTTTTCCGCTTTCAGGCAATTTGCGGAGCGTACGGTCAATTCCAGGTCATCGACAGGACGCAACAGAATCGGATCAACCGCCGGAACCTGCGTCAGTGCTTCGGATGTCGTTTCAGTGCCTTCCAGTGCGGCAAAAACGCTCAGCTGATCGACCAGAATGCGAGCAGACTGGCGAATCGCTTCCTCGGCAGTAATGACACCGTTGGTTTCGATATTGATGATCAGTTTGTCCAGATCGGTACGCTGTTCGACACGAGCCGATTCGACCGAATAGGAAACACGACGTACTGGCGAAAAAGATGCATCCAGAATGATGCGTCCAATGGTCTTGTTCGCATCCTCGGACAGACGTCTGACGTTGCCTGGAACATATCCACGACCTTTTTCAACCTTGATCTGCATATCCAGCTTGCCATTGTCCGCAAGATTGGCAATGACATGATCCGGATTGATGATTTCTACGTCATGCGGCAGCTCGATATCACCTGCAGTGACAACACCCGGTCCCGCTTTTTTCAGGGACAGGGTGATCGAATCGCGGTTGTGCAGCTTGAAAACGACGCCCTTCAGGTTCAGGAGCAGATCGACTACATCTTCCTGAACGCCGTCCAGCGTCGAATATTCATGGACCACGCCGGCAATCGTGACTTCTGTAGGTGCATACCCTGTCATGGACGACAGCAGCACACGTCTCAACGCATTGCCCAGCGTATGTCCATAACCGCGTTCGAACGGTTCCATTTCGACAACGGAACGACCGCCACCCAGCGATTCGACGTTGATAATACGCGGTTTAAGAAAATTGTTTTGCATAATTTGTCCTTTTCAATACCCTTGGCTCGTTACACCAATAAGGCTGATGGCTCTGATAATGCGGTAATTAACGTGAATACAATTCGATGATCAGCGATTCGTTGACATCGTTTGCAAATTCGCTGCGATCCGGAATACGCTTAAAAACACCTTCCATCTTCTTGGAATCGACAGAAACCCAGTCGGCCATACCGATCTGTTCAGCCAGGGAAAGCGATTCGATGATACGTGCCTGTTTCTTGGCCTTTTCACGAACGGTGATGACGTCTTCCGGTTTGACCAGATACGAAGGAATATTGACAACCTTGCCGTTGACCATCAATGCCTGATGGCTGACCAGCTGACGACTTTCGGCACGGGTGGAACCGAAGCCCATACGATAAACGACATTGTCCAGACGGCATTCCAGCAGCTGCATCAGATTGTCGCCGGTATTGCCTTTTCTGCGTTCTGCTTCGGCAAAATAACGACGGAACTGTTTTTCCAGAATGCCATACATGCGTTTGACTTTCTGTTTTTCACGGAGCTGATTGCCATAGTCGGATGTACGTGCACCCGATTTCATGCCATGCTGGCCGGGTTTGACATCCAGTTTGCATTTGGAGTCGAGAGAGCGTCTTGCGCTCTTCAGGAAGAGATCAGTGCCTTCACGACGGGAAAGCTTTGCTTTGGGTCCGATATATCGTGCCACAATAATTCCTTTTCAAAAATTGATTGACGCCTCACAACAGGCGCAAGTCATGCCACGAACGGCATAACAGTGGTCTTCTTTACAATGGAAATCAGATACGGCGACGCTTTGGCGGGCGGCAACCATTATGCGGAATAGGTGTAATGTCCTGAATCTGCGTAATGCGAATACCCAGTCCGTTCAGTGCGCGGACAGCCGATTCACGACCAGGACCCGGGCCCTTGATCTTGACTTCCAGATTCTTGATACCATATTCGATAGCTACCTTGCCTGCTGCTTCTGCGGCAACCTGTGCTGCAAATGGAGTGGACTTGCGAGAGCCCTTGAAACCTGCACCACCGGAAGTAGCCCACGTCAGCGCATTGCCCTGGCGATCCGTAATGGTAATGATGGTGTTGTTGAAAGAAGCATGCACATGTGCAACACCTTCTGCAATGTTTCTCTTCACCTTCTTGCGCACGCGAGCTGCTGCACTATTCGATGCTTTTGCCATAAAAATTCCTCGATCCGTCTACTTGTTCAAACTACGTATGCCTGCATTACTTCTTCAAAGACTGCGCGGCTTTACGTGGACCTTTTCTGGTTCGCGCGTTGGTGCGTGTACGCTGGCCTCTGACCGGCAAACCGCGGCGATGACGCAAACCACGATAACAACCCAGATCCATCAGTCGCTTGATGCTCATGGAAACTTCACGGCGCAAGTCGCCTTCGATCACGAATTTGTCGATTTCGACGCGAAGTTTTTCAAGTTCGTTGTCATCGAGATCCTTGACTTTCTTGGTAGGATCGACACCGGTAGCAGCACAGATCGACTGTGCTCTCGGACGTCCGATACCATAAATAGCCGTCAGGCCAATGACAATGTGTTGATGGTTGGGAATATTAACCCCTGCAATACGTGCCATTCGTTCTGTCCTAAATTGACGTTAATTAACCTTGTCTCTGTTTATGACGTGCTTCGGTGCAGATCACACGGACCACGCCCTTTCTCTTGATGATTTTGCAGTTGCGGCAAATCCGCTTGACTGATGCCTGAACCTTCATTTTCACCCTCTTTCTAAGAAACTGTTGAATCCAGCTATTTTGTTCTGAAAACAATACGAGCACGACTCAGATCATAAGGAGTCAGCTCCACCGTTACCTTGTCGCCCGGAAGAATACGGATGTAATTCATACGCATCTTGCCGGAAATGTGCCCGAGAACCATATGTCCATTTTCCAGCTTTACACGAAAAGTCGCATTGGGCAAGTTATCGACAATCTCGCCCTGCATCTGGATAACGTCATCTTTAGCCATAAAACCAATATCTTTTATGAAATATTAACGCGGTAAGCTGTTGCTCTTGAAATTCGCTTTCCTCAACAGCGAATCATACTGCTGGGACATGATGTAATTCTGAATCTGCGCCATAAAATCCATCGTGACAACGACGATAATCAGCAGGGACGTACCACCGAAGTAAAACGGCACCTGCCAACGCGCAACCAGAAATTCCGGCAACAAACAGACTAATGTAACATAAATCGCGCCCGCCAGTGTCAACCTCATCAAAATTTTATCGACATAGCGTGCTGTCTGGTCACCCGGACGAATGCCCGGAATGAAAGCGCCACTCTTTTTCAGGTTATCTGCCGTTTCGCGGCTGTTGAATACCAGTGCGGTATAAAAGAAACAGAAAAAGATGATGGCAGCCGCATACAAAATGGCATGAACCGGTTCACCCGGTGCCAGCGATGCGGCAAGGTCCTTCAAAAAGCGAACGAACATGTTGTCCGACTCTGAACCGGTAGCGAACCAGCCGACGATCGTTGCCGGGAACAGGATGATCGACGAGGCAAAAATCGGCGGAATAACACCGGCCATGTTGACCTTGAGCGGCAAAAAGCTGCTTTGCCCGCCATAAATCTTGTTGCCGATCTGTCGTTTTGCATAATTGACCAGGATACGACGCTGACCGCTTTCGATAAAGACAACCAGAAAGGTAACCACCGCAACGATAACGCAAATGATCAATGCAGTCAGCGTATTCATCGAACCGGTACGAACCAGTTCGACAAGACCGCCGATCGCATTGGGCAAACCTGCTGCAATACCTGCAAAAATCAGCATGGAAATACCGTTACCCAGACCACGTTCGGTAATCTGCTCGCCAAGCCACATCAGGAACATCGTACCGGTTACCAGCGTAACAACTGCCGTAAAACGGAAAGCCATGCCCGGTTCGATAACCAGGCCTGGCTGCGATTCCAGCGCGACAGCGATACCGAGCCCCTGAAACGCGGCCAGCACAAGCGTACCGTAACGCGTGTACTGCGTCATCTTCCTTTTGCCCGCTTCACCTTCCTTTTTCAGTGCATCAATCTGCGGGGACACAATCCCCAGCATCTGCATGATAATGGAAGCCGAAATGTACGGCATGATGCCCAGCGCAAACACGGTAAACCGCGAAAGCGCACCACCCGAAAACATGTTGAACATGCCGAGAATACCGCCCTGATTCTGTCTGAACAGCATGGCCAGCTGTTCGGAATCAATGCCAGGAACCGGTATATGGGCGCCAATACGGAACACCACCAATGCTCCGAGCAAAAACAACAAACGCCGCCATGGAAAACCGGCTGTGGCATTTTTTGCCAAATTAGATGACGTTGCCAACTGGATACCCCTGTAAGTTGTTTACTTAAGCGACCTTGCCACCCTTGCTTTCAATGGCGGCCTTGGCTCCTTTGGTGACAGCAAGCCCGTTCACAGTCACACTGCGATTGATTTCACCAGACAGAATGACTCTGACATTCTTGACCAGACCGGATACCAGACCGGCCTGTTTCAGCACCAGCAGATCGATTTCATCCACGCCCAGTTTATCCAAATCGGAAAGACGGACTTCTGCACGGGTCAATGCAGCAGGAGACTTGAAACCGCGCTTTGGCAGACGGCGCTGCAACGGCATCTGACCGCCTTCAAAACCCACACGGTGAAAACCGCCAGCTCTTGATTTCTGGCCCTTGTGACCGCGGCCAGCTGTTTTTCCCAATCCGCTGCCGATACCACGTCCGACTCTGCGCTTTGCCTGTTTAGCGCCATAGGCAGGCTGCAAATTATTCAAATTCATAGCTTATCCTGTTTGCCGCTCCGCTCAGGCAATAACCTGAACGAGATACGATACTTTCTTAATCATTCCACGAACAGCAGGCGTGTCCTGCAAAGTGGATACGGAATTCAATCGACGAAGACCCAGACCACGAACGGTGTCGCGATGCGACTTGCGCGTTCCGATCAGACTTCTGACCAGTTTCACGGTAATTTGATTAGACATGTCGATCACCTTATCCAACAATTTCCTCTACCGACTTGCCACGTTTTGCCGCGACATCGGCGGGAGTGTTCATCGAAGCCAGTGCATTGAGGGTTGCTCTGACCATATTGTACGGATTGCTCGAACCGAAAGATTTGGCGACGACGTTGGTCACGCCCATCACGTCGAAAATCGCACGCATTGCGCCACCGGCAATCACACCGGTACCCTGTTTGGCAGGATTGAGCATCACTTTGGAAGCGCCATGTTTTCCGATAATCGTATGCTGCAAGGTACCGTCCTTGAGCGTCACCTTGATCATGTTGCGGCGAGCTTCTTCCATTGCCTTCTGGACAGCGATAGGCACTTCTTTCGATTTACCCTTGCCCATTCCGATACGGCCATCGCCATCACCGACTACCGTCAGTGCAGCAAAACCCATAATACGACCGCCCTTGACGACTTTCGTTACACGATTGATCGCGATCATCTTTTCGCGCAATCCGTCATCCGGCCGATCACCCTGCGTCTTTTGTTGCATTTTTGCCATGGTTATATCCTTAGAACTTCAGACCTGCTTCGCGAGCAGCTTCAGCCAATGCTTTGACACGGCCGTGGTAACGAAAACCGGAACGATCGAAAGCCACTTCGGTAATTCCGGCCTGCAAAGCCTTCTCGGCAACTCTCTTGCCTACCAGCATGGCGGCAGCGACGTTGCCACCGCTTTTCCCTGCCAGTTCCTTGCGGACGTCCGATTCCAGTGTCGACGAAGAAGCCAGAATCCGGGCATCCGGGCCAATAATGTTTGCATAAATATGCAAATTGGTACGATGCACCGACAAACGTGTTGCCTTCAGAACAGCAATTTTGGCCCGGGTCTGACGGCCGCGGCGCAAACGTGATTGTTTCTTGTTCATCAATCGCCCCTATTACTTCTTCTTAGTTTCTTTGATCTTAACGACTTCGTCTACATACCGAACGCCCTTGCCCTTGTATGGTTCAGGCTTGCGATATGCACGTACGTCAGCAGCGACCTGACCAACCAGGTGCTTGTCCATACCCTTGATCACGATTTCAGTCTGCGAAGGGGTTTCGCACTTGATGCCTTCCGGCATGACATGAACGACAGGATGAGAAAAACCGAGAGACATGTTCAACTTGTCGCCCTGCGCCTGAGCCCTGAAACCGACGCCAACCAGACTCAGACGTTTTTCAAAGCCCTTGCTGACACCCAGAACCATATTGTTCAGCAGGGCACGCGTCGTTCCCCACATCGCTACGGCTTCCCGGCTGTCGTTTGCAGCCTCAACCTTCAATAACTTGTCTTCCTGCTTGACAACAACCAGATCGCTCAGCGTTCTGCTCATGGAACCCAAAGGGCCCTTGATGGTAATCTGATTGCCCGCGATTGCTGCCGTCGTGCCTTCAGGAACAGCAACCGGCATTTTTCCAACTCTAGACATGCTTCACTCCTCAGGCAACATAGCAAAGAACTTCACCACCGACACCGGTAGCTCTCGCCTTGCGGTCAGTCATGACTCCCTTCGGCGTCGATACAATAGCGACACCCAGTCCATTCATCACGCTCGGCAGTTCGTCACGACCCTTGTAAATACGAAGACCAGGACGGGAAACACGTTCAAGTCTTTCGATAACAGGACGACCGACATAGTATTTCAGCGCGATATTCAACTGTGCCTTGCCAGCTTCCTCGCTAACATCGAAGGAATCGATATAACCTTCATCCTTCAGCACCTTCGCGATGGCAACTTTCACCTTGGACGAAGGCATGGCAACAGAACCTTTTTTGACCTGCTGCGCATTGCGGATGCGAGTCAGCATATCTGCGATAGGATCGCTCATACTCATAACAATTCCCCCTGCTACCAGCTAGCTTTAGTAATTCCCGGAATTTCACCATTCATGGCGAATTCTCTCAGTTTGGCACGACCCAAGCCAAACTTGCGGTAAGTGCCACGCGGTCTTCCGGTCAATGCGCAACGGTTGCGCTGACGCGTCGGATTGGCGTTGCGAGGCAACGATTGCAGTTTCAGACGAGCCTCGAAACGTTCTTCTTCAGACTTCGTCTGGTCGTCGATAATAGCTTTCAGTTCAGCGCGTTTGCCTGCATATTTCTTGACAAGCGCAGCGCGTTTCAATTCACGATTTATTAATGCCAGTTTTGCCATGGCTATCTCAATTTCTAAACGGAAATTTAAATGCGGAAAGAAGTGCCTTCGCCTCTTCGTCTGTCTTGGCGGTGGTGGTGACGCTGATATTCAGACCACGCAGCGCATCGATTTTGTCATATTCGATTTCAGGGAATATGATCTGTTCCTTGATGCCCAGATTGTAGTTGCCACGACCATCAAAAGAGCGGCCATTGATACCACGGAAGTCACGCACACGCGGCAATGCAATCGTTACCAGACGATCGAGAAATTCATACATTCTCGCACCGCGCAGGGTAACCATGCACCCGATCGGATAACCTTCACGAATCTTGAAACCCGCGATGGACTTGCGAGCCTTGGTCACAACCGGTTTTTGACCTGCGATTTTGGCAAGATCGCCAGTAGCATGATCAATTACCTTTTTATCGGCAACGGCTTCCGACAACCCCATATTCAGAGTGATCTTGGTAATACGAGGAACTTCCATTGCTGACTTGTAGGAAAACTTTGCCATCAGATCGGCAACAATTTTTTCCTTATATAAATCCTGTAGACGCGCCATAATTATTTAGCCCCGACAACTTCACCATTCGATTTAAAGACACGGACCTTCTTGCCGTCCACTTCCTTAAAACCCACGCGATCAGCCTTGCCCGTTTTTGCATTGAACAGAGCAACATTGGAAACATGAATCGGCATAAGCTTGTCGACAATGCCACCCGTTGCACCCGTCATCGGATTCGGCTTGGTCGTTTTCTTGGCAACGTTCACACCAGCGACAACGACACGATCTTCAATACATTGCTGAACGACGCCACGTTTGCCCTTGTCTTTACCGACCAGAACAATCACTTCATCGCCTTTGCGTATTTTGTTCATAACATCCCCTTACAATACTTCCGGCGCAAGTGAAACGATTTTCATAAATCTTTCCGTACGCAATTCACGAGTTACCGGCCCGAAGATACGCGTTCCGATCGGTTCGAGCTTGTTGTTGAGCAACACAGCCGCACCCTCATCGAACTTGATCAGAGAACCATCCTGACGACGAACACCCTTTGCAGTACGAACAACGACTGCATTGTAGATTTCGCCCTTCTTGACTCTACCGCGCGGCGCAGCACTTTTGACAGTCACCTTGATGATGTCACCGATCTGAGCATAGCGACGCTTGGATCCGCCGAGAACCTTGATGCAAAGAACCTCTCTGGCACCCGTATTGTCGGCCACTTTTAAACGACTTTCAGTCTGAATCATAATTTTCTTTCCCAACTTAATTCGCCATAAACTTCGGCGATCAGTCTTGGTCCCGCCAGACGCACATGCGTGCGACTGATTAGGTGTACATGATATATAAAGAACTTCGCACCGCACCCGTGAGGTGTGATGCGAAGTTTTGCATTATTGCACTATCCAGGGACAAATGCAATCCTTTTATATAATTTGCGCAACCTGAATAACTTTGGTGAGAACCCAAGATTTGTTTTTAGAAATTGGACGACTTTCCTGAATTTCAACGGTATCGCCAATTTTTGCCTGATTGTTTTCATCGTGCGCAAGATACTTCTTGGAACGACGGACAATTTTCCCATACAGCGGATGCTTGACACGGCGTTCGATCAAAACGGAAACCGTTTTGTCCATCTTGTCAGACACAACTTTACCAATCAGAGTGCGTTTCAACACGGACTTTTCCTGATCGTTCATTATGCTTTACCCTTTGAATTCATGACAGTTTTTACCCGAGCAATATCTCTTCTCACCTTTTTGAGCTGGGAAGTATTGGTCAACTGCTGGGTCGCCAATTGCATACGCAGACCAAATTGAGCCTTCAAAAGATCGTTGAGTTCGGTCTTCAGCTCAGCCTGATCCTTGGAACGCAGTTCGGATGCTTTCATATTCACTCCTATTACTGGCCAAGCTGACGGACAACGAAGACCGTCGGCAGTGGCAATTTGGCAGCGGCCAGACGGAATGCCTCACGGGCCAGAGCCTCATCCACTCCGTCCATTTCATAAAGAACCTTGCCTGGTCTGATTTCTGCGACATAGTATTCCGGATTGCCTTTGCCGCTACCCATACGGACTTCAGCAGGTTTTTCGGAAATCGGCTTGTCCGGGAATACACGAATCCAGATACGGCCGCCTCTCTTGATATGGCGTGTCATGGCACGACGTGCTGCCTCGATCTGACGTGCCGTGATACGACCTCTTCCGACCGCTTTCAGACCAAAGTCGCCAAACGATACCTTGGTACCTCTTTCGTGAGAAATACCGGTATTGCGACCTTTCTGCTCTTTTCTATATTTTCTACGAGATGGTTGCAACATAATTATTCTCCTGCCGCTTCAGCAGGCGCACTTTCGGTCGCTGCCGCTGCATTTTCAGGTTTTCTTGCACGAACGCGTTTGGCTCCGGTCGAAGGAGCTTCGGATGCACCGGCACCTTCAGACTTTCTGACACGCTGTCTGCCAGGACGGCCATCATCACGGCGTGCGCCACGACGTTTCTTGTCTTCATCGTTCGGTGTTTCGATCTTTGGCGCTTCGCCGTTTTCCAGACGATCACCCTTGTATACCCAGACCTTCACACCGATAATGCCGTAGGTAGTCTGTGCTTCGGAAAAGCCATAGTCGATATCGGCACGCAGGGTATGCAAAGGCACACGACCTTCACGATACCATTCGGTACGCGCGATTTCGATACCGTTCAGACGACCGGAAGACATGATCTTGATACCGACAGCTCCCAGTCGCATCGCGTTTTGCATCGCGCGACGCATTGCGCGACGGAACATGATACGTTTTTCCAGCTGCTGGGTGATCGAATCTGCGATCAGCTGTGCATGCAGTTCAGGCTTGCGAACTTCTTCGATATTGACATGAACCGGCACACCCATGATCTTGGAAAGATCCGATTTCAGCACTTCGATATCTTCACCTTTCTTGCCGATCACTACACCCGGACGAGAACTGTAAATGGTAAAGCGCGCATTCTTTGCCGGACGTTCGATCACGACCTGACCGACCGATGCGTTTTTCAGTTTTTTCTTCAGATAGGCACGAGCCTTCAGGTCTTCGTTGAGCATTCCGGCAAAATTGTTGTTGCCGGCATACCAGCGGGAAGACCAGTTACGGGCAACTGCCAGACGGAAACCAGTTGGATGAATCTTTTGTCCCATCGTGACCCCCTTAATTACCGACCGTCACATAAATGTGACAGGTTTGTTTCGAAATACGGTCACCCCGTCCTTTTGCACGAGCCGAGTAACGTTTCATAAAAGTTCCTTTTTCAACATAAATCGAAGAAACTTTCAGTTCATCAATATCCGCACCGTCATTGTGTTCCGCATTGGCGATAGCCGATTCCAGCACTTGCTTGATAATGACAGCACCTTTTTTCGGTGTGAACGACAGAATATCGAGCGCCTGATCCACTTTCTTGCCACGAATCATGTCGGCAATCAGACGACCTTTTTGCGCTGACAAATGCACACCACGAAGAGAAGCTTTTGTTTCCATCATTGGTCCTATTTCTTAGCTTTTTTATCGGCGGCATGACCCTTGAAAGTTCTGGTCAATGCGAATTCGCCCAATTTATGACCAACCATATTTTCGGAAATATAAACGGGAACATGCTGTTTGCCATTATGAACAGCAATCGTCAGCCCGATAAAATCCGGCATAATTGTTGACCGACGAGACCAGGTTTTAATTGGCCGTTTATCCTTGGATGCCTGCGCAGCTTCCACCTTGGCGATCAGGTGCGCATCGCAGAAAGGTCCTTTTTTCAACGAACGTGTCATATGCTACCCCTTATTTCTTGTTGCGGCGCGAAACGATCATCGAAGTCGTGCGCTTGTTGCTACGCGTTTTCAGACCCTTGGTCTTCTGACCCCAAGGCGTAACCGGATGACGTCCACCGGATGTTCTACCTTCACCACCACCATGCGGGTGATCGACAGGATTCATGACAACACCGCGTACCGTCGGACGTACGCCACGCCAGCGCATTGCACCAGCCTTGCCCAATTTGCGCAGATTCTGTTCCGCATTGCCCACTTCACCGATCGTCGCACGGCATTCGATATGGATACGACGAACTTCACCGGAACGCAGACGAACCTGTGCATACGATCCTTCGCGTGCCATCAGAACGACAGCGGCACCGGCAGTACGTGCCAGCTGCGCACCCTTGCCAGGCAGGATTTCGATGCAGTGCAACGTCGTACCGACCGGAATATTGCGCAACGGCAGGCAGTTGCCAGCCTTGATCGGTGCTTCGGAACCGTTCATGATCTGATCACCGACGGACAGACCCTTCGGTGCGATGATGTAACGGCGTTCGCCATCTGCGTAGCAAACCAGCGCAATGTTGGCAGTGCGGTTCGGATCGTATTCGATACGTTCCACCTTGCCGGCAATACCGTCCTTGTTACGAACGAAATCAATCACGCGATAGTGATGCTTGTGACCACCACCGATATGACGGGTCGTGATATGACCGTTGTTGTTACGCCCTGCACTCTTGGATTTCTTTTCAACCAGAGCGGCATAAGGACGTCCCTTGTACAGTTCCGGATTGACCAGCTTGACCATTCCACGGCGAGCCGGAGATGTTGGTTTGACTTTAACGAGAGCCATTATTTAGCCTCCTCGGTAAAATGGATTTCCTGACCAGGCTTGAGGCAAACATATGCCAGCTTCTGATTGCTCTTGCGGCCCATACCGTTACGCGTACGTTTTTGCTTGCCCAGGCGATTCAGCACCTGCACTGATTCGACTTCAACCTTGAACATATTTTCAACGGCTGCCTTGATTTCAGGCTTGGTTGCATTTTTCAGTACACGAAAAATGACTTGTTCATACTTTTCAGCGATAAAAGTGGCCTTTTCCGAAACTACCGGAGCCAGCAATACTTTCATCAGACGTTCTTCACTAATTTTCATGACCGCACTCATGCCAGCATCTCCTCAATCTTGCCCAGAGCTGCCTTGGTAATCAGTACATCCTTGAAATAGACAAGGGAAACAGGATCAGCCTGGTGTGGTTCGAGCACCAATACATTCGGCAGGTTGCGCGATGCCAGATACAGGTTTTCATCGAAATTGTCCGTAATGACAAGTACGGAATCGAAACCGAAAGCCTTGAGCTTCTGGGCCAACATCTTCGTTTTCGGTGCTTCAAGCGCCAGTTCGTCGATCACCGTCAGTCTGCCTTCACGTGCCAGCTGCGAGAGAATCGAACAGACACCTGCGCGATACATCTTCTTGTTGACCTTGTGAGAAAAATTTTCGTCGGGCGAATTGGGAAACGCGCGACCGCCTCCACGCCACAGCGGCGAGGACGACATACCCGAACGTGCACGACCGGTACCTTTCTGACGCCACGGTTTCTTGGTCGTATGCGCAACCGTTTCACGGCTCTTTTGCTGACGATCGGCAGTTCTGGCATTGGCCTGGAAAGCGACAACGATCTGATGAATCAGTGCTTCGTTATATTCACGGCCGAAAATGGTATCCGGCGCTTCCACTTTGCCGGCAACCTGGTCTTTTCCATTTAGGAGCTTCAATTCCATCTGTTATGCCCCCTTGCTTACTTTGGTTTTTACGGCAGGACGTACAACAACCTGCGCATTCTTGGCACCCGGAACAGCACCCTTGACCAGCAGCAGATTACGTTCTGCATCAATACGTGCGACTTCCAGATTCTGAACGGTGGTGGTTTCATCCCCCATGTGACCCGTCATTTTCTTGCCCGGAAAAACGCGACCCGGATCCTGGTTCATACCGATGGAACCCGGGACATTGTGCGACAGGGAGTTACCATGGGTAGCACGACCGGAACCGAAATTGTAACGTTTGATGGTACCGGCATAACCTTTACCGATCGAAACGCCCTGAACATCAATCTTCTGACCGACTTCAAACAGGGTGACAGGCAATACGTCACCTGCCTTGACTTCCGCTGCCTTGGCAGCATCAACTCTGAATTCGCGCAATACACTGCCTGCTTCGACACCTGCTTTCGCGAAATGTCCGGCTGCAGCTTTATTGACACGGGAAGGACGGCGTTTGCCGAATGCAACCTGGACAGCCGTGTAACCGTCTGTCTCGGTCGTCTTGACTTGCGTAACGCGGTTGTCCGATACATCTACCACGGTAACAGGAATGCTATCCCCATCATCCGTGAATATACGCATCATCCCAACCTTACGCCCGATAAGGCCTAGGCTCATTTTTATCTCCATTCCTGCCTACGATTGGGCAGGGCTGTTTGTTATTTTACAGAAACAAGAGCAAAAACAATCTCTTGACTTGCTCAAGCGGCGCATTATATCCCGCATGCGCCGTTTGCACAACCGCTAATTGCCTGCTAAGCAATTATTGCAGCTTGATTTCGACATCGACACCTGCTGGCAGATCCAGTTTCATCAGGGCATCGACGGTCTTGTCGGTCGGATCGATGATATCCATCAAACGCTGGTGCGTACGGATTTCGAACTGGTCGCGCGAGGTTTTGTTGACGCGCGGCGAACGCAGGATATCGAAACGCTGGATACGGGTCGGCAGTGGAACAGGCCCCTTGACGACGGCACCGGTACGTTTGGCTGTGTCGATGATTTCCTGTGCAGACTGGTCGATCAGTTTATAGTCGAATGCCTTGAGGCGAATGCGGATTTTCTGGTTTTGCATAATATCTTTCCAAAGAACGAGCTGCGGATGGCTTGCCACCCGCAGCATTTGAATTATCGTACCTGCAATGAATTATTCGAAGATTTTGGAGACGACGCCAGCACCAACGGTTCTGCCGCCTTCGCGAATCGCGAATCTCAGACCTTCTTCCATCGCAATCGGGCTGATCAGCTTGACGTTGATCGTGACGTTGTCGCCCGGCATGACCATTTCCTTGTCTTTCGGCAATTCGATGGCGCCCGTTACGTCCGTCGTACGGAAGTAGAACTGCGGACGGTAGTTGTTGAAGAATGGGGTGTGACGACCGCCTTCTTCTTTCGACAGTACGTAGACTTCGCCGGAGAACTGGGTGTGCGGTTTGATGGTGCCCGGTTTTGCCAGAACCTGTCCACGTTCGACTTCTTCACGTTTGGTTCCGCGCAGCAGTACGCCGATGTTGTCGCCTGCCTGTCCCTGATCCAGCAGTTTTCTGAACATTTCTACGCCGGTGCAGGTGGTCTTGGCGGTTTCGCGGATGCCGACGATTTCGATTTCTTCGCCTACCTTGATGACGCCTCTTTCTACACGACCGGTTACGACGGTACCACGACCGGAGATGGAGAATACGTCTTCTACCGGCATCAGGAAGGTGCCGTCAACTGCACGTTCCGGGGTCGGAATGTAGCTGTCGAGTGCGTCGGCCAGTGCCATGATCGCGACTTCGCCGAGTTCGCCGGTGTCGCCTTCCAGTGCCATTTTGGCGGAACCTTTGATGATCGGAATGTCGTCACCCGGGAATTCGTAGCGGGACAGCAGTTCGCGTACTTCCATTTCTACCAGTTCCAGCAGTTCTGCGTCGTCGACCATGTCGCATTTGTTCAAAAATACGATGATGTACGGAACGCCGACCTGACGGGCCAGCAGGATGTGTTCACGGGTCTGCGGCATCGGACCGTCTGCTGCGGATACGACCAGGATGGCTCCGTCCATCTGGGCTGCGCCGGTGATCATGTTCTTGATGTAGTCGGCGTGGCCCGGGCAGTCAACGTGGGCATAGTGACGGTTTGCGGTTTCGTATTCTACGTGGGCTGTGTTGATGGTGATGCCACGTGCCTTTTCTTCCGGCGCTGCGTCAATCTGGTCGTAGTCCTTGGCTTCACCTCCGAATTTCTTCGACAGTACGGTCGCAATCGCCGCCGTCAGGGTGGTCTTGCCATGATCAACGTGACCAATTGTTCCTACGTTTACGTGCGGCTTCGTCCGCTCATACTTGCTCTTTGCCATTTTTCAGATTTCCTTCAAAAAGAACGATTTATTAAATATTTAGCTCAACAGGCAATTAAATCATTTTGCGCGCGAGCTGACAATTGCTTCGATAATATTTTTCGGTGCTTCAGCGTAGTGCTTGAATTCCATCGTATAGGTTGCACGGCCCTGTGTTGCAGAACGCAGCGCAGTTGCATAACCGAACATTTCGGACAGCGGAACTTCGGCCTTGATGACCTTGCCGCCACCGCCGGCCATATCTTCCATACCCTGAACCATGCCGCGACGGGAAGACAGGTCACCCATAACCGTACCGGCATAATCTTCTGGCGTTTCGACTTCGACCGCCATCATCGGTTCGAGGATGACAGGATCAGCCTTGCGACAACCTTCCTTGAATGCCATGGAACCTGCCATACGGAAGGCGTTTTCGTTCGAGTCGACATCGTGGTAGGAACCGAAGAACAACGTAACCTTGACGTCAACCACCGGATAGCCGGCCATCACGCCGGAATTCAGGGAATCGCGAATACCCTTTTCAACTGCCGGAATGAATTCACGCGGAACAACACCACCCTTGATCGCATCGACGAATTCGAAGCCCTTGCCAGGTTCCTGCGGTTCGATCTTCAGCACAACGTGACCATACTGACCACGGCCGCCGGACTGTTTGACGAACTTGCCTTCACTTTCTTCACAAGACTTGCGAATGGTTTCACGATATGCAACCTGTGGTTTGCCGATCGTTGCTTCGACGCCGAATTCACGGCGCATACGGTCAACGATAATATCCAGGTGCAATTCGCCCATACCGGCAATAATGGTCTGACCGGATTCTTCGTCTGTATAGACACGGAAGGACGGGTCTTCCTGAGCCAGACGGTTCAGTGCCAGAGCCATTTTTTCCTGATCCTGCTTGGTCTTCGGTTCTACCGCTTCGGAAATAACCGGTTCCGGGAATTCCATCTTTTCAAGGGTGATCGGTGCGCTCGGATCACACAGTGTTTCACCGGTTGTCGCTTCTTTCAGACCGACGGCTGCAGCGATATCGCCCGCCATCACTTCCTTGATTTCTTCACGCTGGTTGGCGTGCATCTGCAACAGACGACCGATTCTTTCTTTCTTGTTCTTGATCGGATTGAGAACCGTATCGCCGGATTTGACCACACCTGAATAAACGCGGAAGAAAATCAGCTGTCCGACAAACGGGTCCGTCATGATCTTGAATGCCAGTGCAGCGAATTTTTCATCGTCGGCAGCCTTGCGGGTAACGATATTGTCATTTTCGTCCGTACCTTCGACCGCAGGAATATCGACCGGAGACGGGAGGTATTCGACAACAGCATCCAGCATGGCCTGAACGCCCTTGTTCTTGAATGCGGATCCACACATCATCGGAACAATTTCGCCGGCAATGGTTCTCTGGCGCAATGCCTTCTTGATATCTTCCTCCGGCAAATCGCCTTCGCCCAGATACTTGTCCATCAGTTCTTCACTGGATTCGGCGGCGACTTCAACCAGTTTTTCACGCCATTCCTTGGCCTGATCCATCAGTTCGGCTGGTACATCACGATATTCGAACTTGGTACCCTGGGAAGCATCATCCCAGTAAATCCCTTTCATCTTGATCAGATCGACAACGCCTTCAAAACTGTCTTCTGCGCCGATAGGAATCTGCAACGGTACCGGATTGGCTTTCAGACGCGAACGCATCTGGTCATAAACCTTGAAGAAATTCGCACCGGTACGGTCCATCTTGTTGACGAATGCCAGACGCGGCACCTTGTATTTGTTGGCCTGACGCCAAACGGTTTCGGACTGCGGCTGAACGCCGCCGACAGCGCAATAAACCATACAGGCACCATCCAGCACGCGCATGGAACGTTCCACTTCGATCGTGAAGTCAACGTGGCCCGGGGTATCAATGATGTTGATACGATGGTTCTGGAAATTGTTGGCCATGCCGTTCCAGAAGCAGGTCGTCGCAGCAGAAGTAATGGTAATACCGCGTTCCTGTTCCTGTTCCATCCAGTCCATGGTTGCGGCGCCGTCATGAACTTCACCCAGCTTGTGGTTCACGCCGGTATAAAAAAGAATACGTTCAGTCGTCGTCGTCTTGCCTGCATCAATATGTGCAGAAATACCAATGTTACGATAACGTTCGATCGGTGTCTTGCGAGCCATAATCTTTCCTAAAACTTTTTAATAAACAAAACCGAGCTGCATTTTTTCTGCAAATGCGCCCGGCCTGCCTGATATTTTCCACGGGCAGCCGCCTGAACAAACGTCATTTGACAGCCACCCTCTCATTCTCGAACTAGAAGCGGAAATGCGAGAAAGCCTTGTTGGCTTCTGCCATCCGATGAACTTCGTCACGTTTTCTCATGGCACCGCCGCGACCTTCTGCAGCTTCCATCAGCTCACCAGCCAGACGCTGCGGCATGGATTTTTCACTGCGTTTGGTAGCCGCTTCACGCAACCAGCGCATCGCCAGTGCCATACGACGAACCGGACGCACTTCAACAGGAACCTGATAATTGGCACCGCCGACACGACGGGACTTGACTTCGACCAGCGGTTTGCAGTTATTGACCGCCTGCATGAAAATTTCCAGAGGATCTTTTCCGGATTTACCTTCGATGATTTCGAATGCACCATAAATGATGTTTTCAGCGACCGACTTCTTGCCCGAAAGCATCAGCACATTCACGAATTTTGCAACATCCACATTGCCGAACTTCGGATCCGGCAGAATCTCGCGTTTCGGTACTTCACGACGACGAGGCATTTCTTTTCCTTTCTTTCTTCAGCTGAGTGCAAGCACTCACGGTGACCATCATGACACACCACTTACTCGATCACACGACCGACCCAGATTATTTACTTGCCGCTTTGGCGCGTTTTGCACCGTATTTGGAACGAGCCTGTTTACGATCCTTGACACCCTGCGTATCGAGAGAGCCACGAACCATATGGTAACGGACACCAGGCAAGTCCTTGACACGACCGCCACGCAGCAGGACAACACTGTGTTCCTGCAGATTGTGACCTTCACCGCCGATATAGGAAATGACTTCAAAACCATTGGTCAGTCTGACCTTGGCAACCTTTCTCAATGCAGAGTTAGGTTTTTTCGGGGTTGTCGTATAAACACGGGTACATACGCCACGCTTTTGCGGACAGTTTTCCAACGCAGGCGACTTGCTTTTTGCCTTGACAGTCACACGTGGTTGGCGAATCAATTGATTGATGGTTGGCATCGATTTAATCCAACTAAGTAAAATTACAGAAAAATCCCGACCATCCACAATGGCCGGGGACTCCATGGAAAAACTATCACCACAGGTTGTGCCACCGGAAAAACGATCAGAACGATCATTATCCAAGCGCACCAAAGACTGCGGATTCTAAACTGTCTCCTTGGCAAAGTCAATTACTTCAA
The DNA here is from genome assembly GCF_027158465.1 of Oxalobacter paeniformigenes. Lineage (NCBI taxonomy): Bacteria > Pseudomonadati > Pseudomonadota > Betaproteobacteria > Burkholderiales > Oxalobacteraceae > Oxalobacter > Oxalobacter paeniformigenes. The sequence continues at coordinate 63,202 of NZ_JAMKYL010000005.1, forward strand.
CGACATACACCGTCTGACCACGCCAAAAACAACAGGCACTGCTCTTGTTGTCTCAAATAGGCATGCCGCTATTTCACGACATGCCCCCGTTCAACTTCAGGACTCCTGCTCAGGGTTTTCGCTGACGACATCGTGAACACTCTGTTGCTGCTCATGCTGCAACTGTTCGGCACGCTGCAAAGCTGCGCGCTCTTCCTGTTCCCAGATCGCTTTTTGCTTGCGCGCACGATGCATTGCCAGACCGGTACCGGCAGGAATCAGTCGACCAACGATCACATTTTCCTTCAGGCCTCTCAGGGAATCCTTCTTGCCCATGATAGCGGCTTCCGTCAGAACACGAGTCGTTTCCTGGAAGGACGCTGCCGAGATGAACGAATCTGTCGACAAGGATGCCTTGGTAATACCCAGCAAGACATTTTCATAAGTTGCCGGACGTTTGCCTTCCGCGATGACGCGATCGTTTTCGTCCAGCAATTCCGAACGTTCGACCTGTTCACCCGGAATGTAGCAGGTATCACCGGCATCGACCACATTCACACGACGCAGCATCTGGCGAACGATGACTTCGATATGCTTGTCGTTGATCTTCACACCCTGCAGGCGATAAACGTCCTGTACTTCATCGACGATATAGCGGGCAAGTGCCTCGATACCCAGCAAGCGCAAAATATCCTGAGGATCGGCCGGCCCATCGACGATCATTTCGCCCTTGTTGACGACCTGACCATCATGAACCAGAACCTGCTTGTCCTTGCCGATCAGGAATTCATGACGATTGCCATCCATGTCGGTGATTTCAAGACGCTGTTTACCCTTGGTTTCCTTGCCGAACGCAACTGTACCCGTCACTTCCGCCAGCATACCGGCATCCTTCGGAGAACGGGCTTCGAACAGTTCCGCGACACGCGGCAGACCACCGGTAATGTCACGCGTCTTCTGCGATTCCGTCGGAATACGTGCAAGCACTTCACCGACAGAAACTTTCTGGCCATCCTGAACCATCAGCAGCGCGCCGACCTGGAAGCTGATCGTCACGGCATGTTCCGTACCGGCGATCTTGACTTCCTCGCCGTTATCATTGAGCAATTTGACCTGCGGGCGTGCCGAGCGGGTCGACGTACCACGACGCTTCGGATCGATAACCACCAGCGTGGACAAACCGGTCACTTCATCGACCTGACGGGCGACAGTCACCCCTTCTTCCACATTTTCAAAGCGGATCGTACCGGCATATTCCGTAATGATCGGACGGGTCATCGGGTCCCAGGTAGCCAGTACCTTGCCAGCCTTGACCGGCAAACCATCGTTGACCAGCAGGGTTGCGCCATACGGCACCTTATGACGTTCACGTTCACGACCGACATCGTCTGCAATGGTGATTTCACCGGAACGGGAAATCACGATCTGGTCACCCTTGTCGTTGGTGACATAACGCATGGCCGAAGTAAAGTGAATGGTACCGTTGGAACGTGCCTCGACACTGGAAGCCACAGCGGAACGCGATGCAGCGCCACCGATGTGGAAAGTACGCATCGTCAGCTGTGTTCCAGGTTCACCGATGGATTGTGCGGCGATCACACCGACGGCTTCGCCCGCGTTGACCAGCGTACCGCGTCCCAGATCGCGACCATAGCATTTTGCGCACATGCCGTAACGGGTTTCGCAAGTCAGCGGTGTACGAACCTTGACTTCATCGATACCCAGACGTTCGATTTCCTCGATCTTGTCTTCGTCAAGCAGCGTACCGGCTTCGTAAAGCACTTCGCGCGATTCCGGATTGATGATGTCGTTCGCGCAAACACGGCCCAGAATACGATCACCCAGTGTTTCGACGACTTCACCGCCTTCAATCAGCGCCTTCATGACAACGCCTTCATGCGTACCGCAATCGTCTTCGATAACGACCAGATCCTGTGTCACATCAACCAGACGACGGGTCAGATAACCGGAGTTTGCCGTCTTCAGTGCCGTATCTGCCAGACCCTTGCGGGCGCCATGCGTGGAAATGAAGTACTGCAATACGTTCAAACCTTCACGGAAGTTGGCCGTAATCGGCGTTTCGATAATCGAGCCATCCGGTTTCGCCATCAGACCGCGCATACCGGCCAGCTGACGGATCTGAGCGGCAGAACCACGTGCGCCGGAGTCTGCCATCATGTAAATGGAATTGAAGGATTCCTGCGTACCGACCGTACCATCACGTTTGACGACTTCTTCCACTTTCAGCTGATCCATCATGGCCTTGCCGACGCTGTCACCGGTCTTGCCCCAGATATCGACCACCTTGTTGTAACGTTCACCGGACGTAACCAGACCGGAAGCATATTGCTGTTCGATCTGTTTGACTTCCTGTTCGGCCGTGGAAATCAGTTCGGTTTTCTGTTTCGGTACCAGCATGTCGTTGATACAGATGGAAATACCGGCACGGGTCGCCAGCTTGAAGCCCGACTGCATCAGATGATCTGCGAACACGACGGTCGCACGCAAACCGCATTTTCTGAACGACGTATTGATAAGGCGCGAAATTTCCTTTTTCTTCAGCGGCGTATTCAGTACGGAGAACGGCAGACCTTCCGGCAGGATTTCCGAAAGCAACGCACGGCCGACCGTCGTTTCATAACGAACCACTTTCTTGACGGTTTCACCGGAAATCGGATCCTTGACATAATCCGGCAGTCGAACCGTGATACGCGTCGCCAGTTCGACTTCCTTGTTGTCATAGGCTCGCTGGACTTCGGCGATATCGGCGAACATCATGCCTTCGCCCTTGCCGTTGATCTTTTCGCGCGTTGCATAGTACAACCCCAGCACCATATCCTGGGACGGCACGATGGATGGTTCGCCGTTGGACGGGAACAGAATATTGTTCGAAGACAACATCAGGGTACGCGCTTCGAGCTGTGCCTCGATCGACAACGGAACGTGTACCGCCATCTGGTCACCGTCGAAGTCAGCGTTGAACGCTGCACAAACCAGCGGATGCAGCTGGATGGCCTTACCTTCGATCAATACCGGTTCGAAAGCCTGAATACCCAGACGGTGCAACGTCGGTGCACGGTTGAGCATCACCGGATGTTCACGGATGACTTCCTCGAGAATATCCCAGACGACCGGTTCCTGAAGTTCGACCAGACGTTTGGCGGCCTTGATAGTCGTGGCCAACCCCATCAGTTCAAGTCTGTTGAAAATGAACGGCTTGAACAATTCCAGCGCCATCAACTTCGGCAAACCACACTGGTGCAGTTTCAGCTGTGGACCGACGGTAATGACGGAACGGCCGGAATAGTCGACACGCTTGCCCAGCAAGTTCTGACGGAAACGCCCACCCTTGCCCTTGATCATTTCTGCAAGGGATTTCAACGGACGCTTGTTCGCGCCGGTCATGGCCTTGCCGCGACGACCGTTATCCAGCAATGAATCGACCGCTTCCTGAAGCATACGTTTTTCATTGCGGGTGATGATTTCCGGAGCACGCAATTCCAGCAGACGTTTCAGACGATTATTGCGGTTGATGACACGGCGATACAGATCGTTCAGATCGGAAGTCGCGAAACGACCACCGTCCAGCGGCACCAGCGGACGCAATTCCGGCGGCAACACTGGCAGCACTTCCATAATCATCCATTCCGGCTTGATTCCGGAACGCTGGAAAGCTTCGAGCACTTTCAGACGTTTTGCGTACTTCTTGATTTTGGCTTCCGACTTGGAATCCTTGAGTTCATTGCGCAGCAATTCCGCTTCACGGTCGATATCGATCGAACGCAACAGCTCACGAATACCTTCAGCGCCCATGGAGGCGGAAAATTCGTCACCGTATTCCTCATATTTTGCCGCATAATCATCTTCTGACATGATCTGGCATTTCTTGAGCGGCGTCATGCCCGGATCGGTAACGACATAGGCTTCGAAATACAAGACACGTTCGATATCGCGCAACGTCATATCGAGCACCATACCCAGACGCGACGGCAGGGATTTCAGAAACCAGATATGTGCCGCCGGCGAAGCCAGTTCGATATGACCCATCCGTTCACGGCGGACTTTCGCCAGCGTTACTTCGACACCGCATTTTTCGCAAATCACACCACGGTGTTTCAGACGCTTGTACTTGCCGCACAGACATTCGTAATCCTTGATAGGCCCGAAAATCTTCGCGCAGAACAGGCCGTCACGTTCCGGCTTGAATGTACGGTAATTGATCGTTTCCGGTTTCTTGACTTCACCATAAGACCAGGATCTGATTTTTTCAGGGGATGCCAGACCAATCTTGATGGCATCGAATTGTTCATCTTGCTGAACTTGCTTGAATAGATCGAGCAGTGCTTTCATCTTTTCACTCCAATTGGGTGAGAACTGCGGCCAAAAATTCTGTACCGGACAAGGTGGCCAGGCGCCCTGTCCGGTCGTCAACTCGCTTGCCTAGTTACGTTCCAGATCGATATCGATACCCAGGGAACGGATTTCCTTCACGAGCACATTGAAGGATTCAGGCATACCTGCGTCGATGACGTGATCCCCCTTGACCAGATTTTCATAAACTTTCGTCCGGCCTGCAACATCGTCGGATTTCACCGTCAGCATTTCCTGCAATACATACGATGCACCATAGGCTTCCAGTGCCCAGACTTCCATTTCGCCGAAACGCTGGCCGCCGAATTGCGCCTTGCCGCCCAACGGCTGCTGTGTAACCAGCGAATACGGACCTGTCGAACGTGCATGCATCTTGTCATCGACCAGATGGTGCAATTTCAGCATATGCTTGTATCCGACCGTCACCGGACGTTCGAACGGTTCACCGGTACGGCCGTCATACAGGGTAACCTGGTTCTTCATTTCCGTCATGCCCAGTTTCTTGGCAATATCGTCCGGATAGGCCAGATCCAGCATACGGCGGATTTCTTCTTCATCGGCGCCATCGAAAACCGGCGTAGCAAACGGCACACCATCCTTCAGGTTTTCCGCCAGCGTCAGCACTTCCGCTTCCGTCAGGCTATCCAGATCTTCCGGCTTGCCGCTGCTCAGATAAATCTCTTTGAGGAACGCGCGGATATCTTCGACTTTACGTTTGGCCTGAAGCATTTCACCGATACGCAGCCCCAGACCTTTCGATGCCCAACCCAAATGGGTTTCCAGAATCTGACCGATATTCATACGTGAAGGAACGCCCAACGGATTCAACACGATATCGGCCGGCGTACCGTCGGCCATATACGGCATATCCTCGATCGGGACGATCTTCGAGACAACGCCCTTGTTGCCGTGACGACCTGCCATCTTGTCGCCGGGCTGCAAACGACGTTTGACCGCCAGATAAACCTTGACCATCTTCTGCACGCCGGGCTGCAATTCATCACCCTGCGTCAGCTTCTTGCGTTTTTCTTCAAACGCCAGATCGAACTGGTGACGTTTTTCCTCGATCGAATCCTTGATCGCTTCCAGCGCATTGGCGGTTTCTTCGTCGGCAGGACGGATATCGAACCAGTGGTATCTTTCCAGATCCGACAAATATTCCTGCGTGATTTCAGCACCGCGAGCCAGTTTCTTCGGACCGCCGTTGACTTTCTTGCCGATCAGAAGCTTGCTCAAACGCTGGAATGCATCCCCTTCCACAATACGCATCTGGTCGTTCAGATCGATACGATAGCGTTTCAGTTCGTCATCGATAATCTGCTGGGCACGTTTGTCGCGAACCAGACCTTCACGCGTGAAAACCTGAACGTCGATAACGGTACCGACCATGCCGGACGGAACACGCAACGACGTATCTTTCACATCCGATGCCTTTTCACCGAAAATCGCACGCAGCAATTTTTCTTCCGGCGTCAACTGGGTTTCGCCACGCGGCGTCACCTTGCCCACCAACACGTCACCTGCCTCGACTTCCGCACCGATATAGACGATACCGGACTCATCCAGACGGGCAAGCTGGTTTTCCGCCAGATTGGAAATATCGCGAGTGATTTCTTCAGGTCCCAGCTTCGTGTCACGTGCCACAACCGAGAGTTCCTCGATATGGATTGACGTATAACGGTCATCCTCGACAACCTTTTCGGAAATCAGGATCGAGTCTTCATAGTTAAGACCGTTCCATGGCGTAAACGCAACCAGCAGATTCTGGCCGAGTGCCAGTTCACCCAGATCCGTCGATGCACCATCCGCGATCACATCCCCCTTGGCGATACGGTCGCCGACCTTGACGATCGGACGCTGGTTGATGTTCGTATTCTGGTTGGAACGGGTATATTTGATCAGATTGTAAATATCGACACCGACTTCACCAGCCTTGGCTTCCTCATCGTTGACACGAACGACGACACGGCCTGCATCAATATAATCAACCACACCACCTCTGACCGCCTGAACAGTCGTGCCGGAGTCCACCGCTACCGTCCGTTCGATACCGGTACCAACCAGCGCTTTCTGTGGCCTCAGACACGGAACGGCCTGACGCTGCATGTTGGCTCCCATCAATGCACGGTTAGCGTCATCATGTTCAAGGAACGGAATCAGCGATGCAGCGACAGAGACGATCTGACCCGGAGCGACATCCATGTACTGGACACGTTCCGGTGATACCAGAATGGTTTCACCTGCCTCACGAGCGGAAACCAGTTCATCCACCAGCATCCCGTTTTCGATCTTGCTGTTTGCCTGCGCGATGATATAGCGACCTTCCTCGATCGCGGACAAATATTCGATCTGGTCGGTCACATGACTGTCGACGACCTTGCGATACGGAGTTTCCAGAAAACCGTATTCATTCAGGCGCGCGTAAAGTGCCAGCGAATTGATCAGGCCGATATTCGGGCCTTCCGGTGTTTCGATCGGGCAGACACGGCCATAATGGGTCGGATGCACGTCACGCACTTCAAAGCCTGCACGTTCGCGGGTCAAACCGCCAGGACCAAGTGCCGATACACGACGCTTGTGTGTAATTTCAGACAGCGGATTGGTCTGATCCATAAACTGCGACAACTGCGACGATCCGAAGAATTCGCGAATCGCTGCGGAAATCGGTTTGGAATTGATCAGATCATGCGGCATCAGATTGTCGGTTTCAGCCTGTCCCAGACGTTCCTTCACAGCGCGTTCCACTCTGACCAGACCGGCACGGAACTGGTTTTCAGCCAATTCGCCGACACAGCGGACACGCCGATTGCCAAGATGGTCGATATCGTCAATTTCACCGCGACCATTGCGCAATTCGACCAAAATCTTGATGACCGACAGAATATCGTCATTGGACAACGTCATCGGCCCTGTCAGCTCATCACGTCCGACGCGGCTGTTGAACTTCATCCTGCCGACTGCGGACAAGTCGTAACGTTCCTCGTTATAGAACAGCCCATTGAACAACGCTTCAACGGATTCTTCGGTCGGCGGTTCGCCAGGACGCATCATGCGGTAAATGGCGATTCTCGCGGCCATCTGATCGGCTGTTTCGTCCATGCGAAGAGTCTGGGAAATATAAGCCCCCTGATCCAGATCATTCGTATACAACGTCTGGATTTCGGAAACACCTGCTTCACGCAGGCGATTCATGACATCTTCCGTAATTTCATCATTGGCCCGTGCGATGATCTCGCCGGTATCCTGATCGACGATATTTTTGGCCAGCGCACGCCCGTACAGGAAATCTTCTGGCACGGAAATCCGCTTGATACCCGCCGCCTCGATATCACGAATATGACGTGCATTGATACGTTTATCCTTTTCGACCAGTACCTTGCCGTCTTTGCCCAGAATATCGAAACGTGCGATTTCGCCACGCATACGCGATGGAACGAATTCCATTTCAGCGCCCTGTGGACGCAGCAGGAAATCGTCAAATACGAAGAAATTTTCCAGAATTTCTTCAGATGTCATGCCAATGGCCTTGAGCAGAATCGTCACTGGCATCTTGCGACGGCGGTCGATACGGAAGAACAGAATATCTTTCGGATCGAATTCGAAATCAAGCCATGAACCGCGGTAGGGAATGATTCGTGCGGAAAAAAGCAGTTTTCCGGATGAATGCGTCTTGCCCTTGTCATGTTCGAAAAAGACACCCGGCGAACGATGCAGCTGCGATACGATGACACGTTCCGTACCGTTGATGACAAAGGAACCGGTTGCAGTCATCAGGGGCAATTCACCCATATAGACTTCCTGTTCCTTCATTTCCTTGACTACAGGTTTGGTCGGCGATTCCTTGTCCAGAATCACCAGACGAACCTTTGCCCGCAACGGTGACGCCAGAGTCAGGCCTCGCTGCTGGCATTCCTTGACATCGAACGGCGGATCACCCAATGTATAGGAAATAAACTCCAGTCTCGCGAAACCGTTATGCGAGACGATCGGAAAAATGGACGTAAACGCAGACTGCAAGCCTTCGTTCTTGCGTTTCAATGGAGGGACATCGGCTTGCAGGAATTTTTCATAAGATTCAAGCTGTGTCGCCAGCAAAAAGGGAACTTGGTGAACATTATCGCGCTTTGCAAACGATTTGCGGATGCGCTTCTTCTCAGTAAATGAGTAGTGCATGGACACTCCATGAGTGGCTGAAGGATGGAAAATTCAGTTTTGTGCTCTGGTCTCCGGACCAGACGCATAAAACTCAAGTTTCAATTCCAGCGTGCTAAGCAAGCTATTTCACGAAACACAATTAAGTCAAAGCCGAATCGCCCATGCAGGCGATTCAGCAATGACTCGAATACTGCAAAAACTGTCGGCAAAACCGAAATTACTTGATTTCGACTTTTGCGCCAGCTGCTTCCAGTTTTTTCTTGGCTTCTTCTGCGTCAGCCTTGCTGACACCTTCCTTGACCGGCTTCGGTGCGGAATCAACCATATCCTTGGCTTCCTTCAGGCCCAGACCGGTGATTTCACGAACAGCCTTGATGACTGCAACCTTGTTGGAACCGAATTCGGACAGAACAACGGTGAATTCGGTCTGTTCTTCAGCAGCAGCAGCACCTGCAGCAGCACCGCCTGCAGGACCAGCAACAGCCATAGCGGCAGCAGAAACGCCAAATTTTTCTTCGAATGCCTTGACCAGGTCATTCAGTTCCATAACGGACATCGCGCCAACGGCTTCCAGGATGTCTTCTTTGCTAATTGCCATGTAAAACTCCTAAATTTTTTGTTAAATACAATATTCGGTACATGCGAGCGACAAGTACGGACATGATCCGCACAAAACAGGCCCATCAGGCCGCTTCTGCTTCCGCTTCTTTTTTCTTTGCCAGCGCAGCCAGCCCACGAGCAAAGCCCGAAACAGGTGCCAACATAACGCCCATAAGCTGAGAGAGCAAAACTTCACGGCTCGGAATGCTGGCCAGTGCAGCGACACCAGCTTTGTCGAGCATCTTTCCGGCATAGCTGCCGCCCCTGATGACCAGTGCTTCATTGCGCTTTGCAAAGTCCTGTACGACTTTGGCGGCGGCAACGGCATCCTTGGAAATGGAATAAACCAAAGGACCAGTCATTTGAGGAGCAAGATCAGCAAAAGCCGTTCCCTCTACAGCACGACGTGCCAGCGTATTCTTCAGAACACGCATATACACGCCGTTTTCACGTGCCTTGGCACGCAGTTGCGTCATGTCACCAACCTGGATACCACGATATTCGGCCAATACAATCGTCTGTGCTTCAGCGATCTGTGCACTGACTTCTGCAACTACGGCCTTTTTGTCATTCAGATTGAGACCCACGGTCAACCTCCAAAAATGATACCCGTCTTCCGGGCATCGGTTCGAACACGGTGTCCAACGTTAGGAGTTCACTACAGGCATACGCCCTGAAACTGCAAAACTGTTTGGGTTCACCATCTACGCTGGGTTGTCTTTTAACAGTCCGCAAACTTCATCCGGACTGCCCAGCGGTCTTTGATTGTCCATGCCGGGTAACCCCGGCATGGCCCAAAGTCATTACCCGGAAAAAACCGGGTCTATTATTATATCACTCAGGCAGCGATCGATGCCTGATCCACACGGACGCCGGCTCCCATCGTGGAAGACAGCGAAACCTTGCGAATATACGTTCCCTTGCTGCTGACCGGTTTGGCCTTGTTCAGCGCGTCGATCAACGCTACCAGGTTCGTCTTCAGATCGGCATCGGAGAACGACTTGCGACCGATTGTCGCATGAATGATGCCTGCACGATCGGTTCTGTACTGAACCTGACCAGCCTTGGCGTTCTTGACTGCCGTTGCGACATCCGGCGTAACCGTACCGACCTTCGGGTTCGGCATCAGACCGCGAGGACCCAGAATCTGACCCAGGGAACCGACAATACGCATGGTGTCCGGAGATGCGATAACGACGTCAAACGGAATATCGCCACCCTTGATCTGAGCGGCAAGATCTTCCATACCGACAACATCGGCACCTGCGGCCTTGGCCTGTTCAGCCTTTTCACCAGAAGCGAATACGGCTACGCGCACCGTCTTGCCAGTACCGGCTGGCAACACAACGGAACCACGAACGACCTGATCGGACTTCTTCGGATCGACGCCCAGCTGAACGGCGACATCAATGGATTCATTGAATTTTGCCGTTGCGAATTCTTTCAGCAGTGCCAGCGCTTCATCTACCGGATACAGTTTGCTGCGATCAACCTTTTCCTGAAAGGCACGTACTCTCTTGGATGCTTTTGCCATCTTATACACCCTCCACAGTAATGCCCATCGACTTGGCCGAACCAGCAATCGTTCTGACGGCAGCTTCCATATCCGCAGCCGTCAAATCCGGCTTCTTCATGGTCGCAATTTCTTCTGCCTGCGCTCTGGTAATGGAACCGACCTTTTCAGAATTCGGTCTCTGGGAGCCCTTTTCAATACCTGCAGCCTTCTTGATCAGGAAGGTGGCCGGCGGCGTCTTCATGGCGAACGTGAACGACTTGTCGGCATAAGCGGTAATAACGACCGGAATCGGCATGCCTGCTTCAAAACCCTGCGTCTGCGCATTGAACGCCTTGCAGAATTCCATGATGTTCAGACCGCGCTGACCCAGTGCCGGGCCAATCGGAGGAGATGGATTGGCTTTGCCTGCAGGAACCTGCAGCTTGATAAAGCCTGCGATTTTCTTTGCCATTTTCTTTTTCCTATTTATGAGTCATAACGCCCGCACTTGCTGCAGGCTCCTCTGCCGGATTTGAAAACATGCGCACCGGCATGCGCATCAAACTTTTTCGACTTGTCCGAATTCGAGTTCGACCGGCGTCGAACGGCCGAAAATAGTCACGGAAACCCTCAGACGCGACTTTTCGTAGTTGACTTCCTCGACATTGCCATTGAAATCAGCAAAAGGACCTTCCTTGATGCGAACCAGCTCACCGACTTCATAGGACACTTTCGGACGCGGTTTGTCCACACCATCCTGCATTTGCTGCAGCAACTTGTCCATTTCACGCGCAGGGATCGGCGTCGGCTTGTTGGACTTTCCACCAACAAAGCCCGTAACCTTGCCAGTATCCTTGACCAGATGCCAGGTATCGTCTGTCATTTCCATTTCGATCAGGACATATCCCGGAAAAAACCGGCGCTCCGTCACTGAACGTTGCCCACTCTTGACCTCGACAACCTCCTCCGTCGGAACCAGTATCTGGCCGAACTTGTCGCTCATACCCATGCGTTCGATTCTTTCCATCAGAGAACGGCGAACACTTTTTTCCATTCCCGAATAGACATGAACGACATACCAGCGCATCTTGCCCGATGCGCTCGCATTTTTTTCCTTGCCCGTCTGATCCTGGCTATTTTCACTCATTATCTTTTCCAGCCAAGTAAGAAGTTATAAAGAACAAACTCCAGCACCTTGTCAGCACCCCAGAGGAATATCGCCATCAACAAAACAAAACCGAACACGATACCCGTCACACGGATCGCATCGTTACGCGCAGGCCAAACCACCTTCTTGGTTTCACGCACAGACTCTCTGGCAAACGCGACAAAATTGCGCCCGGAGGAAGAAAACCAGATAAAACCGGCACCAACAACGATACCGGCAATGAGAACACCCACCCTTGCCAGGGAAGGATGGCCAGCAAGAAAATAAAAACCGAAAATACCTGCCAAAATTGAGGCAACAGCACAGGCAACCTTCACCTTGTCGCCCAGGCCACCCTCGGCTTGCACAGGTTGGTTAGACATAAAACTCTGCTTTCAGTTATGTAACAACAGGTGGCAGGGGAAGAGGGCCTCGAACCCCCGACCTTCGGTTTTGGAGACCGACGCTCTGCCAATTGAGCTATTCCCCTACTTCTTCAGTCTGACGAAAATCAGTTTGTTGGCCCCTCACGAACAGAGGGGCCTGCTATTATATACGATTATTCGAAGATTTTGGAGACGACGCCAGCACCAACGGTTCTGCCGCCTTCGCGAATCGCGAATCTCAGACCTTCTTCCATCGCAATCGGGCTGATCAGCTTGACGTTGATCGTGACGTTGTCGCCCGGCATGACCATTTCCTTGTCTTTCGGCAATTCGATGGCGCCCGTTACGTCCGTCGTACGGAAGTAGAACTGCGGACGGTAGTTGTTGAAGAATGGGGTGTGACGACCGCCTTCTTCTTTCGACAGTACGTAGACTTCGCCGGAGAACTGGGTGTGCGGTTTGATGGTGCCCGGTTTTGCCAGAACCTGTCCACGTTCGACTTCTTCACGTTTGGTTCCGCGCAGCAGTACGCCGATGTTGTCGCCTGCCTGTCCCTGATCCAGCAGTTTTCTGAACATTTCTACGCCGGTGCAGGTGGTCTTGGCGGTTTCGCGGATGCCGACGATTTCGATTTCTTCGCCTACCTTGATGACGCCTCTTTCTACACGACCGGTTACGACGGTACCACGACCGGAGATGGAGAATACGTCTTCTACCGGCATCAGGAAGGTGCCGTCAACTGCACGTTCCGGGGTCGGAATGTAGCTGTCGAGTGCGTCGGCCAGTGCCATGATCGCGACTTCGCCGAGTTCGCCGGTGTCGCCTTCCAGTGCCATTTTGGCGGAACCTTTGATGATCGGAATGTCGTCACCCGGGAATTCGTAGCGGGACAGCAGTTCGCGTACTTCCATTTCTACCAGTTCCAGCAGTTCTGCGTCGTCGACCATGTCGCATTTGTTCAAAAATACGATGATGTACGGAACGCCGACCTGACGGGCCAGCAGGATGTGTTCACGGGTCTGCGGCATCGGACCGTCTGCTGCGGATACGACCAGGATGGCTCCGTCCATCTGGGCTGCGCCGGTGATCATGTTCTTGATGTAGTCGGCGTGGCCCGGGCAGTCAACGTGGGCATAGTGACGGTTTGCGGTTTCGTATTCTACGTGGGCTGTGTTGATGGTGATGCCACGTGCCTTTTCTTCCGGCGCTGCGTCAATCTGGTCGTAGTCCTTGGCTTCACCTCCGAATTTCTTCGACAGTACGGTCGCAATCGCCGCCGTCAGGGTGGTCTTGCCATGATCAACGTGACCAATTGTTCCTACGTTTACGTGCGGCTTCGTCCGCTCATACTTGCTCTTTGCCATTTTCAACTCCTAATCATGAAGAGAATACCAAGACCACGCCCATTTCGCGCTGAAAAAACACCCACGTCCTGAAAAAACACAATCTGTGGTGCCCTTGACGTGGATTGAACACGTGACCTCTCCCTTACCAAGGGAGTGCTCTACCACTGAGCTACAAGGGCCGCAAAACTCACCTACAAAAGAAGATGGAGCGGGCGAAGGGAATCGAACCCTCGTCTTAAGCTTGGAAGGCTTCGGCTCTACCATTGAGCTACACCCGCACTCGCTTGACCTTCTTTTGCAGCAATCTTTGGTGGAGAGGGCTGGATTCGAACCAGCGTACTCGTTAGAGGGCAGATTTACAGTCTGCTGCCATTAACCACTCGGCCACCTCTCCGCAGAAACTCCGGATTATGTCAGAAGATCCCAGACAAGTCAACGGGAAAATTCCAGATCAACAATTCTCACCCGGTTTAAAATGAAATTATACGCTATAAATTCCATCTCACACCACCAATGTGCGCATGTTCCGCACAAGTTTCTTGTGATTAGGCAAAAATACGACAAAACGACAAATGCCTGCCTGTCCTTCGCGCAAATATTCACCGATATTCCATTGCCTTGTTATTCATTACCGATGATGAGGCGGGCGATGCGGAGGTCCCCTGCGTACCGGCGGCCTGTGTCCGACAAAATGCGGGGCCGGGTGTGACGGCACAATCACGGCCCCCGTCACATACGGATACGAATAAACTCCGACAGATGCCGGCACAACTGCACCAGGAACAACCGGCACAGAATACGTGACGACCGGAGGAGGCGCCACAACAGGTACCCCGATATTCAGGGAAAAATGCGTATTACCCGCGCTGGCAGAGACAGACAAACAAAGCGCACCAGCACCCAGACACACAGCCAGCAATCGAGGGAAAATTTTCTTGCTTTCCATTTTGGCCACCTTTCACAGTATCGTTGTTTGCTGTCTTCAACCTTAATCCGTCCCGTAACACCAAACCAGACAACAACTGTAAAAGATGTAACTTTGTATTGCTGTATCGCCGCAATTTGTCTGAAAACGCTACCTTTCAGACAAACATGCAGCGATAATAAACGTTATGAACGAACCTTCCGTATCGCATACGCTATGACACAAGAACAAAAACCCAAGAAAACCGGCTGGATGACGACCTTTTTAAGAGCTCTGGCCATCTTCTTTTTCATCATGAGCATTTATTATTTCGGTAAGGCATGGCTTTCCTGATCCGTGAACCGCCATACAGAACCTCACCCGTTAGCGTATGTCCAGCTCAACAAGTGATTCATCATTTCGCGAGCACGCCATGCTTCGGGATGATTGACCAGACACACGACCAGATAACGTTTTCCGCTTTTTGCCAGCACATATCCGGCAACCGCCCTGACATCCTTTATCGCGCCCGTCTTGACATGTGCTTTCCCTGCGATTTCATCATCACGCAAGCGTTTGGACATCGTTCCGTCACGGCCGACCAGCGGCAAGGATGCCATCAGCTCCGGCATGACAGGCGATTGGTAAGCCGCTTTCAAAATTTGCGCCATCGTCGATGGAGTAATTTTTTCCTCACGCGAAAGACCGGAGCCATTTTCGATCGTCAGTTCAGCAACCGAGATTCCCTTGCCGGAAAGCCAGTTCCGTACCACCTGTGCCCCCTCTCTTTCCGTCACTCCGGCCCCATAGACTGCCTCACCCAGAGACAGCAGTAACTGCCGTGCCATCACATTATTACTATATTTGTTGACGGCATTCACGATCACACCGAGTTCGGGAGAAACCCATTCCGCAATCAGGCGTGCATCCGCAGGCACAGTCCCCTCCGCGAACCGCCCGGAAAATATCCCGCCCGATTCACGCCACAGTCGTAGAAATACACTTTCGAAGTAACGCAAATCACTCATCTGATACGGATGAATCGACCATACTTTTTCGCCGCATGACAAGGGATATTCTCCTTCGAAATACGCAACACGGTCGTCGAAATGAACGGCCATCCCGTTTTGCCAGTTACCGCATTCCGAACTGCCAGCCACAGGAGGAACAATAGTGATCTGCTCCATTCTCGGCTCCATAAATACCATAACGGTATCCCGCACCGCATCCGGTACAAAACGCACATCGACCTTCTTCTCGTTCAGCAGCAACCCGTTCGGCCCGGCGTTATAGGGCTTTAACGGCGCTTCATCAAACGCGGCCGCATCATAATCCCTTATCCCGAATACGCTCTTGTCGAGAATGACATCACCGCGAATTTCATGTATCCCCGAATCCTGTATTTTCCGCACGAACTGCCACAATCCTGTTTGCGAAAAAGACGGATCCCCACTCCCCCTGATATACAAATCGCCGGTCAGAATCCCGTTTTCCAGCACACCCGTCGTATAGGCGCCCGTTTTCCAGACTTTCGACGGTCCCAGCAATTCCAGCGCAGCATAAGTCGTTACGACTTTCATCGTCGAAGCCGTATGAAATGGCTTGTCGGCATTTAACGAAACAACAAGCTCGCTCGCCTCAAGCGGTTCGACAACCATGCCGACAGCTTCTTGAGGCAGTCCTGTCAGCGCGACAGCCTCCTGCAATTCATCAGGCAATTCGTTCGCCATTGCAACAGCAGCCGACAAGGCTGTCGCCACAAACAGACACATGTTGATCAGCCACTTCTGCAAATCCGCCATCATGATCGCACCGTCATATTCGCCATTCATTTTTCGCCCACCCGGTCATAACCCTATTTCACTGGCATACGACACCATGCCATCCACGGCCAGCCGCCAGCGCTTTCACTATTTTCCAACAAAAAACCCGACGGTTTCCGTCTGTTACAAAAAACTGCCTCGACGCCAGTTGTTTTTTTGAATGGAACAGTTTATATTGAGAATCGTTATCATTCATAGCAACGAATCGAAACCGATTCCCGTTTCCGGAAAGTCTCCTTACATGTCACAACAACCATTCGCCTCGCAGGACACCGGCATCATCAGCAATCTGGCCCAACTCAGAAAAGGTCAGTCCGCGACCATTCTCGGACTGGCAGACGATTCGGCTGATAGCATCTTCATGAAATCACGGTTGCAGGAACTTGGTTTCTTGCCTGGCGAACGCATTTATGTCCACGCCGAGGCTTTTCCGGGACGCGATCCCATGGCCATCCGGATAGGAAATTCTATTTTCGCACTTCGTCGTCAGGAAGCCGCCAACATTTACGTCGTCCAAAACGGTCATGAATCCGCCTGAACGCGAATCCGGTATCACGCCAGCAAATCCGTCCGTTCATTCCATCGCCCTGGTCGGCAACCCAAACAGCGGAAAATCCGCACTTTTCAACCGTCTGACCGGCGCACACCAGAAAGTCGCCAATTATGCCGGCGTCACTGTCGAAAAAAAGGAAGGGGACTTTTTCCTGCCATCC
The DNA here is from genome assembly GCF_027158465.1 of Oxalobacter paeniformigenes. Taxonomy (NCBI): domain Bacteria; kingdom Pseudomonadati; phylum Pseudomonadota; class Betaproteobacteria; order Burkholderiales; family Oxalobacteraceae; genus Oxalobacter; species Oxalobacter paeniformigenes. Next base: position 80,121 of record NZ_JAMKYL010000005.1, read on the forward strand.
GGACAAACCGTGCATGTAACCGATCTGCCCGGTATATACAGCCTGACCCCGCTCACACAGGATGAAGCTGTCACACGGCAAGCCCTGCTCGACAAATCCGGCGAAACACCGATTGACTTCATCGTTTTCGTCGCTGATGCCACCAACCTCAGGCGCTGCATGAAACTCGTTCTGGATGTCATCGCGCTGGGCCATCCGATGGTGCTTGCGCTGAACATGACAGATCTGGCAAGAAAAAGCGGACAAATCATCGATCTGGATCGTCTGCGCACCGAACTGGGCATACCCGTCATCGAAACCGTTGCCATCGACACGAACGGTATTGCACCGTTGCTGGACTGGTTGGACCAGGCCATCAATGAGACGAGCCGGACATCGGCTGCACATCATTCCGGATCATCGCCGGATTCCGGCACGAGTTTTGACGAATCGCGCCGCATACTGGATGCCGTCATTCGTAAAAATGCCGATACCTATACACTGACCCGGAAAATCGATGCCATTGTATTGCATCCCGCTTTCGGAATCCCGATATTGCTCGGCATCCTGTTTCTCATGTTCCAGGCCGTCTTCAGCTGGGCAGAGCTACCCATGGAATGGATCGAAAACGGCGTCAGCACAACCGGCGATCTCCTTTCAGCACTACTGCCGGAAGGCATCCTGCGCAGCCTGATCGTCGATGGGGTTATCGCAGGTGTCGGAAGCATCATCGTTTTCCTGCCGCAAATCCTGATACTTTTCTTCTTCATTCTTGTTCTGGAAGAATCCGGCTATCTGCCACGTGCTGCCTTCATGCTTGACAAACTGATGAGCGGTATCGGCTTGTCAGGACACGCATTCATACCGCTGCTGTCGAGCTTTGCCTGTGCTGTACCGGGCATCATGGCCACACGCACCATCAAAAACCGCAAGGACAGGATCATTACTATCCTGATCGCACCACTCATGACCTGTTCGGCCAGACTGCCGGTATATTCGCTGATCATCAGCGCCTTCATTCCCGAACGCAACGTCGGCCCCTTCAATCTTCAGGGACTTGTCCTGTTCACACTGTACGTCAGCGGCATCCTCGCAGCCATCATCGTCGCATGGATACTGAATCACCTGATCGGTAAAAACGAATATCAACCGCTTCTGATGGAATTGCCCTCCTATCACATGCCGCGCGTGCGCAACATCGCACTCGGACTTTGGGAACGCGCCCGCGTTTTCCTCATCCGTGTCAGCACCGTCATATTCGCCACATCGGTTCTGTTATGGGTACTGTCGACCTATCCATCACCGCCGGAAGGAGCGACCGGTTCCCCCATCCAGTACAGTTTCGCAGGGCAACTGGGGCATTGGCTTGAGTACATCGTCGAGCCTATCGGATTCAACTGGCAAATCGCCGTCGCCCTTATTCCGGGCATGGCAGCCAGAGAAATCGCCGTCAGCGCACTGGGAACCGTTTATGCCTTGTCCGCAACCGGCGACGATCTTTCCGGCGCCCTGGCCTCTTTCATTGCATCAAGCTGGAGTTTGCCAACTGCACTGTCGCTACTGGCCTGGTTTGTCTTTGCTCCGCAATGCTTCGCCACACTCGGCGTTATCCGCCGGGAAACCAATTCATGGTGGACCATGCTTTTTGCGATGTGCTACCTGTTCGCGCTGGCCTATCTCATATCCTGGGCAACCTACCGGATCAGCAGCCTGATACTCGGAGTATGACATGCAAGAACCGATCGTCTTCATCATTGTCGTCGCGGCATGCTGCATCCTGTATGTACGAGGCATTCCCCCACTCTGGAAATACCGCTTCCGGGAAATACTGTCACGTTTCTTCCTCTTTCTCCATGCCCGTACACTGGCCATGCACATCGCCCCAAAGCGAAAACCGACATCACCATATCCGGCATGTCATGGCTGTTCCGGTTGTACCACGACTTCCGAAAAACCCCTTCATTTTGTGAAGCCGCCACGCAAACACAACTGAACGGATTCCCACTGAACAGCGACACCATCTGCGACTTTTATGTTCTGGCGCAAACCGGAAAAAATTTTTTCTTTTATCTTGAAATCTTTCATGAGCGCCCATATACTTAGCACTCGTTAGCGGAGAGTGCTAATAACGCTCCCCGGATTGCCCTGCGAAAGGGACAGGAATACAAAGTGGGCCTGACAATTCAGGTTTTATCGTTTACCCATACAACCCATTTGATTGAATAAGGAATCGTTATGAAACTTCGTCCTTTGCAAGACCGTATTATCGTCAAACGCGTCGATCAGGAAAAAACCACGGCATCCGGCATCGTCATTCCAGATGCAGCTGCTGAAAAACCGGATCAAGGCGAAGTACTGGCCGTCGGTAACGGCAAAGTACTGGAAGACGGCAAGGTTCTGCCGCTGGATGTCAAGGTCGGTGACATGGTTCTCTTCGGAAAATATTCCGGACAGACCGTCAAGGTCGACGGCGAGGAATTGCTCGTCATGCACGAATCCGATGTCATGGCTATCGTCGAACAGTAATTTCAGACCAGCGTCATCAAGGACCTGTCAACGCATACCTGTTTTATATTAGGAGAATTCCATGTCAGCTAAAGAAGTCATTTTCGGCGATAGCGGCCGAAACAAAATGGTCGAAGGCGTCAATATTCTGGCAGACGCCGTAAAAGTTACGCTGGGCCCGAAAGGCAGAAACGTCGTTCTGGAACGCACCTGGGGCGCCCCGACCATCACCAAGGACGGTGTTTCGGTCGCAAAAGAAGTCGAACTGAAAGACAAGCTCATGAATATGGGCGCACAGATGGTCAAGGAAGTCGCCTCCAAAACCAGCGACAATGCTGGTGACGGTACCACGACTGCAACCGTTCTGGCACAGGCGATCGTCCGCGAAGGCATGAAATATGTCGCCGCCGGCATGAACCCGATGGACCTGAAACGTGGTATCGACAAAGCTGTCGAAGCCACCATCGCCGAACTGAAGAAAATCGCCAAACCCTGCACCACCAGCAAGGAAATCGCACAGGTCGGTTCCATTTCCGCCAACAGTGACCACTCCATCGGTGAACGTATCGCCGAAGCCATGGACAAAGTCGGCAAGGAAGGCGTCATCACCATCGAAGACGGCAAGTCCCTCAACGACGAACTCGACATCGTCGAAGGTATGCAGTTCGATCGCGGCTATCTGTCGCCGTATTTCATCAACAACGCCGACAAACAGGTCGTCGCACTCGACAATCCGTATATCCTGCTGTGCGAAAAGAAAATCTCCAACATCCGTGATCTGTTGCCGGTACTGGAACAGGTTGCCAAGGCAAGCCGTCCGCTGCTGATCATTGCTGAAGACGTCGAAGGTGAAGCACTCGCCACCCTGGTCGTCAACAACATCCGCGGTATTCTGAAGACCTGCGCTGTCAAGGCTCCGGGCTTCGGCGATCGTCGCAAAGCCATGCTGGAAGACATCGCAATCCTGACCGGTGGCCAAGTCATCGCCGAAGAAGTCGGCCTGACCCTTGAAAACGCAACGCTGGATCAGCTCGGCCAGGCAAAACGTGTCGAAGTCAACAAGGAAAACACCACGATCATCGACGGTGCTGGCAAAGCCGATTCGATCGAAGCACGCGTCAAACAGGTTCGTGTCCAGATGGAAGAAGCCACTTCCGACTACGACAAGGAAAAACTGCAGGAACGTATCGCCAAACTGGCTGGTGGCGTTGCCGTCATCAAGGTCGGTGCCGCAACCGAAGTTGAAATGAAAGAAAAGAAAGCCCGTGTCGAAGATGCGCTGCATGCTACCCGCGCAGCCGTTGAAGAAGGTATCGTCCCGGGTGGTGGCGTCGCACTGCTGCGCGCCCGTGCCAACGTCAACGTCAAGGGCGACAATTCCGATCAGGAAGCCGGTATCAACATCGTTATGCGCGCTCTGGAAGAACCACTGCGCATGATCGTTCACAACGCCGGCGAAGAAGCCTCCGTTGTCGTCAACAAGGTCATCGAAGGTTCCGGAAACTTCGGTTACAACGCTGCCAACGGCACCTATGGCGACATGGTCGAAATGGGCGTTGTCGATCCTGCCAAGGTAACCCGTTCCGCATTGCAAAATGCAGCATCGATCTCCGCACTGATGCTGACCACGGATTGCATGATCTATGACATTCCGGAAGAAAAACCGGCACCTGACATGGGTGGCATGGGCGGCATGGGAGGTATGGGCGGCATGGGCGGCATGATGTAATCTGCCCCACTGCAAATCCTTCAGTCGTGAAAACCTGCAAGCTTTTGCTTGCAGGTTTTTTTACATGGTGAACGGTAACGGTTGCAATGCGAAATCCACATCCACCTGCGACATCGTATGCAACAGCAGATCGAGACTCTCACCGATTCGTACCAGATCGGCTTGCTCCATTTGTGACAACGCCTCAGGCAACAAACCTCGTGTCAGATCGGGTGCTTTCATGAGCAACGCACGTCCCTTTTCCGTCAGGGTCAGATTGACGATCCGTTGATCCGTCGTCATCCGCATCTTGCAAACCATGTCCTTTTTTTCAAGCGCGTCCAGCAAATTGCTGGCCGTCGTTTGATGAATCGCCAGTTTTCTCGCCACTTCACCGACACGCATACCCGGCACACGCTCGATTTCCTTCATGATCCACAACTGAGCGCCTGACACGCCCAACGATTTTTCGACTCGCTGTGAATATTTCTGTGCTGCACTGACAATGATCCTGAATTTCTGGAGAATTTCCAGATAGGAAACACCATCCTTTTCATCTTCCGAACATCCGTTTCCACTCATGCCATAGCCCCCTGTCTGCACGATACAACTTGAAATATATTTGTTCAAATATAATAATACGGATCATCCTTGCAAAAGTACACGTTATGCCATTTTCGCACTTCGAACCCCCACACTTGACCAAACGGGTCATCGTCAAAAAAACATCACGGTACTGGAAACGGACCTGTGCATGGATTCTGGCTCCGGTACTGATCGGTCTGGTCGGTGTCGGCATGGCGCAAGCCAGTGATTACGCCTTTGAAATCAACACATGGATCGTCAACCGGATACCATGGGCTTCCATTCTGTACATGCCGGCAGGCTTTGCCCTGATCGCCTATATCGCCCGACGCTTTTTTCCGGGCACACAAGGCAGCGGCATCCCTCAAACCATCGCCGTCATCGACGATCCGGATCACAAGAAAAAAAGCAACTTGCTCTCCGTCAAGATACTGGTCGGCAAAATCGCCATGTTGCTGGGCGGGCTGACGATTGGTGCCTCGATCGGACGTGAAGGTCCAACCGTACAGGTCGGCGCATCCATCATGCATGCCTTCTATGGTTACGGCACCCTTCGCACCGCAGCACAACGGCGTATGCTGGCATTGTCCGGAGGTGCGGCCGGCATTGCCGCGGCGTTCAACACACCGCTGGCCGGCATCATGTTCGCCATGGAGGAACTGACGAAAAAATACATTTTCAACGCCCACAGCTCCACCTTGCTGACCGTCATTCTTTCCGGTCTGATTTCCATGGCGCTCGTCGGCAACTACACTTACTTCGGCTATACCAATGAATCGCTTTCCCTGCTGACCAATATCCCCGCCATTCTCGTATGCGGCATCGCGGGCGGGCTTACCGGCGGTTTGTTCAGCCTGATCGTCCAAAAAATTTCCGTCACCCCACCCCCCAAAATCCGTAAAGCCATACAGGAACACCCCCTGATTTTTGCTGCCATATGCGGTCTGGTCGTTGCCATACTGGGCCTGCTGACAGACGGTCTGGTCTATGGCACAAGCTACCAGCCAACACGCATGACACTGGAAAGCGACAGCACCTGTCTGGTCTGGTACTATGGTGCCGCCAAATTCATCGCGACACTTGTCTCGACATTGAGCGGCATTCCCGGCGGTCTGTTCGCTCCGACCCTCTCCGTAGGTGCCGGTATCGGCGACAATGTCTATGCCCTGTTCCCCAATCTGGCACCGCACGGCGCCATCATCATTCTGGTCATGTCTGCCTATCTCTCAGGCGTCACGCGTTCTCCGCTGACATCGTTCATCATCACCATGGAAATGACCGGCAGTCACCAGATGCTGCTGGCGTTGATGGCCGTTTCACTGCTGGCCACGCTGGTATCGAGATATGTCACCCCCGTCCCGCTTTATCATGCGTTGTCACAAAAATTCATCGCGCCGCAAGAATCTCCCACAACGGTGCATTCGAAATCCTGAAACATCCTTTTCAGCAAAAAAGCCGTGAAAATCACGGCTTTTTTGCTGAAAAACAAATATCATGCATTATTTCTGCCGACACTTGCTGCATCGCCCGTAGATCGCCAGCGTATGGTCGACGATTTCGAACCCGTTGCGCTTTGCGATTTCACGCTGTCTTTTTTCGATTTCGTCATCATGGAATTCTTCGACATGCCCGCAATCCACACAAACGATATGGTCATGATGCGTTCCCTCGTTGAGCTCGAATACAGCCTTGCCGGTTTCGAAATAATTCCGCGACAATATCCCGGCCTGTTCGAACTGCGTCAGGACCCGATACACCGTCGCCAGCCCGATTTCCAGCTTGTCGGACAAAAGCAGCCTGTAGACATCCTCGGCGCTCAAATGCCGCTCGGAATTTTTCTGGAAAATATCGAGAATCTTCAACCGCGGCAACGTAGCCTTGAGCCCCGTTGCCTTCAATTCGACAGGATTATGACTCATCGTTTTGAAAAGTTTGCAAATATCAAAATTGGTTCTTTATTATTATCTGCTTTATCATATAGTGTTTGTGAAATCTGCTCAATAAATTGCTCTTGGGATTCAACTTCGTGATGCATAAAAAAATGGTCAGCCTGTGGCGATACCTTCGTACACCTGTACTGCTAACATCGGCAACCGTTTTCGTAATCGGTTGCGCTTCAAAAAACCCCCTGATAGACGAAGCTGAACCTTCCGAAGACGCTGAAAAAGTCACTGTCGCAACAGAAAAAGCAGAACGTACAACGGATAGCGCACCACCTGCCACCGATGCCGGTATCCGCGAAAGCGCGATAAAAACCGAAACCGCCCACGAACCGGATGCCTTGTCCGAACCGGTCGAAACGGAACAGCCGCGATCCGACAGCATGGTTACCCCATCACCTGCGACAAAAACCATCCGGCAAAACGACGAAATACCGGCAAAACCCGATACTCTGCCAAATCCTGTCAAGACGGAACGCATACGTCATGACAACGCCGTTACCTCATCGCCAGCTGCGGAAACCATCGTGCAAGACAACAAAACGCAAGGTGAGTCCGACGCCATGGCCGAGCTGCCCGTAACAGAACAACCACGGCGTCCAACCGTCATCGAGCCGATGCCCGCCATGCAGACTGGCGAAACCCATGCGGAAACCGATCTGAACGCCAAACCGACCGGTTTTAAGAAATGGCTGAGCATATTCACGCCATACAAACTCAATATCCAGCAAGGCAATTTCGTATCATCTGAAATGCTTTCCAGAGTGCAGTACGGCATGACCAAGGAACAAGTACGTTTCGTACTGGGCACTCCCTTGCTGATGGACATGTTCCATGCCAACCGTTGGGATTATCTGTTCCGGCTGCAAAAACCGAACGGCGCCACGACCACCAACCGCGTCACCATCTTCTTCAGCGGCAATCTGGTCGACCGCATCGTCAGCGACAAGCTCCCGAACGAAAAAGAATACCTGATGCACATCACGTCCGACGACGAAGCATCGGACAAAACGAGGAAAGACATCGATTCCGAAGCAACAGCGCAGGAAACGGCAGAAACGACGGCGACCTCCACGCCAGAGTCCGCTGACGCATCCACTGCTGCCGTTGCCGACGAAAGCCATGCGGAAACGGCTGACGATATGTCATCGGCGCCATCTTCCGAACCGGCTGCGACAGAACATCGAGAAACACGGGAGCCATCTGACGATACTGCGGTGTCAGGCAAAGACGATTCGGATGACAGGAATCGTGCGGCGCAGGCAGCACCGGTTACCGCCGCACAACCATCACTTCGCCCGTCAGGCGCCATTCGCCTGCCCAGAGCCTCAAGCACACCTGAACCGGCCCGTGTTCAGCAACCGCGCACCGCACCGGTACGCGAGCAGACACCTGCAACACGCGCTCCGGACACGACAAGGACAGCGCCAGCACCTGTCACACTGCCATCACCGGAACCGGTTCGTGCACCTGAGCCGGTCAGCACGTCCGAACCGGTACGTGCGACCGAGCCGACAAGTCAGCCCAAACGTATCGTGCGCCCGCTTCCGCGACCGCCCGTCCAGGCAGATTACGAAGATGAAGAAGAAACGTCCTCCGGAAACATCGGTGCCTTCGAACCTATCAGCACACCGAACCGTGCCGGCAGAATGCTTCCGCACTCACCGAATGATGAATTGATCGGAAATATCCAATGAACAAAATGAAAATAGCAATTGCAGGAGCCAATGGCCGTATGGGCCGCATGTTGATCGAAGCCGTCTTGCGCGCTGACGATGCCATCCTGACCGGCGCGCTCGATGTCGCGAATGCGCCGGGAATCGGGAACGATGCCGGACTTTTTCTCGGAGAAACCACAGGCGTTCGCATCGAGTCGGACATGGAAAAGGCATTTGGGGATGCCGAATATGTCATCGACTTCACCCGTCCGGAAGGAACACTCGAACACCTTGCCTATTGCGCAAGACACAACATCAAAATGATCATCGGCACGACCGGCTTCGACGAAAACGGCAAAAAGGCCATCGAGGAAGCGGCCAAAACCATTCCTGTCGTGTTCGCGCCCAACATGAGCGTCGGTGTCAACGTCACCATGAAACTGATCGAAATCGCCGCAAAAAATTTCGCCGAAGGTTACGACATCGAGGTCATCGAAGCGCACCACCGTCATAAAGTGGACGCGCCGTCCGGAACAGCGCTCAAGATGGGCGAAGTCATCGCCAATGCCATCGGACGCAACCTTCAGGAATGTGCGGTCTATTCCCGCGAAGGCATCACCGGTGAACGCGACCCGTCGACCATCGGATTTTCGACGATCCGTGGCGGCGATATCGTCGGCGATCACACCGTCCTGTTCGCAGGCACGGGCGAACGGATAGAAATCACGCACAAGTCGGCCAGCCGTGCCACATATGCACAAGGCAGTCTGCGTGCGGCCCGTTTTCTGGCTGACAAATCCAGCGGTCTTTTCGACATGCAGGACGTTCTGCATCTGAAATAATCACCCGTATACCGTGCCGGCACACATGATCCGGCACGGCTCATGAATACGCCATCCCCACGTGGTCGTATTATCATAACGACACCGTACCGAACCGAACAACCTTATTTGTGTAGTCCATCATGCAAGACAGATACAACCATGCAGAAGTAGAAAAAGCTGCGCAGGATCAATGGGAATCCACGCACGCCTACAAGACAACAGAAAACGATCCGCGTTTTCCGAAAGGGAAATTTTATGCCTGCTCCATGCTGCCATACCCTTCCGGACGCCTGCACATGGGACACGTGCGCAACTACACCATCAACGATGTCATGTATCGCTACCTGCGCATGAACGGCTACAATGTCCTGATGCCCATGGGCTGGGATGCGTTTGGCATGCCTGCCGAAAACGCTGCCATGGCTCACGGCATTCCGCCAGCTGAATGGACCTACTCCAATATTGCCTACATGAAAGGCCAGATGGCCTCGATGGGACTGGCTATCGACTGGTCCCGTGAAATGACCGCGTGCAAGCCGGAATACTATAAATGGAACCAATGGATGTTCCTGAAAATGCTGGAAAAAGGCATCATTTACCAGAAAACCGGCACCGTCAACTGGGACCCTGTCGACCAGACCGTTCTGGCCAACGAACAGGTCATTGACGGACGTGGCTGGCGCTCCGGTGCGCTGATCGAAAAGCGGGAAATCCCGATGTATTATGCCCGTATCACCGATTATGCCGAAGAATTGCTCGACTATGTCACCAACAAATTGCCGGGATGGCCCGAACGGGTCCGTACCATGCAGATCAACTGGATCGGCAAATCCGAAGGTGTCCGCTTCGCATTCCTGCACGACATTCACGACACGGACGGCAAACTTATCGGCGACGGAAAACTCTGGGTATTCACCACACGTGCCGACACCATCAAGGGTGTCACCTTCTGCACCGTCGCGCCGGAACACGAACTGGCACGCTTTGCAGCGAAAAACAATCCCGAACTGGCCGCCTTCATCGAAGAATGCAAAAAAGGCAGCGTCATCGAAGCCGATATGGCAACCATGGAAAAGAAAGGGATGCCGACAGGACTGTTCGTACGGCATCCACTGACCAACCAGCTTGTCGAAGTCTGGGTCGGCAATTATGTTCTCATGAGTTATGGAGACGGTGCCGTCATGGCCGTCCCCGCGCACGATGAACGCGACTTCGAATTCGCACACAAATACGGCCTGCCGATCCGGCAGGTTATCGACGTCGAAGGCAAGACCTTCATGGAAGACGTCTGGCACGACTGGTATGCCGACAAGGAACACGGCAAATGCATCAATTCCGGCCGTTTCGATGGCATGAACCATCAGGAAGCCGTCGATGCCATCGCCGCCGTACTGGCTGAAAAAGGACTGGGTGAGAAAAAAACCACTTACCGTTTGCGTGACTGGGGTATTTCGCGTCAGCGCTACTGGGGAACGCCGATTCCTATCATCCATTGTCCGGACTGCGGCGCCGTTCCGGTACCTGAAAAAGACCTGCCCGTTCTGCTGCCTGAAGATTGTATTCCGGACGGTACCGGCAACCCGCTGGCAAAAGACGAACGATTCATCAATACCACCTGTCCGCACTGCGGCAAGCCTGCAAAACGCGAAACCGACACCATGGACACCTTCGTCGATTCCTGCTGGTATTTCATGCGCTACTGTTCACCCGGCTCCGACAAGGCCATGGTTGATGAAAGAAACGACTACTGGATGCCGATGGACCAGTACATCGGCGGTATCGAACATGCCGTCATGCACCTGCTCTACGCACGCTTCTGGACCAAGGTGATGCGTGACCTCGGTCTGGTGAAATTCGATGAACCGTTCGTACGGCTCCTGACACAAGGCATGGTACTGAACGAAACCTACTATCGTGAAGATGCCTCCGGCAAAAAGACATGGTTCAATCCGGAAGAAATCGAATTGCGACTGGACGAAAAAGGGCGCCCTGTCTCGGCCAGTCTGAAAGCAGACGGACAACCCGTCCAGATCGGCGGCATCGAAAAAATGTCTAAATCGAAAAACAACGGTATCGATCCGCAAACCCAGATCGACCAGTACGGGGCGGACACCGCACGATTGTTCACCATGTTTGCTGCCCCGCCGGAACAGACGCTGGAATGGTCAGGCTCCGGTGTGGAAGGCGCCAGCCGCTTCCTGCGTCGTGTCTGGGCTTTTGCATACAGAAACCGTGAAATCCTCGCCGGCGCGAACCGCACGCTGCCGGACAATCTGCCCGAACCGCTCAAGAGCCTGCGTCGCGACATCCACCAGGTACTGCAGCAAGCCAACCAGGATTATGCCCGTATCCAGTACAACACTGTCGTGTCGGCCTGCATGAAAATGCTCAATACCCTTGAAGCGGTCAAACCGGACGGCTCATCCGAATTCGCCAGTGTACTTTACGAAACCTTTTCCATTTTCCTCAGGGTACTGTATCCGGTCGTACCGCATATCACCTATATCCTGTGGAAAGAACTGGGATATGCCGACCACTACGGAGACCTCCTCGATGCGGCATGGCCGGAAGTCGACCCTGCGGCACTGGAACAGGACGAAATCACCATGGTCGTTCAGGTCAACGGCAAATTGCGCGGCAACATCCGTGTTCCGAAATCCGCCGACAAACCGGTCATCGAACAAATCGCCCTCGCCAACGAAAGCGTCGCGAAATTCGTAACCGGCACCCCGAAACGGGTCATCGTCGTTCCGGGCAAACTGGTCAATATCGTAGTGTGATATCCCGCAGGACTGTCTATGAAAAAAGCCTTCATGAAACCGGTTTCCCTGCTTTGCAGGATCGCCATCGCCGCAACAGTCATATTCCTGGTTTCATGCGGCTTTCATTTGCGTGGCAATTACGACTTTCCGTTTTCCACACTGTATATTGACTTTCCTGCCAATTCGCATACTGCCAGTGTCCTGAAACGGCAAATCCAGGGAATGAACGCCACCCGTATCGTCAACAGTCCCCAGGAAGCCGAAGTCATCCTGTCCGCCATTTCGGAAAAAAACCGCAGGGAAATCCTGACTTACAACGTACAGGGACGTGTACGCGAATATTCCCTGCATTACGACCTGGAATACATGATCAAGACAGCCCAGGGAAAAGTACTGCTCGCTCCCACCAAAGTCACGCTTCGCAGAACCATGACCTACGACGACTCGGAAGCGTTGTCCAAGGAAAACGAGGCAATTTTGCTGTACAAGGACATGCAATCGGATATGGCGCAACGTCTGCTCCGTCGGCTGGCAAGCATCGACATGACCGGTGCGGACAATACCACCGATTCCGGGGACAACGCCTACGGTACGGAACGCCCCTGACGACCTGAATGTATGCTGCTCAAATATGAAACGCTCGAATCCCATCTGGATCAGGAATTGGCTCCGCTGTATATCCTGACGGGCGATGAACCGCTGTTGTTACTGGAATCAGCCGACCAGATCCGTCAGGCTGCACGCCGCCAGCATGTCATTGAACGTGAAGTCATGACCGTTGAACGCGGATTTAAATGGGGACAACTGCACGCAGCCAACAATGCCATGTCACTGTTCGGTGATCGAAAATTCATCGAATTGCGCATACCCGGGGGCAAACCCGGCAAGGAAGGCAGTCAGGCCCTGCAGGAATATGTCGCCGCACGGCACACGGACAATATCACGCTGATCACCCTGCCCAGACTCGACATGGCGACCCGAAAATCCGCATGGGTGACTGCACTGCAAAAAAACGGCATCTATATCGAAATTCCGACCATCGATCTTTCACGCCTTGGAAACTGGATCATTGCACGACTCAAAAAACAGCACCAGAGTGCCAGTCGGCAATGCATCGATTTTTTGATGGAGCGCGTCGAAGGCAATCTGCTGGCCGCGCATCAGGAAATCCTGAAACTCGGTCTGTTGTATCCGGAAGGCGAGCTGGACTTCGAACAAGTCCGCCAGTCGGTTCTCAACGTCGCGCGCTACGACATCTTCAAACTGAACGAAGCCATGCTCAGCGGCAACCGGAGCCGTTTCATCCGGATGATGGAAGGACTGAAAGGCGAAGGCGAACCGCTGCCGCTCATACTCTGGACATTCACCGAAGAAATACGGACGTTGCTCAAATGCAAGATCGCACTTGAAAACGGACAATCCTTTTCCGGCATCGCCAAAACGCTCCGCCTGTGGGGTCCCAGAGAACGTCTGATGCAAGCGGCTGTAAACCGTCTTGACAAACAGGATATCCGTACCGCCTTGCAGCAAACAGCACAAATCGACCGGATCATCAAGGGATTGCATTCGGCGTCATGGATGGACGATGCATGGGATGCTCTGACACAACTGGGCTTGTCACTGGCACACCCTTGAACGGATACCCGCTCGATGGTAACGTTATTTTTTCCAGCCACCAACCATATACGCGACAATGGACATTAAAAGTTACATGACCCGGATCGGGCAACAGGCCCGCAAAGCCGCCAGCGAAATGGCCAGGGCGGACACCGACACCAAAAACCGCGCTTTGCGATATATCGCCGAAGCGATTCGTCGTGATGTCGCACAACTGCGCGCCGCCAATCAAAAAGATCTCGACATCGCCGCAGAGAACGGTCTGGAACCGGCACTGCTGGATCGTCTGACCCTCTCGGAAAAAGCCATCGAAACCATGGCTGCCGGGCTGGAACAAATCGCTTCCCTTTCCGATCCTATCGGCGAAATCACCGATCTTCGCTTGCGTCCGTCTGGCATACAAGTAGGCCAGATGCGTGTACCCCTTGGCGTCATCGGCATCATTTACGAAGCACGTCCCAACGTGACCGTCGATGCCGCGGGCCTGTGCATCAAAAGCGGTAATGCCACCATCCTGCGCGGTGGTTCCGAAGCCATTCATTGCAATCAGGTACTGGCATCGCTCGTGCGTGAAGGCCTGAAGCACGCCGGTTTGCCGGAACAGGCCGTACAAGTGATCGAAACAACCGACCGTGCCGCCGTCGGCGAGCTTATCACCATGACCGAATACGTCGATGTCATCGTACCACGCGGAGGCAAAGGCCTGATCGAACGGCTCATGCGCGAATCGAAAATCCCCATGATCAAGCATCTGGACGGCATCTGCCACATCTACATCGACGATTGCGCGGATCTTGAAAAAGCTGCCGAAATCGCCTTCAACGCGAAATGCCAGCGCTACGGGACCTGCAATACAATGGAAACGCTTCTGGTTTCCAAAAACGTGGCACTGGAAGCCTTGTCCATGCTGGCAAAACGATACCATGACGAAGAAGTCGAATTGAGATGCGATGAAAAGGCATACGAAATTCTTTACGATTACCCCTATCTGGCACGTGCAACCGAAGCCGACTGGGAAACCGAATATCTGGCACCAATCCTGTCTGTCCGTATCGTCAACAACCTCGACGAAGCGATAGGCCATATCAATCGTTATTCATCCAAACATACCGATGCCATCATCACGGAAAACTACAGTCACGCCCTCCGTTTTCTGCGGGAAGTCGATTCGTCCTCTGTCATGGTCAATGCGTCAACCCGCTTCGCAGACGGTTTCGAATATGGTCTGGGGGCGGAAATAGGCATTTCGAACGACAAGTTGCATGCGCGTGGTCCCGTCGGTCTCGAAGGACTGACTTCCATGAAATATGTCGTACTGGGACATGGCGAAATCCGGAAATAATCCATCCACACGGTCAACAGGTAACCGATATGCCGACAATCCATTCCTATTTTTGCCCTTGTCCGCGAGGACTTGAGGCCGCCCTTGCCGAAGAACTGCAGGAAATCGCCGGCAAAAGCGATACGCTCCATATTCACCAGACCATTCCGGGCGGCGTCCACTGTTCCGGCATGCAGCATGACGGCTGGCTGATCAACCTGTATTCGCGCATTGCATCGCGCGTCTTGCAACGTGTCGCACAGTCATCCTATCGCCATGAGGAAGACATATACCGTCTGGCTGTCAAACAACCATGGGAAACATGGTTCGGTGTGGAAAACACGATCCGTATCGATATCACCGCAATCCGTTCCCCACTGAAAAGTCTGAACTTCACCACCCTGCGCATCAAGGACGGTGTTGTGGACCGTTTCAGGAGTTTTACCCGCTCCCGACCTTCCGTCAACACTCATACACCCGATATCCGTATCGCCGCTTTTCTGGACGCGCACAACGTCACCCTGTATCTGGATACTTCAGGCGAAGCCCTGTTCAAACGCGGATGGCGTCATGAAACAGGTGATGCACCACTGCGTGAAAACCTTGCCGCCGGACTGCTGAGAACCGCAGGCTGGAAACCCGGCATCCCGCTGCTGGACCCCATGTGCGGATCGGGCACCATTCTGATAGAAGCGGCACAAATCATGCTGGGCATTCCCCCCGGACTCAACCGCACCTTCTCGTTTGAAAAATTCACCGGGTTCGATCGTGAAAAATGGCAGGCCATGAAATCGGCAGTTCGCCTCAACCCGGCACCGATGGAACCGTCGATCTTCGGCAGCGACATCTCCGGCGACATGCTGGACATGACCCGCCACAACCTGAAAGCGGCCGGCATCACTTTCGATATTCCGCTTCACCAGATCGAAGCGCAGGAAATCCGTCTGCCGACCGAAAAACCCGGCATCATCCTGACCAATCCGCCATACGGCGAACGTATCGGCGTGCGTGGCAACCGCAATCTGGAAGAAAACGAGAGAGCCATCCGTTTCTACCAGGCATTCGGAACCACCCTCAAACAGCGTTTTCCGGGCTGGACCGTTTTCCTGTTTACCGCCGATTTCAACGTTCCGAGACTGCTTCGCCTGAAAGAATCACGCAAAACACCTTTTTACAACGGCCCGATCGAATGCCGTCTGTTCCGTTTCGATATGGTTGCAGGCTCCAACCGTACCCGCAAACCGGCCACATTCCGTATCGCTCGTCCTGCGCCATCCGCCGGAGAAACGCAAAATTGACTAGAACCCTGCTGATCGACAATTACGATTCCTTTACCAGCAACCTTTACCATCTGATTCTGGCCGTCAACGGCTGTGCACCGACCGTCATACCCAACGATGCACGCGACTGGCACCCGGATATATTGCAACAATTCGACAACATCGTGATCTCGCCTGGTCCAGGACGGCCGGATCACGACCGTGATTTCGGCATCTGTCGCGATGCCATTCTGCAAAACACCGTACCGGTACTCGGCATTTGTCTGGGGCATCAGGGCATCTGCCACCTTCATGGCGGCCATGTCGATCTTGCCATCCATGCACGTCACGGCAGATACTCACGCATCACACACGATGGCACCGGTCTGTTCGAGCATATTCCTTCCCCATTTACTGCCGTCCGATACCATTCGCTGGCCGTGGACAGACTCCCGGAAACATTGGTTGCCACAGCCCATGCGGAAGATGGCACCATCATGGCTGTCAGCCACCGTACCTTGCCACAATGGGGCGTGCAATTCCATCCGGAATCCATCGGAACGGCATTCGGCCACCGGATTTTTGAAAACTTCGACACGCTGACAAAAGAATGGAACCTGCGCCATGACAGAAGCCCGTTTGTCGCTTCACCGCCAAAACCTGCCATTTCAGCCCGGTCGATCTGCCGGGAACGCACCTCACTTGTCCTGCACCACCGTCGCCTGTCATACGAACTCGACAGCGAATACCTGTTCGATACCTGCTTCAGACATCATCCCCATGCCATCTGGCTCGACAGCAACCGCAACGGCTACGGATCGGGAAGATTTTCTTTCATGGGATGCGCCGGTGGGACACCCGGCCGTATCGCCAAAGCCGATATCGCAACCCGAAGCATCCAGATAACGGATTCCTCCGGTACCCATACCGTCCGTCATTCCCTTTTCGAATGGCTTGAAGAAGATCTGGCGAAAAAACGCATCCCCCGCGATGGCATCGACATTCCATTTGAATTCACGCTGGGATGGATGGGGTATATCGGCTACGAAATGAAAGCGGACGGAACGAAAGAACGCCCACACCCGTCACCGTATCCGGACGCCATCCTGCTGTTTTGCGATCGCGGCATCGTCATCGATCATCAGGAAAAACAAATTCATCTGCTGGCATTGTCCGAAAAAAACGTGACCGGAAACGCCGTGAAATGGCTGGACGATATGGCGAACCGGTTTCGTTCATTCCGGCCAGACGACAGCCACCTGCCCGACTTGCCATCGCATCTTCCCATCAAGGCACCCTTCCGGCTCAGACACGACAAACAGACTTACATCGACCTGATCCGGAAAAGTCAGGAATACATCCGTCAGGGAGATACCTATGAAGTCTGCCTCACCAATACAGCTGTCGGACACACGGATGCCGATCCCTGGACGGCATATCGTATTCTGCGCCGCAACAACCCCAGTCCCTATGGGGCATACCTTCAACTGGGCGACCTGTACATCCTGAGCTGTTCACCGGAACGTTTCCTGAAAATTTCCGGCGACCGCATCGCCGAATCGAAACCGATCAAGGGAACGCGCCCCAGATCGGCAGACCCGGAAAAAGACAGACAATTGTACGAGTCGCTGGTATCCAGCGAAAAAGAACTGGCGGAAAACCTGATGATCGTCGATCTGGTCCGACATGATCTGGGACTAACGGCAACCCCCGGCAGCGTCAAGGTACCGAAACTGTTCGCCATTGAATCGTACCAGACTGTCCACCAGCTGGTCAGTACCATCACATCCACCATTCGCGAAGATTCCTCGCCATGCCAGTGCATCCGTGCCGCCTTTCCGGGCGGTTCCATGACCGGTGCCCCCAAACTGCGCACCATGCAGATACTGGACTCACTCGAAGGAGGCGCCCGCGGCATCTATTCCGGTGTCATCGGGTATTTTTCCCTGTGCGGCGCCGTGGATTTGAGCATCGTCATCCGCACACTCGTCATGTCGCACGGTACCATGACGTTCGGCGTGGGAGGTGCCATCACTGCGCTGTCCACCCCTGAAGAAGAATTCGAGGAAACCCGCATCAAGGCCAAAGCCTTTCTCGATCTGTTCCAGACCGGTTTTGCCGACGACACCTCAACACCCTGAAATCATGTCTGCTGAAGTCATCTACCAGTACCATCCCGGAAAAACGCTTGTTCCTGTCGATGCACCGGAAACCGTCTTGCGCATCGCCGATTCATGGCTCGTAAGGGACGGACAGACCCGCGCACTGCACTGGCACCGTCAACGTTTTCTGTCGAGCGTCCTGTCGCTGACCACGATACATGAACGGGATATCACCCCGTTCTGGGATGCCGCGATGGCATGCATTCCTGAAGCCGGTCTCTGGTTCCCGCGCATTGAACTGGCCGGTTCCTTCCGTCGTCCCGTTTTCCAGTTCCGACTCCGCAAGGCACCTGCAATCCGCCACACGATCCGCCTTCATGACGGTTATCTCACTGATTTCCGGAAAATGCCACGTCACAAAGGCCCGGATCTGGCGCAATGTATCGCCATGCGTCGCGACATCCTGTCTTCAGGTGCAGAAGAAGCCTTGATCACGACCCCAAAGGGATATGTTCTCGAAGGATTGACGAGCTCGATCATGTGGTGGGAAAACGGCACACTCTGCCATGTACCGCCCTCATGCAGGATTCTGCCGGGCATTACATGCCGACTCATTTTGCATATCGCCGACCGTCACAAAATCCCCGTTGCCTGCCGGATGCGCAAACCGCACGAACTGAACCACCGTGAAATCTGGGCCGTCAATGCCCTTCACGGTATTCGACAAGTCGTCGGCTGGGAACATTCCCCCATTCAAACCCATGCACACACTGACATCGGATACTGGCGAGAAGCACTGGAAAGTTTCCGGGAACCTGTCACCTGAGCATGAAGCCGCACAGTTTTTGCTGCCTAGACACCGGCGACCGTCATCTCTTCGATCAGAATCGACCCGGACTGCTTGGCTCCTCGAATCAGAGTATCGTCACCGACGGCGACGATATGCGCGAACATATCTTTCAGATTGCCTGCCACCGTAATTTCCTGCACCGGATACCGGATCACACCGTTTTCCACCCAGAAACCGGAAGCACCACGTGAATAGTCACCGGTCACATAATTGATACCCTGTCCCATCAATTCAGTCACGACCAGACCGGTTCCCATTTTTTTCAACATGGCATCGAAATCATCGCCCGCTCCGGTCAATGACGACGACAACACCAGATTATGTGAACCACCGGCATTGCCTGTCGTCTGCATTCCCAGTTTTCGTGCCGAATACGTCGACAAAAAGTAGCCGCATACCCTGCCGTTTTCCACAATCTGCCGCCGTCCCGTCCTGACACCTTCGTCATCGAACGGTGCCGACCCCATCGCCCCTTTGACATGCGCGTCTTCAAGCAACCCGATATGTTCCGGGAACACCTGTCTTCCTAGCGAATCCACCAGAAAACTGGACTTGCGATACAACGCTCCCCCTGAAATGGCATAAACAAACGAATTGAGCAACCCGATCGCAACCGGCGCCTCGAACAATACCGGACATTTCCGCGTTCCGATCTGTCGGGCGTCCAATCTTGCCAGCGCACGACGTGCTGCACGCTGACCGACCTCTTCAGGCGATTTCAGCCGATCAGGATCACGTGAAGCGGTATACCAGTAATCACGCTGCATATTGCCGCCTGACATCGCGATCGGTGCCACCGAGAAAGAATGGCTTGAGGCTGGATAACCGCCCACAAACCCTTCGCTGTTGGCGAGAATGAAGTGCGAATGCTGCACATTGACACTGGCGCCTTCACTGTTGGTGATCCGCTTGTCGGTATCGAAGGCGGCAGCTTCGGTACGTCGTGCCAGTTCGACGGCTTCTTCCGTACCGATCGGCCAGCGATAATAAAGCGACAACTCCATCGGATGTCGTTCCAGCATATCCGCCTCGGGCAATCCGGCTGCGGCATCCTCGGACGTAAACGACGCGATGTTATACGCGGCATCGACTGTCTGTTTCAAAGACTGGAGCGAAAAATCCGATGTCGTCGCATTGCCCCGTTTTTTTCCGATAAAAACGGTTACACCGATCCCCTTGTCCCGGTTTTTCTCGATCGTCTCGATTTCCCCCTTGCGCACGCTGACGGCAAGACCATTTCCCTCGCTCACACCGACAGCTGCACCGGATGCGCCCTTTTGTCGTGCATAACGCAATGTATCCTCGGCGATCTGTTTCAACTGATCGCTTGTGTAAATGAAATCGGGATCGACCATGATGATTATCTTATTGAAGGTATTGTCAAGGCTGTTATGATAGCAGCCAAATACAAATGATTTAATGACCTTACACAGAAGTCCGATTATGCCAAATTCCAACAGAGGCAACTGCGGTTTCCAGTCCGAAGAATTCGGAGAAGAATACGACCGCCCTTCCAAATCGCAACGCAAACGCGAAATGACCGCATTGCAAAAACTTGGTGAGCAACTGGTCGATGCATCGGCCGAGCGTGTCGGCCGCATCGGCATACCAGATGATTTGCAAAATGCCATTTCCGAATGCCGCCGCATCAAAAACCACGAAGGCAGAAGACGTCAGTTGCAATACGTCGGCAAGCTCATGCGCTCGCTTGATGAAGAAGACATCGCCAGGATCAACGAAGCCGTCGAAAGCTGGAAGGGACAATCCCGTGCGGATACGGTATTCATGCACGCGCTGGAAAACCAGCGCGAGAAATTGCTCTCGCAAGAAACGGCACTCACGGAATTCATGCAACGCTATCCCCATGCGGACGTCCAGCAACTGCGAACGCTCATCCGCAATGCGCGAAAAGAAATTTCAGGTGGCAAACCCCCGAAAGCCTATCGTGAAATATACCGTCTACTCAGACAAATCATGACAGAACCATCACCGGCAAAAACCGTCTTACATGATACGGAAAGTGAGGAAAACCATGAACCATAAACCCGGAGATATCTCGATCGGTCTCGTTTCCATATCGGATCGTGCCTACAACGGCACTTACCCCGATCTGGGCATTCCCGCATTGCAGGACTGGCTGGCACATGCGATCACATCGCCATATTGGCTCGAAACCCGTCTGATACCGGACGACCGTGAACAGATCGAAAAAACCTTGCACGAACTGGTCGATGAAGATCGCTGTTCGCTGATCCTCACGACCGGCGGAACCGGGCCTTCCCGTCGCGACCAGACACCGGACGCGACTCTGGCTGTCGGCACCCGTGAATTGCCAGGCATCGCCGAACGGATGCGCCAGATCAGCATGCATTTCGTGCCGACTGCCGTACTGTCCAGACAAGTCGCCGTCATCTGCGAACGGCCGGATCACGCATCCCTGATCCTCAATCTTCCGGGCCGCCCGGCCGCCATCCGCCAGACGCTGGAAGGTGTACGCGATGCCGACGGCAATATCACCGAACCCGGCATTTTCACCGCTATCCCCTACTGCATCGAACTCATCGGTGGCCCCGCCATCGAAACGAACGAAGCTATATGCAAGGCATGGCGTCCGGAAACCAAAACCAGCTGACCCGTTTTTTCCACCTGTTTAACCGACGAGAAAAACAATGAACAGAACCTTTTTGCAATACAGCCAGACCGATACCGGCGCCGACCCCCAAACCAGCATCATCTGGATGCACGGTCTGGGAGATCACGGATCCAGTTTCATTCCACTGGTTCAGGAATTCGACCTCACAGGATGCCCGCCTATCCGTTTCATTTTCCCGCACGCTCCGGAACGCCCGATTACGGCCAATGCCGGTTATCCGATGCGCGCATGGTTCGATATTTACAGTGGTTTTGAAGATTCGGACATGGAAGACACCGAAGGTGTCCATGAGTCACAACGTCTCATCACCGGCCTGATCGAACAGGAAAGAAAACGCGGCGTACCTTATGACCGGATATTGCTTGCCGGCTTCTCGCAAGGTTGCGCCATGGCACTTTATACCGGCCTGTGCTTCCCGGAAAAACTGGGCGGCATCATCGGGCTGTCCGGCTATGTCCCGCTGATTTATTCTTTTCCTGAAGAACGCCATCCCGCCAATCAGGACACCCCGATCTTTCTGGCTCATGGCACAGAGGATGAAGTCGTCCCGTTCTCGCGTGGAGAAGATAGCATGCGACTGCTGCGCGCGCTGAACTACAATGTCAGCTGGAACGCCTACCACATGACCCATACCATGTCCCTCACCGAAGTCAATGACCTCGGAGACTGGCTGCGTCAGCTGCTGGCATAACCATGCCCATCCCGACCCGTGATATATATCACGGGTCAGCCTTGCATGCAGACGGGCCGATACTGCCCTGCAAATCCCACTCAAAGGCATCCTTCTCATCCATGACGGTCATTTGTCCGTCCTGAACCAGACACTGCCACTGCATCGTACGATGCACACGAGCAACCATAAAATCTGTCAACGCTTCCGGCAGACAAACGACATCGAGATTGCCCATTTTCCCGAAATCCGCCCCGTTTTTGCGCCACCATTGCATGACGCTGCGCCCGTAAGCGAACACCACGACCCGTTCAGCCTTGCGACAGGCGGACACGACACGACGCAAGGTCGGCGTACCGGTTTCGATCCACAACGCAACCTGCCCCTGCAAGTCATGCATCCACAAATCGGGCTCATCCGTTTCAGACAAACCTTTCGTAAACGAGAGCCTTTCATCGGCATAACACATAAACGCCAGTAAACGCACCATCATGCGTTCATCTGTCTCGGACGGATGCCGTGCCAACGTCAGTGAATAAGTACCATAATGCGACCTGTCCATATCGTCGATCCGGACAGTCGCCTTGAAAATCGATGCGGAAAGCGCCATAACTCCTGCGTACTTGATGACCTCAAACCGGACGATACGAATACATCCGGTGATGTCGCCGGAAAACACACCACCGGTACACACCACCGGTACCGACGAAAAACATCTCCGTCATCCGGCCCTCATGCGATACCGGTCTTTGGGAACCGCCGCCAGCAATGCCTGCGTATAGGGATGGACAGGATGACGGTACAATGCATCGGACTGCCCCGTTTCGACAACCTGGCCATGCTGCATGACCATCACTTCGTCCGCCATATATTTCACGACGGACAAATCATGGGAAATAAACAGATACGACAAACCGAATTCGTCCTGCAAATCCTGCAACAGATTGAGAATCTGCGCCTGTACCGAGACATCGAGAGCCGAAACAGACTCATCGCACACCAGAACTTCCGGCTGCATCGTCAGGCAACGCGCAATGGCGATCCGCTGGCGCTGTCCACCTGAAAACTCATGAGGATAACGGTAAAACGCATCTGTCGGCAAACCGACCCTGCGCAACCAGTCGAACGCCATTTCCTGCCGTTCGGCAGACGAATCGCCGATTCTGTGGATCGTCATCGGTTCCATCAAAATCTGTCCGACCGTAAAGCGCGGATTGAGCGATGCATAGGGATTCTGGAACACGATCTGTATCCGCCGCCGGTACGGCATGAATTCCCTGTCAGTCATGGCCAGAATATCGTCTCCCTTAAACAGGACCTGACCGGCCGTCGCCTTGTGCAAACGCATGAGCGTCAGACCCAGCGTAGTCTTTCCCGATCCCGACTCGCCGACGATACCAAGCGTCCTGCGACGTGGTAACGTAAACGATACGTCACGGACCGCTTCAAATACCCGCTTGCGAAAAAAACCGTCCCTGATCTCGAAATGCTTGCTCAAATGCCGCACATCCAGGACGACTTCATCCTCTTCGGCATATCCCCTGACCCTGTCCGGGCCACCCGCAAGCGACTCGCCACCCGAAGCCATGATATCCTCGATCACAGGCAGGTGATTCGGGCGCGCATCCATCGGCGGACGGCACAACAGCAATGCCTTTGTATAAGGATGCGATGGATGCTCGAAAACCGCCTGCGCGCTGGCCTGCTCACGGATTTCCCCATAACGCATGACGATAACTTCATCCGCGATTTCCGATACCAGCTGCAAATCATGCGTAATGAACAGTACAGACATATGACGTTTGCGCTGCAACGCCTGAATCAGCCCGATAATCTGCCGCTGTATCGTCACATCCAGCGCTGTCGTCGGTTCATCTGCGATCAAAAGCTGTGGCTCACAGGCAATCGCCATGGCGATCATGACCCGCTGCTGTTGTCCGCCGGACAACTGGTGCGGATAGGCATCCACCTTGTGTTCCGGATCCACGATGCCGACCTCATGCAACAATTCGACCGCCCTTCTTTTCGCCTGCCGCGCATCCATTCCCATATGCAGGCGAAGCACCTCACCGATCTGCGCACCTACGGTAAACACAGGATTCAGTGACGACATCGGTTCCTGGAACACCATGGAAATTTCCGAACCACACAATTTCCGCCGTTCCCTAGGCGTCATGCCGAGAAGGCTCTCGCCCCTGTAACGGATATCCGAAGAGGCGTCGATCACGACATTTTCAGGCGGCAACAATCCCATGATCGCCAACGCACTGACCGATTTTCCGCTTCCCGATTCACCGACCAGCGCAACCGTGCTGTTTGCCGGAACGACAAAAGAAATGCCTTTGACCGCCTCGAAAAAAGTCTTTTTGCCTGTCCTGAACGAGACCCGCAAATTGTCCACTTCCAGAAGGTGCTGATACCTGGTACCGTTCATGCATCCCCCTGTTTCAGTTTCGGATCCAGTGCATCACGCAAGCCGTCGGTAAACAGCGACAACGCCGTCACCAGCACAGCCATGGCCGCGGTCACAGCAGCCAGTTGCCACCACTTTCCGAGAATCAGTTCGTTTTGTGCTTCGTTGAGCATACTGCCCCATGAAACCACACCGACCGGAACCCCGAAACCGAGAAAGCTCAGAATCACTTCCGACTTGATGAATCCGACCGACAAAATCGACATCTGCACCAGTGAAATATGACTGACATTGGGAAAGATATGCATGAACATTTTTCGCCAGTCCGATGCACCGATCGTGCTGGCCGCCAGTACGTATTCCCGCTCCTTGTGCTTCATGTACTCGGCGCGAACGAGACGGAACACACCGGTCCATCCTGTAAGTCCCAGAATCAGAATGATCGTCAGCACTCCTTTGCTTTGCAATACGGCGGCCACCGCCAGAATCAGCAACAAATACGGAATCGAAGTAAACACGTTATAAAACCAGTTGAGCAAATCATCGAGCCAACCGCCGAAATATCCTGCAAAAGCACCCAGAAGCGTGCCCAGCACTGTCGCGACCAACGCAGCGACCAGGCCGACAAGAATGGACGTTTCAGAACCCTTGACCGTTTTCTTGATGACATCATGCCCCCACTTGTCCGCACCGAACGGCAGCGTTTTGAGGCGACCTTCTTCATTGCCAGACGTTATCCCACCGTCCTGTTGTGCCTGACGAATAACATCGAGTTCTTCCTGCAACGGATCGGCGATACCGTAATCATCAAAGACCGCTTGCCCGGACGACATCGATTTCCGCAATTTGCGCAATACATCCCTTAACGGATCAGCCGGATTTTCTGGTGGCAAATCGGCCGCCGGCACTTCTGCCGCCCGTTCCGATCCATCTTCCGCCTGTACACCGATAAAATCAGGCGGTGCATAGTGAACACCCACTTCCCTTGACCAGTCCGACGCGACGAGGCCTGATGCCGACAGCACGATCATCGCCAGAAAAAGCAGAACGATCCCCATCGAACACATGGCGACCCTGTCCGCCTTCAGGCGTTTCCATGTCAGTTTCCACAATCCGTCGGACTGCGCTTTCCGGTTTGTCATACCCATCACCGCAAACGCACACGCGGATCGATCTTCTGATACAGCAAATCCGCGGCAAGATTGAAAAACATCGTCGCAATGGCGACATATACCGTAATGGCCTTGATCACCGGAAAATCGCTCCGTTCCACAGCCAGAATGATTTCCCGACCGATACCGGGTATGGAAAAGAAGCGTTCGACCAGAAACGCGCCGATCAGCAACGACGGCAAATTCGACATCACGTAGGTAATGATCGGAATCGCCGCATTGCGCAATACGTGGACCCACAAAATCCTTTTCTCCGACACGCCTTTGGCACGCGCCGTCCTGACATAATCCTGCCCGATTTCATCGAGCATGAACGTCCGGTACAAACGAAGATTGGGTGCGATGCTGACTACCAGCAGAATCAGTATCGGCAACGAAGCATACCGGAACAGGTTCTCCAGCCAGCCACCGCCCCATCCCTGCACAGGAAACCATCCCAGCTTGTATGCCAGCCAGTACTGGAAAACGATGATATAGACCAGAATGCTGACCGACATCCCGATAGTGCAAACGATCATGATCATGCGATCGGTCAGCGAACCGCGCACATAGGCGACCGCCAACCCCAGTGCAATGGCCAGCCCCGTTTCCAGAATCGTCAGCGGGACCAGCAAAATCAGCGAAGGCCCGAGACGCGACAAAATGATACTGGAAACGGATTCACCGGTACTCCAGCTGTTTCCGAAATCGAAACAGACTGTCTGTTTCAAAAATATCCAGAGCTGTACATACAGCGGCTCATCGATCCCCAGTTGCCTGCGAATATTCGCGATCTGTTCGGGATTGGAAATTTTTCCGGCCAGCACATAGGCAGGATCCCCCCCGACCCAGTTGAAAAGCAGAAAAACCAGCAACAGCACTCCCAGAAGAGTCGGGATCATCTGCCAGAGACGACGGATCAGATAAGGCAACATAGTATGTGACGTTTCCTGTCGGGATACTCACCAGCATCGTGCCGGTCACGACCGGCTCGATGCGCTATTTCGCCGGTTCAAGACCGCGAATGTCTTCATAAAACGCGGTACTGTCCGGCGAACGTCCCAGAAAATACCGGACCATCCGGTCGGCAGGCAATTCGCTTCCCCGTTCCAGAATCGCTTTCCGGTAAAACTTCCCGACCTGCGGATTCATCAGCTGGCCATTGAAGCGCGAGAGCATATCCAGCGCCAGCACTTTCGACCAGAGATAACCATAGTATCCCGCCGAATAACCACTGACGACATGTCCGAACTGCCCCGGAAACTGGGTACCCTGATCATAACCCTGAAGCGTGTTCCCCTCCATTTCCACCCAGGTATCCATGACATCGACCGGCTTGTCGCCATATATCTTCATATCGTATTGCGCATACAATGTCTGTCGCGAATAGAAAATACCCTGTCCGAAACGCCGCGCTTCATTGAGCCGTCTCAGCATATCCCTGTCGATCTTCGGACAAGCATTGCCGCAATAGGTCGGCAACAGGGACAAGGCTTCATAATCATGCGCCCATTCCTCGAACATCTGGGAAGGTGCCTCGACAAAATCCCGTTCCACACTGGTACCTGACTGTTCGACAAACCGTGTTTTCGACATCACGCCATGCAATACATGCCCGAATTCATGCAACAACGTTTCCAGCTCGTCCATATCCAGACCATACCGGTTGAAATTGGCGACCAGTACCGAAATGGGCAACCGGTTTTCCATCGTACTGGATCCCTGTACCGGAAAAGCCGCCGCATGACCATACTTGCCCTCACGCGGATAAATATCCAGATAAATGCCACCGATCTGCTTGTCTGTCGTGGTATCGATCACGTCGTAATACAACACATCGGAATGCCAGACAGGAACATCGGCCTGTCTGAACTCGATCCCATAAAGCTGACTGGCAAGCCCCATCGCCCATTCCATGGCCGCCTGGGTCGGGAAATACTGGCGCAATACGTTCTGGTCGATGTTATAACGCACCTGCTTGACCTTTTGCAGCCAGTAGTTGGTATCCCAGCGTTTGATTTCGGCCTGATTCAGCGGAATCTGCCTTACAGCGGCCTTGAAGGCGCTCAGTTCGTCGAGCTCCTGTTTTTCCTGAGCCACCACGATTTTCCGGACATCCTCGAGGAACTTGTCCACCGCCACAGGTTTTTTCGCCATGCGCCGGCGCAATGCGAAATCGGCGAAACTGCGATAGCCCGAGAGCACCGCCATTTCGTGACGCAAATTGACCGCTTCCTGCAACAGCTTGAGATTGGCCGGTGTTCCCCGGTTGATGAAAGCGAAACGGTACCGTTCACGCGCCTTGTCGTTTTCCGCATACTGCATGAACGGAATATATTCGGGATACGAAAACCCGAGGAGGAAATTGCCCTTCTCGTCGCGCGGCACCCTGTCGATATACTCCTTTGGCAATCCCTGCAACTCATACGGCGTAAAAGTCAGCCTTGTCCTGTTTTCACGGATATTCCTGTTGAATTCCTGATCGATCTCCGCCAGTCTGGACAGAATCTGGCGCACCCGCTGGCGTTTTTCAGGCATCAGGGACACACCCGCATCCTCATAGGCGCTGACATTGTCCTGCCGCCATTTCCGTTCTTCATCATCATTGACTCGGACAATGCGCATATTCCGGTACAACTTCCCGTTCTGGTACAAATCCGTAATGAAACGCTGCACATCGATCGAACAGGCATCCGCATTTTGACGGACATCGGCGTCGGGCGACACCTGACTCAACAACGCCATGGGCCCCTGAAGATTTTCTATCCCGATCTGCAAATTGTTCCATCCCTTGCGAAAAGCATCCGCACCTTCTTCCGTTTCGACAGGAATGTTTTCCAGTTCGGAAACTTTCTGTTTCAATGTTTCCAGAGAAGCGGTGCATTGCGTTCCGATCTCGCCTGCCTGAGGCAATGGCAACACCGGCCGCTCGTTAGACGCGACAGCCATCGCCGAAAAAGCCAGCGACAAGACACACACCAAGGATTTCAATACGGGTACTCGTTTGTTCATAAATTCAGCATTTCATTCACATCGTTTCACCATGGACAACCTGCGCCGGCAACGCCCTTACCGCCTGCCGTTATCCATATCCATATAAACCCATTCATTATGCATGACGGGATGTTTCTTGTAACCGATCACATAAGGCTGTACCAGCATATTCCGGTAACGTGCATAGCCTATGCGCATCGGTGTATAAACCTCCAGAACCCTTGCCATTTTGTGATACAGCAAATCACGCCGCGCATCCTGCGGCAAGCCAGCCGACTCCTCATAAAGCCGGTCGTACAAGGGTATTTCCACACAGCCATGATTGCTCTGTCCGACATGCGGTCCATAAAAAAGCTGCATGAAATTGCTGCCATCCGGATAATCTGCGATCCAGTTGCTGGTACGCATCATCAGGCGACACTGTTTTTCTGCCTTGAGCATATCCGGAAAAAGCCTTTTGTCGCTTTCCATTCTGATATGGAGCCGGTCAAAGGTTTTTTTCCACATTTCAAGCTGCTGCTGACCGGTCGAATCGGCCCTTGCCGAAAAAACGATCACCAGCGGCTTGCCATCAGGCTGCTGCCGCCAGCCATCATCACCGATACGATAACCGAAACGGTCCAGCAATGCATTGGCGACATCCGGTTCATACCGGATACTGCTCTTGTACGCCGGGTCATGTCCCGCAATTCCGGGCGGCACCGGATATTCCAGCAACTGCGCCTGACCGTTCCAGATCACATCGATTTCTTCCTGAACATTATGGGCCATGGCAATCGCACGCCGCAATGCGATTTTTTCTTTTGAAAGCCCGCCGACGACCGGATCGCGCATATTGAAATAATATTGTGTCAGTTCCGGTTCCACGATACGCGACAATCGGATACCACGTGCCACCAGATCGGGCTTCAAACGACCGTTATCCAGCGCTTTCGGCGCAAGCGGTCCTTCCAGACTGAACAAATCGATCTCGCGATTCTGGAAAGCCAGCCAGCGCGACTGGTCTTCCGGAATAACGTCGATCACCACACGACCGATTTGCGGCATCCGCTTGCCCTGCATATCCGCAACGATTTTCCTGTCGTCCGGATCGGCCGAGGCCTCGAACTGCCAGATAAATCCCCGGTAATCCGGATTGGCATCCAGGACGATTTTCGAGCCTCGCTGCCATTGCACCAGTCTGTAAGGCCCCGTTCCGACAGGATTTGCCATGATCTGCCCGCCATCGCCCGAATATTTCTCCACCACTTCCCGGGCCACTGCTCCGGTCGGAAAATGCGCCAGAATATGGGTCAGATTGTAATCGGGTCTGTTCAAATGAATCCGGAACGTATAGCGGTCAACCCGTTCCATTCCTGAAACCGTACGGGCATAATCGAAACGCCCCGTTTTCGCCGCCCTCGCGGCGACATCATCCAGGCCGGCGATCTTGCCTTCCAGCAACCAGCTCCATGCCGAACGGACACGTGGATCACGCAATCTCTTGAGCGAATAAATATAATCGTCAGCCGTCAATTCCCGTTTTTTTCCGCCGAAAGCCGGATCGTCCGCGAAATAAATCCCTTTTTTCAGGGTAATGGTATAGGTTTTGCCGTCACGACTGATCTGAGGCATCGTGCTTGCCGTCAGCGGAACCAGTTTCACCGGACGCGCCAGATAATCATAGGTATAAAGCGTTTCATAAATCGAGCTGATGACCTGCGCGGAATACAGATCATGCGCGACAGCCGGATCGAAACCGGTTTCGGCAGCGGTAAAAACATAATGCAATACCTTGTCCGGATCCGCAGCATGCACCACACTCAGGCACATACCGATCCAGGCGGCCAACAACAGACGAACCATTTTGACAAGACATTGCATGCGAAACCTGACAGGAAAAGCCGGACCCCTGCCGCAACGGCACTTCGGTATCCGGCAGGAAACCGAAAAAAGTTATTCTGTCACCAAATCCGGTCACTTGCCACG
Source organism: Oxalobacter paeniformigenes (assembly GCF_027158465.1). Taxonomy (NCBI): domain Bacteria; kingdom Pseudomonadati; phylum Pseudomonadota; class Betaproteobacteria; order Burkholderiales; family Oxalobacteraceae; genus Oxalobacter; species Oxalobacter paeniformigenes. The sequence goes on from NZ_JAMKYL010000005.1 coordinate 111,080, forward strand.
TAAACTTTGACCAAAAGAAGCGTATAGTAAAAACACCGTACCGCCGCCTGCAAATGTTTTGTAATTTTTTGCAACAAAATGGCGAACCGTTACTTTTTTCAGTAATATTTTTTGATGTCATCAATTCGCAAGGAAATCCCATGATCAAAAAGGCTCTGGTTTTAAGCGCCGTATCGCTTTCCCTCATGTCCACCGCTGCGTTGGCCCAGAATCTGGCTGTCGTCAATGGCAAACCGATTCCGTCCTCCTATTCCGACGCGCTGGTCAAGGAACTGGTCAGCTATGGTGAAAAAGACACCCCACAGTTAAGACAGGACGTCAAAAACAAGCTGGTTTTGCGAGAAGTCCTTGTACAGGAAGCCGAAAAACAAAATATCGCCTCGACCGACGAAGTCAAGAAACAGCTGGAATTCGCAAGACGCAGCATCCTGATCGATGCCTTGCGCGCGAATTACCTGAAGAAGAATCCCGTATCTGACAAGGAAGTCAAGGCGGAATACGACCGTGTCGCTTCCCAGCAAAACGGCAAGCAGTACCACGTCAAGCATATTCTGGTAAAAACGGAAGCTGAAGCGCAAAACATCATCAACCAGCTCAACAAAGGCGCCAACTTCGAAAAACTGGCCAAGGAAAAATCCATTGACCAGAGCTCTGCCGTCAATGGCGGCGATCTGAACTGGGCCTCACCATCCAACTATATCAAGCCTTTCTCTGATGCCATGGTTGCGCTGCCTAAAGGACAGACTTCCAAGACCCCGGTCAAAACCCAGTTTGGCTACCATATCCTCAAGGTAGTCGATGTACGCAAGGCAACCATGCCGACGCTCAATCAGGTCAAGCCGAAAATCAAGGCTGCCCTGGAAGAAAAGAAATGGCAGGAATATGAAATGGGTCTCATGAAACAGGCAAAAGTCGAATAAGCCTTCCACACAACAAAAAGCCGGTTCGCATGAACCGGCTTTTTTATATAACGCATTCAGCCATGACACCCTGAACGATCCGGCAGCTGCAAAATGGCATCACGATTCGTATAGGAAAAACATTTCGCCGCTGCTTCCCGATAAGGAAGCCAGACCGCATTCAGATGTTCTTTCGGTGCCAGAACCACCGGAAATTTCTCAGGCACCAAAAGCCCGTAAACATGTTCCGTATTTTCCGTCACGCCGGGCGCAAAACGGTGACGCCAGACCGAAAAGATTTCAAAGACATTCTCCGTTTTCCAGTCACACAGGCAATCGAAAGACACTTCATGACGTTCCGGATGAGGTTCTGTCGTGACGATCCGTATCCCCGTTTCCTCGAATACCTCGCGCACGGCTGTCTGCTCAAGCGGCTCAGAAAGCGAATCACGCGACCCGGTCACCGATTGCCAGAACCCCGGGCGATCGGCACGTTCGATCAGCAAAACATCCAGTTCTTTCGTGTAAATCACGACCAGAACCGACTGCGGAATCTTGTATGTCACATTCACAATAAAAACAAGGGAGCATCTCGCTCCCTTTCCTTTCAAGAGGCAGGTTGTGTCGTTTCGATCTTTCTCAGACGGATATGCAATTCCTGCAACTGTTTTTCGCTGACCGCCGATGGCGCCTGCGTCAGCAGACACTGCGCACGCTGCGTCTTCGGGAACGCGATCACATCGCGGATGGAATCCGAACGGGTCATCAGGGTCACCAGACGATCCAGTCCGAAAGCCAGGCCACCGTGCGGCGGGGCACCATACTGCAAGGCATCGAGCAGGAAGCCGAATTTTTCCTTGGCTTCGGCAGGTCCGATCTTCAACGCACCGAATACCTTGCTCTGTACATCTTCCTTGTGGATACGGATCGAGCCACCGCCCAGTTCCCAACCGTTCAATACCATATCGTATGCCTTGGCACGGCAACGTCCCGGATCGCTTTCCAGGAAATCTTCATGGCCGTCCTTCGGAGAAGTAAACGGATGATGGCAAGCAACCCAGCGATTTTCACCTTCATCATATTCAAACATCGGGAAATCGATCACCCACAACGGTTTCCAGGTATCTTCAAACAGACCGTGAGCCTGACCGAAATCGGAATAACCGATCTTGTTTCTCAATGCGCCCAATGCATCGTTGACGATCCGTGCCTTGTCCGCGCCAAAGAAAATCAGGTCGCCGTTCTTCGCACCCGTACGTTCCAGAATCTGTTTGATCGCTTCATCCGTCAGGTTCTTCACGATCGGCGACTGCAAACCGGCTGCGCCCTTGCTGATATCGTTGACACGGATATAGGCAAGTCCCTTGGCACCATAAATACCGACGAACTGCGTATAGGCATCGATTTCCGAACGCGGCATGCCGGACCCTTCAGCCGAACCACCCGGAACCAGCAATGCCGCCACACGGCCACCCGGCATATTCGCCGCATTGCTGAACACCTTGAACGGAACGTCCTTCATGACATCCGTCAGTTCAGTAAATTCCATCTTCACGCGCAAATCCGGCTTGTCGGAACCGTATTTCGACATCGCCATTTCATACGTCATGACCGGGAAAGGATTCGGCAATTCCGTACCCAGCGTCGTGGCGAAAATATGGCGAATCATGTTTTCGAAGAGATCACGGATTTCCTGTTCTTCCACAAAAGACATTTCGCAATCGATCTGCGTGAATTCAGGCTGGCGATCCGCCCTCAGATCCTCATCACGGAAACATTTCGTGATCTGGTAATAACGATCGAACCCGGCGACCATCAACAACTGCTTGAAAAGCTGTGGCGACTGCGGCAATGCGAAAAATTCCCCCGGATTGACGCGTGAAGGGACAAGGTAATCGCGCGCACCTTCCGGCGTCGATTTGGTCAACATCGGCGTTTCGATATCGATGAAACCGTTTTCATCCAGATAACGACGGACCCCCATGGCGACCTTGTAACGCAAACGCAAATTGTTCTGCATCTGCGGACGACGCAAATCAAGCACCCTGTGAGTCAGGCGCGTCGTTTCGGAAAGATGTTCATCGTCCAGCTGGAACGGAGGCGTAACCGAAGGATTGAGCACTTCCAGTTTTTCGCAGAACACCTCGATTTTGCCCGATGCCAGGTTGTCGTTGGCCGTACCGGCCGGACGTTCACGCACCGTACCGGTCACCTGAAGGCAATATTCGTTCCGGATCGATTCGGCCACTTTGAACACTTCCGGACGATCCGGATCGCAAACGACCTGAACCAGTCCTTCACGATCCCGCATATCGATAAATATGATGCCGCCATGATCGCGACGCCGGTGTACCCAGCCGCACAAGGTTACAGTCTGACCGAGCAATGCTTCGGTGGTAAGGCCACAATAATTCGTTCGCATGGACATAACTATCTACTTTTTATCTATTGATCTGTAAAGGTTCGTGATCTGTCGAAATTCCCATTCACACCATAATGCCGGCAAGCCGCCGAAACACCGACATCGAAAAACAGGTCTGACCACGCAGACCTGTTCATATCAACCGCATGTGCCGGTATCCGGATTGCTCATCGGGCAACAGCTGCACGCCGAACCACCCGCATGAGCATGACCGCCATGGTCATTCTTGAAATCGGTTTCATACCAGCCTGTTCCTTTCAGCTGGAAAGCGGCAGCCGTCAGCTGTTTCCTGAAACTTTCTTTACCGCAGGAAGGGCAAACCGTCAGTGGTTTGTCAGACAATTTTTGCAAAACATCCTTGGAAAAACCGCATTCTTCACAACGATAAGCATAAATTGGCATTTTCAACTCCAAAAAATCCCGTAAGCACGAGATTATAGTTCTTTTCAACAATAAATACACGAAATCAGGCTCATGCCGTTTTTCCGGTTCGTCCGGGCAACAGGGAGCCTGCGACCATACCGATCATGCCCATTCCGAACCCGACAAGCTGCGGCGGACAAACGCCATCAGGGCAAACAATCTCCATCAATACCCATGCCGTCAGTCCGAAAACGATAGACGTCAGCGCACCACGATTATTGGCATATTTCCAGAAAAATCCGAATATCAGCGGAACGAACGCCGCCACCAGCGTAATCTTGTAGGCGTTTTCCACCATCTCGAAAATGCTTGAATCGGTATTCATGGCAAAGATAGTGACGATTCCCGCAAAAACAAGCACCACGACACGCATCATCAACAGGGATTGCCTGTCCGACAGATTCGGAAACATTTCCTTCAAAACGTTTTCCGAGAAAGTCACGGATGGCGCAAGCAATGTGGCGCTGGCGCAGCTCTTGATCGCCGAAAGCAACGCACCGAAAAACATGACTTGTGCGAAAACAGGCATATAGGTCATGATCATGACCGGCAGGATCATCTGTGAATCCTGATCGATATACTGTTCCACCAGGGAAGGATCCACCAGCGTGGCGGCATAGCACAAAAACATCGGAACCAGCGCGAACAGCAAATAAAAAATACCGCCGACAACCGAAGCGTTTCTGGCCACATTTTCGTTTTTCGACGAGGCCACCCGCTGGAAAACATCCTGTTGCGGCATCGACCCGAACATCAGCGTTATCCATGCGCCGAAAAACCAGAGAATATCCCGCAATTCGGGTTTCGGATAAATCCGCAATTTTCCAGCTTCGGCGGCATGCCGGATGACGACATCGGCACCGCCGACCATACCGGACACCTCCCAACCGATATAGAGAATACCGATCACGATAATGATCATTTGCAGGAAATCCGTAATGGCAACGGACCACATCCCGCCCATCAGGGTATAGACCAGTACGCTGACAGAACCGATCACCATCCCCATATTCATGGAAATGACGCCCCCGGAAATGACATTGAACACCAGGCCGAGCGCCTTGATCTGGGCGGCGACCCAGCCTAGATAGGAAATAACGATACACAGCGATACGATAATTTCGACCGTTCTGCCATAGCGATTGCGATAGTAATCGCTGATCGTCATGAGATTCATCCGGTACAGCCGCTTGGCAAACAGAATGCCGACCAGGACCAGACACATGGCCGAACCGAACGGATCGGCGATCACGCCGGTAAAACCCTCCTTGACGAAAGTGGCGGGAATCCCCAGAACCGCTTCAGAGCCAAACCATGTCGCGAACACCGTAGCGGTCACGACAGACATCGGCAACGAACGGCCTGCGATCGCATAATCTTTTGAATTTCTGACATAACGCGCCGCATATATTCCAATGCCGACGGAAATGATCCAGTACAGAACAACGAACCAGATGAGTGTATTCATGAAAGTGCATACAGGAAATGACGCGTTGAAAACGGTGCTGATTATACTGGCAGAGCTGACTTCCATACGAAAATTTTTCGTATGGAAACACCGTCCCTTCACGGGCAAAAAGCCGGTCTGTTGTTTTATTTGAACAGATCGTAAATTCAGAAAAACAAAGCGCCTCCGGCGAGAAAACCCGCCAGCAAAATACCGATCAACAAACCACCTGAAAAATACATGAAACGGCTGAGACGCCGATTGATTTCATCCTGTCCGTTCTGCAATCGTTCAAACCGTTTCAGGTTGTCATCCGGACGCGCGATCGTCTCCAGCGCTTCCTGAACCAGTCGCGGCAATTGTGGAAAAATACGGCTGTAATGGGTGGACTCTATCCTGAAACGTTCGATCAGCCCCTTCATGCCGACCTGTTCGTCCATCCAGTTTTCCAGAAACGGCTTGGCCGTCTTCCACAGATCAAGATCGGGATCCAGCTGTCTGCCCAGTCCTTCGATATTGAGCATCGTCTTTTGCAACAGGAAAAGCTGCGGCTGGATTTCGATATTGAAACGACGCGAAGTCTGGAACAGGCGCATGAGAACCAGCCCGAACGAAAAATCCTTGAGCGGCCTGTCGAACATCGGTTCGCAACAGGTTCTGACTGCAGCTTCCAGTTCCACGACACTGGTATCGGGCGGTGCCCATCCCGATTCAATATTGGCCTGCGCCACCATCTTGTAATCGCGCCGGAAAAAAGCCACAAAATTTCTGGAAAGATATTCCTTGTCGAAATCATCAAGCATGCCGACGATCCCCAAATCCAGCGCGATATACCGCCCGAAAGTCTCCGGTTCCACTGAAATCAGGATATTGCCGGGATGCATGTCGGCATGAAAAAACGCATCCCTGAAAACCTGCGTCAGAAAAATTTCCACCCCGTCGCTGGCAAGTTTTTTCAGATCAAGCCCCGCCTCGACAAGTCTGTCCGTCTGCGATACCGGAATACCCGTCATTTTTTCCATCACAATGACGTCGGTAGAACAGTAATCCCAGAAAATCTCCGGTACGATCAGCTTGTCGGAATCGGCGAAATTCCTGCGCAGCTGGCTGTAATTCGCCGCTTCACGCATCAGATCCAGTTCGTCATGAAGCGATTTGTCGAACTCATGAACGACGGCAGTCAACCGCAAGCGCTTTCCGTCACGCCAGAATTTTTCACCAAGCGCCGCAAACAGATACAACAATTCGATGTCGCGTCCGATCCGTTTTTGCATTTCGGGACGCAAAACCTTCACCGCAACTTCACGCCCGTTGTGCAACGTCGCGAAATGCACCTGCGCAACGGAAGCCGACGCGACAGGAATGCGATCGAACGAGGCAAACAGCTTTTCAGGCGGTGCACCCAGCGATTTCGTTATCTGTCCGACAGCCAGAGAAGAATCGAAAGGCGGCACACGATCCTGCAATTTTTCCAGTTCATCGGCGATTTCCGTCGGCAACAGATCGCGTCTGGTCGAAAGCATTTGCCCGAACTTGATGAAAATCGGCCCCAGCTCTTCCAGTGCCTTTCGCAATCTCGCAGCCGGCGGCACCGACATGCTCCGCCAGAAAAACAGACAACGATACAAAATCGCCAGGCGCCGTCCCGGAAAATACGACACGGCCATCTCGTCCAGTCCATACCGGAAGAGAATGTAAAAAATCACAATCAGCCGCCAGACCTTCCGCATTATCCTGTCGCCCCCAACTTCCCGTTCCTGTTCACATGCTTTCTGATTTCCGACATACGATATGTCATTTTCCGGTATCTGGCCATAGACCGCCCTGGAAAACCCGACTGTGGCATACATGCCATAAAAAACAAAACCGCCCGCAACACAACGCGGACGGTTTTGCAGGTGGTACAGCTTTCAGCAGCACATCATGACAACTGCTGGATACCGGCCAACACCCAGCCGTCCTTCTTGGAAATCGGTCGCGTCAGATTCCATACTTCCTCAAACGGTTCCGGAGCAGCGCCTTCCGCCTCACGGATCTTGCCACTGAATTTCACGCTGGCCATATATTCATGACTCAATGTTTCGATACCCAGCAATTCAGCATCCAGCGACACGACATCCGTCACATTCGGTGCCGTACCGCGTTCCTGAAGCTGCAACCTGATTTCGGCAAACATTTCCGGCGTCGTGAATTCATGGATATCGTTGATATCCCCCTTGTCCCATGCAGCCTGCATCCGGATAAAGTAGGATTTGGCCGCTCTCAGGAAAGCAGGGACATCGAAATCGGCCGGAATACCCCAGTTATCGCCGGCATTCGTATCCTGCATGCCTGCGGCTGCCGTCCCTGCGAATTGCTGCGGTAATGCAGAACCGATTTCGGGTGTTCCCGAATTCGTATATCCCGTATTCTGGTAATTGCCTGCATAAGCATTGGCATCCTGTTCACGCCGCTTGGCCGAAAATCGCCGCATCAGGAAGCGAACGACATAGACAATGATAATCAGCATCAAAACCGTGCTGATCATGTTCGCCATGCCGCCGCCGATACCGAAGTGACTCAGCAACGCACCCAGACCGAGTCCCAGCAATGCGCCTCCCAGAATACCGCCCCACCGGCTGGCCGGACGAGGCGCGTTGGCACCCTGCGGATTGGCTGCACGCTGCCCCTGCTGCGCCTGCTGGCCGGGTTGTGCCATATTCCGCTGCATGGGTGCGATACGGCCAATATTGGATGACTGGCGGCCGAACGATCCGCCGCCCAGCCTTCTGGCCTCTGCATCCGTCATGACCATGGATGCAAGACCCGCCACCAGAACAAATGCAAGCAAAAGTTTTTTCATAACACTCCTGTTTTATAACTTCATACCCGTATGAAGTGCGACCACTCCTGCAGTCAGATTGAAAAATCTGGCGCACACGAATCCTGCATCCTCAAGCATTTTCTGCAAGGTTTCCTGATCCGGATGGACCCGTATGGATTCCGCCAGATAACGATAGCTCTCCGCGCTTTTCGCCACATGTTTTCCCAGCCATGGCAACACGGAAAATGAATACATATCATACAGGTTCTGCAAAGGTTTCCAAACTTTTGAAAACTCGAGAACCAGCAACTTGCCGCCCTGTTTCAACACACGGTGCATTTCACGCAATGCCTCTTCCTTGTGTGTCATGTTCCTGAGTCCGAACGACACGATCACCCTGTCGAAATAATCATCCGGAAAAGGCAGTTTTTCGGCATCGCATACCATTACCGGAAGCAATACCCCCTTGTCGAGCAGACGGTCACGGCCATATTGCAGCATGGTTTCATTGATATCGGTCAGCCATACCTGGCCGTCAGGGCCGACCTGTCTGGCGAAAGCAAGCGCCATATCCCCCGTTCCGCCGGCGACATCGAGCACGCGGAAACCCTTGCGGATACCTGCCTGCGATACGGCAAAAGCCTTCCATACCCTGTGCAGGCCACCCGACATCAGATCGTTCATCAGATCATAATGTCTGGCCACCTGATTGAACACATCGGCCACTTTACCCGCTTTTTCCTGTTCATCGATTTTCTGAAAACCGAAATGCGTCAGTCTGGTCATAAATCAGAAATCCCGTGCAGAACCATATTGGGCCGTCAACGCTTCCACAAGATACTTCCGCAACTCCGGCAAACGGCTCTTGCGTTCCTGTATCATCCGTTCATCCACGCTTCTTCTTGCCGCCGACCAGACCGAATCGGGAAAATGCGCATCATCGGCATAGCGTGGAATCACATGCCAGTGGAGATGCGGCACCATATTGCCCAATGACGCCAGATTGATCTTGTCAGGATGCATGACCTGCCGGACACACCGTTCCACCAGCCAGACGACACCCATCAGTTCCGTCCTGTCCTTTTCTTCAAGGTCGGTCATTTCCGCAACGTGATGATTCCAGATCACACGGCAAAACCCCGGATAACCCGCCTCATCGGCCAGAATGACCCGCCAGTTTTCGCCGGCATAAACCAGTCCGTCCGGATTTCGTGAACAAAGCACACATTCTTTCATTACGGTCATTACCCCAAAAACTGCGCAAGTCCGCGCCATGAACTGTCAGGAATATACAAAAGCAGCCATGTCATCACAATATAGCGTCCGAGTTTGCCGATCGCCATATAAATGACACAGGGCCAGAAAGGCAGCTTCAGCCAGCCTCCCACTGTACAAAGCGGATCACCGATACCCGGCAGCCAGCTCAGCAACATCGTCTTGGCGCCATGCCTTTCGAGCCATCCGAACCACAACGCCCTGCGCTCTTTGGCAAACGCCTCTTTCGCACCGTATCCTATCCAGTAATTGAGCACGCCACCCAGCGTGTTACCCACCGTGGCAACAGCCATCACCGGCCAGAACAGCGTCTTGTCCGCCGCGACCACCGCGAAAACCGCTGGCTCCGAACCGAGCGGCAACAAGGTAGCCGACACGAAGCTGACGATAAACACTGATGTCAGCCCAACCTGCGGAATCGCCAGATAGCCCAGTATCCAGTGAACGGCTGACTCGATCATGTTGAACCCTGCAATCCTTCCGCCATATCAGATACGGCCAAAACGCTGTACATCATCCCGAAAGAAGCGAACAGCAAAAAAGACCAAGCATACCAGACGGGGATTATAATGTTGCGAAAAATTACAGACGTTGTCCAGTATCATCATGACCGATTATCTGAAAAAAATCCTCACGGCACGTGTTTACGATGTCGCCATCGAATCTCCGCTCGAACAGGCAACCAACCTCTCCAAACGCACCGGCAACCACATCCTGCTCAAACGCGAAGACATGCAAAGCGTATTCAGCTTCAAACTGCGCGGTGCCTATAACAAAATGGCCAACCTGTCTGCCGACCAGCTGAAAAAAGGCGTGATCTGCGCTTCGGCAGGCAACCATGCCCAAGGCGTCGCGCTGGCGGCCAGACGACTTGACTGCCAGGCCGTCATCGCCATGCCGACGACCACGCCGCCGGTCAAGATTGAGGCCGTCCGCACTCACGGAGGCAACAATGTCGAAGTCGTACTGTACGGCGACTCTTTTTCCGATACCTGCGATCATGCGAAAAAACTCGAAAAAGAACGGCATCTGACCTTCATCCATCCGTTTGACGATCCCGATGTCATCGCCGGACAAGGAACGATCGGCATGGAAATCCTTCGCCAGCATTCCGGCCCCATCCATGCCATTTTCGTCCCCGTCGGTGGCGGCGGCCTGATTGCCGGCATCGCCGCATACGTCAAACAGATACGTCCGGAAATTCGCATCATCGGTGTCGAAACTGCCGATTCCTGCGCCATGAAACAAAGCCTTGACGCAGGTCATCGTATCAATTTGCAGGATGTCGGCCTGTTTTCCGATGGCACGGCCGTCAAGCTGGTCGGCGAAGAAACCTTCAGGATATCCCGCGAATATGTGGACGACATCGTTCTGGTCGATACCGACGACGTGTGCGCCGCCATCAAGGATGTTTTCCTCGACACCCGCAGCATTCTGGAACCGGCCGGCGCGCTGGCTGTCGCCGGTATCAAGGCTTATATCGGAAAACATGAAGAAGCCGGGAAACCGCTGACCGGACAAACCATGGTCGCCGTCACATCCGGCGCCAACATGAATTTCGACCGTTTGCGTTTTGTGGCCGAACGTGCTGACGTCGGTGAAGACCGTGAAGCGGTACTGGCCGTCACCATTCCCGAAAAACGGGGCAGTTTCCGCCGTTTCTGCGAACTGATCGGTCCACGGCATATCACCGAATTCAATTACCGCATCAGCGACGACAAGGCAGCCCATGTTTTCGTAGGCGTCGAAGTCGAAAACCGCAAGGAAAAAAACGGCATCATCGCGACCTTCGAGAAAAACGGTTACCATACCATCGATCTGAGCGACGACGAACTGGGCAAATTGCACATCCGGTACATGGTCGGCGGCAAAAGTCCTTTTGCCGAAAACGAACTGTTGTACCGCTTCGAATTTCCGGAACGGCCTGGAGCACTCATGCGTTTTCTATCATCCATGGCGCCCGACTGGAATATCAGCCTGTTCCACTACCGCAACCACGGCGCAGACTATGGACGCGTGCTGGTCGGCTTGCAGGTTCCACAACAGGATATGAAAGCATTCGACCAATTCCTGTCCTCTGTCGGTTATCCTTACTGGAACGAAAGCGACAATCCGGTATACCGGTTGTTCCTCTGATTTCAACGAACTTTCCGCTCACTGGTTATGACATCTTCAGACAGCATGAACGCATCGCCACTTGGCAAATCGACGGTTTATCCGACCGAATACGACCCGTCCCTGCTCTATCCGATCGAACGAAAGCCCATGCGCGAAAAACTGGGCATCACCGGTTCGTTGCCGTTTTTCGGACTTGACTTCTGGAATGCCTACGAACTTTCCTGGCTCAATCTGCGAGGAAAACCGCAAGTCGCGCTCATGAACTTCAATGTTTCGGCCGACTCGCCAAACATCGTCGAATCCAAATCGCTCAAGCTCTACCTCAATTCGTTCTCGCAAACACGTATGGACGAGGCCGCCGACCTGATTCACGTCCTGCGCAACGACCTGAGCGATGCATTCGGTTCGCCGGTTCAGGTCTCGCTCAGGCAACAAGGTGATTTCGCATCCGCCAAATTGCAGGAACTCGAAGGATTGCTCCTTGACCGTCTGGACATCGGAGTCGATACCTATGCACCCGATCCCTCGTTTTTAAAAAGCAACCAGGAAGAATATCCCGTCGAGGAAACATTGGTATCGAATCTTCTGAAGACGAACTGCCCGGTCACCGGACAGCCTGACTGGGCCAGCCTGCAAATCCACTATGTCGGCCCACAAATCGATCAGGAAGGATTGCTCAAATATATCATCAGCCTGCGAACCGCGCAGGAATTCCACGAACAGTGTGTCGAACGGATCTTTCTGGACATACTCCGAAAATGCAAACCGCAAAGCCTGACGGTCTATGCGCGTTACACACGCCGCGGAGGTATCGACATCAATCCATGGCGCAGCAATTTTACGTCGGGCAAACGTCCGCAACTGTTGAGAACCGCACGACAGTAAAAACGCACGATGTGATGCATCGCCACCCGCATATCGGAACCGGTGCATCACGATTTATAATGCACTCATCTCAATACCGGATAGATTCACCATGTCCACCAACCTTTCCAGAATTTTACCTATCGAAAACATCGTTCTGGATCTTGAAGCATCCAGCAAACAACAGGTATTCGAACAGGCAGGACTGATTTTCGAAAACAACGGCGGCCTGTCGGGCGCCATCGTCACGGCCAATCTGATGGAAAGGGAAAACATGGGTTCCACAGGACTGGGCTATGGCGTCGCCGTCCCGCATGGACGTATCGACGGTCTGAAAACGCCAGAAGCCGCCTTTGTCAGACTTTCGTCGCCAATTTCTTTCGATGCGCCGGACGGCAAACCCGTCAACCTTCTGTTTTTCCTTCTGATACCGCAAAACGTCACACAGCAACACCTGGAAATCCTCTCGGAAATCGCCGCCATGTTCTCCGACAACCAGTGCCGCCTTGCGCTGGCAACCGAAACGGACAAGGACCGTATCTATCGCATCGTTACCACCTGGAAACCCGGATCGTCCCTTCCGGAATAACCCTCTGTCGAGAAGCCATTGCCATGTCAACCGCCAATACGCTCACCATACAGCAGCTATACGCCAGCAACCGCGATGTCCTGAAACTGTCATGGTTTGCCGGTCTGGACGGCGGTCATCGGCAAATCTCGAGCAGCAGCGCTTCCGCTGCCGACCAGGTCGGCCACCTGAACCTGATCCACCCCATGCGTATCCAGGTATTCGGACGTCAGGAAATCGACTATTACGAACGACTCTCCCCGGAATCACGCGCCTATCTGGTACACGAAATCGCGGACTGCAATCCTCCTGCACTGATCATCGCACGCGGCCTCGGCGTCCCCGATGACATCCATTCCATATGCGATGCCAACAATATCCCGTTGTTCATCACCCCGCTTACCGCTGCGGAAGTCATCGATTATTTGCGCGTCTATCTTTCCAAACAACTGGCCATGCGCATCATCATGCACGGCGTTTTCATGGATGTTTTGGGCGTCGGCGTCCTGATTACTGGCGATTCGGGACTGGGCAAAAGCGAACTGGGACTTGAACTGATTACACGCAATCATGGCCTCGTCGCCGACGATGCCGTCGAATTTTCCCGTATCGCGCCGAACATCATCGAAGGACGTGCCCCCAAACTGCTCCAGAACCTGCTGGAAGTCCGCGGTCTCGGATTACTGGATATCCGCGCCATTTTCGGAGAAACGGCCGTCCGGCGCAAAATGCAGCTCAAACTCATCGTGCATCTGACACGCAGTCGCGCCGGGGACGACAATATCGAACGACTGCCGATCCACTCGCCGACTCAGGAAATACTGGGTCTGCCGATCCGGAAAACCGTCATTCCGGTTGCGGCCGGCCGCAACATCGCCGTTCTGCTGGAAGCTGCCGTCAGAAACACCATCATGCAATTACGCGGATTCAATACCATGGAAGAATTCATGGAACGCCAGCGCAAAGCCATGACCGACGACAAATGAAACAGCTCATCCGTACAAATATTGAAGCAAATCACATTTTTGTCATATGGTTATGATAATCTACGATTGTATTTTCATCATTGCCTCATTGGATTCACGTGCAGATCATACTTATCACCGGCATTTCCGGATCGGGAAAATCAGTCGCACTCAATGCGCTTGAGGATGCCGGCTATTTTTGCGTTGACAACCTGCCCCCCGTTCTGCTTCCGAAACTGGTAGCGACACGGCTCGATGAAAATTCCGACAAACTGGCAGTCGCCGTTGATTCACGAAGCGCCGGTTCGCTCGACGACCTGCCGAAAAGCATCCAGTCCCTGAAAGATCATGGCCATGAAGTCCGCGTGCTCTTTCTCACGTCGGATACACAATCCCTGATCACCCGCTTTTCGGAAACCAGACGCAGCCACCCCCTTTCGCACCGCCACCACAAAAACACGCCGTTATCGGATGACCGAACCCTGACGGAAGCCATCCGTGAAGAACGTGAATTGATGGCGGATATACAGATGATCAGCCATGTCATCGATACATCCAATTCCAGCGCGAACGAATTGCGCAACCGCGTCAAGGAACTGGTCAATATCGAACAGGCCCCGCTGACACTGCTTTTCGAATCATTCGGTTTCAAATTCGGCGTTCCACTCGATGCAGACATCATGTTCGATGTCCGGTGCCTGCCGAATCCCTATTACGATACCCGTCTGAGGCATCTGACCGGCAAGGACGCGGCGATCCGTACCTTCATGGAACAACAGCCCGAAGCAGCCGAACTGCTGGAGGACATCCGCAGTTTCATCGAAAAATGGTTGCCTTCGTTCCGGCGTGACAACCGCAGTTATCTGACCATCGCGCTGGGATGCACCGGCGGGCAACATCGCTCCGTATACATGGTCGAGCGACTGGCCGATCATTTCCGTCAATCCGAACAAGTCGTCACGCGCCACCGTGAGCTGAAAACATCGTAATCAGTCCTGAAACGCCAGATACCCCTGACGGTTCGCGACATCCAGCAATTTTCTGACCGCAGCCGGCAACGCAGCCATTTGTACCGAAGCGGCATCCTGCCAGATTTCTTCACCTGTCCGCCCGGCTGTTTCTTTCCCGGCAAGCTTCACGATACAAGGTGTGATCTGCAAGCGGAAGTGCGTAAAAACATGTTCAAACGGTACCATAAAAGCCATCGACTCCATATTGCCCCATCGTGCAACTTCCAGTTTCACTCGGCTTGCCACCTCTTCATCCGGCACGATGCCACCATCCTGTTCCATTGTGATTTCAGGCAACGAATACAAACCGCCCCATATGCCGGATGCCGGCCTTTTCTGCAGCAAAATCCTGCCATCCGCATACACAAGCAACATCACGACATGCCTGACCGGCACCGGCTTTTTTGCTTTTTTCACCGGCAATTCATCCACCCTGCCTTCCGAAAGCGCGATACATGTACCGGAAAAAGGACAATGCGTACAATCCGGACGTCCTCGTGTACACACCGTAGCGCCAAGATCCATCAACCCTTGCGTATAGCTTTCAATATCCGAATCCGGCAGCAAATCGACGGCAAGTTGCCAGAAACGCCTTTTCCCCGCCGCATCCGTCACCGAATCACCCAGACCGAAAACCCGAGCAAAAACCCGTACGACATTGCCATCCAGAATAGCCGCCTTCGCGCCTGACGAAAAAACCGCAATCGCGGCAGCTGTCGAACGACCGATTCCCGGCAACCGTTCAAGCAGCACCGGATCGGAAGGAAAAATCCCTTGATACTCGTCAACGACCCTCCGTGCGCACTTGTGCAAATTGCGTGCACGCGAATAATATCCAAGACCGCTCCAGCATTGCATGACCGCATCCAGCGGCGCGTTCGCCAAAGAAGACACATCCGGAAACATTGCCAGAAAACGCTCGTAATATGGAATGACCGTAGTAACCTGCGTTTGCTGCAACATGATTTCCGACAGCCATATCCGGTAAGCATCCCGCGTATGCTGCCAGGGCAAGGCATGACGTCCATGACGTTTCTGCCATGCGACAAGCCTTGACGCAAACGACATATCCCGTTTGCCGATCCGTTTTTCCGCACAGCCCATCAATCCATCCATACTCTGCCACGTGTCCCGTACAATTTACCCATCCGCATATCCCGTTGGTATAGAATGCCGTCACCGGCATTCCTGCCTTGCTGCATCACTGACTATCCGTTTCACATACGACATGAAAAATTTTTTCCGGCACTGCAAGATCACGACCTTCGCACTCTTTCTCCTGTCCGCCATGCTGACCGGATGCAGCAGCATGCCATCCATGGAAACACTGGATTTCCTTTCGGACAAGACGCCACGCAGCTGCACAAGCAATGTCGATGTCAGGGGACGTTTTTCCATCCGTTACAAGATCGACGGTCGCGACGAATCACTGCACGGCAATTTCGACTGGAAACAGACAACGGATTATACCGTCATTACCCTGCTCTCTCCGTTGGGCCAATCCATGGCGAGAATCGAGGTTACGCCACAGCTGACGACCTTCACCGCCCCTGGACAAGCGCCCAAAAGTGCCGCCAATGCAGAAGAACTGATCCGTTCCGAACTGGGCTGGACACTCCCAGTCTCCGGGCTGAGGAACTGGTTGCAGGGATGTGCCACCGACATGCAAAACCGTCCTTTCATCGCAACACCGCAATCCAGGCAAGTCATCACCCGTGAAGGATGGCAAATCGACTATATCAGCTGGATCGATGGCCCGCTCATGCCATTGCCCAAACGTATAGATCTGATAAAAGGCGGCAGCAACGCCATCGATGTCGACATTCACCTCAAACTGGTCATAGACGAATGGCAGTTCCCGAAATCGAAATAACAGAAAACGGCATACGCCACTGTCCGGCGCCTGCAAAACTGAATCTGTTCCTGCACGTGACAGGCCGGCGTCAAGACGGCTACCACTTGCTCGAAACCGCTTTCCAGCTGATCGGCCTGTATGACTACCTGCATTTCACCCGCCGTCACGACGGACAAATCCGGCGAATCACACCCAACGGCGACATCGACGAAAACGACGACCTGACCGTTCGTGCGGCACGGTTGCTTCAGGATACGGCATACCGTCGAAAAGGCTTGCGGGTTCCCGGTGTCGATATCGCTCTGCAAAAACATATTCCAGAAGGCGGCGGTCTGGGTGGCGGCTCATCCGATGCGGCCACCACCCTGATCGCACTGAACCATTTGTGGTGCTGCCGCTTCGGGCGGCACGAATTGATGGCACTTGGCGTACAACTGGGCGCTGACATTCCCTTTTTTCTGTTCGGAGAAAATGCCTTTGCACAAGGCATCGGCGAAAAACTGACGCCGCTGACGACACCGGATGGCTGGTTTGTTGTGATTAAACCACCCGTTTCCGTCCCGACGGCGACCATCTTTCGCGCAAACGAATTGACAAGGAATACAGAACCCATCAAAATGTTTGACTTTCCCGGTTTTCGTGAAAGAGCGGATCATTTCGGAAAAAACGATCTCCAGCCTGTCGCGGCAAAACTGTATCCGGAAATCGGCAAGGCGCTGGACGAACTGGGGCAGTTCGGGAACGCCAGAATGACCGGATCGGGTGCATGCGTATTCGCCCGTTTCGACAACGTGGCACAAGCGAAGGAAACCGCCGGGAAGCTTGCCGGAACATGGGAAGTCCTGACCGCAGAAGGACTACCGTATCATCCGCTCAAATATCTGCTTGATAATAAAGGCGAATGATAGATTTTTTTCGATGCTCGGTTATAATACGGCACGAAAACAGCAGGGGAATCGCCAAGCTGGTTAAGGCACAGGATTTTGATTCCTGCATGCGAAGGTTCGAATCCTTCTTCCCCTGCCATCCACTCTCCCGCGCCCGCCGCCAGGCGCATTTGCAATGAGATATTGTCGGCA
>NZ_JAMKYL010000006.1:0-100213 GCF_027158465.1 Oxalobacter paeniformigenes
CTTTATCAAACGCCCGCAACTGCGGGCGTTTGTGTTTTTGGCACCACGTCAGTAATATACCTCTTTTAAAAAACGGCCAAACGGCGAAAAACGTCGTTTTCTGTCCATTTGTCAATATCCTGCGTGATCATGGAAGCAAACTGGCCATATTGCCGGGAATCGCTTGACGATGAACATGCCATCCATCCGAAGTTGCAAGGAGAAACCGCTTGTTGTACAGCCTCTTGAAAATGATAGCCGATGCCGCCACCACCATACTGGGAGGTGCATTTCTGCTCCGTTTCTGGATACAGGTCACCCGGGCACGGCCACCCATGCAATTGGCACAGCTGTTGCTTCAGGTAACCGACTGGTTCGTCAAACCGCTTCGCAAATCCATTCCGGGATGGGGAGGTTACGATTGGTCCACCCTTATTGCCGCCGTCCTGATGGCCATCGTCTCGGCACTGTTCGATACCTGGCTCATCAATTTCTTTTCGCCACGTATCATTCTCTTTCTGACGGCATTGTCCTTGCTGAACTGGATTGTTTACGGATTCATGGCACTGTTGTTCATCGAGGTCATCTTCAGCTGGATCAATCCGTATCACCCTGTCGCCGGTTTTGTCCGTGACATGAACCGTCCGTTACTGCAACCGGTCAGACGCATTCTTCCGACACTGGGCGGATTCGATTTTTCCGCACTGGTTGTATTTTTCCTGTTGCAGTTCATCTCACGAATGGCGACCAATCTCATTTTGTCGAATCTTATATGAGCGCACTCTGGCTATCCCGAACGAAAACCGGTATCCGGATTGCCGTGCAGGTCAGTCCGAATGCACGAAAATCGGAAATCGTATCCAGTGAGGGGGATGCATTGCGTATCAAATTGCAGGCACCGCCCGTCGACGGAAAAGCCAATGATGCGCTTGTGCAGTTTCTGGCCAAAAAACTGGAGGTACCACGCAAACAGGTCACAATCACGCACGGGCAGACCAATCGGCGAAAATTGCTGGAAATCACGGCCGATATGACACCGGAAAATATCGAGGAACGGCTGCTTCGTACCTGAAAAATGCTGATTACCTGAACCAGAAATCCAGCGGTTTTTCCGCTGAAAACACGCCTGCCGATTCCAGTCTCTTGCGATAGTACGTCCAGTCGAAAAACGGTCCCGGATCGGTTTTCCGCCCAGGCGCGATATGCTGATGTCCGGTAACCGCCTGAATCGGATAATGACGACACAATGCTTCAGTCAGCGATATCAGCGTATCATATTGTTCCTGCCTGAACGGCTCGTAATCCGTTCCTTCGATTTCCACACCGATCGAAAAATCATTGCATCCCGTCCGGCCGCGATAATCGGAAACCCCTGCATGCCAGGCCCGCTTGTCTGCCGATACGAACTGGATCAACGATCCGTCACGCCGGATCAGAAAATGGGATGACACATGCAACGAGCGCAACTGATCGAAAAAGGGATGACGGTCGCAATCGAGCCTGTTCAGAAACAAGTCTTCAATGAAGGGACCGCCGAACTCCCCGGGCGGCAAACTGATATTGTGAATGACCAGCAAATCGATCGTCTGACCGTCCGGCCGATCATTCTGGTTCGGCGACATCATGCGAACCGCATCCGCACACCATCCGTCCTTGTCGATATTCATGGCAAAATAACTGAAGAGTTTTACTGTATTGAAACCTGTCTGTTTTTCAAATGATTCTGGAAACCGAACGTCTTTTCCTGAGAACACTGACGGCCAACGACTATGCCGGTCTGTGCGATATCCTTCAGGACGAAAAGGTCATGTACGCCTACGAGCATGCTTTTTCAGATGAAGAAGTCTTGCACTGGTTGAACCGGCAACTGCAGCGTTATCGCGAAAACGGTTTCGGATTGTGGGCTGTTGTCCTCAAACACAGCGGAAAACTGATCGGTCAGGCCGGCATCACACTGCAACCCTGGCGAAACCGGCAGGTTCATGAAATCGGTTACCTGTTCAATCGACGCTACTGGCATCATGGATATGCTACCGAAGCGGCCTCTGGATGCCGGGATTATGCCTTTTGCCAACTTGGGCTGACAGAAGTATATTCCATCATTCGTGACAATAACATCGCCTCGCAAAACGTGGCTGTCAGAAACGGCATGACCATGGTCGGAACCGACATCCGATATTACGCAGGATACACCATGCCCCATCTTGTCTATCGTATCCGTAAACAGGACTGGTCTTTCCTGCCTGATCAGGACGAACGTTTTTCCGAAAAATAGGCGACGCCATGTTCATGACAGCAAAAAATTTTTCCGGAACGCTCCACTGCCTCGGATACCGGAACATAGACCTCGCAATATTCGCAACAGACCATGTGCTCGACTTCACCGGATGAATGCCTGTTTTCCGAAAAAAGCGGCGGTTGGTGAATATCGGCCTGTGGCTGCTCTTGCCGTGCCGATTCAAACGGATTATGCCGGATAATGAAAATTCGTGAATTGCGGCGCAATTTCACCACTATCGCCACAATCACCAGAACCAGCACCAGCAACCACATCCAAGCCATTATTTTCTCCTGTCCGACTTCGGGCCCAGTCCCCAGCAGGACTGTACGCATCATTTTATCAGGCTCTGCGCAAACCATTCGTCATATAATGAACAGGAAATATATTAGGCCATCGTTCAGTTTATTCAAGTTCTATTCATCATGTCCGCCATTACCGACCACTTGCAAACCGTCCGGACACGTGTTTGCCGGGCTGCACAACAAGCGCATCGCGACCCGTCATCCGTCAACTTGCTGGCTGTTTCCAAGACCCAGCCCGTTTCCGCCATTCTCGAGGCCGCCGAAGCAGGACAGCTCGCCTTCGGTGAGAATTATGAACAGGAAGCGGTTCGCAAGATCATGGAAATCCGCCAGAATCGGCCGGATCTGAAACTGGAATGGCATTTCATCGGCCCGATACAAAGCAACAAGACACGCGCCATTGCCGAACATTTCGACTGGGTACATTCCGTGGATCGCGAGCGGATCGCCAGACGGCTTTCCGACCAGCGTCCTGAAGACATGCCGCCCTTGAATATCTGTCTCCAGGTCAATATCAGTGGCGAAGACAGCAAAAGCGGTGTCCGTCCTGAAGAACTGGCCGATCTGGTCAAGGCAGTTTCCGGAATGCCTCGTCTGAAATTGCGGGGGCTGATGGCAATTCCGGAACCGCAATCCGATCCGGAAAAACAGCGGCAACCGTTCAGTGCCATGAAAACGCTTTTTGAAGAATTGAAGCACACAGGATATGATCTGGATACCCTGTCAATGGGAATGTCGGACGACATGGAAGCCGCCATACAGGAAGGCGCGACGACCGTACGCATCGGCACGGCCATTTTCGGCCAGCGTCACTACCCTGGGAAACGATGAGGGGCATTCGGAAACCCCATGAAAAGGATTTTGTCCGACTTACTGATGGCGCCTCGTCAGATAGCGGACAAGCGGCATGATGAACGGCCCGAAACGCCGCCATGTCTTGAAAAGCACCGTCGCAGACAACAGCCACGACAACAGCCGTCGCGGTTTGACAGTCAGCAGAAACAGTCCCAACGCGCCGATCAGTATCGGCCGTTTCCCAAACCTGCTCAGGTTGTTCCACAGATTCAGCCCCTTGCTCACCACATCGGGCATCTGCATCATGGACAGGGTTTCGACAGCCAGTTTCTCACGGAGGAGGGCGCTTTGAACCAACAATTCCGCTTTGCGCTGTGTCAGGTTTTTGGTCAGTTTGGCCATAACGGTAACGGAAAATGACGGTCAGACGGATGGTGTCAGGCGATCGATATCCTTGGCGATTTCCTGCCGTGTCAATTCAAGCAGTTTCGGTTTTTTGCTGAAACTGCGCCGGACACCGATCCATATCGCACAGGTTATGACGCCGAAAAGCACCATCATACCGACAATAGCCGGAATACGGCAGGTATCCCAGCAAAGCACCAGCACCAGAACGATTGCCAGAAGCACCGTCAATGCCAGACAAAACAGCGCGGTCAGGGACAATAACAGATACGTCAGAAGCCTGATCCACTCTTCTTCCAGCTCGATGGCCATCAGCTCGCAACGGGTTTTCACGATGGCAAGCAATGTGCCTGCCACCTTCGCCAGATTATCGACCACTGCCATATCTGTATCGCGGTTATTTCCTGGAACGGGCGATCAGGATGCCAAGCAGTACGCCCACTGCGGCGACAGCACCGACGGCTTTCCAGGGATGTTCCTTGGCAAATTCAGCCGTGCAGACCGCGGCGTCCTTGGCCTTGTTGACCACGACTTCTTCCAGTTCGCGAAGTACGAACTTGGCGTCGGTAATCGTCGATTCCAGCTTTCTTTTGGCATTCTGATAACTTTCGCTTCCCTGCTGGGTGCTGTTTTCCAGTACCTTTTCGGCATCGCTGATGATCGATTTCAGACTGCCCATGATCTTGTTGCCGGCCTGTCCGGCATTTTCCAGAATTTCCATATTCTTTTCCTTCCTGTCAAAGTTGAATGAAAAGCCATTTTTCAGTCATAAACAATTTAACAGACAAGCATTGCTATCGCCAGAATTTTCATGGCCTTCTCATAGAATAACCTTACCGCAATGCATAGTCCAGCACAATGCCAGCGAACAGGAATGCGCCCAGCCAGTTGTTATGAAGAAACGCACGGAAACAGCCTTCGCGTTCGCGATCACGAATCAACCGGTAATGATACCAGGCACAGCAAACCGCGCAGATCCATCCCGCCAGAAACAACCCTCCGAGATTTTCCCGCCAGCCTGCATATAGCTGTATCGACAGCATGGCGGCATAACAGCCCATTACCGCCACCACATCGAACCTGCCGAACGTGATGGCCGAGGTACAAATACCGATTTTCAGATCGTCATCGCGATCGACCATGGCGTATTCAGTATCGTATGCCAATGACCAGAAGACATTGCCCAGCAACAAAAGCCATGCGGTCACCGGCACCGTATTTTGTACGGCGGCAAACGCCATCGGAATACCGAAACCGAATGCAATACCGAGATAGGCCTGCGGCAATGCGAAAAAACGTTTGAACCACGGATAGGTCGCGGCAACGAAAAGCGCAACGAAAGACAGTCCGATCGTCAGCGCGTTCAGGGACAATACCAGCAAAAACGATACCGCCGACAACGCGACGGCGACCCAGATCGCTTCCGCAGGTTTTATCTGTCCGGATGTCAATGGCCGCATGGCGGTTCTTTTGACATACCGGTCGATATCCCGGTCGGCAAAATCATTGATGGCACATCCGGCGGACCGCATCAACACTGTTCCCAACGTAAAAAGCAGAACCAGCGACACGGGTGGTTTTCCTTCTGCCGCAATCCACAAGGCACATAATGTCGGCCACAGCAGCAATAAAATACCGATGGGTTTGTCCATTCTCACCAGTTGCCAGTAAAGTTGCATCCGTGTTTTCATGGATTTTTCGGCCTGTATCACCCCTTTCCTCCTGCAAAAAACGGTTCAGACATTGAGGTATTCCTCACGATTATCCAGCCACCGTGACAAATGTGCCGATATGATGGCATCCGCGTCCGGCATCTTGCCTGCCAACAATACCTGCGCATATTGCGCCGCCTTGTCGATCAGATCACGGTCTTTTTCCAGATCGGCGAATCTGAACATGGCTTGTCCGGACTGACGCGCGCCAAGAAATTCTCCGGGCCCGCGGATTTCAAGATCACGCTGCGCGATCGCAAACCCGTCATTCGTCTCGCGCATGGTCAGCAATCGCTGTCTGGCCGTATCACCCAGCGGCTTTTGGTACATCAAAAGACATACACTTTCAGCGTCTCCCCGACCGACACGTCCTCTTAACTGATGCAATTGCGACAGGCCGAAACGTTCGGCATGTTCGATCACCATCAGCGACGCATTCGGCACATCCACTCCCACTTCTATCACGGTCGTGGCAACCAGCACATCAATTCGGCCTTGCTGAAACGCCGCCATGACATGCTGTTTTTCATCCGGTTTCATCCGGCCATGCACCAGCCCGACCGACAATCCCTGCAACGCTTCCGTCAGGATGGCACGCGTATCGATCGCCGTTTGCAACTGGAGACTTTCCGACTCTTCGATCAGGGGACATACCCAATAAATCTGCCGCCCCTGCATCGCCGCCGCCTGAATCCGTCCGATCACTTCTTCTCTCCTTTCCTGGCTGACAAGACGGGTAATGACCGGTTTGCGTCCGGGCGGCAATTCATCAATCACGGACACATCCAGATCGGCATAAAACGTCATGGCCAGCGTTCTCGGAATCGGCGTGGCACTCATCATCAACTGATGTGGCAACATCGTTTGCGATTCTCCCTTGTTTCGCAGAACAAGCCGCTGTCCGACACCGAAACGATGCTGTTCGTCGATAATCACCAGTCCAAGATGTCTGAACTGTACGGTATCCTGAATCAGTGCATGCGTGCCGATCACAAGAGACGCTTCTCCCGTTTGTATCATGGATACGATTTGCTCGCGCGCTTTCTTTTTCATGCTGCCGCTTATCCAGACTACGGATATGCCCAATGGCGTCAACCAATCCGACAAACGGCGAAAATGCTGTTCCGCCAGAATTTCGGTCGGCGCCATCATGGCGACCTGAAAACCGTTATCGATGGCCTGCAATGCAGCGATGGCCGCAACGACCGTCTTGCCGCTGCCCACATCCCCCTGAAGCAGACGCTGCATCGGATAAGCGCGCCCCAGATCATGCCGGATTTCCGATACCACTTTCAACTGCGCCTTTGTCAAGGTAAACGGTAACGTCTGCATGAATTGCCGACTGAAATGCCCGGCCGCACCGAATGCATGAGCCTTCAGAAGGCGTCTTGCCCGCTGTGCACGACGCATCGAGAGCTGTTGCGCCAGCAACTCATCGAACTTCATGCGCCGCCATGCGGGATGCGTGCGTTCCAGCAATGCCGTTTCATCGGCATCTGCCGGGGGATAGTGCAAATAGCGCAAGGCCTCGCTGAACCCGGGCAATCCGAGTTCATCCAGCCATGATGGCGGCAAGGTATCGACCAGATCCAGTCGGCTTTGCGCGGCCGCTATCGCCTTGCGCAAATAATGTTGCGATACACCTGCACAGGTCGGATAGACCGGTGTAAGTGCCGTCGGCAACGGTGTATCTTCCTCAACGATCCGGCAAGCGGGATGCACCATTTCGGTACCGCCATATCCCTGCCTCAACTCGCCCCGGGCACGAATCCGTTTCCCTTCGGAAAATTGTTTGAGCTGACTCGGATAAAAATGCAGGAAACGCAAATGCATCACTCCGGTCCCGTCTGAAACCGATACGACCAGCTGGCGTTTCGGCCTGTATTGCACATCCGATGCCATGATCTGTCCCTCGATCTGGACAGGCCCCTCGCAACGGAACAAGGCATCCGCAATGGGTGTCAGGGTCGTTTCATCTTCATAGCGTGACGGCAAATGGAGCACCAGCTCCATATCCGTACGAATGCCGAGACGTTCCAGTTTATTCATGATCGAAACCGTTGCATGGAATACCGCTTGCATGTCCGGTATTCCCTATCGCCATTTTCCTGATATTCCAGCCGGTATTATCCCAGACTTTCAATTTGTCACATGCCCCCGTTACGAACGTCACCGATTTTGTCATAATAGGCTTTTCACTTTCTGGCGCCACACGTCATGGAATCAACTCGCCGCTGCGGCATTTTGCTCCATCCCACGTCTTTGCCGGGACCTTACGGTTCCGGCGATTTCGGACCGGATGCCTATTATTTTGCCGATTGGCTCGCTTCTGCACGCCAGTCATGCTGGCAAATGCTCCCGCTGTGCGATATCGGCACCGGAAACTCCCCTTATATGAGTCCATCGGCTTTTGCCGGCAATATTTTCCTCATCGGGCTTGATGCGCTTTGCAATGCAGGTTGGCTGAAAAAGGAAGAACTGGTTCCCGACAATGCATTTCAACGGTACCGTGTCCATTATCCCGCAGCAATCGCATTCAGGATGTCCCGCCTGAAACTGGCTGCTGACCGCTTTTTCGGGACGACAGAAACCACGACACACCACACTTTCGAACTTTTTTGCGAACGAAGTGCTTTCTGGCTGGATACTTATGCTCTCTTCCGGACATTGAGCGACAGTTACGGCGCCACCTGGCAACAATGGCCCGAAGCATTTGCCCGCAAGAACCCTGCCGCACTGGCCGGATTTGCCGAAAAACATGCCGGCGATATCCGTTTCTGGAAATTCTGCCAGTGGTGTTTTGACGAACAGTGGCAAGCTTTGCGTACCTATGCTCATTCAAAGGGTATCGACATTATCGGCGACATTCCGATTTTCGTTTCATTAAACAGCGCGGATGTCTGGGCACACCCTGAACTGTTCGATCTGGATTCGTCCGGATACCCGCGTACCGTCGCGGGTGTCCCGCCAGACCGGTTCAGCGACAGCGGACAACACTGGGGCAACCCCTTGTATGACTGGGAACAGCATGCGCGTACGGGCTACGACTGGTGGCGCAAACGCATGGAACATTCCATGACCCTTTACGACTATGTCCGGCTGGATCATTTCAGGGGATTCCAGGCGTACTGGGCCATTCCGGCCGAAAGCGGATTGCCTTCCGACGGGAAATGGATCGCCGGTCCCGGCAACGCTTTTTTCGATACACTCAAACAGGCATTCGGAGCATTGCGTTTCATCGCGGAAGATCTGGGCGTGATCACACCGGAAGTCGAGGCTCTTCGCAAGAAATACGCGCTGCCCGGCATGCGTATCCTGCAATTCGCATTCGACCGCAATCCCGGCAATCCCTATCTGCCATACAACTATGACCGTGATACCGTCGTCTATACCGGTACACACGATAACGATACCATCCGTGGCTGGTGGAACAACCTGCCGGAAAAAGAACGTGATTTCGTCCGCCGCTATCTGAGCATTGACGGTAACTGGATTCACTGGGATCTCATCCGGGCGGCATGGTCATCCACCGCAGCGCTGGCCATGACGCCTTTCCAGAATATCCTCGGTCTGGATTCTTCCGGACGCATGAACAGACCCGGCGAAAAAAACGGTTCATGGGAGTGGCGTTTCGACTGGCCGCAAGTCGAATCCTGGCATGCTTCCTATCTGGCAGAAATGACGGAAATATACGGCCGGACTTATTCCGGACGATAAACACGGCTATACTGGCGTTTTTTCAGGTATTTTCAGTTATGGTTTTCATCCGCCACACTGGATGATTTTTTTATGTACTCACTCTCCGACTTCGATTTCGAACTTCCGGAAACGCTGATCGCACAATATCCTCTGGAAAAACGCAGTGCGTCCAGACTTCTGGTCGTTCACGATGAACAACTGACCGATTCACATTTCCACCATCTGATCGATTATCTGGACAAGGACGATCTGCTGGTATTCAACAATACCCGGGTATTGAAAGCCCGTTTCTTCGGCGTCAAGGCCACCGGCGGGAAAATCGAGATACTGATCGAGCGTATTCTCGACAACCGGACTGCACTGGCGAAAATCCGTGCATCCAAGTCCCCGAAAGACAACAGTACCATCCTTATCGACGGACAACTCGATGTCACTGTGCAGGGACGTCAGGGCGAATTTTACATTTTGCGTTTTCCATCCGATATTTTCGCCATCCTCGAACAATACGGCCATCTGCCGTTGCCTCCCTATATCGATCGGGCCGCCGATGCCTATGACGAAACCCGTTACCAGACCGTCTTCGCCCGTGAACCGGGCGCTGTCGCCGCGCCGACTGCAGGCCTGCATTTCGATGAGGAACTGCTTGACCGGCTTGAGCAGAAAGGCATCAGGACAGCTTATCTGACCCTGCATGTGGGCGCAGGCACTTTCCAGCCGGTCCGAAGCGAAAATCTGTCGGAACACAAGATGCACACCGAGTGGTACACCATCCCGCAGGAAACCGTCGATGCCGTCAGGGCCGCGAAAGCCGCCGGACGAAAAGTCGTCGCCGTCGGGACCACAAGTTTGCGCGCACTGGAATCCGCTTCCCGAACAGGGCAACTCGTTGCCGGAAGCAATGAAACAAACCTGTTCATCACACCGGGCTACCGCTTCCGGACCGTCGATCATCTGGTCACCAATTTTCATTTGCCGAAGTCGACGCTCCTGATGCTGGTATCGGCTTTTGCCGGATATGAACGGATCAGAAAAGCCTATGCACATGCCATCGCCCAGCGTTACCGCTTCTTCAGTTACGGTGATGCCATGCTCCTTGAACACCGGAACGATATACCCGCCTGACTGGATACGATACACATGCTTGAATTTGAACTTGTCAATACAGATGGCAACGCCCGAAGAGGGCGTCTGAAACTGAACCACGGCATCGTGGAAACTCCCATTTTCATGCCGGTCGGCACTTATGGGGCCGTCAAGGCCATGTCGCCGGATCTTCTGGAACAGATCGGTGCCCAAATCATTCTGGGCAACACGTTCCATCTCTGGCTGCGTCCCGGACTGGAGGTCATGAAACAATTCGGCGGACTTCACCGGTTCATCGGATGGAACCGGCCGATCCTGACCGATTCGGGCGGCTTTCAGGTATTCTCGCTGGGTGCCATGCGAAAAATCAGTGAAGAGGGCGTCCGCTTCGCTTCACCGATCGACGGCAGCAAGCTGTTCCTGTCCCCCGAGATTTCCATGCAAATCCAGCATGTGCTCAATTCCGACATCGTCATGCAGTTCGACGAGTGCACTCCATACCTGATCGGCGACAGACCGGCCACGAAAGATGAAGCGGCACAATCCATGCGCCTGTCGCTGCGATGGGCCGCACGTTCGAAAAACGAATTCGGACTCAATGAAAATCCGAATGCGCTTTTCGGTATCGTCCAGGGCGGTATGTTCACCGATCTGAGAGACGAGTCGCTGGCCGGATTGACCGATATCGGTTTTCACGGTATCGCCATCGGCGGTTTGTCCGTCGGGGAACCCAAGGAAGAGATGTTCCGGATTCTCGAACATATCGGCCCGCGCCTGCCGCAACAGCTCCCGCATTACCTGATGGGTGTCGGAACGCCCGAAGATCTGGTGGCCGGTGTTGCCAATGGTATCGATATGTTCGATTGCGTCATGCCGACCCGCAATGCCCGAAACGGATGGCTGTTCACACGTTTCGGCGACATCCGCATCCGCAACGCCCGTTACCGTGACGACCAGCGCCCGCTGGACGAAACATGCCAGTGCTATACATGCCGTCATTTTTCACGCGCCTATCTGCATCATCTGGGCCGTGTCGGCGAAATATTGGGCGCGCAACTCAGCACGATCCACAATCTGCATTACTACCTGCAGCTGATGGACGAAATGCGCCATGCGATCAGCGAAAACCGTTTCGAACTGTTCAGGGCGCAATTCCACAGGGATCGGCAACGGGGAATCTGAGAATTGCCATCGCACGGATTCAGTATGCGTTCGCCGGAAACGATGCCGCACACCTTGCGTTCCGGGATGACATCACGCATAAATGCATGAAAATGCGGCACATGGTGCTAGAATCATGAGTTAAACCAAAAATCCGACCTGGAGAATACATGTTTATCACCAACGCTTATGCCCAATCCGCCGCTTCCGGATTCTCTCTGGACAGTATGGGAAGTTTTCTTCCTATTTTGCTGATGTTCGTCGTTCTGTACTTTCTGATGATCAGACCTCAACAGAAAAAGCAGAGAGAACAGCGGGACATGTTAAGCGCCCTGTCGGCCGGTGATGAGGTACTCACGGCTGGCGGCATTGTTGGAAAAATCACGAAAGTATCCGAAAATTTCATCACGCTGGAAATCGCCGAAGGCACGGAAATCATCGTCCAGAAAGCCTCCGTCGTTTCCATGCTGCCCAACGGCACGATCGAAACACTCTGACCGGCAGACAAACGGCACCGCCTGTTTTCGCACGTATCAGACCATGCATTCCCGACGTTAAATCATGAACCGTTACCCACTCTGGAAATATATCGTTATTGTCGCCGCGATCATCTTCGGCATCATCTATACACTGCCGAATTTCTTCGGGGAATCGCCTGCTGTTCAGATCAGCAGCGTCCGATCGACTGTCAAGGTCGATACGCAGATGATGGATCGGGTCGAACGCATCCTCCGCGACAGCCAGATCCCCGTCGACGGGATCTATTTCGATGCCAGCGGCATGCACTCCACCATCAAGGTCCGTTTCACGAGTACAGACATCCAGTTCAAGGCCAAGGAAGTTCTGGAAAGCAAACTCAATACGGACCCGCAGGATCCGACATTCAGTATCGCATTCAATCTGCTGCCCAATACGCCGCAGTGGCTCCAGAGCCTGCATGCCTTGCCCATGTACCTTGGCCTTGATTTGCGTGGTGGTGTGCATTTCCTCATGCAGGTCGATGTGGATGCGGCCATCAATTCCCGCATACAGGGTCTCCAGATTTCCGCCAGAAACCTGCTCAGGGAAAACGGTATCCGGTATTCCGGTCTCGTTCGGGTACGCGATACGGTAGAACTGCAATTCAATGATCCGCAAACGCGCCAGCGTGCCGAAAAAATCCTCACGGGCCAGCTCTCCGAAATCACTTTGCGTGAAGAAGCGGAAGGCAACAAGCTGATCATCGCCCTGAGTGCCGATGCCATCAAACAGATCCGCGAAAACAGCGTCAAACAGAATATTGCCACGCTGTCCAAACGTGTCAACGAACTGGGTGTGAATGAACCGGTCATCCAGCAACAGGGGGCCGACAGAATCGTTGTCCAGCTCCCGGGTGTCCAGGATGTATCCCGCGCCAAGGACATCATCGGCCGTACCGCCACGCTCGAAGTCCGGATGGTCGATGAATCCATTACACGCGGCACGGAAGAAAGTGTCGCCGTACCGCTTGGTTCCGAAATTTTCCGCCAGGGCAAGGGCGCTCCGGTCATTCTCTACAAGGAACCCGTTCTGACCGGCGAATATATCTCGAATGCATCTGCCAGCTTCGACCAGTACCAGCAACCCGCCGTCAGTATCGACCTGAACGGTGATGGCGGCAGAAAGATGCGTCAGGCGACACGCGGCAAAATCGGCAAACTGATGGCTATCGTCCTGTTTGAAAAAGGGAAGGGCGAAGTCCTGACCGTCGCCTCGATCCGTGATGAACTGGGTTCGAAGTTCCAGATCACCGGCATGGATACGCCTGAAGCGGCTACCGACCTGGCTCTGTTGCTTCGCGCCGGTTCGCTCGCGGCACCGATGCAAATTATTGAGGAACGGACGATCGGTCCGCAACTGGGTGCCGAAAATATCACCAAGGGTTTCCTTTCCACGTTATACGGTTTCGTGGCGGTTTCGCTCTTCATGATCGTGTACTACATGGTATTCGGCTTTTTCAGCGTGATCGCGCTGTCGGTGAATGTCCTGTTGCTGATCGCCATTCTGTCGCTGATGCAGATCACCCTGACCTTGCCGGGTATTGCGGCTATCGCGCTGGCACTGGGCATGGCAATCGACTCCAACGTGCTGATCAATGAACGTATCCGTGAAGAATTGCGTGCCAACAACAGTCCGCAAACTGCCATCGCCAACGGCTTCGGTCACGCATGGGCAACCATTCTTGACTCCAACGTCACCACTCTGATCGCCGGTGTGGCGCTTCTGGTATTCGGTACGGGACCGATCCGCGGGTTTGCCGTCGTGCATGTTCTCGGCATTCTGACGTCGTTGTTCTCGTCCGTTTTCGTTTCACGCGGTCTGGCAAACCTCTGGTATGGACGCCGGAAGAAACTGACATCGTTGTCCATCGGACAGATATGGCGGCCTGATAACACCGCAACGAACGACAAAAAATAGGATTTTGACAGGAAAACAGGATACGACATGGAATTCTTTCGGATCAAAAAAGATATTCCCTTCATGCGCCATGCGCTGATTTTCAATATCATTTCATTCATCACCTTTCTGGCAGCCGTATTTTTTCTGTGGCACAAGGGACTTCACCTTTCTGTGGAATTCACTGGCGGTACCGTCATGGAAGTCACTTACCAGAAAGCCGCCGATCTGGAGCGCATTCGCGAGACAGTCAGAAAACTCGGCTTCGGTGACGATTTTCAGGTGCAGAACTTCGGCCGCGCACAGGACGTCATGATCAACCTGCCGATCCAGAAAGACCTGACATCCGCCCAGCAAAGCGAGAAAGTCATGGCTGCACTCCTTGAGCAGAATCCGGACGCCCATCTCCAGCGTGTCGAATTCGTCGGCCCTCAGGTCGGCGACGATCTGACGCATGACGGACTCATGGCGCTTGGCATGGTGGTGATCGGCATCATTATCTATCTCGCTTTCCGTTTCGAATGGAAATACGCCGTTTCCGCGATCATCGCGAACTTGCACGATATCGTCATCATTCTGGGATTTTTTGCTTTTTTCGAGTGGGAATTTTCGCTGTCGGTACTGGCGGCCGTTCTGGCGATTTTGGGGTATTCCGTCAATGAATCCGTCATCATCTTCGACAGAATTCGCGAAAATTTCCGTATTCTTCGAAAAAAGAGCGTGATGGAAATCGTCAACCACGCGATTACCAGCACCATTTCCCGAACGATCATCACCCATGGCTCCACCCAGATCATGGTGTTGTCCATGCTGATCTTCGGTGGCCCGACGCTTCACAATTTCGCGCTGGCGCTCACGATCGGTATTTGTTTCGGCATTTATTCCTCCGTATTCGTGGCGGCAGCTGTTGCCATGTGGCTGGGTATCAAACGTGAAGACCTTGTCAAACCCGTCAAGGAAAAGGGCAATGCCGATGGCGCCGTCGTATAGGCAAACACATCACCAACCGTTTTCAATTTCAAATTACAGCTCGTATTTATCCGGAGAATCAGATGTACCAACATATTCAAGTACCGCAGTCCGGTGAAAAAATCACGGTAAATCCCGACTTTTCGCTGAACGTATCCGATCATCCCATCATTCCGTTTATCGAAGGTGACGGCATCGGTATCGATGTCACGCCCGTCATGCGCAAGGTCATCGACGCCGCTGTCGAAAAAGCCTATGCCGGCAAACGGAAAATCGAATGGATGGAAGTTTATGCCGGGGAAAAATCCCTCAAGGTATATGGCGAGAATGTCTGGCTGCCGGAAGAAACACTGGATGCCCTGAAAGAATTCGTCATTTCGATCAAGGGACCGCTGACCACGCCGATCGGCGGCGGTATCCGTTCCCTGAACGTCGCCATGAGACAGCGGCTTGATCTTTATGTCTGCCTGCGCCCGGTCCGTTATTTTCAGGGGGTTCCTTCGCCGTTGCGCGAACCGGAAAAAACCGACATGGTCATTTTCCGTGAAAACACCGAAGATATTTATGCCGGTATCGAATGGGCAGAAGGCACACCAGAAGCACAGAAAGTCATCGACTTTCTGGTTCGTGAAATGGGCGTCAGTCAGATCCGTTTCCCGAAAACATCTGGCATCGGCATCAAACCGGTTTCCCGTGAAGGTACCGAACGGCTTGTCCGCAAGGCCATCCAGTATGCCATCGACAACGACCGTCCTTCCGTCACACTGGTTCACAAGGGCAATATCATGAAATTCACGGAAGGCAGCTTCCGTGACTGGGGTTATGCGCTGGCGAAACGCGAGTTCGGTGCCGAAGTGATCGGCAAGGGACCATGGTGCCGCTTCAAAAACCCGAAAACCGGTCGTGAAATCGTCGTCAAGGATGTACTGGCAGATGCTTTCCTTCAGGAAATCCTGCTGCGTCCGGCCGAATTCAGCGTATTGGCGACATTGAACCTCAACGGCGACTATATCTCCGATGCACTGGCCGCACAGGTCGGCGGTATCGGTATCGCTCCGGGAGCAAACATTTCGGATTCCGTCGCCATTTTCGAAGCGACACACGGAACGGCCCCTTCGCTGGCCGGACAGAACAACGTCAATCCGGGTTCGCTGATCCTGTCGGCAGAAATGATGCTTCGTCATATCGGCTGGACCGAAGCGGCCGATCTGGTCATCGCCTCCATGCAGAAGGCCATTTCGTCCAGACAGGTCACCAGCGATTTCGCACGTCTGATGAGTGACGCACGAGAAGTTTCCACGTCCGAATTCGGCAATATCATGATTTCATTCATGTAAAATTTTGCCGGGCAGCCCTTGCCGGCTGTCCGGTTTTCGCGTGGCCGTATGTTTCCCGCTACCGGTTTCGCATGAAAATCTGTATCGATAAAAAAACGAAAACTTTTTATTGCCGATACAAATTTTCCATCAGTTCGGTTATGATGATTCATCTTGACTGACTGTTAATGATAACAATTGTCCGGTCAGACGCCGGACATTTAGTTTCCGGCTTTATGGAATATCATTTTCATGTCCCTGACGGGGACCTGAATGTTTATTAAGGAGAGAAGATGAAAACTTGGGTACGCTTTCAACAAGGCGATGCAGTCAAATTCGGCACGCTGGAAGGAGACACGATTTCCGTTTATAACGGCAATATGTTCGACAATCCGCAACCTGCCGGCGAATCGGTCAAACTGGCCGATGTCAAGTTGCTGACGCCTTGCTCGCCCAGCAAAATGATTCTGTTGTGGAACAACTTCTATGCACTGTCAGCCAAACTGGGCGTCGCCATTCCGGAAGAACCGCTCTATCTCCTGAAACCAAGCACTGCCTATATCGCTGACGGCGACGTGGTCAGGAAACCGAATTCCTATGACGGCAAGGTCGTCTATGAAGGCGAACTGGGTATCGTAATCGGCAAACGCTGCAAGGAAGTCTCCGAAGCCGACGCAAAAGATTATATTTTCGGCTATACCTGCTCCAACGACGTTACCGCCGGCCAGTTGATCCAGAAAGATCCGACTTTCGCACAGTGGACCCGTGCCAAGGGTTTCGATACCTTCGGTTCCTTCGGCCCGGGTATCGTTTCCGGTATCGACAATCCGAACACACTGGTCATCAAAACCATTCTGAACGGTCAGGAACGCCAGAATTATCCTGTCAGCGACATGATTTTCCCGCCGTTCAAGCTCGTCAGCATGATTTCCCATGACATGACGCTCGAACCGGGCGACATCATCTCCTGCGGTACGTCCGTCGGTGTCGGTTCCATGAAACCCGGCAGCACCGTTGAAGTTGTCATCGATGGTGTCGGTCATCTGGTCAACAAGTACGAAGCCTGATCCGCGAACGATACGGAAACGGCAGGCAGCCAGTCGGCTGTCTGCCGTTTTTTTATCAGGTTCGCCAATCTCATTCCTGTCGTGATTTTCACCTATCTTCAGTTAATTTACGTCAAAACACCGGCAACAAACTGTTACACAATACCTGCCCTAACCCCTTACGCACCGGTTTTCACCACCTTATACTATTTCCTGACACATTCATGATCCATTCGCCCTGAAAGGAAATCGTATGAAAAAACTCAACAAACTTCTTGTCGCAGGCCTCACCGCCGCCGGACTGTGTGCCGCCGGCATCACGACAGGTGCATTTGCGCAAACCCAATCCACCGACAACGACGATTATGTCGGCTGCCCCGCAGGCGGTCCCGGCCCTGGTTATGGTTATCATGCCCGTGCCCATGAACGCTGGAAAGACTATCACCACCAGCGTCGTACCGCGTTGCATGACAAACTCAAACTGAATGCCGAACAGGAAAAAGCGTGGGCTGACTATACAGCCGTCGCCGACAAGAATCTGGAAGCATGGAAGCCGGTTCGCCGCGCCGATCTCGAAAAAATGACCTCTCCGGAAAGAATGCAGGCGATGATCGACCGGATGAAAGCCCACGAACAGGCTCTGACCGATCAGCTGGCTGCACTGAAAACCTTCTATGCGACGCTGACACCCGAACAGCAGAAAACGTTCGACAGCGAATCCATGTACTATCCGCGCTTCCGCCGTGGCGGCCCGGCACGGCGCTGATCCGTCGATGCGACGGTATTTTCTGAAAAACGCCTGACATCGTCAGGCGTTTTTTGTACCAATTCCATCGTATTGCCGCAAAGCGCCTCGCAATCGCACCATTCAATACAGACAAACAGTATAATTTCTTTTTAAAGCCTTACAGGGCGCTCTGACATATTGTTTTAATACCGTTTTCTATTTTCATGCTTGCTCAACAGAAACAACAGATCACCAGTCTTTTTCAGAATGCGGTCAATACCCTGACAGAAGGAAACGACCTCGCCAAACAACCTGTCATTTCGCTTGAAAGACCGCGTGATGCCGCCCATGGCGATGTTGCCTGCAACATCGCTATGCAACTGGCAAAACCGCTCAGGAAAAATCCGCGTGAAATCGCAAAAACCATTTTGGACAACGTTCTGACCGCATCGGACTCCCGGGAACTGATCGCCTCCGGTGAAATCGCCGGCCCCGGATTTATCAATCTCCGACTGACGCCGGCGGCCAAACAACGTGTTGTCCGTACTGTACTGGAACAAAAAGAAAAGTTCGGTTATGGCAACCGCGGAGCCGGCAAGAAAGTCATGGTCGAATTCGTCTCCGCCAATCCGACAGGTCCGCTTCATGTCGGCCATGGTCGTCAGGGGGCGCTGGGGGATGCCATCTCGGCCCTGTTCGAAACACAGGGTTATGACGTCACACGTGAGTTTTATTACAACGATGCCGGTGTACAGATCGACAATCTGACCCGTTCCGTACAGGCTCGCGCCAAAGGTCTGAAACCGGGTGATGCCGGCTGGCCGGAAAGCGCCTACAACGGTGACTATATCGCCGATATCGCCGCGGACTTCATGGCGAAAAAAACCGTAACGGCCAGAAACTGTCCGACCGTCACGGCATCCGGAAACGCCGACGATTTGCAATCGATCCGTGAATTTTCGGTCGCTTACCTGCGCAATGAACAGGACAACGATCTGAATGCTTTCGGAATCCATTTCGACAACTTCTTTCTCGAATCGTCGCTTTACCGCGACGGCAAGGTTCAGGAAGCTGTCGAAGCGCTGACCCGCGAGGGAAAAACTTTCGAAAGTGACGGTGCGCTGTGGCTCAAGACTACGGAATATGGTGACGACAAGGATCGTGTCATGCGGAAAACGGATGGCACATACACCTATTTCGTTCCGGATGTCGCCTACCATATCAACAAATGGAAACGCGGTTTCGACAAGGTCATCAACGTACAGGGCAGCGACCATCACGGTACTGTCGCCCGTGTCCGGGCCGGCCTCCAGGCAGTCAATCAGGGAATTCCGGCCGGATTCCCGGACTATGTCCTGCACAAGATGGTCACCGTCATGAAAGACGGCGCCGAAGTCAAAATCTCGAAACGTGCAGGTTCCTATGTGACCGTCAGGGATCTGATCGAGTGGTCTGGCGCGGGTGATATCGCGAAAGGTCGCGATGCGGTCCGTTTCTTTCTGATTTCAAGAAAAGCCGATACCGAATTCGTTTTCGACATCGATCTGGCACTATCGCAGTCCGATGAAAATCCGGTTTATTACGTACAGTATGCGCATGCCCGTATCTGTTCTGTCTTTGCACAATGGGGTGGCGACGAATCCGTTCTGGAAAATGTGGATCTTTCACCATTGGTTTCTTCCCATGAAAACGCACTGTTGACCAAACTGGCCGACTATCCGGACATGCTTTCCCGCGCACAGGAAGAATTGAGCCCGCATCTGATCGCCTTTTACTTGCGCGAGCTCGCCGGGGAACTGCACGGATACTATAATGCCGAACGTTTTCTTGTCGATGACGAGCCGACAAAACTGGCACGTCTGGCTCTGCTGAAAGCGACACGGCAGGTTTTGCGTAATGGATTGGCCTTGCTGGGCGTTTCCGCTCCGGTAAAAATGTGAGTGTCATATGGCAACCCTGAAAAAACAAAAAAGCGGTACGCTTTTCGGTTTCATCGTCGGTCTGATAACCGGTCTGGTCATCGCGGTCGTTGTCGCGCTGATGGTGACGAAAACACCGATTCCTTTCGCGGCCCGCAAGGACAAGCCCGACAATGCGCCGACCCCGGCAACGGTCACTTCCCCCGCAGCCGATCCGAACCAGTCTCTCTACGGAAAGGAAATACCGAAACCGGTTATGGCTCCGGACACGGCAACCAGTCAGCCCACCTTGCCTCAGGATTCTGTGGAAGATAAAAACATCTGCTATCTTCAGGCAGGCGCTTTCCGTAACAAAAGCGAGGCCGAGAACATGCGCGGCAATCTGGCACTGCTCGGATTTGGCTCCCATATCTCAGAAGTCACATCAGGCAACGGCAGTATCTATCGTGTACGTCTGGGGCCCTATAAAGGCAATGCCGCAGCGCTCAACGCACAAAACCGTCTGAAACAGCACGGTATCAGTACCACGGTTACCCGTTCAACAAAATAACAAAAATGATGAAATCTTTCTCTCGCTGGATTGCGGTCATGCTGCTTGGCTTCATGACCTTTTCGGCTTTTGCGTCCCCATCGGCTCCCGTCAAAAACGTGGACTATCAGGTATTGTCCACTCCGCAACCTGTCGATACCGGAAACAAGGTCGAAGTCATCGAATTTTTCGGCTATTTTTGTCCGCATTGCTATGCATTCGACACATCTCTGACAAACTGGGCCAGAAAGCACAAAAAAGATGTCGTATTCAAACGCGTCGTCGTCAAATTCAGCGAATCCATGGCTTTGCACCAGAAACTGTTTTACACGCTTTCCGCCATGGATGTGCTGACCAATGAATTGCACCACAAGATATTCGATGCCATACAGGTTCAGCACGTTTCCCTGAGAACAGACGAGCAGATCTTCGATTTCATCGAACAAAACGGTATCGACCGCAAGAAATTCATGGATATGTACCAGTCGTTTTATGTACAGGTACTGTGCAACAAGGCTGTCGAAATGCAGTCATCCTATGAGATCGAGGGCGTTCCCATGATCGCCATCAACGGGAAATATCTGACTTCCCCGGCCATCGTCAGTTCAGGAAACAATATGGATCTTTCCGAAGCGGAGATGCACCAGCAGACGCTGAAAGTAATGGATGCACTTGTCCGGCAAGCCAAAAAGGAAAAGGCCGCACCACATAAATGATCCCGCCTTCACAAGGTGAAAACAGTTGTGGCAAGTATGGTTTTTGCCCTGATACAGGGCATATTGTTTTTTTGATCGATAAACGATTAAACTTGTTTTTCTGAATATCAAACTACTTTTTAACGGGACAAATCGATGGAAAATACACAAAAGAATCCTTCACAGACACTTTTCCATACACAGATTCTAGAATCCGAACTAAAGCAGTTGAACCTCGATTCCCAGAAAATCGTATTGCAGGAATGGTGCAACCGCCTTGGAGAACTTCGTCAGAAAGACCATGCATCCCAGGTTTCTGCCTTCACTTCCGAAATTCTGGAAAAACTTCTCGGTTACAGTGCATCCGGAAATACGGTAACGATCGCGCCGGATTCCACTCCCGAACCCTTCTTCGACATTCTTGCCGGGCAGTTCAAACCCGCAAATCAGCAGGCCATCGCCGCATGGAAACTGGAAACCGGAGCAGATCTTTCTTCCGAAACCGAACAGCTTTTTGAAAAGGAAGCCTGGAAATTCGGTGAACTGCAAAAAGACGGCTTCTATTTGTTGTCCGACCTGAATGAAATCCGCCTGTATCCCAGAAACCGCAAGGTAAAGGTATACGAACGCTTCGTTCTGGCGGACATGCTCGGAGACAGTGCCGCCTTTTCCCGCTTTTATCTGCTGTTGAACGCCATCAATCTGCTTTCCGGGAAAACGACCGGATGGCTGCAGGAAAGCGCACGCCGTTTTCTGGATGAAAAGCTCAAAGGCTCTTATCAAACACTCCGCGAAATGTACGGCCCGGTATACCGTGGTATCGTCACCGGACTCGATGAAGCCTTTATCGTCGACGACAAGACCAAAGAAAGTCTGGTCAAGGAAGATCCGAATTCCGCAGATATTCTGAAACCTTATGTCAGCAAGGAAGATAGGGATAAATGGACGGCTGAATCACGATCGCAGTGGCTCATCTACACCCCGCAAAATCAGTACGATATCGAAAAATATCCGGCTGTCAAAAAACATTTGCTGCCGTTCCGTGAAAAACTGGAAGCAAGACCCGGCACACAGAAATGGTTTGAATTGCAGCAGGTCAGCGAAAACCCGGAAAAAATGTTCAGCGCCAAGCTGGGATTTTCCGAACAGTCTCACAATCCGACATTCTCGATCGACAAAAACGGTGGCGCGTTCAACCATTCCGGCCTTTACACGACCGAACATGATTATTATCTTGTCGCGTTGCTCAATTCTTCCGTACTCTGGTATCTGATCCGGAACAATTCCATCAAAAAACCTGACGGAACCTATGAATTGACGGTTTCCGGTATCGAAACGCTGCCGGTTCCCGATGCACCGGGTCTGGTTCGCGCACGTATGGGACAGCTTTCCGATTTTTGTCAGGAAGCCTCTGTTTCAAGAGACGATCTGGTCAGACATTTCCGTGGCATGACTGCCTACAATCTGCTGCCTGACGGCCTGTCATCAAAACTGACCCAGCGACTGCATAACTGGTTCGCCCATGAATTCGATGTATTCCGAAACGAAATCATCGATGCATTCAAGACGGATATTCCGGCAGACGACCTTCAACTCTGGAACGACTATTTTTATCAGGAAAGAAACAAGGTCTTCAACATGAATGCCGATATCGCACGTGCCGAAAAGGAAATCGACCTGATCGTTTATGAATTGTTCGGCCTGAGTCCGGACGAAATTGACC
The DNA here is from genome assembly GCF_027158465.1 of Oxalobacter paeniformigenes. Taxonomy (NCBI): domain Bacteria; kingdom Pseudomonadati; phylum Pseudomonadota; class Betaproteobacteria; order Burkholderiales; family Oxalobacteraceae; genus Oxalobacter; species Oxalobacter paeniformigenes. The sequence goes on from NZ_JAMKYL010000006.1 coordinate 22,757, forward strand.
TGATCGAAAGAACGGTCTGATTCATTCCATCCCCTTTGGAAAAGCGGGAATGATTACGTCATTCCCGCTTTTTTTGCCTGTACGTCTGCATGATAGCTTGACCGTACCAATGGACCGACCGCTGCATGGGCAAACCCCATCTGACCGGCAAGCCGTTCGAATCTGGCGAACGTTTCCGGACTGACATATCTCAGAACCGGCAAATGATTGGAAGAGGGCATCAGATATTGGCCGATAGTCAACATGGAAACGTGATGCGCTCTCAGATCGGACATCACCTGGATAATTTCCTCATCCGTTTCTCCCAGTCCGACCATCAATCCAGATTTTGTCGGAATATGCGGACACCGTTCTCCGAAGGCCCGCAGCAACGCCAGCGACGACAGATAATCAGCGCCAGGTCTTGCCTGAAGATACAGGCGCGGTACTGTTTCAAGATTGTGATTGAAAATATCGGGAGGATATGCACACAACACATCCAGTGCCCGCTCCATCCGTCCCTTGAAATCCGGCGTCAGTATCTCGATTTTCGTTTCCGGAGATGCAGCCCTGATTGCCTTGAGACAGGCGACGAAATGTGCGGCACCGCCATCCTTGAGATCGTCACGATTGACTGAAGTCAGCACGACATAGGACAATCCCAGCAGGGCTATCGTATCAGCGAGCTGTTCCGGTTCGCCGGCATCAAGCGGATCCGGCAAACCATGCGCCACATCGCAAAACGGACAACGGCGAGTACATTTGTCCCCCATGATCATAAAAGCCGCCGTTCCGCTTCCGTAACATTCCCCGCGATTCGGACAACTGGCTTCGTCGCAGACTGTCACCAGTTTGTGCGACGCGATCAGGTTTTTCACTTCATAAAAATGTGAACGATATGTCCCGGCTTTCACTCTGATCCATGGCGGCTTCGGCAATTTTTCCGCCGGTTGTATTCTGATGGGGATTCTCGATGTTTTCAGGGCGCCTTTCTGCTTTTGCGAAAGAAGCGCCTTTCTTGTCTTGCCCGTATCATCGGCCATTTCCAGTCTCCATGACATCTGCCATGTCCAGCCTGCATTCCAGTTCGGAAGACAGACATGCCAGTACCGTTTGCATCACCTCATCCTTCCGGCCGGAAAACCCGACGGACCGCATATCGGTAACGGCCAATCCACGGTAGCCACACGGATCGATCCATTTGAACGGCTCCAGATCCATGGCGACGTTCAGCGAAAAACCGTGGTACATACAACCATTGCTCCTGATCTTCAAACCCAGTGCAGCGATCTTGGCTCCTTGCCAGCCTGCATACATGGGTCGAGCTGGAATATAAATACCGGGTGCTCCCTTGCGACGTTCACCATCGATACGAAAAACGGATAATGCACGGATGATCGTTTCTTCTATCCGGTACACAAGTTCGCGCACATACAGCTTCCGGAACCGGCGTTTCAGATCGATCAGCAAATAGACGACCAGCTGCCCTGGCCCATGATAGGTCACTTCTCCGCCGCGATCCGTTTCGTATACAGAAATCCCGTGTGCATCCAGAATATGGGTACGCGAGGCTGCCTGTCCCAGCGTAAAAACCGGGTCATGCTCGACTACCCAGATCTCATCCGGTGTCGAGGCATTTCTCATGCGGGTGAATTCGGTCATTTTCCGGAAAACAGGTGCGTAGGACACCCGTCCGAGCTGACGTACAATGATTGTTTCAGTACTCATCGCTGGCAATACACCGGCTCCGGAATCACTTGACTACAAGACAACCCGAACCATCGGATGAGAGGACAAGTCACGGTACAGATTGTCCAGCTGTTCGCGGCTTGTTGCACGCACTACGGCCGTCAGGCTCAGATAATTCCCTTTGGAAGAAAGACGCATATCCAAAGACGCGGCATCGAACAAGGGATCATGCACACGGATCACTTCGACAATGGTACCGGCAAACTCATCTTTTCTTTCCCCCATGATCTTGATGGGAAAATCGCAAGGATATTCGATCGGATCTTCATTTCCAAGAAAACAACTCATCGCGAGCTCCTATTTCCTTCATTTGAACCACAGGCAGATAGTATCCCACAATCGCCCGAGAAAGCTGGCGACATTGATTTGTTCCAGCGCAACAACCGGCAATTCGGCGATGACGTTGTCATCGATCATGATTTTCAGTGTACCGATCTGTGTCCCTTCGTCGATCGGTGCGATCAACGGATCCTGTCTGACAAGAATCGAACGCAACCTGGACGCTTTTCCCTTCGGAACGGAAATATATGTATCTTCCTCGAAACCGATATCCACTTCGCCGGATGATCCTTTCCAGACTACGGGTGATGAAACGACTTGTCCCTTTTTGAACAGGCGGATCATATCGAAGTCCTGAAACCCCGAATTGAGTAATTTCAGCCCTTCCTGTGCGCAAACCTGATCGGATGACAGTCCCGTTACGATCGCAAGCATCCGGCGCTCACCCGATACGCTCTGGCGTTTTGCGGAAGCCACCAGTGTATGTCCCTTACCGGCACTGTTTGTCGCCATCAGGCCATCGACAGCCGCATCCAGCCATAACAGACGATTGGGATTGCGCATCCTGATCCGGTTATGGGTTATCTCACGTATTGAAAAATAATCGTAATAAGCCTGATAATTCCGGATGATATACATGGACAAAACCGCCAGATCGGCTGGTGTGGAATATCCTTGCTTTACGGAAGCGCCATAGGGATGCACGAACTGCGTCGACTTCATACCGATTCGGCTGGCTTCATGGTTCATCAATTCGACAAACTTCCGCTCATCTCCGGAAACTGTCAACGCCAATGCCAGCGCGGCATCGTCTGCTCCATGAACCAGCAAGCCTTGCAACAAGTCCTGTACGGTAACCGACTGGCCTGGCTGCAAAAACATGCTGGCACTGCCCGATCCAGGATGCAAGGCTGTTTCGGATATCACCACTTCCTGATCCAACTCCGTTTTTCCATCTTTGAGTGCGTCGAAAACCAGGCAGGCCGTCATGAGCTTCGATGCGGTTCCCGAAGCCATTTTCCTATCGGCTCCTCTGGAAGCCAGTATCTGGTTGCTGACAGTATCCATCAGCAACCAGGCTTTCGCCGTCATTTTCGGCACTGCCAGAGAATATGCCGGATATACCAGCATGGCGAAAAACAGTATGCAAAGCTGCCAGAGACTTTTTCTCATAGGAATGTGATTCGGGACTGCTAACGCACGCTACGCTCAAGCGCGGAAAAAAGCCGTGATGATATTGCGGATATGATGCAATTTGTGATTGAACAGGTGATCGGCTCCGGCGACAACCGTCACCGGCAAATCCTGTGGACGGGCCCAGTCAAAAACATCCGTCAGTGGGACGACATCATCCAGTTCTCCATGAATCAGCACCGTATTCCCCGGTACTTTTTCTACTGCCCATTTTCCGGCAGTCGCGCTGACGAATACCATTCTTTCCGGCTGAAGCCCTTTTGAGGCAAGGTGTTGCTGCAGCCTGGACTGGACATAGGTTCCGAACGAAAACCCTCCCAAAACGAACGGCAGGCCGGGATACAGTTTCCTCATATGATCCAGAAGCACTGCCATATCGTCTGTTTCGCCGTTTCCGTAATCGTGCATCCCTCCGGAACGGCCGACACCCCGGAAATTCATTCTTGCGGCAGCATAGCCAAGACCAACAAAAGAACGCGCCATCATCTGGACTACCTTGTTGTTCATGGTACCGCCATAAAGCGGATGTGGATGGGCAAGCAGGGCGATACCGGCAGGTTCGGTTCCGGGCAAATCCAGCGCACACTCAAGATTTCCGGCTTCTCCGGTCAGAAAAAACTGTTTCGTATCAGCATTCATTCCTGTCTCCCGTCATCATCGCCATCCGGCCCGGCATATCATAACCGTTGTTCAAGCATCCACTGCATGATTTCCACAACAAGGGCATCGCTGCCTTGTGCAAGGGCCCGCGCCCCACCTTGTGCGTCCGGTGTCTGTGCGGCCACTTCCTTGCTGAAAACTTTCTGCGCGATCAGATTACCCCCCTTAAACAGAGAAGCATAAAGCGCAATACGTCCGACACTGTCGGTCGGACTGCTGAAATGCTGGCTGAAATCCTCGATATGGATACGCAATACGAGTGCCGGGGACACCGTTCTTGCGCCGACAACCGGATTCCCGGATGAAACCAGAAAAGCATCGAGCCTGCTTTTGAAAAGTCGCGATGGCGCAGCATTCCAGCTGCTCTCGGTATAGAAACGGATTTGCTGGTTATTGATGTAATCCAACCTGTAAAACATCAGATTTTCACTCATCCACCCGGGTGAGCTCACTTTTGTCCGGACGGCCGGCATTCCTGACGCCATGGATACTTTTCCATCCGTTCCGATCGGTCCCAGATCATACAGCATCGCTGTCGGGCGATTGTCGCCCAACGCGCAGGCAGCCAGTATGATCGCCGAAAACACCATGACCACACAAAATCTTATCCGCTTCATCATGACTGATTCCCCCGAACTCGTTTTTATTTTCCATTTGCGTCAAATCCTGGTTCCCCGGGGCCTGGAGCCGGCCCCCTGGCCCCGAAAAGCAGTCCTGACGGCCGCTGCTGGTATTGATCCAATACCTTGTTGAGATTGGATAACGTTATTTTGGCTTCTTCCGTCAGCGATTCAAGATGGGGAACGGTATCGCTGTTAATATCATTCGCCAGCATCGTATTGGCTTTGGCGCTCAGTTCCTTGAGTTCCTGAGACAATTCGGTAACGGAACGGATCATTTCCCGAGTATCATCCGTCATCTGCGGCATCTGTTGCAGTACCGGTTCCAGCTGGTCCGGCACTTTTTCCCAGCTCTTGGCCGCACGGCCGATGCTTCTGAATGAATCAACAAGCGTCTGGCTGTTTTCCTTGTTGAAAATATACGACAGGCGTGACGTGATACTTTGTATTTCCTGCAAAATATGCAATCCACGCAACTGGAGTTGCGCAAGCAGACTGGGCCTCATCGGAATTTCCGCCGGTTTTTCCGGTGATGTTTCAAGTTTTTCCATATTCGTCCCGCTATCACCCAATTCCACGGAGGCGATTCCGGTAACGCCCTGATATGTCAGGGTGGCATACGTCGATTTCGTCATGGGAGTATCTTCCTTGACCTCGAAATGAATCAGGATCTCCCCCGGTTTGGCAGGATTGAATCCGATGCTGGTTACCCGCCCGACATCCATTCCGCGATAACGAACCGTCGCCTGCGGATTCAGACCCGGAATAGACTGATTGGTGGAAATCATGTAGGGCAGTCGAACGGTCTTGTCCATATTCAGATACCAGACAATAAACAGGGCCGCTGCAACCAGACAGACTGTAAACAATCCGGCGATAAACGCATGAGACTTATTTTCCATCGCATCCTCTCAATACTTTCGCGACATTCAATTTCGGCAAACCGGCCAGCACCTTTCTGCCTCTGGGTCCCAGAAAGAAAGCTTCTATAAAGGGATGACGCACTGCCAGAACCGTTTCCGGCGGCCCGCTGGCGACAATCGTCTGGTCGGCCAACACCACGATCTGGGTCGACAAATCCAGAATCGTGTCCAGATCATGTGAAACCATCACGACTGTCAGTTTCAGTTCATCATGGAGACTTTGCACCAGCTCTACAAAACTGTCGGATAATGCCGGGTCCAGCCCGGCAGTCGGTTCATCCAGAAACAACAAATCCGGTTCAAGCGACAACGCCCTGGCCAATGCCACCCGCTTGATCATGCCGCCTGACAAATCGGAGGGCATTTTGCCTGCATCCCGCGCTGACAATCCGGCCATCTGCAATTTCAGCAAAACGGCCTTGGCAATCAAATCTTCCGGCAATCCATGCAATTCACGCATGGGCAGGGCAACATTGTCGAAAACCGACATGGCCGAAAAAAGTGCACCCTGCTGGAACAATACCCCCCAGCGATCATTGAGACGGCGCATTTGTTGCACACTGGCCGTACCGATATCGGTACCCAGCACCTTCACGGTACCACGCGCCGGCTTTTGCAGCCCGAGAATTTCCCGAAGCAATGTCGTTTTTCCGGAACCCGAACCACCGACAATCGAAACGATTTCACCTCTTTTGATCGTCAGATTCAGATCTTTATGGACGACATGACTGCCGAACTGTGTCCACAAGCCCTGAATTTCTATCGCATTCGCCTCCATCAGAACCCCACACCCTGCAGCACTATCGCAAAAATCGCATCAGCCAGAATGACAATCGTAATGGATGTGACGACGGCACTGGTCGTTCCCTGTCCCAGACTCTCTGTATTAGGCTTGATCCGCATACCGTAATAACAGGCGATCAGCGCAATCAATATGCCGAAAACAAATCCCTTGCCGAGACCGATCCAGAAATTCGCGATAGGTACGGCCTTTGGCAACGCCGAAATGAAATAGGGAATGGACAGACCGATTTCAAAACTCGCAGCCAGCATACCTCCCAGCAATGCCAGGATATCGGTCCAGATAACCAGTAGTGGCATAACGACTGACAGAGCGATGACTTTCGGCAATATCAACCGGAACCCATGCGGCATTCCCATGACTTGCATGGCATTGAGTTCTTCCGTCACGCGCATGACGCCGAGCTGCGCCGTCATGGCAGATCCGGAACGCCCCGCGACAAGAATGGCTGCCAGCAAAGGTCCCAGTTCGCGAACAACGCTCATGCCCAGGAGGTTGACCAGAAATATGTCTCCACCGAATATATGCAGCTGCTGCCCTGACAGATACGACAAGACGACACCGATCAGAAAACCGACGATCGCCGTAATCGTCAGCGCCTGCGCACCGGCATGATAGACATTGGCCGATATTTCCGTCCATGGCCCTCTGTGCGGAGCGCGGATAAAACGGAGCAAATCGATCATCAGCTGCCCCAGCATGGCGACCATGGAAGATATATGATCCATCGCCAGACGCGGAAAATTCCTTAGCCGGGAAAATGGTACCCAACGTACGTTGCCCCCCTCTGGCATCGTGAGGCTGCCGGCACTTTCCAGTCTGGAAAAAAGCCTCTCCTGCTCTGCAGTCAGCAAAAGACCGGACGGACTCGCTTCCAGCCATCCCACAACAGCTGTGCCCCGATATAATCCAGACCTGACATTTGTGTCAGATCCCATGTCATATCGTCCTTTTCCGCAAAAAGCAAAACAGTCGACCTGATCTGGTCAATAGCCCCTGAAGCGGCCAGCGATTCAACACGCCAGTTACCGCGAAGCACGATATCCGTACTGCCGCTTCTGTCTATGCTGGGACTCTGATCCTGATTGCTCGGCATACTTGTCCGTTTTTCCTGTTACATGCGCCTTCATACTGCAATATGAAACGCTATTTGTTCACAATAACCGCTCTTTTTTGAATATTACACGAAAAACGGCACATTTCCGTATTGCTTTCCGGCAAGCCGAATACCGGTCACAGGGTATTTTCGACACGAATTCTGCCATTTGATCCGATCTTGCCGGATATGAAAGTCATGCCTGTATATCCGGAAGGTATCGAGACTTTGCCTGCACGGTAAAATAACCGCTACAATCCGTTCCCAATCCCGTAAAAAACAGAATCATCATGTTGCTTGTCGACGCAGGAAACACTTTTATCAAATGGGCCAGACCAGCGCCAGGCCAGACCTTCCATCTGGAATCTGTCCATTGGAAAAATTTCGGGGCGGTAAGGCATCATGAAATGGATGTCCTCAAAAAGGCCTGGCACAAACTTCATGAAGAAACGCCGATCAGCCATGTGCTGATTTCCAATGTTGCCGGAAAGCAACTCGGCGATGCGCTGTCCGGACTGCTGGAAACACTGGATCCGCAACCAATATCGGTCAAATGGTTCCGTTCCGCGCCATCGCTGGGCGGAATCACCAATACCTATCAGGATTATCGCAAACTGGGCTGTGACCGTTTCGCCTCAATGATCGGTGCACGCTCGCTCATGCCGGGAAAAGCGCTGGTCGTCGTAACGGCCGGAACCGCCACCACGATCGACACGCTGTCGCCGGACGGTACCTTTCTCGGCGGCATGATATTGCCGGGACTGAAACTGATGTCCGACTCGCTGGCTCACAATACCGCATTATTGCCTGAGATAGACCAGATGATCCGTCATCTGCCGCTTTTCGCCGACAACACCAGCGGCGCCATCCTGAGCGGTTGCATCAATGCCCAGGCAGGTGCCATCGAGCGTGCCGTTACGACACATCGGAAACGGTTTTCCGATGTGCACTGCCTTTTGTCCGGTGGCGCCGCACCGTATATTGCACCGAATCTTTCTATCCCTTGCAGAATAATAGATAATCTTGTCCTGATCGGTTTGCACACATCCTCGACACGACAAACTTACTGAAGTTATGCTGAAATTTGCCTTCTGGATCCTGCTGGCGGCCAATATCGTGGCATTTGCAACGGCACTGGATTATTCCGGTACCTCCCGAACCCGAACCGCATCCACAGAAACCGCATCCATCATGCCTGAACGAATCCGTGTAGCGCCGCCATCCGCAACCGCAGCGACACAGGCATCAACATCGGTATCGGAATCCGAACAGATTGCAGCTGAAAAACCGGCAACGACATGCATTGCCTTTGAAGGTTTCGATCCGGAAAAAGCCGACCTGTTTGAAAAGAAACTGGCATTTCCCGCAGGGACCTTCACACGAACGACTGCCAGCACGGCATCGAACTACATGGTATACATACCGCCATCGAAAAACATGAAAACGGCGGAAGCTCACATTGCCGCACTGAAAGCGAAAAACATCACCAATTATTTTCTCATCCAGGACGGCAAGTTCCGGAATGCCATTTCTCTGGGCATTTTCAAAACGGAAACGGCGGCCAACAAACTTCTGGCCGAACTGAAAGCGCAAGGCATTCACGACCTTGCCATTGCGGGACGAGGCAAGCAGACGGAAACCGTTACGCTCAGCATAAACCATCCAAACCGGCGCCAGATCGAGCAGATCGACGCATTGTTGACCGAATTTCCGAAAATCACCCGTAAAGACTGTCCCATGCCGGGAGAAACATCGCAATAACCAGAGTATTTTCATTGCGAACGTCTTAAACCGCGAAAGTTGGCTATAATGCTCCTGTTTTTTTACATTCAGTAAAAACCGAAACAGAAACGGGCAATTGAACGGTTCAGCCTGCGCTTTTCTCCTATCCACTTTTTAAATGCGAGCAACCATGAAGTTTCAAATCATTCCTGTTACTCCTTTCCAGCAAAATTGCACCCTGATGTGGGATGAAAACACAAACAAGGCCGCCGTCGTCGATCCGGGCGGTGATATCGAACGGATCAGCGATGCCATCAAACAGCATGGCCTGACGCTGGAAAAGGTTCTGGTAACGCATGGTCATCTGGATCATTGCGGTGGCGCCAGAAAACTGGCTGACCTCTACAACGTACCCATCGAAGGGCCGAACAAGGCCGACGACTGGCTGCTTGAACAACTCGGCTCGGAACAGACCCGCATGTGGGGACTGCCTCCGGGACAACCGTTCACACCTGACCGCTGGCTGGAACAGGGTGATGAAGTCACTGTCGGCAACGAAACCCTGAAAGTCTTTCACTGCCCGGGCCATTCACCGGGTCATGTCATTTTCTTCCATGCTCCGACAAAAGTCGCCATCTCCGGCGACGTGCTTTTCGCAGGCTCGATCGGACGTACCGATCTGCCAAAAGGCAGCTTCAAGGCACTGGAAAAATCCATCCGGGAAAACATGTACAAGCTGGGCGATGACGTACAGTTCATTCCCGGCCATGGACCGGTCTCGTCAATCGGTCAGGAACGGCGCAGCAACGCGTTTGTCCGGGATAAAAATTAATTCCGATAATTCACATCAGATATTGTTTGGAAACGGTTCTTTTCAAAGAAAAAAAAGTTTTTTAAACAACCGCCAAATAAGAAAAAAATTGCATATTTTGTAGGCAAAATTTCATTGACCGCAAATTTGTAACACAAGTATAATTCGGGGGTTTGGTGGCAATCCGGCGGCAGATTCTCCCAGTCATGGGGAATTTGTTCCGGTTGCAGCTCCTGATTTGATGACAGCGGCAAATTGAGATCAAAAATGGGGCGCGTTCTTTTGTGGCAGTCGGCTTTTGCAATAGTCATTGCGCTGATTGCGGTATTGATAGGAGGAGTTCCTTCCGGAATTGCGGCAATTTTGGCCGGTTTGTGTTGTGTGATTCCGAATGTGTGTTTTTTTGCCGGTTTGTTTTTCGCGCAAAAAATATTTCACAAGATCATACCCGCCACCTTTTTTGTAATGGAATTCTTGAAGATTTTGATCTCGATTTTGCTGGTAATACTTGTTTTCTGGTTTTATCGCGAGATCAAATGGATAGCGTTTATTGTGAGCTACATCCTGATTCTTAAGAGTTATATTTTGTTATTGTTAAAATTGAAGAGTTGATCATGTCTGCAGATGCTCATACGCCAACATTGGCAGAATACGTAACCCACCACCTTCAAAACTTCGGAACAAGCCATCAGGAAAAAATCATAGATTTTTCCATCATCAACCTTGACACGGTTTTCTGGTCCGTTTTTTGTGGTGCCTTCGCCTGCATTTTCATGTATATCGTCGCCAAGAAAGCAACGTCGGATACACCGAACCGCGTTCAGTCCATGATCGAGGTGCTGGTGGAAATGGCCGATACACAGTCCAAGGCACAGATCCATGGCGATCGTCGTTTTATCGCACCACTGGCGCTGACCATGTTCGTCTGGATCTCGTTGATGAACTGCATGGACTTTCTGCCTGTTGACCTGTTCGGACAGCTTTTCACGTGGACCGGATTGAGCAAATACATTACGTACCATCGTGTCGTGCCGACATCCGATCTGAATGGTACCGTCGGTATTTCGCTGGGCGTCGTCGTGCTGATGATCTATTTCGGTATCAAGGTCAAAGGCCTGAAAGGCTTCCTGCACGAACTGTTCGGTGCGCCTTTCGGTCTTGCGCTGGCACCGGCAAATTTCATTCTGAACTGCATTGAATACATTTCGAAAATGGTTTCCCTGGCCATGCGGTTGTGGGGGAACATGTATGCAGGCGAACTGCTGTTTTTGATGATTGCGATGCTGGGTGCCTATGCATCCCTGTCGATTGGCGGTTCGTTCCTCTTCCTGGGACACGTCGTTGCTGGCGCGATCTGGGCGATTTTCCATATCCTGATCGTTTTCCTGCAGGCATTCATTTTCATGATGCTGACCCTGGTTTACCTCGGTCTCGCTCATGAAGGACACTGATTTTTTCAACCCTTTGTTTTAACCTTTATTTTTCAATCTGGAAGGAAATATTATGAGTAATATTGGCATGATGGTCTTTACCTGTGGTTTCATGATCGCTATCGTAGCGTTTGCCGCAGCTTTCGGTATCTCTTTTATGGCAGGTAAATACCTTGATGCATCCGCACGTCAGCCTGAACTGACCAACCCGCTGCGTACCAACGTTCTGATTCTGGCTGGTCTGGTTGACGCGGTTTATCTGATCGCCGTTGCTATCTCCGTCATGTTTGCGTTCGTTAATCCTTTCGCAGGTAACTGAACAAGCTGGGTTCGGATGGAAACATCCGAAACTTGAACATGGCGCAATACTATTTTAAAAGGGAAATACCGTGAATTTAAATGCGACATTATTCGCGCAATTCGTGGTCTTTATTGTTCTTGCCATATTCACGGCAAAAGTAGTATGGCCACCTTTAGTTAAGGTTCTGGATGAGCGCGCGAAAAAAATCCAGGAAGGTTTGACTGCGGCCGACCGTAGCAAGCAGGAAATGATCGCCGTACAAAAGCATGTTCAGAGCGAGCTGGCCAAAGCAAGAGAAGAAGGTCAGAAACGTGTTCAGGAAGCTGAAACACGTGCACAGCAAATCGCTGACGACATCAAACTGGATGCCGAAAACGAAGCAGCTGAAATCATCGCTCAGGCAAAAGCCCAGGCCGAATTGCAAATCAAGCAGGCCAGGGAACAGCTTCGGGCAGAAGTGGCCTCGCTGGCTGTCAAGGGCGCTGAACAGATTCTCAAACGCGAAATTGACGCTAAAGCCCATGCTGATCTGTTAAACAAACTTTCTGCTGAACTTTAATTATGGAAATAGCTACTGTAGCGCGCCCGTATGCCGAGGCACTGTTTCAGATAGCACAGAAACAGGATCTTCTGCACTGGTCCCAACTGATCGAAGCGTTGGCAAAGATCGGTTCGCATCCCCAGGTTCTTGAGGTTGCGAACAATCCCACGCTGAGAAAAGACCAGATCGCCAGCGTCCTTTTCCAGATTTTCCACTGTGAAAACGACGAACCGGTGAAAAATTTCATCCGTGTACTGGTTGAAAACGATCGTGTTGCCTTGCTACCTGAAATTGCCCGGCAGTTCGAGGAACTGAAAAACGCAAGTCAGGGTTCGGCTATCGCGCAAATAGTCAGCGCTTTTCCATTAACGGAAGCTCAAACGAATGAACTTGTCAGCAAATTGGAAAAGCGGTTTGGACGCAAGCTCATTCCTACTATTGAAATAGACAATTCCCTGATCGGCGGTGTCTGTGTCACCGTCGGCGATGAGGTTCTTGACTTGTCAGTACGTGGGAAGCTGCACAAAATGCAGGAAACCCTTGTTTCGTAATCCAGCTGCTTGAGCGGTGCGAACCGATAGAACAAAATTAGGAGTTAGCATGTTACTAAACCCGTCCGAAATCAGTGATCTGATTAAAAATCGGATAGAGAATCTTGGCGATGCCGCCGAGATTCGCAATCAGGGTACCGTTATTTCCGTCTCTGACGGTATCTGTCGTATACATGGCCTTTCCGACGTCATGCAAGGCGAAATGCTCGAGTTTCCGGGAAATACCTATGGTCTGGCATTGAACCTGGAACGTGACTCGGTAGGTGCGGTTATTCTGGGTGAATACGAACATATTTCCGAAGGCGATACGGTCAAATGTACCGGTCGTATTCTGGAAGTGCCGACGGGTCCCGAGCTGATCGGTCGCGTCGTGGATGCCTTGGGTTCGCCGATTGACGGAAAGGGTCCTGTCAATACCAAACTGACCAGCCCGATCGAAAAAATCGCTCCGGGCGTTATTGCACGTCAGTCCGTTTCTCAGCCGATGCAGACCGGCCTGAAAGCCATTGACTCGATGGTTCCGATCGGACGCGGCCAACGTGAATTGATCATTGGCGACCGCCAGACCGGCAAAACTGCCGTAGCTATCGACGCCATCATCAACCAGAAGGGCCAGGACATGGTTTGTATCTATGTCGCTATCGGCCAGAAAGCTTCTTCCATCAAGAACACCGTCCGTGCTCTGGAAGAAAACGGCGCCATGGATTATACGATCGTCGTTGCAGCAACGGCATCGGAATCCGCCGCAATGCAATACATCGCTCCCTATGCCGGCTGCGCCATGGGAGAATATTTCCGCGACCGCGGCCAGGACGCGCTGATCGTTTATGATGATCTGTCCAAACAGGCTGTTGCCTATCGTCAGGTTTCCCTGCTGCTGCGTCGTCCGCCAGGACGTGAAGCATTCCCGGGTGACGTTTTCTATCTGCACTCCCGCTTGCTGGAACGTGCAGCACGTGTCAACGAACACTATGTCGAACAGTTTACGAAAGGTGAAGTAAAAGGCCGTACCGGTTCCCTGACCGCACTGCCTATCATCGAAACCCAGGCTGGTGACGTTTCTGCTTTCGTTCCGACCAACGTCATTTCCATTACTGACGGTCAGATCTTCTTGGAAACAAACCTGTTCAACGCCGGTATCCGTCCTGCCATTAACGCTGGTATTTCGGTTTCCCGTGTGGGTGGTGCTGCCCAGACCAAAGCGATCAAGAGCCTCTCCGGCGGTATTCGTACCGACTTGGCACAGTATCGTGAACTGGCTGCGTTTGCACAGTTCGCCTCGGATCTGGACGAAGCGACCAGACGTCAGCTTGATCGTGGTGCTCGCGTTACCGAATTGCTGAAACAGAACCAGTATTCTCCGCTGCCGATTTCGCTGATGTCGGTTTCCCTGTTTGCTGTCAACAGTGGTTTCCTCGATGATATCGAAGTGAAGGACGTTCTTCCGTTCGAAGCAGAATTGCATGCTTACATGAAGGAAAACTATTCCGATCTTCTGAGAAGAATCGACGAAAACAAGAAACTGGACAAGGATGACGAATCGACGCTCGCAGCTGCGATCACCGATTTCAAACAGGTCCGGGCAAAGGAAGCTGCCTGATTAACGATATAACTGACGCGACAAGGAGTAAAGCCTCATGGCATCAGGCAAGGAAATACGCAGCCAGATAAGCAGCGTAGAAAATACGAGAAAAATTACCAAGGCCATGGAAATGGTGGCTGCATCCAAAATGCGCAAGGCGCAGGACAGGATGCGTGCCAGCCGTCCTTATAGTGAGATTGTCCGCAATATTGCCGCTCACCTGGCAGAGGCAAATCCTGATTATGTTCACCCGTTTACCATCGAACGTGAATCATCCAAGCGTATCGGGCTGGTTGTGGTGACGACCGACAAGGGTCTGTGTGGCGGTCTCAATACCAACGTATTGAGAATTGTCACCAACAAGATGAAGGAAGAGGAAGCCAAGGGCAACAGCATTATTACGGTAGCGATCGGCACCAAGGGATTGGGTTTTTTGAACCGTATCGGCGCGAAAGTTGTCTCGTCAGTTGTCCAGCTCGGGGACGCTCCCCGTCTGGAACAGCTGATCGGACCTTTCAAGGCATTGCTCGATGAATACAATGCCGAAAATCTGGATGCGATCTATCTGTGTTACAACAAGTTCATCAATACGATGCGACAGGAACCGGTCATTGACCAGTTGCTGCCATTGCCCAAGGACACTCTGAAAGTAGAAACGAAAAGCCACAGTTGGGAATATATCTATGAACCGGACGCCGCATCCGTCATCGATACATTGCTGCAACGTTACATCGAAGCGCTTTTGTATCAGTCGGTAGCGGAAAATATCGGTTCAGAACAGTCTGCACGCATGGTGGCCATGAAGGCAGCTAGTGACAATGCGGGTAATGTCATCTCGGATTTGAGACTGATATACAACAAGACCCGTCAGGCAGCCATTACAACCGAGCTGTCGGAAATCGTTGCAGGCGCAGCTGCGGTTTAACCGGCAGCCAATAGTATTGATTAAACGAATAAATTTATTTAGAGGAACGAAAAATGGCGGAAGGCAAAATCGTTCAGTGTATCGGTGCCGTGGTTGACGTGGAATTTCCACGTGATGATATGCCCAAGGTGTACGATGCTTTGAAAATGGAAGGTTCCGACCTGACCCTGGAAGTACAGCAGCAGCTTGGTGACGGTGTAGTCCGTACCATTGCGCTGGGTTCGTCCGATGGTTTGCGTCGTGGCATGGTAATTCAAAACACCGGTAATCCCATCATGGTACCGATCGGTGAAGCGACTCTCGGTCGTATCATGAACGTTCTGGGTGAACCTATCGATGAAATGGGTCCGATCCAAACGGAAGAACGGGCATCGATTCACCGCAAGGCACCGGCTTACAGCGAGCTCTCCCCTTCCCAGGAAATTCTCGAAACGGGTATCAAGGTGATCGATCTGATCTGTCCGTTCGCCAAGGGTGGTAAGGTCGGTCTGTTCGGTGGTGCCGGTGTGGGCAAAACCGTGAACATGATGGAACTGATCAACAACATTGCAAAACAGCACTCCGGTTTGTCGGTTTTTGCAGGTGTGGGTGAACGTACCCGTGAAGGTAACGACTTCTACCACGAAATGCAGGAATCCAACGTTCTGGACAAGGTTGCGATGGTTTATGGTCAGATGAACGAACCTCCGGGCAACCGTCTGCGTGTGGCATTGACCGGTCTGACGATTGCGGAAAGTTTCCGTGACCAGGGCCGTGACGTGCTGTTCTTCGTCGACAACATTTACCGTTTCACTCTGGCCGGTACGGAAGTGTCCGCACTGCTTGGCCGTATGCCGTCCGCTGTGGGTTATCAGCCGACGCTGGCGGAAGAAATGGGTAAACTGCAAGAACGTATTACTTCGACCATTACGGGTTCCATTACCTCGATTCAGGCCGTTTACGTTCCAGCCGACGACTTGACTGACCCGTCTCCTGCAACGACCTTCGCTCACCTGGACTCCACCGTCGTGCTTTCCCGTGACATTGCATCTCTGGGTATTTATCCAGCTGTCGATCCGCTGGACTCGACTTCTCGCCAGCTTGACCCGCATGTCGTCGGTGAAGAACACTACGAAACCGCCCGCAAGGTACAGGGTATTTTGCAGCGCTACAAGGAATTGCGCGATATTATCGCTATTCTGGGTATGGACGAACTGGCTCCGGAAGACAAACTGGTCGTCGCACGTGCCCGCAAGATGCAGCGTTTCCTGTCGCAGCCTTTCACGGTTGCTGAAGTGTTTACCGGTTCCCCAGGCAAGTATGTTCCGTTGAAAGACACCATCAAGGGCTTCAAGATGATTGCCAACGGTGAACTGGATCATCTGCCGGAACAGGCCTTCTATATGGTTGGTACCATTGAGGAAGCAATCGCAAAAGCAGAAAGAATGTAATCGGTTGTCACTTGCATTCCGGTGCGGGAATATTACTTCCGTCTGGAATGCAGGTTCGTAAACGCAACTGAACGATCATAAAGGTTTCTAACATGGCAAACACCATACATGTTGACGTTGTTTCCGCCGAAGAATTGATTTTCTCCGGTGAAGCTGAATTCGTCGTGTTGCCGGGTGAAATGGGTGAACTGGGTATCCTTCCACGACATGCCCCGTTGATTACCCGTATCAAGCCGGGTGCCGTACGTATCAGGGTCAGCGGTAAGCAGGATGAGGAATATGTCTTCGTGGCAGGCGGTGTTCTTGAAGTTCAACCACATGCTGTTACCGTTCTGGCGGATACGGCAATCCGTGCGAAGGATCTTGACGAAGCCAAGGCCAACGAAGCGAAGAAACTGGCTGAAGATGCCATCTTGAATCGTGAATCACAAATTGACTACGCCAAGGCACAGGCTGAAATCGCCATGGCTGTAGCCCAGTTGTCCATGATCAAGAAATTGCGGCGCAAGCATTGAGTTTTCGTTTCATTCCAGCAAAAAAGGCAGCGTGAGCTGCCTTTTTTGTTATGGCTGAATCCGGCTCAGTGTGAACGGATCAGCGTACCGAAAGGCTGCTCGGTCAGAATTTCAAGGAGCAGGGAATGTTCAATGCGACCATCAATGATATGCACCGAATTCACGCCGGATTTCGCTGCATCCAGTGCCGAACCGATCTTCGGCAACATCCCGCCTGAAATCGTTCCGTCTTCAAAGAGCAATTCGATTTCTCGTGCCGTCAGATCCGTCAACAACCGGTTCTGCTTGTCCAGTACACCCGGTGTGTTGGTCATCATGATCAGTTTTTCGGCTTTCAGGATCTGGGCTATTTCACCTGCGACAACATCGGCATTGATATTGTAGGCCTCTCCATCATCGCTGAAACCGATCGGTGATATGACCGGAATGAACGCATCGTCCTGAAGTGTCTTGACGACGGCTGGATTGATGGATGTGATCTTGCCAACGTATCCGAGGTCGATGAATTCGCCGGGTTTGTCTTTGTCGGGCATCCGCATTTTTTCGGCATGAATCAGCCCGCCGTCCTTTCCTGTGAGACCGACTGCCTGACCGCCATACTGATTGATCAGCATCACGATATCCTGCTGCACTTCGCCGCCAAGAACCCATTCGACGACTTCCATGGTTTCCTCATCGGTGATACGCATACCCTGGACGAATGTTCCGCTTTTGCCGACTTTTCTGAGGGCGTTATCAATCTGTGGACCACCACCATGAACGACGACTGGATTCATGCCGACCAGTTTGAGCAATACAACATCTCGTGCGAATCCGTGTTTGAGTCTTTCTTCAGTCATGGCATTGCCGCCATATTTGATGACAATGGTTTTACCATGGAATTTCTGGATATACGGTAACGCCTCGGCAAGAATCTCCGCCTTTATTTTGGGTTCAAGATCACTCATGGGATATCCTCACAACAAATTAACGTGATGGCAGAAAAAGATATCGGAAAAATCCGTTTGTTGCATTCTACCGTTTAACGCAGAAAAATTTACGTGTTTGCGTCCGGACGACCGAAAATATCACGGTAAGTGGGGTAAAAGGAACAGTAGATCAGTACTGACAGGATAAAAGAAAAGACAAAGACCACAAACGTGGCGATGCCTTGTCCGGCAACGATACCAAACAGGGCAGCGATCAAATATGGAAAACCGAAGACAAGAGCAATCCAGATACCGAAATACACCAGAAAGGGACGGAAATTCCTGGCAAAAGCGAAAAAACTGTAGAACATCGCTTTTCCGAGACTCATATCCTTCCAGCCGATCAGCGGAATGGCAAACCACATCGCCATCAAAAACGGAATGTAGGCGATCAGAATCAGGGTCAATGTGATAAAAAGCGAGACCATCTCGGAGGATTGCAGTTCTTTTGTCTGTTCGCCGAACAGTATGAAAATATTGCCGCCGTCTATCAGAAACGAGAGTCCGACCGCCAGGAAAGCGAAAAGCAAATAACAGCTTCCGGCCATGGACAATCGAAACAACATCTGCCGATTCAGAACGGCAAGCAAGTCTCTGAAAGTGATCTGTTCACCGGTCTCTGCCTTGAAACAGGCGTGCATGAACAGGAAAGTAAATACAGGGGAGAGCAAAACCGGCAGAATTTGTCCCAACAACGGGATGACTCCCAGAAGAATCATTCCGAACACATAAATGAAAAACAGATTGGTCAGAAAAAAAGGACGTGCGCGGAAAAGATTCCAGCCGCCGGTAACCCAGTCCCATCCCGCACGAGCATTCACCTGATTCATACAATCAGTTCCGGAACAGGTAGCGCCACTCGCAAACGCAGGATGCGTTCAAAATGGCGTGGATCATGTGGTGTCAGTATCTGGGCTTCGCGGGGCATATGAAAATCATACAGACGTGAAATCCAGAAACGCAGGGCTGCACTTCTGAGTATCGCTTTCCATGCTGCACATTCATCCACAGTGAAGGGACGCACCGCATGGTACGCATCCAGAAAGGCTCTGACGCGGTTCATATCGAATTCACCGGTTTCAAGATCGATACACCAATCATTGATCGCCACGGCAACATCGAAAAGCCAGGTATCGCAACCGGCGAAATAAAAATCGAAAAATCCGGACAATTCATCACCGTCGAACATGACATTGTTGCGGAACAAATCGGCGTGAACAGGCCCCCTGAACAGTTTCCAGTATAAATTCGAGGCAGCGAATTCTTCCTGGAAGCGCATTTCGTTCTGAAGCAAAAACGACGCTTCCGTCGAGAGGAAAGGAAGTACTTCCGGCACGGTTTTCCGCCACCATGCGATACCTCTGAGATTGGGCTGTTCAAGCGGATAATCACGTCCGGCCAGATGCATCTTCGCCATCATGTCGCCGACTTGTGCGCAATGAACCGGTTTGGGGGCAGGAACCCAGTCGCCTTCAAGTTTGGACACCAGACATGCCGGTTTTCCGCACAGTGTATGCAAAATCCTGCCGTTGTTGTCCGGAACAGGTGCCGGTACCTTGATGCCTTTTTTGGCCAGATGTTGCATCAGGTTAAGATAAAAAGGCAATTCGTCGAACGTCAGCTTCTCGAAAAGCGTAAGAACAAATTCCCCTTTTTCGGTGGTAACGAAAAAATTACTGTTTTCGATGCCGGAACTGATACCCCTGATATCCTTGGCTGTACCCAGCGAAAAAGAAGCCATCCAGGGAACCAGATCATCGAGACTGACCGGTGTAAAAACTGCCATGAGTATAAGATGTTGAACGTTAAACTGAAGATCTCTTGCCACCTTGTCAATTATTCATCGAGGGCGGTGGCAAAGGCGGCGCATTCAATGGCTCGTTCATTTCCTGCTGCTGTTTTTCCTGTGGTGCTTCGCCGATATCGAATTCATGTATTTTCCACAATGCCGGCCGGACTTCGGAACTTTCGAAAGACCCCGGTACGCCTCCCGGACCGTTCGGGTACAGATAATAGGTACTGGGACCGCTTTTTACCTTGATTTCCTCGACAATACCCCCTTTCCGTTTTTCGGTAATTTCACCCGTCATGTCCGGCTTGCGAATGGTGATCGCCGGCTGATCGACCTCGTCGATCACCTCCAGTTCCTGCACCTGCGGAGACTGCGAATCCTGCCCTGAAGCTACGGATGCAACCGCCAGTGTAGCCAGCGCCATGGTTTTCCTGAAATGAGAAAATAATCGCATGAGGGTAACGTCGATAAATTGAACAGACAATCTATTGTAACAAACGGATACCGGTTACAGGTAAAGCATTTTCTGTCTTTCTTCTTCCGATGGGCCTGTCGCACGTTTTTCGTAAAATGAGAAAATGGCTTCCAGTACCTTGTCGGTATCGTCCATGATCTGCATCAGTTCGATATCTTCACGTGCCAGCATTCCTTCAGCAAGCAATGAATCATGCATCCAGTCGATAAACCCTTTCCAGAATTTGCTGCCGACAAGAATTACCGGAATACGCCGTGATTTGCCTGTCTGGATCAGTGTCAGCACTTCGCTCATTTCATCGAGTGTACCGAATCCGCCCGGAAACAGGACAAAGGCATCGGCATATTTGGCAAACGCCACCTTACGCGCAAAGAAATGCCTGAAATTCAGGGAAATGTTTTGCCAGCGATTGGGTCTTTGTTCCTGTGGCAATTCAATATTCAGGCCAATGGAAAGCGATTTGCCTTCATAAGCGCCGCGGTTGGCCGCCGCCATGATGCCGGGACCGCCACCGGAAATAACGGCAAAACCTGCATCCGAGAGACGCCGGGACAATTCCATGCACTGGATGTAATACGGATTGTCGGGATGAATTCTGGCCGAACCGAAAATCGTGACTGCCGGATTTATATCCGAGAGGCGTTCGGTCGACTCGATAAATTCTGACATAATGGAAAACATGCTCCATGATTCTCTGGCCTTGAGAATCGTTGCATAATTGACATCCGTTATTTCGTGCAGTTTGTGCACGCTTTTTGTGTTCTCTTCCATATGAGCAAACTTCTGTTATTGGTTGATGGCTCAAGCTATCTCTATCGTGCCTACCATGCCTTGCCGGATCTGCGCAATGCCGAAGGCGAACCGACCGGCGCCATATACGGTTTTCTGAATATGCTGCACCGTCTTGAAAAAGATTATCCCACAGCCTACGCTGCCTGTATATTCGATGCCAAAGGTAAAACTTTCCGTCATGACCTCTATCAGGAATACAAGGCGAATCGTCCTGCCATGCCTGACGATCTCGCACGCCAAACCGCACCCATCCATGATCTGGTTCGCATGCTAGGCTGGCCTATTCTCTCGGTCGAGGGAATCGAAGCCGATGATGTGATTGGAACGCTGGTTTCGATCGCCGCCCAAGAAGATTTCGACATAGTCGTATCGACAGGCGACAAGGATTTGTCCCAGCTGGTAAAAGACCGTGTCACGCTGGTCAATACCATGAACAATGAAATTCTGGATACAGAAGGCGTCACAAAAAAATTCGGTGTACCGCCCGAAAAAATCATCGATTACCTGTCTCTTATCGGCGATACCGCCGACAATATTCCGGGTGTCAGCAAGGTCGGTCCAAAGACCGCGGCCAAATGGCTTATCCAGTACGGTTCGCTTGACGGCATTATCGAACATGCCGGAAGCATCAAGGGAAGCGCCGGTGACAATTTGCGTGAATCGCTGAACTGGCTTCCCCGGGCGCGTGAACTGATCACTATCCGTACGGATTGCGACTTGCAGGGACAATTCCAGTCCATTGAAAAATCGCTGGCCAAACAACCGGAAGACATTTCCGGCCTGAAAAACGCTTATGAGCGATATGGTTTCAAAAGCTGGCTCCGTGAACTGAATGCATCGCATCAGGAAAAAGAAAAAAAGGAAAACCTGCCGACAGCATCCGGCGAACGACCTGAAAATCCCGGCAAGTTCATCAGTAATCAAAACTATGAAACCGTACGGACTGTCGAACAGCTTGAAGACTGGCTGGAACGGATAAACCGCGCTGAACTTACCGCTATCGATACAGAAACGACCTCGCTGGACGCCATGAATGCCCGGCTGGTCGGTATTTCCCTTTGTGTACAACCGGGAACGGCTGCCTATATTCCACTGGCACATCAAAGTATCGAGGCCATCGAACAATTGCCTGCCGATATGGTGCTGGATCGCTTGAAAGGCTGGCTGGAAAATCCCGACAAAAAGAAAGTCGGACAAAACCTCAAATACGATTCCCATATTTTCAGGAATCATCATATCCGTCTGCAAGGTATCGCACATGACACCCTGCTGGAATCCTATGTTCTTGAATCGAACCGGCGGCATGATATGGACAGTTTGTCCGAACGGTTGCTTGATTACAAACCGCTCGGATATGAAGAAGTTTGCGGCAAAGGCGCATCCCAAATCGGTTTCGATCAGGTCGGGCTGGAACTGGCTACCCGATACGCAGCGGAAGATGCCGACGTCACCTTGCAACTGCACCAGCACATGTGGCCACAACTGGCAGAATATGACGGTTTGCGCTTCATTTACGAAAAAATCGAAATACCGGTATTGACCGTACTGCAAAAAATGGAACGCAACGGTGTCCTGATTGACCCGAACAGGCTTCTTGAACAATCATCCGAGCTCAGGAAAAAAATGGATACTCTGGAAAAAGAAGCCTATCTTGCAGCCGGACAACCTTTCAATCTCAATTCTCCCAAACAGCTTGGAGAAATTCTTTTCGGAAAACTGAATCTTCCCGTCGTCAGGAAAACACCGTCAGGTGCGCCTTCGACCAGTGAAGATATACTTGAGAAACTGGCTCTGGATTATCCATTGCCCGGTATCATTCTGAATTACCGGAGTATGTCGAAACTGAAATCGACCTATACCGACAAGTTGCCCAGAATGATTGATCCGCATACAGGAAGAGTCCACACCAATTATGCACAGGCTGTCGCTGTAACGGGTCGTCTGGCTTCCAGCGATCCGAATCTCCAGAATATTCCTGCCAGAACAGAAGAAGGCAGACGAATCAGGGAAGCATTTGTCGCACCGGCCGGAAGCTGTATCGTATCAGCCGATTATTCCCAGATCGAATTGAGAATCATGTCGCATCTTTCCGGAGATACAAGCCTTTTGAAAGCCTTTCATGACGGACAGGATGTACATCGTGCAACGGCTTCCGAAATTTTCGATATCACACCACTTGAAGTCACGTCGGAACAAAGACGTTATGCCAAAGTCATCAACTTCGGCCTGATTTATGGCATGAGCGCTTTTGGTGTCGCGTCCAATCTCGGTATCAGCCGCAACGACGCAAAAGATTATATCGACCGGTATTTCCAGCGTTATCCAGGTGTTGCGAGATACATGGATTCCATTCGCCGGCAGGCAAGGGAACAGGGTTATGTCGAGACGGTTTTCGGCAGAAGATTGTGGCTTCCCGAAATCAATTCACCGAACGGACCACGCCGGCAAGCTGCCGAACGGGCGGCTATCAACGCACCGATGCAGGGTACCGCCGCCGACATCATCAAATTATCCATGATAGCCGTCCAGAACTGGCTCGAAAACGAAAAACTCGAGTCGAAACTCATCATGCAGGTTCATGACGAACTGGTTCTGGAAGTTCCCGAAAAAGAACTGGATACCGTCAAATACCACTTGCCGAAACTGATGGGGAATGTCGCCAGACTGGATGTTCCGCTGATTGCGGAAGTCGGCTCCGGGAAAAGCTGGGGAGAAGCGCACTGAAAATCGTCAGCCGGTTTTCTGCTCCAGCATCTTTTTGGCTTTTTCGTATGTTTTCATGGTGGACGCCATTTTGTGGCGTACATCGAAAAATGTCGTGGAAACGCCACTGCCGATAATGACGATCATGCCGAGCCATCCTATCCAACCGAGAAAATCCTGCCATATGAGAATGCCCCATATGCTGGAAAACACGATACCCGAATATTGCAGATTGGCCGTTACCAGTGTCTTGCCAAGATGGTAGGCACGGGTCATGGCCATCTGTCCGACAGCAGCGAAAACACCGATCAGCGTCAACAGGACGATTCCGCGGATACTGTGGCTATGGAAAGCGATACCGTCGCTTCCGGGCAAGCGGGCACACGCCATCGAAACCAGTGCACCACCTACCGTACCGATTATGCAAAAATAAAATACAACACGATATTCCGGCTCACCCAGATTGCCCAGATGCCGGACCTGAAGATAAGCCAGCGCCGCCAATACACCGGAAACAAGCGCAATCATCCCGGATTGCAACTGGTCGGCATGAATCGTAGGTTGCAAAAGCAGGACAACACCGATGAAGCTCGCGACGATGGCACAAACCAGCTTCCATTCGAAACGGACCTTGCCGTGATACAACCCCATGGCAAACAAAATTCCGGCAATCCATATCGGCGACATATAATTGAGCGTCATGGCTGTCGCCAGCGGCAACCCCCTGAACGAGAAAAACCAGAGTCCGAATGCCGTCGCTCCGACGACACCGCGCCACAAATGCTGGAATGGATAAGCCGTTTTGAGAGACCCTCCCCTGACGGCTACCAGACATCCCAGAAAAATGGCGCCGACCAGACTTCTGTACATGACGATCTCGGGTGTTGAATATTCATCGGACACCAGTTTCACGCAAACTCCCATCAGTGAAAACAGAAATGTCGCAAAAAGCATCCAGAGAGATTGCATAGATAAAACCCGTCAAACTGTCGGCATTCATCCAACTGCCGAAAAACATTATCCGGCAGTGAAAAAAATCTGCCTGTATTTCGTTTCTGAACAGAACAAAAAAAAGAACCCTGAATCAGATCACCAAAAAACCATGCCCGAAGAGCGCATGGCGTATAATGACAGATTCAGGTCAGACAACAACTTCTTATTTTTATTGAATTTTACACCTTCTTTATCGGAATCCTTGCAGGTGTCTGTTTTCTATGTCAAATGATGATTTCAACAAAACGCCGGCCTCATTCGAAGATGCCATGTCGGAACTGGACGAGCTGGTAACCAAACTGGAAGCGGGGGAACTTTCTCTGGAATTGTCGATTGACGCATATAAAAGAGGCGTCGAACTGATCAGGTACTGTACCGCCCGGCTGGACAAGGCCGAACAACAGGTCAGGGTTCTCGACGGTGAACTTTTGAAACCCTTTTCTCCGGAAGACCGGAACGGAAACGACAATGACTGAATCTTTCGCGAACTGGATGCAGTCGGTGCAAAACACCATCGAAAAAACGCTGGATGAGCTTTTGCCTTCTGAAGAGCTGATTCCCGTCAAATTGCATCAGGCAATGCGCTATGCCGTCCTGGATGGCGGAAAAAGAATCCGTCCCTTGCTGGTATTTGCGACAGGCACGCTGTTCGGCGCACAACCGGATATCATGGCAAGAGTCGCTTCTGCAGTCGAAATGATCCACGCCTATTCGTTGATTCATGACGATATGCCATGCATGGACAACGACGTTTTGAGACGCGGAAAACCAACAGTTCATGTCCGGTTTGGAGAAGCGACCGCACTGCTGGCCGGTGACGCCTTGCAGGCACAGGCTTTCATCGTTTTGTCGGAAACGGACGACAAGGCGGAACTGGCCATAAAAAGATTGTGCATTTTGTCCGACGCATCCGGTTCCATGGGAATGTGTGGCGGACAAGCCATCGATCTGGACAGTGTCGGGAAAAAATTGTCCATGACACAACTGGAACAGATGCATCGACTGAAAACCGGTGCCATCCTCAAGGCTTCCGTCATGCTCGGTGCTTTTTGCGCAAGGAAACCGACAGAAAAAGAAGAACAGGCACTGAAGCTTTATGCAGAAGCGATCGGTCTGGCTTTTCAGGTCGTTGACGATATTCTGGACGTTACCGCCGATTCGTCCGTCCTCGGAAAAACTGCGGGAAAGGATTTTGCCGATCACAAGCCAACCTACGTTTCCCTGCTCGGACTGGAGCCTTCTGAAAAACTGGCAGAACAATTACGGTGTCAGGCACATGAATCATTGGCGCCATTCGGAAAAAAAGCAGATTATTTACGGGAACTCGCGGACCTGATCGTAAAGCGGAAAAAATAAATAATGACTTTGCTCGATACCATCAACAGCCCGGCAGATCTTCGAAAACTGAAATATTCCGATCTTGAAGAACTGGCTGCCGAACTGCGCGAATACATCATTCAGTCTGTCGCAAAAACAGGCGGGCATCTCTCGTCCAATCTGGGTACCGTGGAACTGGCTATCGCGCTGCATTACGTATTCGATACACCCAATGACCGTCTGATCTGGGATGTCGGTCACCAGAGCTATGCGCACAAAATTCTGACCGGGCGAAGAGAGCAAATGCGGACATTGCGGCAATCCGGCGGCATTTCCGGTTTTCCAAAACGGGATGAAAGTCCATACGATGCTTTCGGAACGGCTCATTCCTCGACATCCATTTCAGCCGCACTTGGCATGGCATTGGCAGCAAAACTGAAAAAAGAAAATTTCACATCGATCGCTGTCATCGGTGACGGTGCCATCACAGGCGGAATGGCCTTTGAAGCCATGAATAATGTCGGCATCTATGACGATATCAAACTGCTTGTCATCCTCAACGACAATGATATGTCGATATCGCCACCTGTTGGTGCCCTGAATCACTACTTCGCCCGGTTGATGTCGGGAAAATTCTATGCCACCGCGAAAAATGTCGGAAAAACAGTCCTGTGCGGTCCGATGCTGGAAATCGCGAAACGGTTTGAGGAACATGCCAAAGGCCTGATCGCACCGGCAACCCTGTTTGAAGAATTCGGTTTCAATTACGTCGGCCCGATCGATGGCCATGATCTGGGAACACTCATTCCGACACTGGAAAATCTGAAAAAACGGACAGGTCCGCAGTTCTTGCATATCGTGACCAAAAAAGGACATGGCTACAAACTGGCCGAAGCCGATCCTGTCCTCTATCATGGTCTGGGAAGATTCAGTCCGGAAGAAGGCATCAAACCAGCTCCAGCGACGAAACCGACTTATGCCGAAATTTTCGGAAACTGGCTGTGCGATACGGCAACTGTCGATGAAAAACTGATCGGCATTACACCCGCCATGAAAGAAGGTTCTGGCATGGTCCGGTTTGCAAAAGATTTTCCAGACCGCTTTTTCGATGTCGGAATAGCGGAACAACATGCAGTGACATTCGCTGCCGGTCTGGCTTGTGAAGGATTCAAGCCCGTTGTCGCTATCTATTCCACATTTTTGCAAAGAGCCTATGACCAGCTCATTCACGATGTCGCCCTGCAAAACCTTGATGTGACATTCGCACTGGATCGCTCGGGCCTCGTCGGCGCAGATGGTGCAACCCACGCAGGCAATTACGATATGGCTTATTTGAGATGCATTCCGAATATGGTTATCATGGCGCCTTGCGATGAAAACGAATCGTACCGGATGCTCAAGACAGCTTTCCTGTACAATGGGCCTGCAGCAGTCAGGTATCCACGGGGTACGGGACCCGGAAGCGTCATCGAAAAAAATTTGCCGGCATTACCGATCGGAAAAGGTCAAATTATCCGGGAAGGCAAACATATCGCTATTCTCGCCTTCGGTACCATGGTCAAACCGGCTCTCGCGGCCGGGGAGGCGATCGACGCCACAGTCGTCAATATGCGTTTCGTCAAACCGGTCGATCATTGCCTGATTCTTGAAATGGCCAAATCGCACCGTGCTCTGGTCACTGTCGAAGAAGGAACCATTTGCGGTGGAGCCGGCTCCGCTGTCATGGAAACCCTCTCGGAAGAGGGAATAACGACACCTGTTCTTTTGCTGGGATTGCCCGATAAATTCATCGATCACGGCGATGTCGGTCAATTGCTTGCCATGCACAAACTTGATAAAAATGGCATTATTACGTCAATTCAAAAACGCTTCGGACAATTTCAGGATCCCGGTCAGGTCTTGTGATTTTCCGGTACAGGCGGCTTCTTAAGGTTTAACATGAATTTTAGAGATTCTCACTCTTTTGAATGTAACTGGGATGACTGCTCAAACATCCATACGACTATAACCAGTACATCGGCTACCAAAATGAATTCTGACATTCTCTCTATTCCGGATGTTCAAAGTACTCTGGATACCAGACACATTGCCATACAGAAAGTCGGCGTAAAAGGCGTTCGTCATCCCCTTATGATCCAGACCAGCAATGGTATCCAGCCTTCTGTCGGAACATGGAACATGTATGTCCGTTTGCCTGACCAGAAAAAAGGCACACATATGTCCCGTTTCATTGCATTGCTGGAAGAATTCACGGGTTCCGAATCCGGTCCTTTGAACGTTGAAGTCTTCACCCGGCTTATCCGTGACATGCTGACACTTCTGGACGCGGAATCCGGCTGCATTGAATTGTCTTTTCCCTTTTTCATGACGAAAACCGCCCCGGTATCCGGGGTAAAAAGCCTGATGGATTATGAAGTCGGTTTCAAGGGAGAAATCAAAAACGGCGACGTCGAAATCACGCAGAAAGTTGTCGTTCCGGTAACAAGCCTTTGTCCCTGTTCCAAGGAAATATCTTCCTATGGTGCCCACAACCAGCGCTCACACATTACCGTCAACGCAGTTTTGGACGGAGAACTTCCTGTCGAGGAATTGATCCGAAATATCGAGGCACAGGCATCCTGTGAACTGTTCGGTCTTCTGAAACGGCCTGACGAAAAATATGTTACCGAACATGCTTATGACAATCCGAAATTCGTCGAGGATCTTGTACGTGATGTCGCTTGTGTGCTGAACAGGGACGACCGAATCGTTGCCTATACACTGGAAGCGGAAAACTTCGAATCAATCCACAATCATTCCGCTTACGCTTGTATCGAATTCGACAAGCGATCGGAATAATCGTCTTTTTTCCAGAAAACGTCAGGATGGTTGGCCAGTTTGTTGGCCAACCGTGCCATGACAAACAGCAGATCCGACAACCTGTTCAGATATTGCACCGGGACAGGTGATATGTTTTCTTCTTTTCCCAAAGCAACGACACTGCGTTCCGCGCGTCGGCATATGCTTCTGGCCAAATGAAGCAGGGATGCTTCTTCCGATCCACCCGGCAATACGAATTCTTTTAACGGCGACAAGTCCCTGTTGAAATACAAGACAGCGTTTTCTATACGTAAAACCTGATTTTTCCCCAGCAATATATTTCCGCTTCCTGCCAATTCTCCTCCCAGTCCGAACAAATCGTTTTGCACCTGCTGCAATTGCGTCTTCACTTCTTCACAAAGGCTTTTGCAAACGACCAGACCAATCATCGAATTGAGTTCATCAACTTCACCGATGGCATGTATCCGCAAACAGTCCTTTCCGACACGTCGTCCGTTCGCAAGTCCTGTTTCTCCCGCATCTCCTGTTCTGGTAACGACCTTCGATATACGATTTCCCATACTGGTTATTCCGGCAAAAAATTCTGAATGGAAAGGAACAATTAAAATAAAATAAAAGGATATATGGAAAAAGAGAGTTCTATCATGCCCCAATCCAATATTCAAACGCTATCTATCATCCAGCCTGACGACTGGCACCTTCATTTACGGGACGGCGATGTCCTGCAATCCACCGCTTCACAAGCGGCAAAACAATTCAGACGGGCCATCATCATGCCCAACTTGCGTCCTCCTGTCACGACAACGGAAGCGGCGCAACAATATCGTAAACGGATACTGGATGCATTGCCTGGCAACACGAATTTCGAACCATTGATGACACTGTATCTCACAGACAATACCCCTCCCGAAGAAATCAGAAAAGCCAAGGAAAGCGGTATCGTCCATGGCGTCAAACTTTATCCCGCTGGTGCGACGACAAATTCGGATGCTGGTGTCACTTCTCTGGATCGCTGTATCCCAACATTGGAAGAAATGCAGAAACAGGGAATCCCCCTTTTGATGCATGGTGAAGTAACCGATCCTTCCATCGATATTTTCGACAGGGAAGCTGTTTTCATCGACAAGGTACTCATTCCGCTCCGTAAAAAACTTCCCGATCTGAAAATCGTCTTCGAACACATTACCACGAAAGCGGCAGCGGAATATGTAACGGAAGCAGATGGCTATATCGGCGCAACCGTCACTCCTCATCACTTGCTGTTCAACCGCAACAGTTTGTTCGTCGGCGGTATCCGCCCACATTACTATTGCCTGCCGATCTTGAAACGTGAAGAAAACCGTCAGGCATTGCTGAAAGCCGTCACACACAAAAATTCACGTTTCTTCGCCGGAACCGATTCTGCACCACATGCCAAAGGCGCAAAAGAAAACGCTTGCGGCTGTGCGGGATGTTATACCGCTTCGCATGCTATCGAACTGTACGTACAAGCCTTTGAAGAAGTCGGTGAACTGGAAAAACTGGAGTGGTTTACCAGTATCAACGGACCGAAATTCTACAATTTGCCAGTTAACAGAAACAAAATCACACTGGTTAAGGAAGAATGGAAGATTCCCGATGAATTGCCATTCGGTCATGAAAAGGTCATTCCCCTGATGGCCGGTGAATCCATCCACTGGAAACTGAAGTGAAACTAAAATAAAAAAGCCGTGCTATGCACGGCTTTTTTATTGCTGAAAACGATTATTTCACGAAATCTTTCAGTTTCTGACGATAGGCTTCCATATCGGTAATCGGTTCCTGCGCTACACCAGAATCCATCGCTGCCTGTGCAACTGCCGGAGCAACCGTCCACAACAGGCGCGGATCGAACTGGAACGGCAACAGGTAGTCACGACCGAAAGTATATTTCTTGCCATACATCGCTTCGATTTCCGGAGGACATTCCATTTCTGCCAGGCTGGCGATAGCACGTACTGCAGCCAGTTCCATTTCACGATTGATCGTTTTTGCACGGCAATCCAGAGCACCTCTGAACAGATACGGGAAGCACATGGAATTGTTGATCTGGTTTGGATAATCGGAACGACCTGTACCGACGATAGCGTCATCACGGGTAGCATGAGCGACTTCCGGCAGAATTTCAGGAATCGGGTTGGCCATTGCAAAGATGATCGGATTTTTTGCCATCTTCAACAGCATTTCTGGTTTCAGAACATTACCTGCAGACAAACCCAGGAAAATATCAGCATCCGGGATGACATCCATCAGCGTACGGGCGGAAGTATCCTGTGCGTAGATTTCCTTGTCCGGGTCCATCAGTTCCTTGCGGCCTTTGTAGACAACACCCTTGATGTCGGTGACCCAGATATTCTTGACAGGGAATCCCAGGTCGACCAGCAATTCAAGACAACCCAGTGCACCGGCACCGGCGCCGGAAACGACCATCTTGCAATTCTTGATATCCTTGCCGACGATCTTCAGCGCATTCAGAACGGCTGCGCCGACGATGACAGCTGTTCCATGCTGGTCATCATGGAAAACCGGGATATTCATTTTTTCGCGCAGTTTTCTTTCAATGTAGAAGCATTCCGGAGCACGAATGTCTTCCAGATTGATACCGCCGAATGTTGGTTCAAGTGATGCGATGATGTCACACAACTTGTCCGGATCCAGTTCGTCAATTTCCAGATCGAAAACATTGATACCTGCGAATTTTTTGAAGAGAACACCTTTACCTTCCATGACAGGTTTGGATGCCTGGGCACCGATGTTACCCAGCCCAAGAACTGCCGTGCCGTTGGAAATAACGGCAACCAGATTGCCTTTGGTCGTATAGGTGTAGGCATCTTTCGGGTTTGCATGGATTTCTTCGCAAGCACAAGCTACACCAGGGGTGTAAGCAAGTGCCAGTTCATTCTGGTCTCTGACCTGTTTGGTCGGTTCAACACTGATTTTTCCGGGAATGGGGAAACGGTGAAAAGCAAGAGCGTTTTTCTTGAGCAGCTCTTTTTTTTGGTCTTGAGAACTCATTTCTTCAGTCTTCTTCAATGTAAAGGGTAAGTTATAAACAGACATATCATTCTAACAGATACCACTGTGAAATCCGAATTTGTCTGTTGGGTGATGAAAAAGTGTTTTCTATACCAGTAATCCAAGTATATATATAGGAATAGTGATATCGAAAAAACTTGTGTACAAGTAATTTAAATCATTTAAAATCAACGTGTTACAAAAAACAAACGTTTGGGATAAGTAAAGAATATATTTTGTATATCTTTTTGGGCTTTGGGGTACGGGGTGTTGTTCCCATCTGACCCACAACTTATCAACAAGGTTATCCACATATTGTAATGATTTTTACAACAATGTGGGATATTACGATCAATTCGTTGTATCAAGACCATTTCATGGTGAATTCGATCTACAATACAAGCCGTTTGTCAGATAAATGACATGTTTCACGTGAAACATATCTTGAAGTCAGTTTGGGTTGATATGGGTTATGCTTTATTCGGTAAACTTTGATGTGATTGTTGTTGGTGGGGGGCATGCCGGTACAGAAGCTGCGTTGGTCTCTGCAAGGATGGGAAAAAAAACATTATTGATAACCCATAACTTTGAGACACTTGGACAATTGTCTTGCAATCCTTCTATTGGTGGTATTGGTAAAAGTCATTTGGTTCGTGAAATCGATGCGCTGGGCGGTATTATGGCTTTGGCTGCGGATAAAGCCGGAATTCAGTTTCGTGTGTTGAATTCTTCAAAAGGTCCTGCTGTCAGGGCGACTCGTGCGCAGATAGATCGGGTGATGTACAAACAGGTTATCCGTTATGAACTGGAAAATCAGGAGAATTTGTCTCTTTTTCAGCAACAGGTCGATGATCTGGTAATTGAACAGGATAGAGTAGTTGGTGTCAAAACGCAGGGTGGTGTTGAATTTCGTTCATCGGCGGTTGTGTTGACAGCAGGTACTTTTCTGGATGGAAAAATATTTGTCGGTCTCGACAGTTATCCGGGTGGACGTTCAGGAGATGTGCCGGCGCTGGCTTTATCGAAGTGTCTCAAGGAATTGGGATTACCACAAGGCCGCTTGAAAACAGGAACGCCGCCACGGATAGATGGAAAGACAATTGATTTTTCCGTGATGAAAAAACAGTTGGGTGATTTCGATCCGGTTCCTGTGTTTTCATTAAGAGGGGATGTATCGATGCATCCGCGGCAATTGCCGTGCTGGATAACGCATACCAATATAGAAACACACGATATTATTCGTTCCGGTCTGGACAGGAGTCCCTTGTTCACGGGTGTAATAGAAGGTATTGGACCACGTTATTGCCCATCTATCGAGGATAAGATACACCGTTTTTCCGATAAAAATTCGCATCAGATTTTTCTGGAACCGGAAGGCTTGAAGACTAATGAATATTATCCGAACGGTATTTCGACGAGTTTACCTTTCGATATCCAAATCAAACTGGTGCAATCGATCCCGGGGTTGGAACATGCGCATATTCTGAGGCCGGGATACGCAATCGAATATGATTTTTATGATCCGAGATGCCTGAAATCTTCTCTGGAAACACGCCAGATCAGAGGGCTTTTCTTTGCCGGACAGATCAATGGAACAACCGGTTATGAAGAAGCGGCTGCGCAGGGCCTGCTTGCCGGGATCAATGCGGCACGTTATGTATCCGGTGAGGAAGCCTGGATTCCGAAAAGAAGCGAAGCATATCTTGGTGTGATGGTGGATGATCTGATCACTCAAGGTGTCAATGAACCCTACCGGATGTTCACCAGTCGGGCGGAATACAGATTGAGTCTGCGTGAAGATAATGCGGATATGCGTTTGACAGAGACCGGTTATAAGCTGGGATGTGTCAGTCAGGAACAATGGAATGCTTTCGAAAAAAAAAGGGAAAAAATTTCCAGGGAAATAGAACGTTTGAAATCGACCTGGATTCATCCTTATATGTTGTCGCTCGAAGAATCCAGAAGAGTGATCGGCAAGGAAATAGAAAGGGAATATTCTCTTGCTGATTTACTCAGGCGTCCGGATGTTAGTTACGACAATCTGGCCAGTCTGACGTCAGTTGACGGAAAAAACTGGCGTACAGAAGAAATACTGGATTCCAGGGTTAAGGAACAGGTCGAAATTCAGATCAAGTACGCGGGATATATTGAAAGACAGGTTCGCGAAGTGAAAAGGCAGCAATATTATGAAAACTTGCGTTTGCCTGCCGATATGAACTATTCCGAAGTAGGGGCCTTGTCTTTTGAAGTGCGTCAGAAACTGGATAAGCAAAAACCGGAAACACTGGGACAGGCATCCCGTATTTCCGGAGTGACTCCGGCGGCGATTTCATTGTTGCTGATATATCTCAAAAAAAGAGGTGTCATCAGTTTTGCGGAAACGGATACAGATTGACCGATGCGTAGAAAAGAAACAGAAAAAGTCGATCGGACCGATATTGAAGAAAGATTGAAATCCGGTGCAGAAAATATGAAAGTTTTTCTGGCGGATGAAATGCTGGAAAAACTGGTCGACTATATTTATCTGCTGCATAAGTGGAATGCGACCTATAACCTGACTGCTCTCAAGAATCCGGGTGACATGTTGACGCATCATGTACTGGATTCACTTTCAGTCGTTCCTTTTCTTGTAAAAAGCCGAAATATTCTGGATGTCGGTTCAGGTGGCGGTTTACCGGGACTGGTACTGGCGATTGTCTATCCGGAAAAACATGTTTCCATGGTCGATATTGTCCAGAAAAAAACAGCTTTTCTCAATCAGGCACGTATTGAACTGGGACTTGACAATGTGACGGTTCATACGGGACGGGTGGAAAAATTGCAGGTCGAAAAAAAATTCGACGCTATCATTTCCAGAGCATTTTCAAGTCTGCCTGATTTTGTCGGGCTTTCTGGACATTTGCTGGATAGAAATGGCAGATTTTATGCAATGAAGGGATTGATTCCCTCAGACGAAATCAGTAATCTACCTTCAGGATGGAAGGTTGAGCGGATAGATGTATTGAATGTTCCGTCACTCGATGCACAAAGGCACTTGATTGTGATAGGACCGGAATCAGTCATAATCGATAACTGTGGGTAAATATCCTATGGCTACTGTATTTTGTATTGCCAATCAAAAAGGGGGGGTCGGAAAAACCACCACGGCGGTCAATCTTGCTGCAGGTCTGGCAAGACTGGATCAAAAGGTTCTCCTTGTCGATCTCGATCCTCAAGGCAATGCAACGATGGGTAGCGGTATCCAGAAAACGGAACTGGATGTATCCGTTTATGAAGTATTGCTTGGATTGTCCGATATTGCATCGGTTTGCAGGAAGTCATCGACAGATCATTATATGGTGTTGCCTGCCAACAGGGAATTGTCCGGGGCTGAAGTCGAAATGGTCGATATTGAAAATCGTGAAGGTCGCCTGAAATCCGCACTGGATTCTGTCAGGGATGAATATGATTTCATATTGATCGATTGTCCACCGGCTTTATCGCTTCTTACCTTGAATGCTTTTTGTTCGGCCGATGGCGTAATCATTCCGATGCAATGCGAATATTATGCATTGGAAGGTTTATCCGATCTGGTAAATACCATCCGGCATGTACATGCCAATCTGAACAGGAATCTGAAAATCATAGGCCTGTTGAGAGTTATGTTCGATAAAAGGGCGACATTGTCGCAGCATGTTTCCGAACAACTGGAAAGACATTTCGGAGACAAGGTATTCAAGACAGTCATTCCCCGCAATGTCAGGTTGGCGGAAGCGCCATCTTACGGTTTGCCGGGAATCGATTTCGATTCATCGTCACGTGGCGCACAGGCATATACGAATTTCGCTAAAGAAATGCTGGATTGGCTTCAGCGGCAACGTTAATCGTTTTATAACAAATTTCAGACAAAATGAGTGAAACAGCATCAAAGCGGAAAAAAGGTTTGGGTAGAGGACTGGAAGTGCTACTCGGATCGACACCTGATTTTTCTGTCGAATCTTCTCCATCTTCCTTGCCGATATCCAGACTCAGGGCTGGAAAATACCAGCCACGGACGCGAATGGATGAAGGTGCACTGAACGAACTGGCACAGTCCATACGTGAACAGGGGGTCATGCAACCGATTCTCGTTCGTCCTGCCGACGGAGATACTGACGGCAAGGTTTATGAAATCATTGCCGGAGAGCGCCGTTTCCGTGCTGCCAAAATAGCCGGTTTGCAGGAAATTCCCGCTATCGTGAAAAATGTGGATGATCAGACAGCAGCTGCGATGGCGCTGATCGAAAACATACAACGAGAAGACCTCAATCCACTCGAAGAAGCACAAGGCATTCACCGACTGATTACAGATTTCAATTTTACGCATGAACAGGCGGCTTCCGCAGTCGGACGCTCGAGAAGTGCTGTGACAAACCTTTTACGTTTGCTGAATCTGACTCGCCCGGTTCAGACAATGCTGGTGGCTGGTGACATCGATATGGGACATGCAAGAGCCTTGCTTGCGGTGGATGGCGCGAAACAGATTACGCTGGCCACCCAGATCGTTTCCAAAAGAATGTCGGTACGTGAGGCGGAAAAACTGGTCTCGCAGGAATTGAATGACAGGAATGTTCCCAGAAAAACCGTAAAGGAAAAATCCGCCGATCTTGTCCAGCTTGAAGAAGAACTTTCGGATATGCTGGCGACAAAGGTCAGCTTCAAACTCAATGCCAGAGGAAGCGGACAGCTCGTTATTGATTTTTCGGATCTGGATGTATTGGACGGTCTTATTCGGAAAATTCGTTTGTCATCCTGATTTTATTATTTAAAACAACAGGTTATAATTTATTTTTCAATATTCTGATATCAGGCAGATTACGCCAGAAACCTTCTGCGTCCATTCCGAATCCAATGACGTACTGGCTTGGGACTGTCAGACCGACGTAGTCTGCCTTGACAGGTTTGACGACACCTGTGTTTTTTTCCGCAAGTACGACAAGAACCACTTTCGCCGCCCCCATATCAAGCAGTTTTTCACGGACATGCAGCAGCGTTTGTCCTTCGTCGAGAATATCGTCCAGCACAATGACTATCCTGTTGATGACGTTTTGTCGTGGAATCACCTTCCAGATAAGTTCTCCGCCGTATTCTTCGTTTCCATAGCGTGAAACGTTGATATAGTCGAATTCAAGCGGAAAATCCAGATGTGGCAACAAATGCCCGGTAAAGACTGCGGCACCTCCCATAATGCTCAGGACAAGCGGGGGAGGTTGTTCGGGTGAGCCGAAATCCCGGTTCAGTTCAGATGCCAGGTCGATAATGGTTTGCCGGATTTGTTCAGGAGAATAAATTCTTTCTGAATTTTTCAAAATAGTCCGGGCTTTTTCATTGATTGATTCGGCCATGATGTATCGGGATTGTGGGTCAGTAGGGATGCTATGACTATATGCCAGAGTTTTCGATTTTGACAATAGGAAAATGATCTTGTGACACTGTTGTCAAGAGTGTGCCGATATTGGTTAAAATCCGGATCATCTCCATCATCATTAAAGAATATCATGAACAACAGTGGGAAACGGTACAACGATATTCATGAACGCCTGGACAGTTTGCGCAAGGCAATGCAGAAAAATGCTATTGACGTACTGATTATTCCGGGTTCCGATCCGCATTTGTCGGAATATCCCCCCGATCACTGGTGTACCCGGAAATGGTTTTCCGGATTTACGGGTTCTGCCGGAATACTGGTAGTCGGTATGCACAAGGCCTCCCTGTGGGTGGACAGTCGTTACTGGACACAAGCGGAACGACAGCTTGAAGGCACAGGAATCGATATGTGCAGAATAGAAAGCGGCAAAAGCGTATTATCGTATGTGGACTGGATAGTGGATAACTTTTCCGCTGGCAGCTGCGTTGCTATTGACGGTTATCTGATTTCAATGGAACAGGGGCATATGCTTGCAGAAAAACTGGAAGGCGCCAACCTGTTGTTCAGGACGGATATCGATCCTGTCCCGGATGTCTGGAAAGACAGACCCGCTATGCCCGATGGAGCGGTTTTCGAACATTCGTTTGAATATACCGGGCGTTCCCGCAATGAAAAAATCGCGTTGCTCCGTTCCGAGATGAAAAAAATCGGCGCGAAATGGCATTTCATATCATCTCTGGACGATATTGCCTGGATATTGAATCTGAGAGGCAATGACATTGCATACAACCCTGTATTTCTTTCCTATTTGCTGATAGGGGAGAGCCGTGTCGTGCTGATGACGGACAGGACAAAAATACCGGTTCCTCTGTATGAAGCGCTTGAAAAAGACGGCGTGGAAATAAAACCCTATGATGCTGTTTCCGGTGTACTGGCAAACTTGCCGACGAAAACGTCACTGCTTTATGATCCGCGCAGAACATCTTATGCCCTGAGTGAAATACTTGATACCGGTATAAAACGGATCGAGGCAGTCAACCCGTCGATATTGCTGAAATCAAGAAAAACACCGGTCGAAGTCGAGCATATTCGCCGGACAATGCGGGAAGACGGAGCTGCGTTTTGCGAATTTCAGGCGTGGTTCGATGCCGAAATGACACACGGGGGAAACGGAACGATTACGGAATGGACGATTTCTGAAAAAATCGAGTCGTTCAGGCAGGCCCGCCCCGGATATATCTCGCCCAGTTTCGGTACGATTGCAGGATTCAATGCCAATGCAGCGTTGCCGCATTATCAGGCCACAAGAGAGACGCATGCAGTTATCGAAGGAAATGGCCTGTTGCTTATTGATACGGGAGGCCAGTATCCGGGCGGTACGACCGATATGACCCGTGTGATTGCGGTGGGTAAACCGGAACAGGCGCAAAAAGAAGATTTTACCCGGGTACTCAAAGGATTGATCGCTTTGTCGGAAACGGGATTTCCTCGCGGTATTCCGGCTGCAATGCTTGATAGTATCGCCAGAAAGCCATTATGGTGTTGCGGGCTGGATTACGGTCATGGAACCGGTCATGGTGTGGGTTATTTCCTTAACGTGCATGAAGGTCCGCAGGGAATTTCCTGGCATGCCCGTCCGGAACCTCAAACGGCGATGGAAGAGGGAATGGTCACCTCCATTGAACCCGGACTGTATCGCGAAGGCAAATGGGGAATACGACTGGAAAATCTGGTCGTCAACCAGGTGTTTCAGAATACAGAATTCGGCAAGTTTCTGAGCTTTGAAACATTGACTTTGTGTCCGATCGATACACGATGTATCGACAAGTCATTGTTGACGGAGGAAGAAATAGTCTGGTTGAATCGTTATCACGATCGCGTGCGCGAAAGTCTGATGCCTCTGGTTTCCGGGCATGTCAGGGATTGGCTGGCAGAAAGAACGAAGCCGCTTTGAAAAATACAGTTTGACCGGGCGCATGTACATGCAGGAAAAAGAAGAAATAGTGAAACCGGCAGGATTTGTTCCGGTCAGATACAAGTATCAATCGTGGCGAAAAAACGAACAACTAATATTCAGCGGGGTAATGTATATGAAAAAAATTCAACCAGTCATTATGTTGGCAGCATTGGGAATGTCGGGTGCAGCCATGGCGCAGGTATATTCAGTCGGTACAATGATGAATCCGCCCGAGAATGTAACGGTAGTAAGTACTTCCTCATTGATTATCGAAGAAGCACCGGCAAGTCGTGTGACGGCTGAATTGACCGACAGGGATTGTCCTTCCGGAACGACGTTGATTTTCGATGATGGTGACATGAACCGTCCAAAATGTGTTTGTACGGTTCCATCCGGAATGTCTGCCGGCAATGACTGACAAAAAGCCTGCGAAGAGCGTTTTCGGGATGTCACTTTGGTGTTGACGGGTATCGTGCCGTTTTCATATCCGTGCACCTTCTTTAAGGGAAAGATATGCAGGGCAGACGAATGAACCTGTTTGCGGCATATCGTCGTGAATAACGGTGGAACAAAAAAGCTGTTTTACTACATGTAAAACAGCTTTTGTCATGAAAAAAAGGTGGTAATCAGACATCGATATTACCTGCCAGCAAGGCGTGACTTTCGATGAACGCCCGTCTTGGTTCGACATTGTCTCCCATCAGGGTCGTGAAAATC
This sequence comes from Oxalobacter paeniformigenes, assembly GCF_027158465.1. Taxonomy (NCBI): domain Bacteria; kingdom Pseudomonadati; phylum Pseudomonadota; class Betaproteobacteria; order Burkholderiales; family Oxalobacteraceae; genus Oxalobacter; species Oxalobacter paeniformigenes. The sequence continues at coordinate 62,820 of NZ_JAMKYL010000006.1, forward strand.
TGGTCTGCAGCGATCGCATCCTCGATCTTGACCCGCAAAAGTCGGCGCATGCTCGGATCCATGGTGGTTTCCCAAAGCTGTTCCGGATTCATTTCTCCCAGACCTTTGTACCGCTGTTTGTTGACGCCTCGTTCAGCCTCGTTTCTCAGCCATTGCATGGCTTCATGAAAATTCTTGACAGCCTGCTGTTTCATCCTGTCGCCTTCGCCACGGCGGATAAGGGCTCCGGATCCGATGAGATTGATAAATGACGTCGCGGTCTTTTCCAGAATACGGTAGTCGTTCCCGTAAACGAAATCGGTATCGAGTACGGTGACATGCGTGTTACCGTACAGGGTTTTTTTGACGACGAGAGAACAGACGTCATTGGCGTCTTTTTCGACAGAAACGGAAACGGAAGGATTATTGATAGCCTTGCGCAGCTCTTCAGCCGATTTTTCGGCTTCTTCCGGTGTATTCAGACGCAATTTCGCCCCATTCATGATGGCAGCAAGGATATCCATGTCGATCAGCCTGGAGAGACGCTGGATGATGTTGTATGCGACGGTATGCTGCTCAGCCATGGTTTTGAGCTGTTCGCCGCTTATCGGTGTCGTATTGTCGTCCGGTATCAGGGATGCGCCTTGCAAGGCGATGGACATCATATGGTTGGCTTCTTCCAGATCGTCTTTCAGATAGCGTTCATCCTTGCCGTTCTTGATCTTGTACAGTGGCGGCTGGGCGATATATACATAACCTCTTTCGACAAGCTGGGGCATCTGCCGGTAAAAGAGTGTCAGCAGAAGGGTACGGATATGCGCGCCGTCCACATCGGCATCGGTCATGATGATGATACGGTGATAACGCAGTTTGTCGATGTTGAATTCATCCGGACCGATACTGGTTCCCAGTGTGGCGATCAGTGTTGTGATCTGCTCGGAGGAAAGCATTTTTTCGTATCGTGATTTTTCGACGTTCAATACCTTGCCACGCAAAGGAAGAATCGCCTGGAAGCGCCGGTCTCGTCCCTGTTTGGCCGAGCCACCGGCCGAATCACCTTCAACCAGATACAGTTCGCAAAGCGCCGGATCCTTTTCCTGACAATCTGCCAGTTTTGCCGACAATCCCAGACCGTCGAGCACGCCTTTGCGTCGGGTCAGTTCGCGTGCCTTTCGCGCTGCTTCACGTGCGCGTGCGGCTTCCACGATTTTGGAACAAATGATTTTCGCGTCGTTAGGTTTTTCCTGAAGGAAATCTGTCAGGGTCTTGGTAATGATTTCCTCAACGGGACCTCTTACTTCGGATGAAACAAGTTTGTCCTTGGTCTGTGAACTGAATTTCGGTTCGGGTACCTTCACGGACAGGACACATGTCAGACCTTCACGCATATCGTCTCCGGTCACATCCACCTTGGCTTTTTTCGCCAGTTCGTTTTCCTCGATATAGCGGTTGATGACACGTGTCATGGCTGCACGAAGACCGGTCAAATGGGTGCCGCCATCACGTTGCGGAATATTGTTGGTAAAGCAAAGTACCTGTTCATTGTACGAATCGTTCCATTGCATCGAAATATCGACGTAAATGGGGGTATTCAGTTCGGAAATCCGTTCGCCGGTTGCCTGGAAAATAGTCGGATGCAATACGCTTTTGCCGCGATTGATGTATTCCACGAAACCGCGCGTACCGCCTTCGTAGGCGAAGACTTCGTCTTTTCCGGTGCGCTGGTCTGTCAGGCGGATATGTACGCCGTTGTTCAGGAATGAAAGTTCCCGGATTCTTCGTGCCAGTACTTCGTACTGGAATTCGACAGTCGAAAAGATGGTGGCGTCCGGCCAGAACTGGACACGTGTTCCCTGTCGGTCGGATTTGCCGACGACCTTGATAGGAGAACATTCGATGCCATTGATGATTTCTGTCGTTGAATTCTGGGGATGTCCATGGCTGAAATCCATGTAATGTTCCTTGCCGTCGCGCCAGATCGTCAGTTTCAATGTCGTGGACAAGGCATTGACGCAGGAAACGCCGACACCATGCAGACCTCCGGATACCTTGTAGGAATTCTGGTCGAATTTGCCGCCGGCATGCAATTCGGTCATGACGATTTCGGCTGCACTGCGCTTCGGCGTGTTCTTGTCGTCGAATTTGATGCCTGTCGGAACGCCACGGCCGTTATCGACGACAGAAACGGAATTGTCGGTATGCAACGTGACATGGATTTCGGTACAGTACCCGGCCAGCGCTTCGTCGATGGAATTGTCCAGAACCTCGAAAACGAGATGATGTAGCCCCGTACCGTCCGAGGTATCGCCTATGTACATGCCAGGGCGTTTTCTGACCGCTTCGAGTCCTTCCAGTATCTGGATGGAAGATTCGCCATAGGCATTTTCATGTTGCTGAGCATCGTTTTGTGTATTTTTCGACATGGAACGGTTTTCCTTAAAACACCGGGAGGCGTGTTGCCCGGATATGGGCGACACAAAGTGGGTTGCGTCCTGATTTGCCGGCAAAATCCGGCAAATCAGGTTACGGTATGGTTAAATACGCATCGGCATAACGACATATTTGAAGTCGGTATTGTCCGGAATGGAAACAAGGGCCGACGAATTGGCATCGCCCAGTTCGATACCGATTTCATCGTTTTTCAGGTTCCCCAGTACATCAAGCAGATAGGTGACGTTGAAACCGATGTCGATATTGTCGCCGGTATAGTCGAGTTCGATTTCCTCGACGGCTTCTTCCTGATCGGCGTTTGTCGAACTGATCTTGATGCTTCCGGGTGCCAGAATGCAGCGGATTCCCTTGAATTTGTCGCTCGTCATGATGGCGGCTCGTTGCAAGGCTTTTTGCAATTGTTCACGCGAAACGGTGAAGCGGTTTTTGTATCCCTTCGGAATGACGCGTGTATAGTCGGGGAACTTGCCTTCGACCAGTTTGGAAATCAGTTCGACATCACCGAAAACGAAACGGACTTGTGCACCTGAAAAATCGATTCTGACCGGATCTTCGGAATCCTCAAGCAAGCGTTGCAGTTCGAGAATGGTTTTCCGGGGGATGATGACATCGTTTTTCGGGAATGTCTGATCGGTTGCCATCTGGCAGAAAGCCAGCCGGTGGCCATCGGTGGCGACAGCCTTGATGGTGTTGCCGTCCACTTGCAGGAGCAAACCGTTCAGATAGTAACGGATATCTTGCTGGGCCATGGCGAAATAAACCATGCCCAGAAGATTTTTCAGGGCTTTTTGCGGCAACGTGACGGAAGTTTCATATTCGATCGGTTGAGAAACCGTCGGAAAATCGTCTGCAGGCAATGTTTGCAGGGAGAAACGGGATTTTCCCGAAGATACGACGAGACGTTTGTCGTTGAGCGATATGACAATGTCGGAAGAATCGGGCAGTGCACGCAAAATGTCGAGGAGCTTGCGTGCCGCGACAGTCGTCGTCGCATCTTCGCCAGGTGCGCCGATATCGGCATGGGTCACGATCTGGATTTCCGTATCGGTCGAAAGAAACGAAACGGCGTCACCTTCCTTGCGTATCAGAATATTGGCCAGAATCGGCAAGGTGTGCCTGCGTTCCACAATACCGCTGACAGTCTGCAAGGGGCGAAGAAGATTGTCTCTGCCGGTTTTTACCAGTTGCATATGCTTTTCCTTGAAAAATGGTTACATGGATTCCGGATGATTCAATGGTGGGTCAACCTTTCAGCGTTTGTTCCAGCACGTGCAATTCGTGATTGCATTCGGGATTTTTCTGTCTGTCCTGGGCGATTTTGCGAACGGCATGCAAAACCGTTGTATGATCGCGTCCGCCGAACAGCTCGCCGATTTCCGGAAGGCTCTTTTGCGTGAGTTCCTTTGTCAGGTACATGGCGATCTGGCGCGGTCTGGCGATATTGGCGGGACGTCTTTTGGAATACATGTCCGCCACCTTGATGCGGAAGAAGTCGGCTACCGTTTTCTGGATGTTTTCCACCGAAATCTGCCGGTTCTGGACAGAAAGCAGATCTTTCAGGGCTTCTTTTGTCAGTTCAATCGTGATATCGCGGCCATGGAAGCGGGAGTAAGCGAGGATCTTGCGCAAGGCGCCTTCCAGTTCGCGTACGTTGGAGCGCAAATGCTTCGCGACGAAAAAGGCCACATCATCCGAAAGCCGGATACCCTCCTGTCCGGCTTTTTTGATGAGAATGGCTACTCGCATCTCAAGTTCCGGTGGTTCGATCGCGACGGTCAGACCGGAATCAAACCGGGATGTCAACCGGTCATCCATGCCGGAAATTTCTTTCGGGTAGGTATCGCTGGTGATGATGATCTGTTTTTTCGCGGCGATCAGTGCCTCGAAAGCATAAAAGAATTCTTCCTGTGTCCGGCTCTTTCCGGAAAAAAACTGGATATCGTCTATCAGCAGCATATCCAGTGAATGATAGTATCGCTTGAAATCGTCGAAGCCCTTGCGCTGGTAAGCGGTGACGACGTCGCGGACATATTGTTCGGCATGGATATAGCGGATCCGTGCCGAAGGCATGTCGTGCAAAACCTGATTGCCGATAGCATGAATCAGATGGGTTTTCCCGAGTCCGACGCCGCCGAAGAGATAAAGCGGATTGTAGGAAACGCCGGGATTGTTGGCGACCTGTATTGCAGCCGCCCTGGCAAGCTGGTTGGCCTTGCCGGTGACGAAACTGTCGAACGTCATGTCGGCATTGATCCGGCTCTGTTCCCGAACCGGTGTTTCTGCCATCTGCAATTTGTGTTCAGTTTCCGATTGGAGACCTCCGGCTGCCTGTACAGGCGCTTTTCGCGCAGGGGATGGAGCCTGTGCGGGAGATGTCGTGCGGGAACGGGGATTCAGGATGAACTGGACTTCTACGGAAGCATCCAGGAACTGGGATGCCAGTGCGGTGATTCTGTCGGCATACTGGGTTTTGACCCAGTCCAGCTTGAAACGATTGGGAGCTGCTATACGCAAGATATTGCCGTCGTATTCTATCGGAACGAGCGGTTTGATCCATGCACTGTATTGCTGGGGTGTCAATTCCAGTTCCAGTTGCGCCAGACAGTTCTGCCAGAAGTTTTCCATATTGCTATAAATAAAACCTTGCCGATCACTGGTTGCCGACAGTGACGCCTAAAACAAACGAGTAGATAATGATATGATCTGAAGAAGTCCGAAGAAGCGGATAAAGTTCCTTGCGAAGGTCTATTTTACCTTGAATCAGTCGAGTTATCCACAGGATATGTCTGAATTTTGGCCGATTTCGGTGAACCAATACAGTTTCATATTGACAGAATAGGGCAAACTACGGTCTAATCATTGATTCTTTGCGCATAACTTGATGTTTTGTTGTGGTTAATGCGGTTGCCAGACCGGCTGGCCAGCCTGACCATGGCGGAAAAACATCATATTCTGAAATTTTTTGCTGATTAGCGAGACCATCATGAAACGTACTTATCAACCTTCAGTCGTGCGTCGTAAACGCACCCACGGTTTCCGTGCCCGCATGGCAACCAAGAATGGCCGTGCAGTCCTGAATGCACGTCGTGCAAAAGGCCGCAAGCGCCTGACGGTGTAAACCGGCATGACATCAAGCTGATTGTGTGAATACAGGATTTTCTTCCGATCGGCGCATCAACAAAACGGATGATTTTTCATCCGTTTTTCGTATGCGGCCGTATGCACGGACCGAACATTTTGTGTTTTATGCACGTGCCAACGAGCTGGGGTATGCCCGTTTGGGGATTGTCGTCGCCAAGCGTTTTGCACCGCGTGCGGTGACGCGCAATACGGTCAGAAGAATATGTCGTGAAGTGTTTCGTCGTATGCGGCTGCCGGCAAGGGATTGCATCATCCGCATGACTTCTCCGGTCAATACGCGAAACGGTCCGGCGACAGGTACCGGATTGAAGCGCATGCTTCACGAGGAACTGGGCCGCCTGATGACTTCGCACGGAACCAATCCGAAAAAACGATGATGAAAAAATCTCCTTTAGAATGGTTGTTGATCGTTTTAATCCGGGGATATCAGTTGTGTATCAGCCCGTATCTGGGGCAAAATTGTCGTTTCTATCCGACCTGTTCGCAGTACGCACTGAAAGCGATTTCCGTGCATGGCTGTTTGAAGGGAAGCCTGCTGACGTTGATACGTTTATGCAAGTGCCATCCTTTTCATCCAGGCGGTTTCGATCCGGTACCCGAAAAAAAATCCGGTTGTGGCGCGCCGTCCGGGGGTGACGGCAAAAACATTTGAAAAGTAGATTATGGACACCAAAAAACGTACTACGTTATTGCTGATTCTGGCGATAGCGCTGTTTATGCTTTGGGATAACTGGCAAGTGTATCGTGGCGGCACGTCTATGATTTTCCAGCACGAAGCCAAAAAAACCGATTCGAATGCCGGCTTGCCTGAAGTGCCGATAGAAACAGCCGTGCCCGCTGAAAACGAAACGGCCACACCGGTAGCCGCTGCTGCCGAAACCGCAAAAACCGTACAGGAAAAACAAGCGGAGCTGGTTACCATCACGACAGATGTCCTGAAAGCCAGAGTGACGTCGGATGGCGGTGTATTCCAGTATCTGGAACTGCTGCATTATCCGGATACGGTCGATCCCGAAAAGGATATGGTGCTCTTCGATATGGCGCCTCCGCGGGTTTATCTGGCACAGACGGGGTTGACCGGGGGCGCTTATCCCAATCATGCCACGCGGTTTACGATCCGGCCCGGAAAACGCTCGCTTGCCGAAGGGGAAAACGAGCTCAAACTGGTCATGGATGCGGAACAGAACGGTGTTCGTCTGACCAAGACATACACGTTCAAACGTGGCAGTTATATTGTGGATATCGACCAGAAGGTCACGAATCTGGGTAGCGAACCGATCGATGCTTCCCTGTATTTCCAGTTGCTCAGGGACAGCAGCAAACCGGAAGGCCAGTCGCGGTTCATCAGTACATTTACCGGACCGGCGGTTTATACCGAGGAAGACAAATTCCAGAAACTCAAGTTTGACGATATTACCGAAACCCGGGGCGCAAGCCATGCTACCGACACCGATAATGGCTGGATCGCCATGGTGCAGCATTACTTCGTTTCGGCCTTTATTCCGGGCGACCAGGTCAAGCGCGAAAACTATACCAAGAAGGTCGGTGAGGATCTGTATGCGATCGGTACGGTCGTCCCGCTGGGCATGCTCGCACCGAAGGCTTCCGCAAGCAATGATACACGGCTTTATGTCGGTCCCCAGGAATCGGTCATTCTGGAACAGACTGCGCCCGGACTGGAACTGGTCAAGGACTATGGCTGGCTGACCATCATCGCCAAACCGATTTTCTGGCTCATGACCCATATTCACAAGGAAGTGGGCAACTGGGGTTGGACGATTATTTTGCTCACTTGTCTGATCAAGCTCATTTTCCTGCCGCTTTCCGCAGCAAGCTACAAGAGCATGGCCAGAATGAAGCAATTCACGCCGAGAATCCAGCAATTGCGTGAAAGATACAAGGATGACAAACAGCGCATGAATCAGGAACTGATGGCCTTGTACAAGGCGGAAAAGATCAATCCGCTGGGGGGATGTCTGCCGGTCGTCGTCCAGATTCCTGTCTTCATCTCGCTGTACTGGGTACTGCTGGCCAGTGTCGAGATCAGAAATGCGCCTTGGCTTGGCTGGATCCAGAATCTGGCCGCGCCGGATCCGTATTTCATTTTGCCGGTGGTCATGGCCGGTTCCATGTTCCTCATGCAGAAAATGAGCCCGCCGCCACCGGATCCGTTGCAGGCGAAACTGATGATGTTCCTGCCGATCGTTTTCTCGATCACGTTCTTCTTTTTCCCGTCGGGTCTGGTGTTGTACTGGCTGGTCAACAACCTGTTGTCGATAGCACAGCAGTACTGGATCAATAAACGGTATGGAAAGGCGCCGACCAAGAAAGCGGCCTGATTTCCGGAATTTCCCCGAAAAGCCCGTGCATGCATGGGCTTTTTTATGTGCAAGAACGACTTCAATGGACGAGGCATGATCTGGCTGTTCGATCTGGACAATACCTTGCATAATGCGTCGCACGCCATTTTTCCGAAAATCAGTGCGAACATGAATGCGTATCTGAGGGGGCATGTAACGAATGCCGACGGTTCAGTACTGTCCGACATACAGGCCAATGCCTTGCGTGTCGAATACTGGAAACGTTTCGGCGCGACTTTGCTGGGTATCAGTCGGGTTCTGGATCGCAGGGCAAAGGATTTTCTGGAAGCGGCACACCGGTTCGATGATCTGTCAGCACTGGTCGATGCTGAAAGGGGCTTGCAGGTCCTTTTGCGGAAATTGCCAGGTAAAAAGGTGTTGCTGACAAACTCGGCGTACCGTTATTCGCAAGCGATTCTGAAACAGTTGAAATTGCATCACTGTTTTTCTGGACATATCGCTATCGAGCGGATGCGTGTATTCGGACGTATCAGCCCAAAGCCGTCTGCAAGGTTTTTCAGGAAGTTGTTTGCCATGCTCAAAGTCCGGTCAGACGACTGTGTGTTGGTCGATGACAACATCCATATTCTGAAAGTGGCCAAAACGGCAGGAATGCAAACGGTACTGGTAACGAGATACCTGAATACCGATCATTATTCTGAACATGCGTATCCGCGTCCTTCCAGAAAAAAACAGATCGCCCGGCCGGTATATGTGGATATGAAAATACCATCGGTCCGGAACCTGATGCATTATGTAGGGCGTTTTCGTTAATTTTTATAGATGTCGTCAATTATGGGTACAACCAAATCCGGAGAAAGAAAACTGCAAATACTACAGGCACTGGCTCAGATGCTTGAACAACCGCGTGGAGAAAAAATAACGACGGCTGCGCTGGCACGGCATCTTTCCATTTCCGAAGCCGCCCTGTACCGGCATTTCGCAAGCAAGGCACAGATGTTCGAGGGATTGATCGAGTTTATCGAATCGAGTGTGTTCGGCGTCATCAACCAGATTTGCGAAAAGGAAGAAAACGGACTGTTGCAGACACAGTCTGTTTCCATGCTGTTGCTGAATTTTGCAGAACGCAATCCGGGTATGACGCGCGTAATGATCGGCGATGCACTGGTCAATGAAGATGGCAGGCTGCAGCTGCGTATGAACCAGTTTTTCGACAGGGTGGAGTTGACGTTGCGGCAATGTTTGCGTTTGGCGGCGACGCAAGGACAGTGCAGGGAGGATATGGCACAGCTCAAAAGCAACCTGATCATGAGTTATGTCATCGGCAAATTGTTCCGGTTTGTCAAAACGCAATTCAAGGAAAAACCGACGGATGGCATGCAGGCCCAGATCAATTATATTCTGGCATGATGCTGCCGGATGTCGCCGGTTTTGCCGTTTTCCCGGACAATGAAACGAACTGACCGGAACGGTCATGGCAATTGCGGTTGTCTGCATTAAAATGACAGCTTGTCCATGACGATATGGATTGTCCGGACGGAGCTTCCCTTTCGGGATGGAGGCTGCCTTTCATGCGGTATGTGCTGAAGCGGGAACCGGACGTTTTGCTTGAATTTTTGCTGGAGATTCGCCCAGAATGGATTACCAGGATTTTTCGATAGGTCTTACCGGTGGTATCGGCAGTGGGAAAACACTAGTCGCCAATCTGTTTGCCGATCTGGGGGCGACGATCGTCGATGCCGACGAGGTGGCCAGAAACCTGACTTTGCCTGGCGGCGCCGGAATCGAACCGGTTCGCAGGCAGTTCGGTGACGCTTTCATTCAGCCGGATGGTGCCATGAACCGCGCCATGATGCGGGAACATGTGTTCGCCCATCCTGAAGAACGTTTGAAACTCGAAGCGATTTTGCATCCTCTGATCCGGGATATTTCATTTCAGCAGGCAAGGCAGGCAAAAGGTGACTATGTCATTTTCGTCAATCCGCTACTGGTTGAATTGCCGATCTGGCGCGGTATGGGTACGAGAGTACTGGTGATCGATTGCCCGGAAGCATTGCAGGTGTCACGGGTCATGAAACGCAACAATCTGACGGAAGATCAGGTCAGGGCCATTATGGCGACGCAGGCATCGCGAGAACAGCGTCTGGCAATGGCAGACGATGTGATCCATAACGACAAAAGTATTGAGGAAATCGCTTCGGAAGTCAGGGGATTGCATGCCAGATATAAAAAACTGGTTGAAAATCGGGCATCATAGAGGGGACAGGTTTGTATTTTTTAAACAGTCCGTTCAGAATTTCAGAAAGATGGTATCCCGACATTGAAAGAGGCTTGCATTGATTATTTACGAATACCCTTTCAACGAACGCATCCGTACCATGCTGCGGCTGGAAGACCTGTATGAAAGATACAAGTTTTTTCTGCATCAGACGCATGCATTGCAACATCATGTCGCGCTGACGACGATTTTCGAAATGCTCGAAGTCGTCAGCCGTTCCGATCTCAAGTCGGATCTGTTGCAGGAACTCGAACGGCAGAAACAGATATTGTCCGGATTCCAGTCCCATCCGAATATCCAGAAAAACGTTCTTGACGATGTTCTTCGTGAAATCGACAAAACCGGTTCGGCACTTGTCAATACGTACGGGAAAACAGGACAAAGCATTCGGGAAAACGAATGGCTCATGAGTATCCGGAGCAGAACCGGTATTCCCGGCGGAGCCTGCGAGTTCGATTTGCCGTCGTACTATACCTGGCAACAGCGAATGCCGGAAGAACGTGCGGCAGACATTGCCGGTTGGTTTGCCCCCATGCAGTCATTGATCGATGCCGTTGGTTTGCTGTTGCGATTGATGCGCGCATCCGGTCTCCAGTTCAAGATAATCGCGCATTCCGGCAGCTATCAGCAAATGCTGCAAGGGAAAATGTACCAGTTGCTCAGATTGCGTATCGATGCGCGGTATGGTGCCATACCGGAAATGTCGGCAAACAAATACATGCTCTGGATCCGGTTTACCAAACAGGACGGTACGGTAAAGCCGAAGCCGATGGAAGAAGATATTCCTTGTGAACTGACGTTGTGTTGAAAATGGTCACGATAGTTAAATGTCCGGTATGCGGCAAAGATGTCGAATGGAAAGATACCAGTCTGTATCGTCCGTTTTGTTCCGAACGTTGCAAACAGATCGATTTGGGTGCATGGGCGGAAGAAAAATACAAGGTACCCGTAGTCGAGGATGAGGATGACGGCGATTCCGTACAAACCGGTATGCCTTGAAGTTTGTCCTGAAAACGACAGTTCCGGCTTGATTAGTCGGAGTACTTGGGCAATAATCTGCACCATGTCCAAAGTTATTTCATCAGCATTTATTCTCTTCACCCAGCACTGGCGTTGGCGCAAGCCAAGAGCCTGATATCCCTCCATGCGCCTTTCGTGCGCGCACTTCCTTACCGGTATTTCTGAAAAACAGTCTGCCGCTGTCGGTATAAGCACGAACCGTCTGCCTTTCCACAAACGAATGCAAGGTGAATGTCATGTTGCTGATGATAGACAATTACGATTCCTTTACCTATAACCTGGTCCAGTACTTCGGCGAATTGGGCGTCGATGTCAGAACGTATCGCAATGATGAAATTTCTCTGAAACAAATAGAGGAACTCAACCCGGATCATATCTGCATTTCTCCCGGGCCGAAAACGCCTTATGACGCGGGTATTTCGATGGAGGTGCTCAGGCATTTTGCCGGCAAGAAACCGTTGTTCGGTGTTTGTCTGGGTCATCAGGCCATCGGTGCGGCTTTCGGCGGCAAGATCGTCCATGCAAAAGAAGTCATGCATGGCAAGACTTCTCCGGTGTTTCACAACAATACGGGCGTATTCAAAGGGCTGCCCAACCCGTTTACGGTGACACGTTATCACTCGCTGGCGATCGACCGGGACAGTTTGCCCGATTGTCTCGAGGTCACGGCATGGACCGAAGATGGCGAAATCATGGGTGTACGTCACCGGCAATATGCCATCGAAGGCGTCCAGTTCCATCCGGAATCCATTTTGTCCGAACACGGGCATTTGCTGCTCGGCAACTTTATCGGGGAATAATCATGACATCGATCAAACCTCAGGAAGCACTTTTAAGATGTATCGAACATCGTGAAATTTTCCACGATGAAATGCTGTCCTTGTTCCGCAGCATCATGGGTGGAGAAATGTCTCCGATCATGATTGCGGCATTGACCGTCGGATTGCGGGTCAAAAAGGAAACAGTCGGCGAAATCGCCGCGGCGGCACAGGTCATGCGCGAATTTGCCGTCAAGGTGAAAGTGAAACATCCCGAAAATCTGCTCGATATCGTCGGAACAGGTGGGGATGGTGCCCATACGTTCAATATTTCGACGGCGTCCATGTTTGTTGCGGCAGCCTGTGGCGCACAGGTTGCCAAGCATGGCAGCCGCAGCGTTTCTTCTTCCTCAGGAAGCGCCGACTTGCTTGAAGCACTGAACGCCAATATCAATTTGTCGCCGGAAGAAATCGCGCGGTGTATCGAGGAAGTCGGCATCGGTTTCATGTATGCACCCAATCATCATGCAGCGATGAAACATGCCAAGGCAGTGCGCGAAGAACTGGGTGTCAGGACGATATTCAACATTCTCGGCCCACTGACGAATCCGGCATATGCCGACAATATGATGATGGGGGTTTTTCACCCTGATCTGGTCGGTATTCAGGTGCGTGTCTTGCAGAAAATGGGACTGAAAAGGGCGCTGGTCGTCTGGGGGCGTGACAATCTCGATGAAATTTCACTGGGAGCCAGCACGCTGGTCGGTGAGCTGTCCGACGGGAAGGTTCGCGAGTATGACATCCATCCGGAAGACTTCGGTATCCGGATGTATGCCAGCCGGAATTTCAAGGTCGCCAATGCCGAAGAATCCAGAAAAATCGTGCTGGATACCCTGAACAACAAGCCGACGCCGGCAGCAGACATCATCGCCCTGAATGCCGGCGCAGCACTTTATGCAGCAGGGAAGGCCGACTCGATTGCTGATGGCCTGGCGCAGGCCAGAGCGGCGATCGAGTCTGGCGCAGCCAGAATGAAACTGGATCAGTTTGTTGGCTTCACACAATCGGTCAACCGGAAATAGGGAGGACGGACATGTCGGATATTCTGGAAAAAATTCTTGCCGTCAAAAGGGAAGAAATCGCGAAAGCCAAGGCGGTTCAGTCGTTGCAGGCATTGCGTGCACAAGCCGAAAACGATACCGGATTGCGACAGAACCGACGCGATTTTGAAAAAGCCCTTCGTGAAAAAATAGCGGCCGGTTCGGCAGCCGTCATTGCCGAAGTCAAGAAAGCCTCGCCGTCCAAAGGCATTATCCGGGAACGGTTTTATCCGGCGGAAATCGCGCGAAGCTATGAAAAATATGGTGCAGCGTGTTTGTCAGTACTTACTGACAGAGAATTTTTCAAGGGCGATTCCGCTTATCTGGTTCAGGCGCGCGCGGCTTGTTCGTTACCGGTATTGCGCAAGGATTTCATCATCGATCCCTATCAGGTATATGAAGCGGCGGCCTGGGGTGCGGACTGTATTTTGCTGATTGTGGCGGCGCTGGAAGACAGCCGGATGGCCGAACTGGAAGCCTGTGCGTCCGAACTCGGGCTGGATGTCCTGGTCGAAGTCCATAATGCCGCAGAGCTGGAACGTGCCCTGTCGCTTAAGACGCCGTTGCTGGGTATCAACAACCGCGATCTGAAAACTTTTCGCACTTCGATCGACAATACGATCCGTTTGTTGCCCGGATTGCCGCAAGGCAAACTGGTTGTGACCGAATCCGGTATTTTGTGCCGAGACGATGTACTGAAAATGCGTGCTGCGGGCGTGAATGCCTTTCTCGTGGGCGAGGCATTCATGCGTGCGGAAGAACCCGGTAAGGAACTGGCCAAACTGTTTGCTTGATGGTGTGGGCAGTTTGCATCAGGACTGGTGGCGGACTTATGCCGCCGGAAGATGCAGCCAGTTCCGACGAGCTTCCCGCATGGAGGCGGTTTCTTCTTCTGAGACGGACAGGGTGTACTTCGGTATGTGTTCGTCGGCCAGTGTCACTTCGAATTGCATCAGTTCGTCACGCCGGAAAACGTGGATGCGAATCGTTTCGCCCGCATTGTAAGAGGACAGCTGCTTTTCGAGATTGGCGGCTGGATTGTCTGCCGATACTCTCAGGCCATCTATCGCCAGCAGGACATCACCCGCCGCAATGCCGGCACGGTGTGCCGTTCCACCTTCGAAGACATGCGTGACGACGCAATCCGATCCGGAACGCCGGACGCGGATGTCCAGACCCGGTATGGATGTCGCGGTGTCAAGCAGGGTGATCCCGAAAGGCGCAAAAAGTTCCGGTAACGGCAACAAGTCGGTTCCGTCGATATAGCGGTTGAAAAATTCCGTGCAATCCTCACCGCAGACGGATTCGATGATCGCTTTGGCATCGGCATCGGTTATGCCGTGTGCGTCTCCATGATAGAAATTCTTGCCGTAACGTTGCCACAACACGCGCATGACGTCGTCAAGCGACCGGTTATGCTCGGTTTTTTCCCGGATCATGAGGTCAAGCGCCAGCGCGACGAGCGAACCTTTGGTGTAGTAGCTGACCAGCGCATTCGGTGCATTCTCATCCTGCCGGTAATACTTGATCCATGCATCGAAACTCGATTCTGCCACACTCTGCCTGAGATGGCCCCGTCCACGCATGACCTGATTGAGTGACGACGCGATTTGCTGCAAATAGGTGTTTGTATCGACCAGCCCGCTGCGCACGATGGTCAGATCGTCATAGTAGCTGGTGAATCCCTCAAACAGCCATAAAAGCCGTGTATAGGTTTCTTCACGCAGGTCGTAGGGGGCGAAAACGGCCGGCTTGATCCGTTTCACATTCCATGTGTGGAAATATTCGTGGCTGCACAATCCCAGAAATTGGAGATAGTCGTCGCTGATTTTTCCGGTAGCTTGCCGGTGATTGTTTATGACAGGAAGAGATGACCGGGAACATAACAGCGCGGTGGATGCACGGTGTTCCAGTCCACCATACCCGTTTTTGACGACCATGACGAGGAAGACGTAGCGGGATACTGGCGCTTTCAGGGTTTCCGGTTCGAACAGGGCGATTTCGGTTTCGCAGATTTTGCGCAGATCGTTTTCCAGCCGCTCCATATCCAGATGCGGAACACGTCCGGTAATGACGATATCGTGCGGGACGCCATGTGCCGTGAATTGCCCCAGCATGAAGTTCCCCATTTCGACCGGGGAATCGATCAGTTCGTCGTAATTGCTTGCACGATAGCTGCCAAAGCCGTAACGGGGCGCTTCGTGTTCAGGCAGGGCTGTCGCAACACGCCATGATGACGCTGCCTTACCGGCTGGCTTGCGGATATCGACGATGTGCGGGTATTCGCCATATCCGACCGCTTCCAGAAAAACGCTGGAACCATTGAAAAAGCCATGCGTCTGGTCAAGATGTGCGGTACGTACGGACAAGTCCCATGCATAGACGTCATAGTCGACGATAAGTGGTCCGGAACAGGGGGCCGCTTGCCAAGTGTGCTTGTCGGTTTTATCCAGCGGGACAGGCATGCCATGAGAGTGCGCCCGGATCTGCACGATATTGCGTGCGAATTCGCGGATCATGTAACTGCCTGGTATCCATGCGGGCAACCGGAAGACCTGTCCGTCCGGAGCAGGTTCGTCGACCGTGACCGTAACATGGAACAGATGGGCATTCGGATCGGATACCTCGATGGAATAATGGATGGCCTGCTTCATATCGTCGTCTCCCTGCCGGTTGAATCTGTTTACAGGATCGGGGCCAGCCAGTGTCCCAGCTGTTCTTCGGAAACATGGCGACGCTTGGCCATGTCGGCGACCTGATCCTTGCCGATTTTTCCGATCGTGAAATAACGGGCATCCGGATGGGCGAAATAAAATCCCGCAATGGAAGCTGTCGGCAACATGGCGTACGATTCCGTCAGGCTCATGCCGATTTCCTCGCAGCGCAGGATACGGAACAGATCGCTCTTGACGGTATGTTCCGGATTGGCCGGATAACCGGGGGCAGGACGGATGCCACGGTAGGGTTCCTTGTGCAATTCTTCGGGCGTGAAGCGTTCATCCGGGGCATATCCCCACAGATCCTTGCGGACCAATTCATGCAGATATTCCGCCAGTGCCTCGACAAGACGGTCAGCCAGTGCTTTCAGCATGATGCCGTCGTAATCGTTTTGCGACGTGTTGAATGTTTCCAGCCGTGTATCGATACCGACACCGGTCGTGACCGCGAACAGACCGATATAGTCCCGGATGCCGGAAGATTTGGGTGCGATGAAGTCGGCAAGACACTGGTTCGGACGGGCGATACCGTTGATCACCGGTTTTTCCGCCTGTTGCCGGACACCGTAATAGGTGAAGGCGACACTGGAACGGGTTTCATCGGTATAAATTTCGATATCGTCATCGTTGACGCTGTTGGCAGGCATCAGGGCAAGCGACGCATTGGCGGTCAGCCATTTGCCGCGAATCAGTTTGTCCAGCATGGCTTTGCCGTCTGCGAAAACCTTGCGTGCGGTTTCGCCGTGAACAGGATCGTCGAGAATTTCGGGATAGGAACCGGAAAGATCCCAGACACGGAAAAACGGCGCCCAGTCGATGTAACCGGCCAGTGTCGCCAGATCGATGTTGCGCAGGAAACGCTGTCCCAGATAGACCGGTTTTTTCGGGGTATCCGGACCGCTGAACGACAGTTTCGCCTTGTTGGCGCGTGCTTCGTCGATCGGCAGCAGTTTCTTCGGTTTCTTGCTGGCGTGCAGCTCGCGGATGTGTTCGTAGTCGTCGGTCAGGACCTTGATATATTTTTCACGCATGCTGTCTGAGAGCAGTGCCTGAATGACTGTAACGGTGCGCGATGCATCCGGCACCTGAACGACCGGGCCTTCGTAATTCGGTGCGATCTTGATGGCGGTATGGGTCTTGCTGGTCGTCGCTCCCCCCACGAAAAGCGGGATTTTTCGGGTGCGGAAATATTCGTCGCGTTGCATTTCGCTGGCGACATGCATCATTTCTTCCAGTGAAGGCGTAATCAGGCCGGACAAGCCGATGGCATCGGCCTGGACTTCCTTGGCCTTGGCCAGAATCTCCTCGCATGGCACCATTACGCCCATGTTGATCACCTCGAAGTTGTTGCACTGCAAAACGACGGCCACGATGTTCTTGCCGATATCATGTACGTCGCCCTTGACAGTGGCGATCACGATTTTGCCTTTCGACTGGGTATTGCCGCTCAGGCGTTTCTGTTCCTCGATATACGGAACCAGATAGGCGACCGCCTGCTTCATGACGCGGGCGGATTTGACGACTTGCGGCAGGAACATCTTGCCCTGACCGAACAGGTCCCCCACGGCATTCATGCCGTCCATGAGCGGTCCTTCGATGACCTCGATCGGTTGACCGCCTTTTTTCAGGACTTCCTGAAGCGCTTCATCGGTATCTTCAGTGATGAAATCCGTCAGACCATGCACAAAAGCATAGGTCAGGCGTTTGTTGACCGGTTCACTGCGCCACTGGAGATTGTCGCTTTCCTTTTTGGCGCCGGAATGGAATTCGCTGGCGACTTCGATCAGCCGCTCGGTGGAGTCCGGGCGGCGGTTGAGTACGGCATCCTCGACACGTTCGCGCAGCGTTTCCGGAATTTCGTCGTACACCCCGATCATGCCGGCGTTCACGATCCCCATCGTCAGTCCGGCCGCGATGGCGTGATACAGGAAAACTGTATGGATGGCTTCTCGGGCCGGATTGTTGCCGCGAAGACTGAAGCTGACGTTCGAAACACCGCCGCTGATCTTGGCATAAGGCAGGTTTGCCTTGATCCAGCGGGTCGCTTCGATGAAATCGACGGCATAGTTGTTATGTTCTTCAATACCGGTGGCGATGGCAAAAATGTTGGGGTCGAAAATGATGTCTTCGGCAGGGAAACCGATGGTATTGACCAGCAGATCGTAGGCACGTTTGCAAATGGCGATCTTTCGCTCGTAAGTGTCAGCCTGTCCCTGTTCGTCAAACGCCATGACGATGATGGCCGCACCATACCGGCGGCACAGTTTCGCCTGTCTGAGAAATTCGGCTTCACCGGCTTTCAGCGAAATGGAATTGACGATGGATTTTCCCTGGAGGCATTTCAGGCCGGTCTCGATCACTTCCCATTTGGATGAATCGAGCATGACGGGTACACGGGCGATTTCCGGTTCCGAGGCGATCAGGTTCAGAAAACGTCGCATGGCGCTGACTGAATCGAGCATGGCTTCGTCCATGTTGATGTCGATGATCTGGGCACCGTTTTCGACCTGCTGGCGGGCGACTGCCAGCGCCTTGTCGTATTCCTCGTTCAGAATCATCCGGGCGAAAGCCTTCGAACCGGTGACGTTCGTGCGTTCGCCGACATTGACGAACAGGGAATCGTCGTCGATCGTGAAAGGTTCCAGACCTGACAGACGCATGGCTGGCGGGATGACCGGTACTTTTCTGGGAGGCAACGAGGCGACGGCCTGCGTGATGGCGCGGATATGGTCCGGCGTGGTACCGCAACAGCCTCCGACGACATTGACGAAACCGCTTCGTGCGAATTCATTCAGGAAAGATGCTGTATCTTTCGGGCCTTCGTCGAAACCGGTTTCACTCATCGGATTGGGCAGGCCGGCATTCGGATAAATACAGATATACGTGTCGGCGATCCGTGACAGTTCTTCGACATACGGGCGCATCAACGCCGCACCCAGTGCACAGTTCAGGCCAACGGTCAGCGGTTTGGCATGGCGGATCGAATACCAGAAAGCCGTCACCGTCTGGCCAGAAAGAATACGGCCGGATGCGTCGGTCACTGTTCCGGAAATCATGATGGGCAGCTTTTTGCCCGTTGCTTCGAAAAAGCTGTCGATGGCGAAGAGGGCAGCCTTGCAATTCAGGGTATCGAAGACCGTTTCGACCAGAAACAGATCGACTCCCCCGTCGACCAGCGCGCGAACTTGTTCGGAATAGGCGTCGACGAGCTGGTCGAACGTGATGTTGCGTGCACCCGGATCGTTGACGTCCGGCGAGATCGAAGCGGTTCGTGGCGTCGGCCCGATCGAGCCTGCGACAAAACGCGGATGTTCTGGCGTGGCATACCGGTCACATACGGCACGGGCGATTTTCGCCGATTGCACATTCATTTCATAGACGAGATGTGCCATATGGTAGTCTTCTTGCGCAATTGCCGTGGCACCGAACGTGTTGGTTTCGATAATGTCCGCACCGGCTTTCAGATATTCTTCATGAATGGCCGAAATGATGTGAGGCTGTGTCAGTGAAAGCAGTTCATTGTTGCCCTTGACGAACAATTCACGGTTTCCGGTCGAGGCAGGGGGAGCAAAGTCGATAAACCGGCCATCTGGACCGCCCCGGTAATCTTCTTCCGTCAGACCATAACGCTGGATCATGGTACCCATGGCGCCATCCAGAATGAGAATACGGCGAGACATGATATCGCGAAGGCGGTTTTCGGTAGTGTTGTTTTCCATTTTGATTTCCGGTAGAGGGCGAAAGGCCGGAGCTTTCGCCGGAATTGGGGTTTTAGAGATACAGGAAATGAAAAATTATACTGTAATCAACAATCAGGAATGAACCGGTCGGCAGTGCCATGTCGTATCCGCAGTAAAGCAAGTTTTTGATATCGCAGGTTTTCCGTTGAGGCGGTGTGTGGCAGGCGCTGTCGTCCAGTCTTGTCGCAAGCGATTGCTTTCGGCGGGAAAACCTTACGGGAGCGATTGCAGCTTCAGGTTGATCGAATCCGCTTCGGCGACGCCAGGAACCCGAGTGCCGTCAGCAAAGAAAATCGTCGGTGTTCCCTCGATATTGAGCTGTTTGCCCAGTGCGCGAATCCGTTTATCCGGGAAAGCGCAGTTATTGCCGGCTTTCGCAGGCATTTTGTCGTTGATCATCCAGTCGTGCCATGCCTGTGCCGGGTTGGGGGAACACCAGATGTTTCTGGAAATCTCGACGGATTTTTCTGACAGGATATTGAGCGGATACAGATAGATCGTGACATTGTCCACGTTTCGCAGGTTGTATTCGAGCTGTTTGCAGTGGCGGCAGGTCGGATCGGAAAAAACGGCCATCTTGCCTTCACCGCTTCCCTTGACGATCTGGATTGCCAGGTCTTTCGGCAGGCTTGAAAAGTCTGTGATCGCGAATTTCCGGAGTTTTTCGTTCGTATAGTCGGTCCGCGTCTGGATGTCCATGATGTTCCCGATGAAGAGGTAGCGTGCCTCGGCGTCGGTATAGACCAGATTGTTGCCGACACGGACTTCGTACAAACCTGAATACGGAGTTTTGACGATATCGCTTTTCTCGACATTCACGCCGAGATATTCTACGAAACGCTTCTGAATAACAGTTTCGGCAGAAGATGCCGCCAACGTGCAGGCACACCAGAGCATGCAGCAAATCGCCGAAATGGTATGAATAAAACGGGTAATCGGATAAGGCATAATAGATATTCCTGAAAAGTTTTTGCCAGGGAAGGGCCAGAAGGCGTATTCTGGCCATGTATGCAGCAAAAGCGCAATCTGAAACGAAAGAAAAAACAATTCTGTATAATGAAAAACGACACGTCGGCGTTTTTTTTGTTACAATGCACGCTTCGCTGATGTAGCTCAGTTGGTAGAGCAACTGATTCGTAATCAGTAGGTCGGAGGTTCGACTCCTCTCATCAGCACCAAATCAAATTCCAAAGCCATCCCAAGATGTCTTTTAAGCCGTGTAAATTCAACAGTTTACACGGCTTTTTTTATGCCTGCCAGCATACCTTCACGATGGTGGTCCGCTGTTTGCGGCAAGGCATGTCCGATTTCTTTTCGTATCCATGCCATGATGAGATTGACGATGTACTGTTGTTGTTCTTCTGTCAGTGCGTTACCGGGTTCGATATCGTGCCATTTCGAGAGACATTTCCGGCAGCAGGTACCTGTGGCGTGTTGCGCGATGAAAACAGGGTGACCGCGCATGGGGGTCTGTTTGCCGTCATTGGAAATATGGGCAGGTGCAAGACGGAGACGGATGAAGTCACAGGCATGCCGGACGATCGTATCCAGTCCTTTTTCATCGATATACCGGCGTTGCTGTTTTCGCAAGTGAAAGCTTGCACGGAAATGTGAACGGGAAAGAGCTTCCAGTTTTTCGCAGATTCGCCCGGATTCATCCGGAGTGGGTAAATTGCAAGAAGCGGTTGTCCGTGATATTTCCGGACAGTCGTTTTCCCAGAAGTCCATCTGGATATTTTTCGTTTTTTGTGTGGATATCATGCTGTGGATTGGCTGTATCGGACATATCCGGCAGGAAAGTGCTGCCGTCGGGGAAGATGGCAGGTGTTTTGCGAATTGTACGGGAGCCGGAACGGGCAGAAGGAATTGCCGGATATGAACATGGAAACGCAAGGTGCCGTTTATCGTTTTGCGGGTTTGTACTGGCGGCGTCCGCGGGTGAAAGCGGTTTGTTCATCCACTTCGTCAAGCCAGTCGCTGCGGGTTGCGAGAATATGATCGAACCGTGCGGCATACGGTTTGATGTCGAGCACGGGCGTACTGTCGAGTATATCAACGCCCCGAATGGACAACATATTGCCGTTTACGCCCAGCAATTCGACGATACTCAGACCGATGGCGTTGGGACGCAGGGGCGTACGTGTGGCGAATATGCCATGTTCGACATCCTGCAAAAAAGGTTTGACCACCAGTTTTGGCGTACCGGCACGATGCAGATGGTATATGAGATAAAGATGGGAAAAGCCTTCGATATCTTTGAGGCCGGTGGTATAGGGTGGAAATACTTCCAGTATTCCCTGACAGTCCTGTGCGAATACGGGTTGTGCAGGTGTTTGCTGTGCAATGGCGTGTTCGCTGTGGATGATACCGATCGGCGAATAGGAAATGGTCTCCGGTATCGGACCGGATTGACGTTTTTTTTCTGTCATGGTGCTATGTTCCGGGTAAGATAATGCGGATATTACACCGCGCGGCGATATTTTCCATCCGGAAAACGGGCATGATCCGGACAGGTCGGCTTGTCGGGAAACGGTATTTCCTGCCGATTTGCGGATGAAGCTGGCAGATTCAAAGTATAATCGCAATTCTGACCGGCAAAATGGCGAGTGTCGATAAGGGGTAGTAATCGGTCGGACTGTCTTCATTCGTTTACGTAGAGATTGGTATGGTTAAACAGGCGCAGGAACGGGTTTGTCAGGATTGCGGAAAATCTTTTGTCGGCAATCCGCGTGCGCGGTATTGTCCGCAATGTCGGGAACTCAGAAGATCGGGAACCAGTTATGTACAGGCGCAGCAGAGCAAGCCGGGTCCGCTCAAGCGTCTGGGAAGCAAGATCGAGCCGATCAAGCGCTACCTGTCTTTCTGGCGACTGGTGATACTGAACGTCATTTTTCTGGCGATCGGGTTCGCCTGTGCATGGTATCTGCACAATCAGCCGTTCAGTTATGAAACGCAACAGACACTGGAAGCCTTTGCACCGACCAATCTGGCATTGACGGCCCTGCTTGTCTGGGGAAGCGCCATGCGCTTTTTCTACTGGTACAAGGACAAAAAGACCGACAATCCGTTCTGGCGTGAAAATTACTGGAAACAGTTGGTGGCATGGCTCGGCGGCATTATCTTTACGGAATGCTGGGCGATGTTTTTCCTGCTGACCTGATATTCGTATGGTCCTTCGGACGGCTGACGCAATGCGTCAGCCGTTTTTTTTTGCCTGTCAGG
This sequence comes from Oxalobacter paeniformigenes, assembly GCF_027158465.1. Lineage (NCBI taxonomy): Bacteria > Pseudomonadati > Pseudomonadota > Betaproteobacteria > Burkholderiales > Oxalobacteraceae > Oxalobacter > Oxalobacter paeniformigenes. Next base: position 85,547 of record NZ_JAMKYL010000006.1, read on the forward strand.
TCATCGGGTTGTCATATGGCCTGAATAACATGGTCTGCATCAATCGGTTCATTTGCGAAAGCAACATCGAATGGAGTGCATCAGATCATGATTCAGCTGGAAAATGTATCTGTCCGCTATGGTGATACGGTAGCCTTGCATCCAGTATCGCTGACGATTCCGGACGGCCAGTTTACGGTATTGCTGGGGCCTTCAGGTGCCGGTAAATCCACTTTTTTGAGATGTTTCAATCTCATGAGCTGTCTCGACAGCGGCGAGCTTCGCGTTTCCGGATTCGCCGGAAACTGGAATAGCAAAAATCTGCAACGGCTCCGACGCCAGACCGGCATGATTTTCCAGCAGCATCAGTTGATCGGAAGGCGGACCGCATTGCAAAACGTCTTGATGGGACGTCTGGGTTATCACTCCGTTTTCCGTTCAATTTTTCCCTTGTCCGTACAGGAACAGGAACTCGGCCTGCGAAGTCTCCGGCGTGTCGGATTGCTGGACAAGGCACTTTGTCGTGTGGATGAGTTAAGCGGTGGCCAGCAGCAAAGGGTCGGTATCGCCAGGGTATTGACGCAGCAACCAAGAACTATTCTGGCTGACGAGCCAGTCGCCAGTCTTGATCCGGCGACAGCGGAGAAAGTGATGGATTTGATCCATTCGGTTTGCAGGGAGGACGGCATCACGGCGGTGGTCAGTCTCCATCAGGTCGATCTGGCCAGAAAGTATGCCGATCGTATTGTCGGAATGTCCGCAGGCAGGATCGTTTTCGATGGTGTGCCTGCCGATCTGACGCAGCCGAAAGTCGATGAATTGTACCGGAACCAGCCGGATGTCCGGCAAACGGCAAGGCAGGGCCGGGTGGTGAATTTTCCTGTTCCATTGGCAAGTTAAGGAGTTATCGTGAAAAAGTGGGTATCCATGTGTTGTCTGGCGTTTTTTTCGCTGGTGTCTGCAATGGCGCATGCCGCCGATCCTGATCCGTCGACGTTGAAAGTGGCGTTGTTGCCGGACGAAAATGCCGCCACGATTATCAAGAAAAACCGTCCTCTTCAGGAATATCTGGAAGAAAAACTCGGCAAAAAAGTGGAATTGATCGTGACGACTGATTATTCATCCATGATCGAAGCCATGCGGCACGGGCGTCTTGATCTGGCCTATTTCGGACCGCTTTCCTATGTGCTGGCGAAACAGAAAAGCGATATCGAACCGTTTGCCGCGATTCGGCAGCAGGGCAAGACTACCTATCAGGCAGTCATTATCGCCAACAAGTCGGCAGGGATCACAAAACTCGAAGATATTGCAGGCAAGGATGTCGCTTTCGGTGACAAGGCTTCTACATCCAGCCATCTGATTCCGAAATCCATGCTGGCGGAGAAAAACCTGTATGCCGGCAAAAGTTACAGGGAACATTTTGTCGGTGCGCACGATGCCGTCGCCATGTCGGTACAAAACGGACATGCACAGGCAGGCGGCTTGAGCAAGCCGATCTTTGAAACGCTTGTCCAGCGCGGTCTGGTCAAACCGGACAAGGTTATGGTCATTGCCGAATCGAAACCTTTTCCACAGTATCCATGGACCATGCGTTCGAGTCTGAATCCACAACTCAAACAGAAAATCCGTGCCGCCTTTCTGGAAATAAACGATCCTGCCATTCTCAAGCCATTCAAGGCCGAAGGGTTCGGTTCGGTAAGCGACAAGGATTACGATGTCGTGCGCAATCTGGGCAGTCTGCTCAAACTGGATTTTTCCAGATTTTAAAGGGCGGGTTTCATCATGACGGTTTCTGCTGAATTTGACGCTGTCTTGTCGGTGCAACGCAGGGTCTGGAGAAAATCCATGATGACGATGGCAGTGCTTGCCATCGTCCTGGCAGGGTGTTGCCATTATGCCGGTTTGTTCGATGCCGAACGGCTGGCGGATGGTATCCCCAGTCTGGTCACTCTGGTGACGGAAATGTTTCCGCCGGATTTTTCACAGCTGAAGAACTGGATAGGACCGTTGACCGATACGCTGGCCATGAGTGTTGCCGGAACGGCGATCGCCGTGATTTTGTCGGTGCCGCTGGGTGTATTGGCTGCAAGAAATACCAGTCCGAATCCCGTTGTTTTCCATTTGTGCCGAGGCTTGCTTAACGGATTGCGTTCGATTCCGGAGCTGATTATGGGAATCGTGTTCGTGGCGGCGGTCGGGTTCGGCGCGCTGCCGGGAGTGTTGGCGCTGGCATTTCATTCCGTCGGTATGGTGGCCAAGTTTTTCGCCGAATCCATCGAACATGTCGATCCGGCGCCGGTACAGGCGGCGAAGGCGGCCGGATGCAGTCCCTTGCAGGTCATCATCCACGGCATCTTCCCTCAGGTTTTCCCGCAAATGGCCGATACCGCCATTTATCGCTGGGAATACAACTTCCGTGCTTCTACCGTCATGGGGATGGTCGGGGCTGGCGGTATCGGTTTCGAACTGATCGGCTCGTTGCGGATTATGCAGTATCAGGAAGTATCGGCCATTCTGATCGTGATTTTGCTGATGGTGACGATCGTCGATGCTTTCAGTTCATGGCTGCGCAAGAAAACACAATAATCGAAGGTAAAAAATGAACAAACCGAAAGTTGTACTGACCCATTGGGTGCATCCTGAAACAATCGAACTGCTACGTCAGAAGACAGAAGTGATCGTCAATCCCGGAAAAGGAACGCTTTCCAGAGAAGCGCTGCTGGAAAAAATGAAGGATGCCGATGCCATGATGGCATTTATGCCGGATTGTGTTGACGAGGCATTTTTGCAGGCATGCCCGAGACTGAAAGTGATCGGCGCTGCCCTGAAAGGGTATGACAATTTCGATGTGGCTGCGTGTACACGTCACAAGGTATGGCTGACGATTGCACCGGATTTGCTGACGGTCCCGACTGCCGAACTTGCCGTCGGCCTCATGTTGGCCATAACACGCAATATGCTGGAAGGCGATCGCCATATCCGCAGCGGACAATTTGCCGGGTGGCGTCCCGAACTGTATGGAACCGGTCTTTTCGGACGAACGGCCGGTATCGTCGGTATGGGGCGGGTTGGGCGTGCGGTTGCCGAGCGGCTAAAGGGGTTCGGCATGAATTTGCTCTATACCGATCAGGTGGCCTTGTCTGCCGACGAGGAAAACCGGCTGGGTTTGCAACACACGGATTTCCATACATTGCTTAAGGACAGCGATATGGTCATACCGTTATTGCCGCTGACTGCGGAAACATGTCATCTGTTCGACGGCCAGGTACTGTCCGAAATGAAGCGTGGGGCATATCTGGTGAATGTCTGTCGTGGATCGGTCGTGGATGAGATGGCCGTCGTTGAAGCGCTTGACAATGGACAGCTTGCCGGATATGCGGCGGATGTATTCGAAATGGAAGACTGGATTCGTGCGAGCCGGCGTCGCCACATTCCGGAAAAACTGCTGGCGAATACCGCGCAGACATTTTTTACGCCGCATCTGGGCTCTGCAGTCCGGGATGTCAGAATGGCGATCGAGCGTTATTGCGCCAACAGTATCTTGCAGGCGCTGGCCGGCGAAATACCGGATGGCCATGTCAATGACATAGCCGGTTGAAAAACGTACATGAATGAAAAAGGACAGCGTTTTGCTGTCCTTTTTCATGTTTCAGTGCAGTGAGGATGTCTGCCGGTTTTTTTCGCGTGCTTCCTCGAAATGTTCGTAAATCCGCGGCAGGTTGGAAATCATCTTGGTGACCAGTTCTTCGCGTTCTTCCGCCGGAATGGGCTGGCAACCGGAAATTTCCGGGATGTATTCGGAGTACAGCGTCAGAACCGGGGTCAGCAAGCCTTCCTGATTCTGCTTGCCGTCTTCGACCATTTCTTTCCAGCTGTCGCGGCGCATGTCCATTCCCAGAATGAAACCGTATGCCCATTCGTTGGCGCTGCATTTGCCATCCGGATCGGCGTACAGGAACGGATAGTATTCATCATTGCGCTTGAGGACGGAATCGATATGTTCCCAGTGCTGGGCGAGCGCCCCCATAATCTGGTCGGATTCTTCCTGGCTTTTGAATTCAGGCATTTTGCCGCCGAAGATAACGGGAAGATATTCTTCGGCATGAACAGGAGACGGACTGGTAATCAGTGCGCACAGAAAACCGTCCAGCACTTCCATGTGCATGGCGTTCTGGGCCGCATGGGAATCCAGATAATGTTCCAGTGCGTCAAGCTGCTGGTTGGAAAGTTTGGGAGACGCTTCCTTGTGGTTCAGAAAATCATCAAGAGCCTTGAGCATGGATTCGGTATCGTTTTCGTTATCGGACATAGGGCAGCAAAGTGAAGTTAAAAGAATGAAAAAACAACCATACTGGTGGCTAGTATAACAATAGTTCCGCCAGCCTTGTACACATGCTTGTGCCTGATGATTAAATACGGCATGCCTGTCCGAAGTCAAGGAACGCCGGTTCATTATGGCTATGCTTTATCCGGAAACAGCACGGTTTGCCGGAAAACGGAACCGTTTTTTTGACGATATTTCAGGGAGACAATATGAAACGTACAGGATCGGCCGTCTGGTCAGGTGGCATAAAGGATGGAAAAGGAACGTTGACGACGGAAAGCGAAACCTTGTCGAAGACACCTTATTCTTTTTCGGCACGCTTCAAAAATGCCGCGGGCACCAACCCGGAAGAATTGATTGCGGCAGCCCATGCAGGCTGTTTCACGATGGATTTATCAGGACGGCTCGAAGCACGTGGCATGAAGGCAGAAGAAATCCGGACTATGGCGACACTGGAAATGGACAGAACGGAAAAAGGATTTTCCATCACACATATCCATCTGGACGTCCATGCACGTATTCCCGGCGGAGATGCGGATATCTTCAGGACGGAAGCCTTTCATGCGAAAGAAAATTGTCCTGTTTCGCGTGTGCTCAATACCGATATTTCCGTAGTGACGACGCTGGACATGATTTGAGGACAAAAAACGGCCGGGCGGTTTTCGATACGCCCGGCCGTTTTCTATTTTTCGGGAACGACATATTTTGCCGGTGGCGGCGTTTGTGTATTTGGGGGCGGGCCGTAAGTGGCAGGTTTGGGAGCGCTGTTGTTTTGTGAATAGGTCGTTGTGACCGGAATGCTGTGACCTTTTGCATACATGCATTGCTGATAGGCGTTATCGTAACGGATTTGTGCCTGATAGCTTGTCGTGCTGCCGGATGCAGCACCGGTCGCGCCACCCAGTACCAGACCGACACCGGCACCGACTGCAGCACCGTTGCCGCCGTCGATCAGCGCGCCCGATGCCGCGCCGAGCGCTGTTCCCAATGCAGCGGTCTTGACTCCGCTGTCGATAGCGACATCATTGGTATTGGTTCCGGTTTGCATGGATGCATACTGACGGCAAAACATGTCGTCGGTATGGAATTGTTCCAGGGTTTTGCCGTTGCCGGGCAATACCATGACATTCGGACCGGATGGCATCGAAGAGCATGCCGCCAGAGCGAGCGGCAGCAGGAGCAGGGCATATTTGGATCGGTAAAACATTTTCATACTCCATTCCGGAAAAAACGGCGGTTTGATACAAGTTTACAGGGCTTCCTGTGGGAACGGGATCACCTTTTGCCAGTTGACATTGCATTTTTGTACATAGGGATAATAACCTTTGGGATTTTTGCAGTAATACCAGTATTGTCCGGCATCGCTATTTTCGTTTTTTTCGATATACCGGGTCGGCGACGACTGGATCACGATGGTCTGTGACGGATAGGGGTAATACGGACCATATGGATAATAGGAGTAATATGGCGTATATGCCGGATATGACCACAGCGGCCCGCCGAATACGAAACCGAACGAGGTATGTGAAGTATGGTGATGACGCGGTGGCGGTGGCGGCGGTCTGCGTGGCGGGGGCCGGTGTCCTCTGCCGCCGGAAGGTCGTGGCGGCGGACGCCTGTCGGCCATGGCATCCGTCATGCCGCACAGCAAGATGATGGAAAGCAGAAAAAGGATAGAACGCTTCATGGGAGCACCTCTTTCCATTACGATCGGAATTTTTCAGGACAATCCGTGAATGATTTCATTATCCGCCGTTTGCAGTGAAAATACAGTCATGAAAGACTTTGTAACAAAATGGGAAAACGTGGGCAGTGACGGTAAACAATACCGGTATGGAAGCCCATATGAAAACGGGGATCGTCTCTGAGTCGGGGATATCATGGATAATGCGCACTGGTTTGTCCTGACCGGCGGTCTTTTGCTGTTTATCGGCGTGACATCCTCTGTTTTGCGCCGGTTGCCTGTTTCCACATCGTTTCTGTATCTGGCCATCGGATTGCTGGTCGGACCGACCGGCTTGAATCTTTTTCATTTCAATCCGCTGAAACAATCCGAATTTCTCGAGGCGCTGACCGAAGTGGCCGCGCTGATTTCGCTTTTTTCCGCCGGTGTCAAAATGCCGGTGCCTGTCAGGTTGTGGCGATGGCGGATGCCGATCTTGCTGGCTTCGGTTTCGATGGTGGTCAGCGTGACGCTGATTGCACTGTTTGCCTATTTCGTATTGCACCTGTCGGCAGGCGCAGCCATTTTGCTGGGTGCCATTGTCGCACCGACCGATCCGGTGCTGGCGACGGATGTCCAGAGTCGCCATCCCGGAGACCATGACAAGCTACGTTTTGCGCTGACATGCGAGGCAGGTATGAACGACGGCAGCGCTTTTCCCTTCGTCGTGCTGGGTATGGGGCTGCTGGGATTGCACAAGATCGGTTTCATGGGGTGGCGCTGGCTGTTTCTGGATGTGGTTTGGGCGACTCTGGGCGGTATCATGATCGGATGTATCGCCGGATATGGATTCGGACGGCTGATCAGTACCGTCCACAAAAAATACCGGCAAGGGCTTCTGGACGATTTTCTCGGTCTCGGTCTGATCGGGGTGGTTTATGGCATATCCGAAATATGCCATGCATGGGGTTTTCTCGCGGTTTTCTTCGCCGCTGTCGCGTTGCGGCAGGCTGAATTCCGTGCTGCCCTGGTTTCAGGCGAACATGTCATAGAGGAAGTCGGAGTGGAACCGGCAGGCGGTGAAAAATCATCGGGGCGGCGTGAATTCGCCTCGTTCGTCAGTTCGAGTTCACTTGTATTCAATGATTATCTGGAACGGCTCTCGGAACTGGTGCTGATTCTGCTGGTAGGTGGCACCCTGTTCGTCAATTCATGGAGCTGGCGTGCGGTCGGGCTGGCGCTTTTCCTTTTTTTCATTGCCCGTCCATTGAGCGTATATATCGGTTTGTTGCCGATCAGGGGCGTCAAAAGGGTCAAGGGGCTGTCGGCATGGTTCGGCGTACGGGGGATCGGTTCGTTGTACTATCTGATGTATGCCATCGACAAGGGACTGGCAGAACCGCTCGCGCTGGAGCTTATCCATTTGACCTTGATCGTCATCACCTTGTCGATTCTGTTGCACGGGATCACCGTCAGACCGCTGTTGCACCGGTTCTGGAAATAGATGCGGTGCAGGCGGTGACGGTTGTGCGTTTATGCGTCGTGTCGCCACGTCGCATGCGCGGTCAGTCGCTCCAGAGCTTGCCGGCGGTAGCCCAGTTTTCCTTTTTGACATCGTGCATGATGATATCGACGGCGCCCGGATCGCATTTCAGGGTCTTGCAGGTGGCTTCCGTAATGGCTTTGGCCAGTTCGCGTTTCTGTTCCACGGTGCGGCCTTCAAAGAGCTGGATATTGATGGTTGGCATGATGTTTCCTCGAAATGAATAAAGACGGTAAACGACAGTGCCGGATTATACGATACCCCTGCATCAAGCGGGGCACTTTGAAGCGCGCATAAAATCAATCGCTTAACGTCGCATGAAGAAGCGCTCTCCTTGCCGAAACACAGCGCTTCTTGTAAAATCCTTTGCTATTTTTACCATGTATGTAAACCGTGCCATCCGGCGGAACGGTCATCCGGAAGGCGCTCGCACGGGTTGCTGATATTTTCAGAACCGTTTTTCCCGATATTGCAGAGAAGTACATTTTCTATCATTGGAGCAGGACATGTTTGCTAAAGACCACACTATCGCTCAGGTCGATCCGGAGTTGTGGGACGCTATATTGCGTGAAAATACCCGTCAGGAAGATCACATCGAACTGATCGCTTCCGAAAACTATTGCTCGCCGGCGGTCATGCAGGCGCAGGGATCGCAGCTGACGAACAAATATGCGGAAGGCTATCCCGGCAGACGTTACTATGGCGGATGTGAATATGTCGATATCGCCGAACAACTGGCGATCGATCGTGTGAAGAAACTGTTTGGCGCTGAAGCGGCCAATGTCCAGCCCAATTCCGGTTCTCAGGCGAACCAGGCCATTTTCCTGGCGATGTTGCAACCCGGTGATACCATTATGGGGATGTCGCTTGCAGAAGGTGGCCACCTCACGCATGGCATGGCACTGAACATGTCGGGCAAGTGGTTCAACGTCGTTTCCTATGGTCTGAACGAAAAAGAGGAAATCGACTATGACAAGATGGAACAGCTGGCGCATGAACACAAGCCGAAACTGATCATCGCAGGCGCATCGGCTTATTCCCTGCGTATCGATTTCGAACGGTTTGCCAAGGTGGCCAAGGATGTCGGCGCTTTTTTTATGGTGGATATGGCGCATTATGCCGGTCTGATCGCCGCAGGTGTTTATCCGAATCCGGTACCTTATGCCGATTTCGTCACTTCCACCACGCACAAGTCGCTGCGCGGACCTCGTGGTGGTTTTATCCTGATGAAACAGGAATTCGAACGCAAAATCAATTCAGCCGTTTTCCCGGGATTGCAGGGCGGTCCGCTGATGCATGTGATCGCTGCCAAGGCAGTCGCTTTCCAGGAAGCGCTCCAGCCTGCTTTCAAGACGTATCAGGAACAGGTCATCAAAAATGCCAGTGTGCTGTCGAAAACCCTGATCGATCGCGGTTTCCGTATCATTTCCGGTCGTACGGAATCCCACGTCATGCTTGTCGATCTGCAAAGCAAGCACATTACCGGTCGTCAGGCCGAAACGATTTTGAACAGCGGTCACATTACTTGCAACAAGAATGCGATTCCGAACGATCCGCAGACACCGTTTGTGACATCCGGTATCCGTCTGGGCAGCCCGGCCATGACCACTCGCGGTTTCAAGGAAGCGGAATCGGCGATGGTCGGCAATCTGCTGGCCGATGTGATCGAGAATCCGGAAGATCAGGCCACGATCGAACGGGTTCGTGCCGAAGTCAAGAAACTGACGACGGCTTTCCCGGTTTACCAGCATTGAGCCGGTTCGTTCAGGCAAGGCCACCTGTCAAGCAGGTGGCTTTTTTTTTCCGGTACAATGCGGTTTCCATATCCGCGAATCAGGATTTTGCAAAGGGGGAAGCATGAGCGAGTCGAATACGTTCGACAGTCGGTCGTCTCTGACCGGACATGAATTTTTCATGAGACATGCGCTGGATCTGGCGAAAAATTGTTCCGTATTGACTTCGCCCAATCCGAAAGTCGGTTGTGTCATCGTCAAGGATGGACAGATCATCGGAGAAGGATTCACCCAGCCAGCGGGACAAAACCATGCCGAAATCCAGGCGCTTGCGGATGCCGCCAGACGTGGTGCGGACTGCGAGGGGGCGACGGTTTATGTCACGCTGGAGCCTTGTGCACATTATGGCAAAACGCCACCTTGTGCGGATGCGCTTGTTCGCGCGAAAGTTTCCTGTGTCGTGGCTGCCATGGAAGACCCGAACCGGCTGGTCGCAGGCAAGGGATTTGGCAAGCTGGAAGCCGCCGGCATTCGCGTTATTTGCGGGGTACTGGCGCGGGAAGCGCGGGAAATGAATCCGGGATTTTTCTCTCGCATCGAGCGTGGTCGTCCATGGGTGCGGATAAAAGTGGCAGCCAGTCTGGATGGGAAAACGGCGCTTTCCAACGGTGAGAGCCAGTGGATTACCTCGGAAAAGGCGAGAGAGGATGGTCATCGCTGGCGAATGCGGGCCGACGCGGTCATGACCGGTATCGGTACCGTTATCAGGGATAATCCGACATTGAATGTCCGGCTGCCAGATGTCGTCAGGCAACCGGTGCGTATCGTCGTGGACAGCCAGCTCAAGACGCCGCTGGATGCGCGGGTGCTGGAAAAGGGGATGACCTGGATATTTTCGGCCAATGCCTCGCCATACAAGATCAGTGCGATGCAGGAAAAAGGCATTCAGGTTTTTTCGGCGATCAACAATACCGGGCGTGTGGATTTGGCGGATATGATGCGCGTTCTGGCGGAAAAGGAAATCAATGAAGTGCATGTCGAGGCAGGCGCGACGCTGAATGGCGCATTGCTTCAGGCCGGATTCGTCGACGAGATGCTGATTTATCTGGCGCCATGCTTTTTGGGCAGCGGTAAAAACATGCTCAGTCTGAACCATATCGACAGGCTGGCCGACAAAATTTCGCTGGATTTCCGCGAAATCGTCCCGGTAGGGAACGATTTGCGGATTCTGGCAAGGTTGACACAATAGGGAAAAGGATATGTTTACAGGTATCATCGAAGCGGTCGGTACCATCCGCTCGGTCACGCCATCTGGTCAGGGAGAAAAAGCGGGGGTACGCCTCGATATCGATGCCGGTGCGCTTGGGATGCAAAATGTCCGCATCGGGGATTCGATTGCCGTCAACGGGGCATGCATGACCGTTGTCGAAAAAACGGATACCGGGTTTATGGTGGATGTCTCGCGTGAGAGTCTGGACAAAACGGCGGGACTGGACAAAACCGGAGAGGTCAATCTGGAAAAAGCGCTGGCTTTGGGTGACATGCTGGGGGGGCATCTGGTTTCCGGGCATGTCGATGGTATCGGTACCGTCAGGGTTTTCCGGCCCGTTGCGGAGTCATGGGAACTGGTTATCGAAGCGCCCCGTGTGCTGGGAAAGTTTCTTGCCTATAAAGGTTCCGTCGCGGTAAACGGTGTCTCGCTTACGGTAAACCGGGTACAGGATGAAGCGACCGGTTGCCTGTTTTCGATCAATCTGATCCCGCACACGCTGGAAGTTACCACCCTGAAAAATCTGGTGGAGGGGGCGCACGTGAATCTGGAAATCGACCTGATTGCACGGTATGTCGAACGGATGCTGTCGGCAGGAGAAAAAGCGGCCGGATAAAGTTTCGGTATGTTTCTCATGCCGGAGTCGTTGTGCTGCCGGAAACAGCTTCCTGCCCGTTGTCGGTAGCCATTTCTTCTGGCAAAAGTGTTTTCAGGCGGTACTGGCGCTGCCGGTAATTGCCTTCCGGTCCTTTCGGGCCGCAATCCACCTTTTCGAACAGACGGCTGATTCTTGAAAGAGTTTGGCGTTCATGGCCTGTCTGGATCAGGATCAGTCGCCGCTTGCTGCGCCGGTAAAATTCGCGGATATCGACCAGCAGGCAATGTCCCTTGTCAGCGGCATGAATGTCCAGCAAAAGGGCTTCAGGGCGGGACAGGCCGAAGACAGCGGCCAGCTCGATGCGTGCCGCCAGAAACGGATGACTGCTGACAGCTTCCTGTGAGAGGTATTGCCGCGCCGTCACAGCCCATGAAGCCGGTTGCGCACGGGAAGCAATACGGTTCAATGCGATGGCCGCTTCCGTGTCGCCGTTGCTTGTGGCTTTCTGAAGCCAGTACACTGCCTGAATATCGCAGGATTCATCTTCCTTGCGATTTCGCCATGCGATCATGCCAAGGTCAAATTGTGCCTTCGGATGGCCGAGATTGGCGGCGATTTCCAGATAGCGTTGCGCATCGGCCATATTGCGTTGTGAAAATTCTGCCTTCTGGTAAATTTGCGACAGGGCATACCAGGCTTTTGCCATTCCCTGTTCACCTGCCTGTGCCAGCCAGCGGATCGCTTTTTTGAAACTGGTGGCGCCGGCACCGTCGGGCGTTCGCCGGCCGTTTTCGTCGATTCTTGCATACCACAGTCCCAGCAAAAAGGCCGCTTCGGCATTTTTGTGAAAGGCAGCGATTTCCCACATCGCAGGAATGTCGTCGTGATGTTTTTTTTCCATGGCGAGCAATTTTCCGCAACGTACCAAAAGATGAACGGATGCTTCATCCAGTGTATTCGTATCGGCTTGCGCGGAATTTTTCATGATGGTGCGTGCGATCGGCAGCGCATGCCGCAGAAAAGTATCGTAATCCGCGTTTTCCCATGCGTAAGCGATCAGTGCCATTTTTGCATCGACGATTCCGGCATCGGCTGCACGGGCCGTCCATTCAAGGGCATGGTCCTTGATGGGCGACGATTTTTGGGAATGCTTTGCCAACTCGGCCAGAAGCCATTGCGCTTCCGGTATATCATGGCGGGCGACGGATTCCAGAATATCGATAGCTTCTCCACGTCTTTTTTCGTCATTGGCTGTATCGGAAGCCAGAATCAGTCTTGCCAACGTGAAGCCCGCCGCCATGCTGCCCTGGTGAAATGCCGTGCGGTACCATGGTTCCAGTTTGTGTCGTTCGGGAAAAGTCTGGATGGCGTCAAAAGCAATGTGTTCGCCGATCAACAACATGGCATCGGTATTGCCTTGCGTGGCTGCACGGCTTAGCCAGTGCAGCGCTGTCGGCAGACTTTGCGGCAGGCTTTTGCTGCCGAACAGATAACGTTTTCCCAGTGCATACTGGGATGTGGCGTTTCCGGCGCGTGCTTCGCGCAATAACTGCAATTCTTCCCGGCTGGCCATAGTCAAAAAACGGTTGAGTGGTTTTGGCGATACGGACAACGTACCAGGGGGTCCGGATGCAAGGGCCGGTATCCATATCTCCTATGCGGGCCAGCAGTTGCCTCCAAACGGAATAAAAATGTCAGACGAACAATATTGTGCGCACAAAAAGCATTTTTTTCTGTTTTTTTGATGAAAAGAAACTTTTTGTAACATAAATACAACATAACAGGCGAAAATTTGCTTGCTGGCAGAAGAAAGTGAACGGAACACGATTTTTGTAAAAAGTCGGTTGCAAGGGGTTCTTTATTTTGTGCTTATCCGGATGTCCGAAAGAAAGGCTTCGACGGATTTTTACAAGTCTCTTTAAAGGGAAAACAAAATGAAGAAAACTCTCATTGCATTAGCCATTACAGGTGCGCTTGGCGGTCTGGCAAATGCCCAGTCCAATGTCGTGATTTACGGTGTGGTCGATACCGGTTTCATCAAGGAAAACGGCTCCGATACCCGAATGGGATCGAATGTGGATAACCGTATCGGGTTCAGGGGATCGGAAGATCTGGGGGGCGGCATGAAAGCAACCTTTGAACTGGAACGCCGCTTCAATCTCAATGACGGTACGCTGGCACAGGAAGGAAAAGATTGGGATGGAGCAGCCAATGTCGGTCTGAAGGGAGATTCATGGGGCGCTGTTCGTCTGGGACGTGTCAATGAGCTGACGACCGAAACGCTCCGTACGCTGGATCCGTTTTACCAGTATGGTGTCGGTTCCATGCTGTTGAGCACGCAACGTTCGGCTCGTATCGACAATACGATCCGGTATGACAGCCCGAGCTGGAGTGGTTTCAAGTTCGGTGCCAGCTATTCGCTGGGTGAAAACATGAAAGATGTGACCAAGACCGCTTATGATCCGAGCGACCGGAATCAGAACGGTTCGCAAGTCGAAGCGACAGCAGGCAATGTCAAATATGCCGGTGCGGACAATGACGGTTATGCCATCATGCTCGGTTATGATAACGGGCCGTTAACGTTGCTCGCCAACTGGAGTCGTCTGGCCGATTCGAAGAAATCGTATGTCTGGAATCTCGGTGGTGCCTATACATTCGGTCCGGCCAGAGTTTCCCTGGCCTACGAACAGACCATGGACAAGGGATGGAAAGAAGGGGAAATTTCCATCAGCTCCAAACAGCAGACATGGTTGCTCGGTCTGGAATGGTTGCTGGGGCCGGGTCGTCTGAATGCCTCGCTGAATTACGGCAAGGTCAAGGATGTGAACTGGTCCGCTACCGATCATGACAGCAAGGATGTGAAAAAAGTGGCGTTGGGCTATACCTATGATTTGTCCAAGCGTACGTCCATTTACGGGATCGTCGCCTATACCGACTACGAAGACGATCAGGTTGCAGGTTTTTACCGTGGCGAGGGCCTGAACAATCAGGGTGATCCGGCAAGTTACAACCGCGACAGTGTCACCGGCGTTCAGGTCGGTGTGACCCATCGCTTCTGACGATACCGGTGGGCAGTTTGGAAAAGGACATCCGAGGATGTCCTTTTTTTCATCTGGAAAGTCCGGACAAACGCCGGGCGAGGGGAAAAGGCGTGTACGGGCCGCTGAAACAGGATATTCCGGTGCAAAAAGAGTTACTGCACAACGACTTGAACGGCATTCTTCATCTTTTGCAATGCATGGTGGAAAAACGGGAAACAGGTGCTTTCAGTGTGATCTAAAAACAACATTTTTTGCGTTTTTGAGACACTTTTTGATGTTTTTTTCAAAATAAACGACAAATTGATTACATTGATTTCCATCAAAAGGTATCTTTCACTCATCCGAGTAGCTTGAATGACCTGAACAGCTGTTCTGGATTTTAAAGGACCTATTAAAGTAAAAGGGAAGGCAAAATGAAAAAGACTCTTATCGCATTGGCTGTGCTGGGTGCTGCCGCCGGCGTAGCACATGCCCAATCCAACGTCACCATCTACGGTGTCGTCGATACCGGTTTCG
>NZ_JAMKYL010000007.1:0-73040 GCF_027158465.1 Oxalobacter paeniformigenes
AAACTCAAGCAGAAACAGTGGTTGCTGGGTCTGGAATGGAAACTGGGCCCGGGGCGTCTGAACGCTTCCGCACAGTGGATGGAAGTCGAAGCCAACGGTAGTGTCCATGTCAGCGACAAGGACATCTACAAATACGGCATCGGTTATACCTATAACCTGTCCAAACGTACCGACATCTACGGTATGGTTGCATACACCGACTACGATGATGAAGATGTCGCCAAAATTTATGGTGACGTCGAACACAGCGTAAAGGCTGTTCAGGTCGGTATCACCCACAAGTTCTAATTGCTGAATGCAGAACCGGTTTCGGCCGGTTTTGTCTGAGTGCAGATGAACCGAAAAGCACCTCTCATGCAGAGGTGCTTTTTTTTACACACGCTGACACATCGTGTTGTAACGGTTTTTTACAAATGCAGGCGGGTCAGCTGTGGTGACTTGTGATAGGCTACGTGTCTGGCAGAACTGTCTGCCGGAAAGATTCGGGGCGCAAGGATGGTTCCTGTGCGCGAGTGTTGACGGGATTGAGGATTTCTTATGTGCGGTATAGTCGGTGCGGTGGCAAAACGCAATGTCGTTCCTGTAATGCTGGAAGGTCTGAAACGACTGGAATACAGAGGGTACGATTCCTGCGGGATCGCCTTGTGTACGGAAGGTCATCTGGAGCGCTCTCGCAGTACGTCACGGGTTGCTGAACTGGAAAAACAGGTCAACGGCCGGCATCTTTCAGGTTTTCTGGGAATCGCGCATACTCGCTGGGCGACACATGGCGCCCCGACGACCGACAATGCCCATCCCCATTTTTCAGGGGAACGGATCGCGCTGGTGCATAACGGTATCATCGAAAACCATGCGGTTTTGCGTGCCGAACTGGAAGCGAAAGGTTATGTGTTTTCGAGTCAGACGGATACCGAAGTGATCGCTCACTTGATCGACAGCCTTTACCAGGGCGACTTGCTCAAGGCAGTGCAGTCGGCTGTGACGCGGTTGCGTGGTGCGTTTGCGATCGCGGTGATTTGTCGTGACGAGCCGCAGCGCATGGTCGGTGCACGACAGGGGTCGCCGCTGGTGGTCGGGATCGGCGAGAACGAACATTTTCTTGCATCCGATGCGCTGGCGCTGGCGGGAACGACGGACAGGATCGTATATCTGGAAGAAGGCGATACGGTCGATATCAGTCTCAACGATTGTCATATCTACGATGCGCAGGGGCGTCCTGCGCCGCGCGAAGTGCGTGTTGTCAGCGTCTATGCCGGTGTGTCGGAACTTGGACCTTACCGGCATTTCATGCAAAAGGAAATTTTCGAACAGCCGCGTGCGATTTCGGATACCTTGCAGGGCCTTGCCGGTATTTCACCGGAACTGTTTGGGGACGGTGCCTTGCCGATTTTGCAACAGACCGATTCGATCCTGATTCTGGCGTGCGGAACCAGTTATTATGCCGGTCTGACAGCAAAATACTGGATGGAGTCGATTGCGCGGATTCCGGTCGAGGTTGAAATCGCCAGTGAATACCGCTACCGTGACAGTGTTCCATCACCGAACCGGTTGGTCGTCACCATCAGCCAGAGCGGTGAAACGGCTGATACTCTGGCGGCCTTGCGCCATGCGCGTGATCTGGGCATGAATCGTTCACTGACGATTTGCAATGTGGCGACCAGTGCAATGGTGCGCGAATGTGCATTGTCCTATATTACGCGGGCAGGTGTGGAAATCGGTGTCGCATCTACCAAGGCGTTTACCACGCAGCTGACGGCGCTTTTCCTGTTGTCGCTGGTGATTGCCAAGATTCGAGGCAGACTCACGCCGGAGCAGGAAGCGGCGCATATGAAATCGTTGCGCCATTTGCCGGTCGCCGTTTCGGCAGTACTGGCGCTGGAACCGCAGATTATCGCCTGGGCGGAAGATTTTTCACGTCATAACGATGCGCTGTTTCTGGGACGTGGTATCCATTATCCGATCGCGCTGGAAGGCGCACTCAAGCTCAAGGAAATTTCCTATATCCATGCCGAAGCCTATCCGGCGGGTGAGCTCAAGCATGGACCGCTGGCGCTGGTCACGGACAAGATGCCGGTGGTGACGATCGCACCGAATGATGATCTGCTGGAAAAACTGAAGTCGAACATGCAGGAAGTCCGGGCGCGTGGTGGCCAGCTTTATGTTTTTGCCGATTCGGATACGCGTATCATGTCGCAAGAAGGTATTCACGTTATCCGTATGCCGGAAAACTATGGCCAGCTTTCACCGATATTGCATGTGATTCCCTTGCAGTTGCTGGCATACCATACGGCGCTGGTTCGCGGGACTGATGTCGACAAGCCGCGCAATCTGGCCAAATCGGTGACGGTGGAATAAAAACGGGCAATACGGTACGGCTGGCGTACAATAGAAGCTGTCCGGTGCAACAAAGCATGAGGGGAGGATCCGAATGGATGCTTTCTGGCAATTCGTCAACAAGAGAAGTGTCCGTCTTGCGCTTGCCGCGTTCTGTTTCTTTCTGGCAATTCAGGGAGGATACCGGATTTATCTGGCGCAGACGAATCTCGATATTTTCCGTGGGGCCGGAGAACTGGTGTTGTGGCTGTCATGGGCGCTGGTCAATTATTTGCGCGCCAACGGAAAAGTCGCACCCAAACTGAATATCGCGGTCAATGTCGGTATCGCCATGCTGGTCATCAGCTGGTTTATGGGGAAATGAAAGCGGGGATATGGATATGTCAGGGTCTGAAAATTATGAAGATACGGTCGGTTATACCTTGCATGGCAGCCGCTATCTGAATATGACCAACCGTTGCGGAGTATTGCGTTGCGCGTTCTGTCCGAAATTCAATGGTTCCTGGTCGGTCAAGGAATACGATATGCACTTGCATCATCATCCGACGGTCGATGAACTTGTCGAGGCAGCAGGCAATCCGGCGGACTACCGGGAAATCGTTTTTTGCGGAATGGGAGAATCGACGACACGTCTTGACGATATGCTGGAAGTCGCAAGACGCTTGCGCGAAAAAGGGGCGAAACTCCGTCTCAATACGAACGGTCTGGGCAATATGATAAACGGTCGCGATGTCGCACCTGAAATCGCCGCGCTGATTCCGGTCATTTCCGTTTCGCTCAATGCGCAGGATGAAGAAACCTATAACCGCCATTGCCGTCCCAAATTTCCCGGCGCGTATGCATCGGTGCTGGAATTTGTCGCCAGTGCGAAAAAGGCGGGAGCCGATGTGACCGTGACGGCTGTCGACGGTTTGCCGGGGGTTGATGTAAAGGCATGTGAAGCTATTGCAAACCGGCTCGGTGTGAAATTCAGACGGCGGGTATTGGACGATCTGGCCTGACAGGGTGCGTTGGATCAGGAAGATTTTTCATGAACACACAACCGGACATCACCGGCAGCGGATGTCCGGTTTTTGTTTGCGCAATATTGCGCTTGGTGTGTAAAACCGTCGTGTATTGGGGCCGATAGTATGGCCTGCCGGAATACATGATTTGCAACCCGTTGATTTTAATTGATTTTTTGCTGATTTGCCGGATCTTTCATTTTTCTGACATAAATTGTATTTATGTCCGCGGGGGTGGGTTAGAATGAAAACCGGTCAGGTATCCGGCAATGCGCGGCGCCGTGCAGCCTTTTTGAAGTTACGTTATACTGCACGGACAATGGTTCCTTTAACGGGATGAAAAGGGAATCCGGTCAAGTCGGAAAGATGATTCCGGAGCTGCCCCCGCAACTGTATACGGTAGCGTGCACCTGCAAACCACTGGGTAACCGGGAAGGAAGGTGTTTCGCAACGATCCGCAAGCCAGGAGACCTGCCATTGACGATTATTCCCAAAGCAGGGCGGGGTGTCCTGAAGGAAAACAGTCTGCTGGAATGTCATTCCACCTTGTCCGGTTTTGCGATGGTTTGTTCGCTTGCCGTGTTGTTTTCTTTCGGTTCCGCCAGATGAAGAAGGTACTGAATGAAAACGGAAGAGAAAGTCGTAGTTGATCGGGAGGCGGTTCAACCGGCGCCTTCCGTATTGCCCCCATTACCCCAGCGTATCATCAAGCGCGACGGTGCCGAAGTGCCGTTCGATGCCAAAAGGATTACGGTTGCGCTTGCCAAGGCTGGTCGTGCGACCGGTGATTTCGGCGAGGATGAAGCGCAGCTTCTGACGCAGCGGACGTTGAAAGTGTTGCGGCACCGTTTTGCCGGTTCCGCGCCGACGGTCGAGCAGGTTCAGGATGTCGTCGAACAGATGCTGGTCGATGCCAATCACACGCGGACATTCCGTGCCTATGCCACGTATCGTGACCAGCGTCACCGCTTGCGGCAGGATAGAAGAACGCTGGTCGATGTCGCTTCTTCCGTCGAGGAATATGTCGATCGTGCGGACTGGCGTGTTCAGGCCAATGCCAATCAGGGGTATTCGCTGGGTGGTCTGATTCTGAATGTATCGGGCAAGGTGACGGCGAATTACTGGTTGAGTCATGTCTATCCTCCGGAAATCGGTATGGCGCATCGTGACGCCGATTACCATATCCATGATCTGGATATGTTGTGCGGATATTGCGCCGGCTGGTCGCTGCGGCAATTGCTGTATGAAGGATTCAACGGTGTTCCGGGCAAGCCGGAAGCCGATCCGCCGAAGCATTTTTCGACGGCATTGGGCCAGATGGTCAATTTTCTGGGCACCCTGCAAAACGAATGGGCCGGTGCACAGGCATTCAGTTCGTTTGATACCTATCTGGCGCCTTATGTCCGCAATGACGGCTTGTCGTTCGACGAAGTCAAGCAGCATATGCAGGAGTTCATCTATAACCTGAATGTGCCATCCCGTTGGGGAACACAGACGCCTTTCACCAATCTGACGTTCGACTGGGTTTGCCCGGAGGATTTGCGCCAGCAGGTACCGGTGATCGCCGGTGAGGAAATGCCGTTCACATATGGTGAATTGCAGGAAGAGATGGATATGCTCAACCGCGCCTATATCGAGGTGATGACGGCAGGTGACAGGCGTGGCAGGGTATTCACGTTCCCGATCCCGACGTATAACATCACGTCGGATTTCCCGTGGGAATCGGAAAATGCGGAACGGCTTTTTGCCATGACGGCCAAATACGGTTTGCCGTATTTCCAGAATTTCCTGAATTCCGATCTGGCGCCGAATATGGTGCGTTCGATGTGTTGCCGTTTGCAACTGGATTTGCGCGAATTGCTCAAACGTGGCAACGGTTTGTTCGGTTCGGCGGAACAAACGGGTTCGATCGGTGTGGTGACGATCAATTGCGCACGCCTCGGTTATCTGTTCAAGGGGGATGAAAAGGGCTTGTTCGCCCGTCTGGATTATCTGGCCGACAGGGCGAAAGACAGTCTTGAAATCAAGCGCAAGGTCGTCCAGCGCCTGATGGATGACGGGCTGTTCCCGTATACGCGACGTTATCTGGGCAGACTGCGCAATCATTTTTCGACGATCGGTGTGAACGGCATCAATGAAATGATTCGCAACTTCACGAATGATCGTGATGATATTACGACCGAATTCGGCCACCAGATGGCGTTGCGTTTGCTCGATCATTTGCGCGAACGGATGAAGAATTATCAGGAAGAAACCGGTAATCTCTACAATCTGGAAGCCACTCCTGCTGAAGGGACGACTTACCGTTTCGCGCGCGAGGACAAAAAGCGTTATCCGGATATTCTTCAGGCCGGTACGCCCGAACATCCGTATTACACGAACTCGTCCCAATTGCCGGTCGGCTATACCGACGATCCGTTCGAGGCGTTGCGCTGTCAGGATGATTTGCAGATTCGCTATACCGGTGGAACGGTGCTGCATCTTTATATGCAGGAACAGATTTCATCGCCTGAGGCCTGTCGCAAGCTGGTCAGGACAGCACTGACGAATTTCAGGTTGCCGTATCTGACGGTGACACCGACATTCTCTATTTGTCCGAAGCACGGTTATCTGGCCGGCGAACATGAATTTTGCCCCATCTGTGACGAAGAACTGATGGCGGAAATGGAAAAACAGAAACATTGAATCGACTAACCCGTTAGCAGAAAGGAATGATTATGGATACTTCCCGTTTGCCTCAGGAAAAGCGTCAGCGCTGTGAGGTCTGGACACGTGTGATGGGCTATCACCGCCCGGTTTCGGAATTCAACCCCGGAAAACAGAGTGAACACCGCGAACGGGTTCATTTTGTCGAATCCGTTATCCCGGAAACACCTTGTGCATGCACCCGTGACAAATGATGTAACCCTGCAGGTCGGGGGAATCACACCGTTTACCACGATCGATTTTCCCGGCCGGCTGGCCGCGGTCATATTTTGTCAGGGATGTCCCTGGCGATGCCGTTATTGTCACAACAGGCATTTGTTGCCTGCCGGTGTCGGCGGGAAATATGCATGGACAGAGGTGATGCAGTGGCTTGAGACAAGACGCGGCCTTCTGGAAGGAGTGGTTTTCAGCGGAGGTGAACCTCTGTTGCAACGCCAGTTGCCGGATGCCGCAAGCGCGGTACGCGAGCAAGGTTTTGCGGTAGCCTTGCATACGTCCGGTGTCTATCCTGACCGGTTACATGACATGTTGCCGCTGGTGGATTGGGTCGGACTGGACATCAAGGCGCCGTTTGACGAATATGCGCTCATTACCGGTGGTGGCGACGGCAGCCGTACACGGGACGCCTTGCGGTATATTGTTCAGGCCGGTACTCCGCATGAATTGCGCTGTACGCTGGATCCGGATTTTTTCGATGCGGCACGTGCCCGGAAAATGGCGATGCAACTGGCTCAGGCCGGTGCGTCCCATCTGGTGCTTCAGGCTTGTCGTGATGAAACGACTCGCCGGAGTCGCCATGTACCGGATGAGGTACTGGACGCCATTCGTGCGCATCTTCCTTCGGTGACGTGCCGATTTTGACAATTTGCGTTCGTTCATACCGGATGTCCTCAGTCCGGATTTCTGAATCGCCCGGGTTTCCGTTACCATATGGTTTCCTGATGATGGCGGACGAATGATATGAGTGCGTTTCTGACAGATTTGCTGCTGCTGTTTTTGCTGACGGTGTTGAATGGCGTTTTCGCCATGTCCGAAATCGCGCTGGTCTCGTCCAGAAAAGTTCGCTTGCAAAGTCTCTCGGACGAGGGAAGCTCGGGGGCGAAAAAGGCACTTGAACTGTATCGTTCGCCATCCCGTTTTTTGTCGACTATCCAGGTCGGTATTACTTCTATCGGTATCTTGAGCGGTGCTGTCGGTGAAAAGGCGATTTCGGCGCCGTTGGCCGGATGGCTGGCGCAAATTCCCGGGTTACAGGTATATGCCAGAGGGATCGCCCTTGCGGTGACAGTCGTTTGTCTGACGTATTTTTCGGTTGTGATCGGTGAGCTGGTTCCGAAAAGTCTGGCATTGCTGGCGCCGGAGCGGCTGGCCTCGATCATGTCGCGCCCGTTGGGTGCGCTGGCGGTTGTTGCGCTGCCGCTGGTCTGGCTCCTTTCCAAATCCAGCGAGTGGTTTTTGGGAATGCTCGGCGTCAGAAAAAACAGCGATCCGCCCATCAGTGACAATGAAATCAGGGCGCTGATGGGACAGGGAACGAAGGCCGGTGTTTTCCACAAGGGAGAACAGGAAATCGTTTCCAATGTCTTGCGTCTGGATCAGCAGCCGATTGTGGAAATCATGACGCCCAAGCACGATCTGGCGGTTCTTGATCTTGACGATACCCCCGAATTGATCAGAAGCCGGATCGCTTCAACGGAGCATACACGCCTCATCGTTTGCCGGGATGGCCTACAGCATGTTCTCGGGATTTTGCGTCGTGGTGACTTGTTGGGGAAAACCGTCAACGGAACACCGGTCATGCCGGAAGATATCGAGTCCGTTCTGCTCAAGCCGTTGTTTGTCCCCGAGACGATCACGACGATACAGCTTCTCGAGAATTTCCGCCATGCACGCAATTCGCTGGCGCTGGTCGTGGATGAATATGGCGATATGCAGGGCATTGTGACGATGACGGATGTTCTGGCTGCGATTGTGGGGGATTCGTCCGTTCCGGATGTCAATGAAAAGGATGATCTCGTCCGGCGAGAAGATGGTTCCTGGCTGGTCGATGGCGAAATCAGTATCGAGCGGCTGGTGTCCGAATTGGGGATACATGGCGGGTTGCCGGGCGAGGATTCCAACCGGTTTCATACCGTGGGCGGTTTTGTGATGTATATGCTTGGTAGGATACCTGTGGCTGCTGATCGTTTCGAGGTCGGCGGATGGCGCTTTGAAGTGATGGATATGGATCGCAATCGCGTCGACAAGGTGCTGGTCGTACCGCCTGAGACGGATGGAAACGTGAAGTCTGAATGAGTGTGGTGTTCGTGGAAGCGGAAATTAGCATCCGGAACGTGTGCATCGTATAATCGCTGCCATTGACAGGGTATTTTCGAGACGAGTAACGAAACAGAACGGTGCCATATTGAGCCAATACAAGACAAATGATTCCGGTTCTGCCTTCCTTGCGCCGGTGTTGCCGGATCTGGAATCGGTGGACCGGATTATCCGTCAGCAGATGCATTCGGATATCGCGCTGGTCGGCACGATTGCGGAATATATCATCAATGCCGGCGGGAAGCGGATTCGTCCTGTTCTCGTTTTGCTGATAGCACGTGCACTGGGGTATCAGGGGGAAGATCACTGTACGCTGGCGGCAACGATCGAATTCATCCATACCGCAACCTTGCTGCATGACGATGTGGTGGATGAAGCGCAACTGCGTCGTGGAATTCCCAGCGCCAATGTATCGTTCGGCAATGCGGCATCAGTGCTTGTCGGTGATTTTCTATATACCCGTGCTTTCCAGATGATGGTATCCGTCGGCAATATGCGTATTCTTGATGTACTGGCGGATGCGACCAATCTGATTGCGGAAGGCGAGGTCATGCAATTGACGCATGTGCGCAATATCGCGGTAGATGAAGGTGCCTACATGAACGTCATCTATGCCAAAACGGCGAAGCTCTTTGAAGCCTCCTGCGAGATCGGTGCACTGATCGCACAGGCAACAGATGAAAAGGTTCGCGCGGCTGCACGGTTCGGACGTGCGCTGGGCATGGCTTTCCAGTTGATCGACGATGTGCTGGATTACGCAGGTGATACCGGTGAGATGGGCAAGCGTATCGGTAACGATCTGAAAGAAGGCAAGATGACGTTGCCGCTGATTTATCTGTTCGAAAACGGGACACAACAGCAAAAGGAACTGGTTCGCCGCTGTGTGGAAGAAAACGATGAAAGTTGCTTTGCCGCAGTGTCAGAAGCAGTTTGTTCATGCGGTGCGCTCGAATATACACGCAGCAAGGCCGGGCAGGCTGTTGCGCAGGCAACACAGGCACTTGCGGTTTTCAGTGGTGAGGGGAGTGGTCAATACGGAAAATCTTTGCTAGAATTAGCATCCTTCTCGGTAGAAAGGAGTTTTTGATCTTTCTGCTGTCATTTCGGGGTGTAGCTTAGCCTGGTAGAGCGCTACGTTCGGGACGTAGAGGCCGGAGGTTCGAATCCTCTCACCCCGACCAATTTTCTCTTCTTTCTTCATTTTTTCCTGTACATACGATATCGTGTGCCGCTTGTCGGGCGGCTGGTCTTGTATGCCTTTCTAATAATCGTGCGGATGATACAACTGTTCAGAAGTACCGTGAGTCCGCGCCGACAGATCGGGTTGATCGCCATGCCTTGTGACGATGAAACAGGTTATGGTTTGTGGTGGCTTCACTTGGAGGTTTGGCAATGTATGCATGACCTGTGTTTTTCGAACCGGTTCGTATGCATGTGTCGTGAGTTTTGTGCATGATTTTCCCGGATAGCGTATGGAACGCTGCCAGTGCACGGATGCAAGTGCGGGGAAAAGACGACGAACAGGAATGCCGGTGATCGTGCGATCAAGGGGTGAAATACCGGATGGATGATGATTTTCGCGTGCCGTCGGTATGGCATGAGAAAAGTTTTTTGCCCGATGGCATTGAGTTTTCATCAAAAAATGAAATAATACAAACATTTTTGCATAACGCAGTTTGAAGCCCTGAATTTTCAGGAGAACCGGCTTCCTGTCGTCCGGGTTCGGTCAGGAAGTTTTTTTATTTGTCACGCCACCTCATTGATAGAGATTTCTTATGTCCAGTGAAGCCATCAAGATGACCAGCGGGGAATATGTCCCTATTGAAATGCACAAGGTAAGAGTCGTCCAGAAACTCAATCTCTTGCCGATCGAACAACGTTTGAAAGCAATGGAAAATGCCGGTTACAACACTTTCCTGTTGCAGAACCGTGATGTTTTCATGGACATGCTGACTGACAGCGGTACCAATGCCATGTCCGACCGTCAGGTTGCCTCGATGATGATTGCGGACGATGCCTATGCCGGTTCCGAATCATTCAATCGCCTGTATGAAGCCGTCAAGGAAATTCTGGGAACGGAATATTTCCTGCCGGCTCACCAGGGACGTGCCGCGGAACATATCATCTCGCAGGCATTTGTCCGCAAGGGTGATATCGTTCCGATGAATTTCCATTTTACGACGACAAAGGCGCATGTCGAACTGGCTGGTGGCAAGGTCGTTGAACTGTTTACCGATGCTGCGCTTGAAATCCGTTCCGACAAGCCGTTCAAGGGCAATATGGATATCGACAAGCTCCGTGAACTGGTCAAGACCGTCGGCAAGGAAAAGATTCCCTATATCCGTATGGAAGCAGGTACCAACCTGATCGGCGGACAGCCGTTCTCGATTGAAAACATGCGTGCCGTCCGCAAGGTCGCCGATGAAAACGGTATTCTGATCGTACTGGATATCAGCCTGGTTTGCGAAAACATGTATTTCATCAAGATGCGCGAACCGGAATTCATGGACAAAACGCCTGCCGAAATCCTGCGTACATTGTGTGATCTGGCCGATATCATCTATTTCTCGGCACGCAAGATCAGCTGCTCGCGTGGTGGCGGTATCGCGACGAAGAATCGCGATCTGTACCTGAAAATGCGCGATATGGTGCCGTTGTTCGAAGGCTTCCTGACGTACGGCGGTATTTCCGTACGTGAAATCGAATCCATGGCGATCGGCCTGCATGAGGCCGTTGACTGGAACGTTATCCGTCATTCGCCGGAATTCATCAAATATCTGGTAGATAGTCTGGATGCCAAGGGTATTCCGGTCATTACGCCGGCCGGTGGTCTGGGCGCTCATCTGGATGCACGCGGATTCCTGCCGCATCTGACTTCTTTCGATTATCCTGCAGGTGCGCTGGCTGCAGCACTGTACATCGTATCCGGTGTGCGTGGTATGGAACGCGGAACGATTTCGATGGATCGTGACGAACAGGGCAACGATGTTCCGTCTGAAGTCGAATTGCTGCGTCTGGCTTTCCCGCGTCGTGTCTTTACGTTGTCGCAGGTCAAGTATGCCCAGGATCGTATCGAATGGCTCTGGAAGAATCGTGAACTGATCGGTGGTCTGAAGTTCGTTGAAGAACCGAAAGTATTGCGTTTCTTCGTTGGCCGTTTGGCACCGACATCCGACTGGCCGCAGAAACTCGTGGCCAAATTCCGCGAAGACTTCGGCGACAGCCTGTAACCGGCTGGCGGTATTCGCATGGAAAAAGCGACCGGTTCCGGTCGCTTTTTCAACAGCAGTGAGCAGCCTGTTTTTGTCAAGACAACTCAGGTATGCTCTCGCAAAATGAGTGATGGTGTGGCGTGGTTCGGTTTCAGTCATGGTGACAGTGCTTGAAAGTACCAGTTCGGTTCTGGATGCCGCATGGAGAATGGTGGCGGAATCCCGTTTTTCCGTGTTCGATGCGTTGATTGCGCATGAACAGACGGCTGGTCGTGGACAATACGGTCGTACCTGGATTAGTCCGAAAGGCAATGTGTATGTCGCGATCAGGCTTCCAGCGGAGGCGCCGTTTGACAATACCGAAGCGGCGATTGCTCTGTCGTGTTGTATTGCTGCAACGCTTTCCGATTTCGGATTCGAGGTGAAAATCAAGTGGGCCAACGATCTGGTGATTGGTGGTGGAAAGGTGGCCGGCATTTTGCTTGAGCAAAAAGGCGACAGGTTGATTGCCGGTATCGGAATCAATCTGGCGTTTTGTCCGGATCCGCTGGCGTTGCGGCAGGATGCCGCATTGCCTGCCGTGTGCTTGCGGGATATCGATCCGGAACAGGCAGCTGCGCTGACGCCGGAGATGATCGTGGAAAATCTGGTGAAGCGTCTGAAAAATCTTGACCTGAAACATTTTGCCGGTCTCTGGCGCATGCAAGCGCTTTCAAGATTACTGTGGCTTCATGAGACGGTCTGCATGGAGATGGATGGCTCGGTGTTGACGGGCGTGCTTGCCGGAATCGACGAACGTGGGGGCGTGTTGCTGGCCACACAGGATGGCATGAAAGTCTGTCGTCGTGGTGCCATGCGGAAAGCGTAGCGGCATGTGTGGAAAAGACACGGCAGAATGTCCGGAAGCGATGTGCCGAAAGGGTGGCATCAAGGAAAATTTTTTGTATCTTATGATACCCTGAGTAGAAAATCGCCCCCTGTCATATAATTGTTTTTTGATAAATAAATTTGGTTTTCAGGCTAACACGTTTAGCGCTGACATTTGTTTTGTACCCTGTTGATCAATGCTAGCTTTTCATGGTGTATTTTCCGATAACAGACTGGATTAGCGACTATGCAGAGAGAAGATATGAATCATAAAAAAAGAACTTTTGAAGAAGTCCGGGAGTCTCTGCGTGGCAAAGTCATCCTGGTTGTGAACCGCGGTATTCCGGCACGTCGTATTTGCCGTTCCATTTGTGAACGGTTCGAGGCGGTTTCGGCAATGACGGCAACCGATATTGACAAGACACAACCCGCAGCCGCTTCTGCCCAGGAACTGATTCTTCTGGGCCCGGATCCGAGAGCCTATCTCCATCTGGAACGTATTATCGAACTGGCCAAGCAACGTAACTGTGTAGCTATCCATCCCGGATGGGGCTTCGCCAGTGAAGATATGCAGTTTCCGAAACTGGCTGAAGAAGCAGGTATTACGTTTATCGGTGCCTCGGCCGATGCGATGTACAAGCTGGGCAACAAGGTTCAGGCACGTCTTGTCGCGCGCAAGGTGGGCGTACCGGTCGTTCCGGGGTCGGATGATTCGGTCGATGTCGAGCAGGCCCGCGCCATCATCAAGGAAATCGGTTTGCCGATCATGCTGAAAGCAGAAGGTGGTGGCGGTGGCAGAGGTATTTTCCTGGTTACCAATCAGGAGGAGCTGGAAGATGCATTTACCAAGGCTTCCGCAATGGCTCAGGCATCTTTCGGCAATCCACGTCTGTTTGTCGAAAAATATCTGCCCAATGTTCACCACATCGAAATTCAGGTCATTGCGGACCGTTGGGGCAATGTGTTCGCTTTCGATGAACGCGATTGTACCGTACAGCGCAACAATCAGAAGCTGATCGAAATCACGCCTTCTCCATGG
This sequence comes from Oxalobacter paeniformigenes, assembly GCF_027158465.1. Lineage (NCBI taxonomy): Bacteria > Pseudomonadati > Pseudomonadota > Betaproteobacteria > Burkholderiales > Oxalobacteraceae > Oxalobacter > Oxalobacter paeniformigenes. Next base: position 13,479 of record NZ_JAMKYL010000007.1, read on the forward strand.
AAGGGGTTGACGCCGGAATTGCGCGAACAGCTCAAGGAATATGCGCGCCGGATGGTGTTGGCCGTCGGGTATCATTCCGTGGCGACGGTCGAGTTCCTGGTTACCGAGGATTCGACTCCGTACATGATCGAAGTCAATACCCGGTTGCAGGTGGAACACGGGATTACGGAAAGCCGTTACGGGATCGACCTGGTTGAAGAACAGATTGCGATCGCTTTCGGTTCCGAGCTGCGTTTCAACGAAGAAAACACGCGCCCGATTTTCACGTCCATGCAGGCACGTATCAATCTGGAAGATCCGCAGGACAATTTCACACCGAATTCAGGGCTGGTTACCCGTTATGTGTCTCCGGGCGGGCCTGGTGTCCGTATGGACTCGAACCTGTCTGCCGGCTACGAGTTCCCGTCCAACTATGACTCGGCAGGTGCCTTGCTGATCACCTATTCACATGATTGGCAGAAAACGCTGGGAATCATGGAGCGTGCGCTTTCCGAATATGTGATCGGTGGTCTGAAAACGACGATTCCGTTCATCCAGAAGATCATCAGTGACGAAAATTTCCGCAGTGGCAATATCACGACGACCTATATCCACGATCATCCGGAATTGCTCAATTACACGGTACTTGCACCGGAAAGCGAACGTCTGGCCAAGCTGGTAGCCGAAATTTCCGCACGTGGCTATAACCCGTATGTTTCACTCGGTACCTACCGTAACCGCAATACACCGTCTTTGGGTAGCTTTACGATGGTATTGCCTGAAATATCGCAGCAGCAGAAGCGGGCGCCGTCACCCTATCCGCGGGGCGATCGCCGTGCCTTGCTTGACTTCGTGCGCGATAGCGGCAAGATTCATTTCACGGATACCACGACCCGTGACATGACGCAGTCCAATAACGGTAACCGCATGCGTCTGGCCGAAGACCGTCTCGTTGGACCGTATCTGGACAATCTGGGGCTCTTTTCGATCGAAAACGGCGGCGGTGCCCATTTCCATGTCGCGATGCTGGCGAATATGACGTATCCGTTTACCGAAGCACGAGAATGGAACCGTTTTGCACCGAAGACGCTGAAACAGTTGCTGATCCGTTCCACCAATGTGCTGGGATACAGCCCGCAACCGAGAAACCTGATGCGTCTGACCGGGGAAATGATTTGCGACCATTACGATGTGGTGCGTTGTTTCGATTTTCTCAATGAACCGGCCAACATGCTGCCGATTACGGAAGTGGTCATGGATCGCAAGGACAAGGTTTTTGAACCGGCCTTGTCGCTTTCCTATGCCAAGGGTTTCGATATCGACCATTATCTCAAGGTGACGGAATCCATCATCGCCATGATGTCGAAGGTATCCGGTCTGTCGGAAAAGGCTGTCGTGCGCGAATTCATTCTGGGCCTGAAAGATATGGCTGGTGTTTGTCCGCCGAAATTCATGCGCGAACTGGTCAAGGCACTCAGAAAACGCTGGCCGGAACTGGTGTTGCATTATCACCGCCATGTCACAGACGGCTTGTTCCTGCCGGCCTGTGCGGCAGCGGCAGAAGCTGGTTGCCAGATCGTGGATGCCGGCCTGGGTGCTTCGGTCCGCAGTTACGGCCAGGGCGATATCGGTTCGCTGGCAGCCTATCTGGAAACGGAACTGGGCCTTGAAACCAGTCTCAATCGTGATGCATTGCGTGATGCGAACTTCGTTTGCAAGCAGTTCATGCCGTATTTCGACCGGTATTGTTCGCCGTATTTCCAGGGTGTCGATTACGATGTGATCCGTTATGCCATGCCGGGCGGCGCGACATCTTCCTCGCAGGAAGGTGCGGTCAAGCAGGGTTATATCCACCTGTTGCCATACATGCTCGACTTTCTGGCCTATACGCGCCAGATCGTCCGCTATCATGATGTGACCCCGGGTTCCCAGACGACATGGAATACGGCGTTTCTGGCGGTGACCGGCGCGTACAAGCGCAACGGCATGCCGGCAGTACAGCAGTTGTTGTCGGTATTGAAGACCGTGACCGAAACGAAAGAAGAGGATTTGTCCGAGGATATCAAACGCAAACGTCTGGATATCTATCGGGATTGCAACGAGGCTTTCCAGAAGCTGTTGCTGGGACAGTTTGGCCGCCTGCCGCTTGGATTCCCGAGCGACTGGGTGTATCAGAGCGCGTTCGGCGCGGACTGGAAACAGGCGATCGCTTCCCGTACCGAGGCTTCCCCGCTGGAAAAATTGCCGCCAGTCGATATGGCTGCCGAAAGAGCCGAGCTGGCCAAGGCGCTCAAGCGCGAGCCGACGGACGAAGAATTCGTCATGTATCTGAATCATCCGGCAGATGCAATCAAGACGATCGAATTCCAGAAAAAATTCGGCGATCCGAATTATTTGCCGTTGGATGTCTGGTTTGAAGGGATCAAGCCTGGACAGACCCTGAATTTCAATACGTCCAGCGGCAAGCCCCACCAGATGTTGCTGTTGAGCATTGATCCTGTCAACGACAGTGGTGTGGCTACGGTACGTTATGTGCTCGACTCCGAAATCCTGACGAGCGATGTCCAGATCGATGCTCCGGTAACGGCTGCCGGTGGTGCCGGCTCCATTATCGCGGAAAGCGGCAATCCGTATCAGGTCGCCAGCCCGCGCAAAGCCGATCTCTGGATCGTTCATGTCAAGGAAGGCGATATCGTCAAGCAGGGACAGGAACTGTTCAATGTCTCGATCATGAAACAGGAACGTTCTGTATTGTCTCCTGTCAACGGTATTGTCAAACGTGTCGTCAAGACGGCGGATTTCAAGAAAGATCACCGTATGGTGCCGGTTCTGGAGGGCGAATTGATCGTCGAATTGTCGCCGGTTCCGAAACTGTGTCCGAAGTGTGCCTATCCGATTACGGACGGCAAGTCGAAGTTCTGTCCGAATTGCGGTACGAAGATTCCGGACGAGTCTTGAGCCGAAATGGCCTGACGGATATGCCAAAGCCTGCCGGTATCATGCCGGCAGGCTTTTTTGTTTGCCGGACATGGACAGCCTGTCGCCGCATCGTTTCGTGATTCAGCGGAGTCAGTGGGGGCGTGTCCAGTATTCCGGACTGGTATAGATTGCCTTGAGGTGGTCTATGAAAAGACGGGTTTTCAGGGGCAGGTAAATCTGGCGCGGATAAACGGCCATGATGTCGTAACTTGGCAAAGCGAAATCGTCCAGTACGGTTACCAGTTTGCCCGATGCCAGTTCGGACTGGATTTCCCATGTGGAACGCCATGCCAGTCCGTAGCCTTCCAGACACCAGCGGTGCAACAGCTCGCCATCGTTGCAATCCAGATTGCCCGAAGTGCGCACGATGACAGTGCGATTGTTTTCCTTGAAGTGCCAGCCACGCTGTTGTCCGCCTTGCAGGTTGAATGTCAGGCAATTGTGTGCGCCGAGATCTTTCAAGGTTTTCGGCGTACCGTTTTTTTGCAGGTAGTCGGGCGATGCACAGACGACACGGTGGTTGGAACAGAGTTTGACGGCGACAAGGCCGGGATCGATCGAACCGCCGATGCGGATGCTCATGTCATAACCTTCGCGGACGAGATCGACGACCTGATCGCTCAGGTTGAAAGAGATTCTGACTTCGGGATTCGAGACCAGAAAGGCCGGGGCATGGGGTGCGACATGCTTGCGCCCGAACGCCGCAGGGGCGGAGACGATCAGGTGGCCTGTTGCCTTGTTGAGCCCTTCGCCGATCATTTGTTCGGCCTGCTCGAGCTCGTCAAGTATCTTGCGGCAATGATCAAGGAATACCGTACCACGCTCAGTTAGTGTAAGATGTCGGGTTGTGCGATGCATGAGTTTAATGCCAAGACGTCGTTCCAGCGCATCTATACGCCGCCCCAGCATGACAGGAGTGATTCCTAGCACAAGCGAAGCTTTGGCCAGGCTGCCTTTCTCTGCTGCATTAACGAATGCCTCAATTTGCTTGATTTTGTCCATTGTCGTGATTCCTTACAAAAAGTATCGAATCAAGCGATTTTTTATAATCTTATCAAACAAAAAAATCATCTATATAATGCGACTTAAAAGCATTATAAAAATTTGAATTGTTTCAACCTGGAGGTGCTTCATGGCAAAAATGACTGCAGCCGAAGCGGCTGTCTATGTATTGGAAAAAGAAGGTGTTACCCAGTTGTTCGGTATCCCGGGTGCCGGCATCAATCCTGTTTATGCGGCACTGAAAAAGCATGGCACCATGAAACATATTCTGGCGCGTCATGGCGAAGGTATCGCCCACATGGCTGAAGGCTATACCCGCGCCAAGCAGGGCAATATCGGGGTGGGTATCTGCACCTCGGGTCCTGCCGCCACCGACATGATTACCGGGCTTTATTCCGCCATTGCCGATTCCACTCCGATTCTGGCGATTACGGGACAGGCTCCGCGTGCCAAGCTCTTCAAGGAAGATTTTCAGGCTGTCGATATCGAAAAGATCGCTGCTCCGGTAACCAAAATGGCTGTGACGGTTCGTGAACCGGCACTGGTGCCCTGGACGTTGCAGAAAGCTTTTTATCTGATGCGTACCGGTCGTCAGGGGCCTTGTCTGATCGATTTGCCACTGGACGTGCAGATGGGCGAGATTGAATTCGATCCGGATACCTATGCTCCACTGGAAGTCACCAAGCCACGTGCGACCCGTGCACAGATCGAAAAGGCATTGGGTATGCTCAACGATGCCGAAAAACCGCTGATTATCGCGGGTGGCGGTGTCATTCTGGCCGATGCTTCCCCGTTGCTGGTCGAACTCGCAGAAATTCTTGGCGTACCGGTCGTCCCGACGCTGATGGGCTGGGGTTCCATTCCGGATGAACATGATCTGAATGCCGGTATGGTCGGTATCCAGACACATCACCGTTACGGCAATGCGTCTTTCCTCGCTTCGGATTTCATCATGGGTATCGGCAACCGCTGGGCCAACCGTCACACGGGAGGACTGGAAACCTATACGCGTGGCCGCAAATTCGTTCATATCGATATTGAACCGACACAGCTGGGCAAGGTGTTTGCACCGGATTACGGTATCGTTTCCGATGCGAAGGCAGCGCTGGAACAGTTGGTCGAACTGGCCAAGGAATGGAAGGCAGCGGGCAAGCTCAAGGATCGTTCCGCATGGGCTGCGGAATGTCTCAAGCGCAAACGCACCATGCTGCGTCGTACAGACTACGATGATGTCCCGATGAAGCCGCAGCGTGTCTATCAGGAAATGAACAATTTCTTTGGCAAGGATGTTCACTATGTGACCGCGATCGGTCTGTCCCAGATCGGTGCTGCACAGCATCTGAAAGTCCAGCAGCCACGTGGATGGATCAACTGTGGACAGGCAGGTCCGCTGGGCTGGACGATTCCGGCTGCACTTGGCGTTCGTGCCGCATTGCCGGATGCCGATATCGTTGCCCTGTCCGGTGACTTCGATTTCCAGTTCATGATCGAGGAACTGGCGGTCGGCGCACACTTCAAGCTGCCGTATATCCACATCGTGGTCAACAATTCGTATCTGGGGCTGATCCGTCAGGGTCAGCTGGGATTCAACAATCTGGATTACTGTGTCCAGCTGTCTTTCGACAATATCAATTCGCCTGAAGTCGAAGGTTATGGTATCGACTTCGTCAAGGTGGCAGAGGGTCTCGGCTGCAAAGCCATTCGTGTTCACAAGCCGGATGAATTGATCCCTGCCTTCAAGAAAGCACGTGAATTGATGAAGGAATTCCAGGTACCGGTTGTTGTCGAAGCAATTCTGGAAAGAGTCACCAACATTCCGATGGGCGGAAACCTTGACCAGATCAATGAATTTGGCGGTGCCCTTGACGTTAACGAATAAAAAAGAGGAGATGAACGATGCCAAAAATGGCTGCCAATCTGTCCATGCTGTTTAATGAAGTTCCCTTCATGGACCGTTTTGATGCTGCTGCCAAAGCAGGTTTCAAAGGAGTCGAATTCCTTTTCCCATATGCATACAATCTGGATGAACTGCAGGAAAAACTGCAGAAAAACAATCTGGAACTGGTACTGCACAATTTGCCGGCCGGCAACTGGGAAGCAGGTGACCGTGGTATCGCCTGCCATCCGGATCGTGTAGGCGAATTCCAGGATGGCGTCGGTATCGCTATCAATGCGGCCAAGAAACTGGGCGTCAAACAGGTGAACTGTCTTTCCGGTCCGGTATTGCCGGGTGTTTCCGAAGACAAGTTGCGCGCTACGTTTGTCGACAACCTGAAATTCGCTGCAGCCAAACTGAAAGCGGAAGGTATTCGTCTGGTTACCGAACCGGTCAATACGATCGATATGAAAAACGCCTATCTGAATCGCACGCAGCAGGCTGTGGATATCATTCGTGACGTCGGTTCCGACAACCTGTTCATCCAGTACGACATTTACCACATGCAGCGTATGGAAGGTGAACTGGCCAACACGATCCAGGCCAATTTGCCGCTGATCAAGCACATGCAGCTTGCTGACAATCCGAAGCGCAATGAACCGGGTACGGGTGAAATCAATTACCACTTCCTGTTCAAGTTCATCGACGATATCGGCTATGACGGCTGGATCGGTTGCGAATACCGTCCGAAGACCACGACGGTTGAAGGCCTGGGCTGGCTCAAGGAATACAACGTCAAATAATTGGATATAGCAAAACGAGATAACTGGAGATAAACAATGGCAAATATTGGTTTTATTGGTTTGGGTATCATGGGTGTGCCGATGGCCACCAACCTGCAGCAAAAGGGTGGACACAAGCTGTTCGTCAATGACAAAAAGACACCACCGGCAGCATTGCTCGACGGTGGTGCAAAGGCTTGCGCCAATGGTGCCGAAGTTGCCAAGCAGTCCGATATCATCTTCATCATGGTTCCGGATACGCCGGACGTCGAAGCAGTCCTGTTCGGCGAAAACGGTGTGGCACAGGGTCTGAGCGCAGGCAAGATCGTTGTCGACATGAGCTCGATCTCCCCGATCGCCACCAAGGAATTTGCCAAGAAGATCAACGATCTCGGCTGCGAATATCTGGACGCACCGGTTTCCGGCGGTGAAGTCGGCGCCAAGGCAGGTTCCCTGACCATCATGGTTGGTGGCAAGGAAGAAACCTTCAACAAGGTCAAACCGATGTTCGAACTGATGGGCCAGAACATCACGCTGGTCGGCGGCAACGGTGACGGTCAGACCACCAAGGTAGCCAACCAGATTATCGTCGCACTGAACATTCAGGCGGTTGCCGAAGCATTGCTGTTCGCTTCCAAGGCAGGTGCCGATCCGGCCAAGGTCCGTCAGGCGCTGATGGGCGGTTTCGCTTCTTCCCGTATTCTGGAAGTTCATGGCGAACGCATGATCAAACGTACTTTCAATCCTGGCTTCAGAATCAATCTGCATCAGAAAGATCTGAATCTGGCTCTGCAAGGCGCCAAATCGCTGGGTATCTCCCTGCCGAATACCGCAACCGCTCAGGAACTGATGAATGCCTGTGCTGCAAACGGTTTGTCCGGCATGGATCATTCCGCTCTGTGCCGTGCAGTGGAAATCATGTCTGCTCACGAAATTGCCAAGGCTTGAGACCGGCATTCCGGTAATTTTATCCGGTGAAAGCATTACGCTTTCACCGGGTTCATGTGACTTGAAACCATCAAAGAGGATACGGAGTGAATTCGCTGTAATGCGAATTTATCGAGCTTGTCCGATTTGATGGTTTTTTTATTCAGGATTGATTGTGATGACGCCTATCGAAAATCCCAGACAGTTTTTGCTGGACCTGTATTCCAGCGCGATTTCCGCAGTCAGTGCTGCGAAGTGCCTGCCACAATTTTTGCCGAAACCCCAGCCGGGTGGCCGAACGATCGTGATCGGCGCAGGCAAGGGGGCTGCCGCCATGGCCAAGGCAGTGGAAGATCACTGGCATGGCGATCTTTCCGGACTGGTCGTGACGCGCTATGAGCATGGTCTTGAATGCAAGCATATCGAAGTGGTCGAGGCTTCGCATCCGGTACCGGATGCCGCAGGCCGTGATGCGGCACGACGTATGCTGGAAATGGTTCAGGGGCTGACGGAAAAGGATTTGGTGCTTTGTCTGATTTCGGGCGGCGGTTCGGCATTGCTGGCGCTGCCAGCCAAAAACATCAGTCTTGAAGAAAAACAGCAAATCAATCGCCAGCTGTTGCGAAGCGGGGCCAGCATTTCGGAAATGAATTGCGTCCGGAAGCATTTGTCGGATATCAAAGGGGGGCGACTGGCGCTGGCTTGTGCACCTGCCAAGGTTGTGACGCTGATGATTTCCGACATTCCGGGGGATGATCCGGGCATTATCGCCAGTGGCCCGACTTTGCCTGATCCGACGACATGTGAAGATGCACTGGCGATTCTGGAGAAATACCAGATCGATGTTCCTGCGAATGTGCGCGAGCATCTCGCCTCAGGCGAGGGGGAAACACCCAAACCGGGCGATGTCCGTTTTGCACGTAACGAGAGCCATATTATCGCGACAGCACAGGATGCACTGGAAGCTGCTGCGACTGTGGCGCGTGAAAACGGTGTGACGCCTTATATTCTGTCGGATTGTATCGAAGGTGAAGCACGTGATATTGCGCTGATGCATGCTGCGATGGCCAGACAGGTCGTCGAGCGCGACCAGCCGTTTGCCAAACCGTGCGTCATCATATCGGGCGGTGAAACGACGGTGACGGTGCGTGGAAATGGACGTGGTGGCAGAAATGCGGAATTTCTGTTGGGTTTTGCCATTGCCATGGACGGGTTGCCGGGTGTGTATGCCATTGCTTGCGATACGGACGGTATCGACGGGTCAGAAGACAATGCCGGCGCGGTTTATCTGCCGGATTCGATCGCACGCGCTACAAACAAGGGAATACGTGCTCGCAAGATGCTGGAGAACAACGATGGATACGGTTTTTTCAGCGCACTGGATGACCTTGTCGTGACAGGGCCGTCAAGAACGAATGTCAATGATTTTCGCGCCATACTGATTGTTTGAGAAAGGCAAGGAAAAATATGCGACGTCAACGTAAAGCAAAGATCGTAGCGACACTGGGGCCAGCCAGTTCGACAAAGGAAATGATTCTGGCTTTGTTCGAGGCGGGTGTCGATGTGTTCCGGTTCAATTTCAGCCACGGTACCCAGGATGATCACCGTGCACGGCACGAAGCGGTTCGTGAAGTGGAACGTCTGGTCGGGCGGCCGATTGCGATTCTGGCAGATCTTCAGGGGCCCAAGTTGCGTATCGGCAAGTTCGCCAATGGCAAGGTACAGTTGAAAACCGGTGCAGAATTTGTGTTTGATCGCGATACGGCTGAAGGCAATGAAAGTCGAGTCAATTTGCCGCATCCGGAATTGTTCGGCGTGATGGAAGAAGGACATTCCATATCACTGGACGATGGCAAGCTCAGAATGAAAGTCATCAGGAGCACGAAGGATGAAATACGCACGAGGATCGTGACAGGAGGCCCCCTGTCTGACCGGAAAGGGGTCAATGTTCCCGATGTTGTTTTGCCGATACCTATTCTGACGGAAAAGGACCGGCGCGATCTGGAATTTGCGCTGTCGCTGGGTGTCGACTGGGTTGCTTTGTCGTTCGTGCAGCGTCCGGAGGATCTGGTCGAAGCACGTCGCCTGATTGCCGGCAGAGCCGGATTGATGACGAAACTGGAAAAACCGGCTGCGCTGGACCATCTGGACGAAATCGTGAAGGCTTCCGATTCTGTTATGGTCGCTCGCGGCGATCTGGGTGTCGAATTGCCGCCTGAAAAAGTGCCCGGGGCGCAGAAAAGGATATTGCGTGCCTGCCGCTTGTACGGAAAACCGAGTATCGTTGCGACCCAGATGCTGGAATCCATGATCGTGTCTCCAACGCCGACACGTGCGGAAGCATCCGATGTGGCCAGTGCGGTTTACGATGGGGCCGATGCCGTCATGCTGTCGGCAGAATCGGCCAGTGGCGCATATCCGGTTCAGGCTGTATCCATTATGGATCGGATTATCGGTGAAGTCGAAAGCGATCCGTTTTATCCGAAAATGATCAATGTACAGCATGAAATTGCTGTTCCGTCGAAAAGCGATGCAATATGCTCGGCATTGAAAACGGTTTCGCAAATGGTTGGTGCAGTGGTCAATGTGACCTATACCGATTCGGGCAATACCAGTTTGCGTGCAGCACGCGAAAGGCCAGTGGCGCCGATTCTGAGTATTACGCCGCACCTTTCGACAGCCAGACGGCTGGCACTGGCATGGGGTGTGCATTCCACGGTGATCGATCATGATGTCAAGGATGTCGATGAAATGGTCGATGCGGCATGCAGAACAGCCTATTCGGAAGGATTCGCACAGGAGGGCGACCAGCTTGCTATCGTTGCCGGGATGCCGTTCGGGCAGCCTGGTACAACCAATCTGTTGCGGGTAGCCGAAATCGGCAAGCAATAAGCGGGTTGCAGAGATCGAACAGGGCCTTGGGGCCCTGTTTTTTTATGTGTATCGTATGGATCGATATTTTCATAAAAGGCTGAACAGGAGAACAGATATGAGTGAAGAAAACAGGCATCTGGAAGAAGGTATGTCGGAAACTATGGTTGTGACGGTTTCTGAGAAGCAGACAGCGCGTTATCTCGGTAGCGGGAAAAGCGACATACTGGCGACACCTGCGCTGGTCGCACTGATGGAAGCGGTTTCACAGCGTATCGTGGAACGGGGAGTACCGGCCGATTGCGAGTCTATCGGAACGGCTATTGAGTTGCAGCATGATGCCATGACACCGATCGGATCCGAAGTGGAAGTGTGTGCGGTTTTGCGACGGATAGAGGGCAAGGAGTTGTCTTTCGAGATCAGTGCGTCGGATGCGTCGGGAAGCATTGCGAAGGGGCATCATAAACGTGTTGTGACAAGAACCGCGATCCTGAAAAGACTGCTGCGAAAGAAGAAGTAAGGTAAAAATCCTCTTTTTTCATGCGGTTATCGTGCACTTTTCGTACCGTATGTAACCAGTATGGACGTTGTCACAAAGTGGAGATAAAAAATCTAATCTTGACCGAGGTCATGGTCAGCAAAAAATTGTTCTCGCACAATAGTCGGGCAATCAGGTAAAAAAGTTACGCACACAGTAATTTTTTTACTGCTATTGGTAAGAAGTGCATAGTCAAAAAAAACAAGCGGGGGCTAACATCCGCAATGACCATGTTTGTAGTAATCATTAAAGGAGAGTAGATCTATGGCTACACAAGAAAGGTACCCTAATCGGTGGGTGCAGCTAGTTCTGGGGATTGTCTGTATGGCGACGGTCGCGAACTGCCAGTATGGCTGGACGCTGTTCGTTGCTCCGATCGAGGACAAGTATCACTGGGCCCGTACGGCTATTCAGTTGTCGTTTACCATCTTCCTGTTCTTTGAAACCTGGCTGGTGCCTATCGAAGGTTGGGCAGTGGATAAATTCGGCCCGCGTCCGGTCATTATCTTCGGTGCCATTCTGGTGACAATCGGGTGGATTATCTGTTCGTATGCATCCAGCCTGGGTGTTCTGTACTTCGCGCAGATCCTGACGGGTGCTGGCGCCGGTGCTGTTTACGGTACCTGTTCCGGTAACTCGCTGAAATGGTTCCCGGACAAACGTGGTCTGGCTGCCGGTGCAACCGCTGCCGGTTTCGGTGGTGGCGCTGCTATCACGGTTATTCCGGTTGCGAACATGATCAATGCTTCCGGCTATGAGCAGGCATTCTTCGTCTTCGGTATTGTCCAGGGTATCATCATTACCGCTTGCGCACTGTTCATGCCTCGTGCAAAACTGCCGCCTGGAACCAAGGCTGTTCCTCGCGTCATTTCTTCCAAGAAGAACTACAATCCTGCACAGATCGTCAGAGAACCTCTGTTCTGGCTCATCTACATCTGCTTCGTCGGTGTTGCTTCCGGCGGTATTATGGCAACGGCATCCTTCGGCCCGGTTTCCCGCGACTATGGTCTCGACAAGATTCCGGTCACCTGCCTGGGTGTTACCCTGCCACTGTTGACGATGGCAATGTCTATCGACAATATCTGTAACGGTGCAACCCGTCCTATCATGGGTTACCTCTCCGACCGTTTCGGCCGTGAAAACCTGATGTTCGTAGTGTTCATGGGTGAAGCGCTGGCTTTGCTGGGTCTGGTCTTCTGGGGCCGTACTCCGATCGGCTTCATGTTCTTCGCTGCTATGACGTTCGCATGCTGGGGTGAAATCTTCTCGCTGTTCCCGTCCATGTGTGCCGACACGTTCGGTAGCGCGAATGCTGCAGGTAATGCCGGTACACTGTACACCGCAAAAGGTACTTCTTCCCTGATCGTTCCGCTGGCTGCCGGTCTGGCTAAAGGCGGTAACTGGAACCGTACCTTCATTCTGTCGGCATGCGTTGCAGCGACCTGCTCCTGCTTGGCGTTCTTCGTCCTGAAACCATGGCGCAGACGCTTCATCGAAAACAACAACAAGGAAATCGAAGCTCAGGAAGCAGCAGCTGCCGCTGCAGCCTCCAAGTAATTCGGAACGAAACCGGGGCGAATGCTCCGGTTTCTCCGGAAGCTGGAATTTCCGCAAAACAAAAAAGGCAACATCACAAGATGTTGCCTTTTTCTTTTCTGTGAATCGCAGGCTGTCAGAGAAAGATCATGCTGACGGCAGAATGAAAACGTTCAGATTTTTCCCTGGTTCTTGAGGCGGCTGAGTGTTTCTGGAGAGAGGTTGAGATAGGATGCCAGTTCTTTTTTTGGCATGCGGTCGAAAAGATCCGGATGTTTTCTCAAAAAACGGTGTACCCGTCCCGGAGCGTCCAGCAGGTGCAGTGAAATGGTGTGCGACATGATACTGCTCATGATGCGCATGACTTCCATTTCGAAGCGCTGTTTGAGTACCGGATGGGTTTCGATAAAGGCAACCCATTGAGGCATCGCAATACGGGCGATACGAGCTTTTGTCACAGTGATGACACTAAAGGGTGCAGCCTTGTTGAATTTCCATGATGCATAAGTGGCTTCCATATAGCGTTCGCTGGTGAAGCGCAGGATCATTTCCTTTGCATGCTGGTTTGCCACAGAGCGTTTCAGAATGCCATCAAGGACGAAAATGACTTCCAGATCGCGATCTCCCTGATGCGTCAGACAATCACCCTTGGAATGGTCGGAGATGTCAAGATGCGGTTCAAGTTCGGCCAGTTCGTTTTGGGAAAGCTCTTTCAGGATGCAATTCTGGGAAAGTTGCACGCGAATAATATTTTTCTCAGGATGATTTGCTATTAAGGCCATAGAATTTCCGCTTCAGTTTTGACGTAAAGTGACTAAAACGCCCGAAAAATATTGATGAAAGTCAAGAACTCCTGTTTGAATCTGGAAACTTGACTGTGGTCAAGAATATATCAGGAGTTGAGAAGCTATGATAGCTATTAGCTTAAATATTTGACGGGAAATTTAAGAATACCTGAAAAGTATTGTTTTTCCGCCAAATATTATAGGTCATTGGGTTTTATTCCCGAGGGGCCGGTTTTGGCAGTAAATGGCTTTTAGGGACAGTTGTAGTTTACAGCGACAATTAACCAATCACATTGGAGGAAGAGAAATATGGGTAGTAAAGCATTATCCGGAGTAAGAATTCTGGACATGACCCACGTACAGGCCGGCCCGACCTCGTCACAGCTGTTGGCATGGATGGGTGCGGACGTTATCAAATTCGAAAATCCGACCGGTGACATTACGCGTAAACAGCTGCGTCATGATCCGAACAAGGACAGCTTGTACTTCACCATGCTGAACAGCAACAAACGTTCGATCATTTCCAACATGAAGAGCAAAGCTGGCTGCGAAATTTTCGAAGCACTGCTGAAAAAATGCGACGTTATCATGGAAAACTTCGGACCTGGCGTTCTGGCCCGTTTCGGCTACACCTGGGAAAAAATCCATGAAATCAACCCGTCCATCATCTATGCCTCCATCAAGGGCTTCGGCTCCTCCGGTCCATACAGTGACTACAAGGCATACGAACCGATCGCACAGGCAATGGGCGGCTCCATGTCCACGACCGGTTTCCCGGAAAATCCGCCGACCATCACGGGTGCACAGATTGGTGACACCGGTACCGGTCTGCATCTGGCCATCGGTATTTGCGCAGCGCTGTACCACAGAACCCATAACGGTGGTATCGGCCAGGAAGTCGAAGCAGCAATGCAGGAATCCGTCATGAACCTGTGCCGCGTCAAATTCCGTGACCAGGGCCGTCTGATGGGTGGCAAGGGCGCACTGCCGGAATACAGTCGTCCGACGCTGGGTCTGACCGCCGTACCACGTGCAGGTAACGACTCCGGTGGTGGTCAGCTGGGTAACTGTATCCCGTGTAAGCCATTCGGCGCCAACGACTACGTATACCTGGTTGTTCAGGAAGCCAACTGGCCGATCTTCGCAAGAGCGATCGGTGACGAAGCGCTGGTAACGGACGAACGTTTCGCAACGCTGGCAGAACGTCGTAAAAACCAGAACGAACTGTGGAAGATGGTAGCGGACTTCGCCAAGAACTACACGAAGACCGAAATGACCGCATACTGCAATGAAAAGAACATTCCTTGCGGCCCGGTTCTGTCCACCGAAGAACTGATGACGGACGCACACGCAATCCATCGTCAGATGATCGTCAAGGTCGAAGGCCATCCGCAGGGTGACTACTACACGGTCGGTATGCCGATCAAGCTGTCGATGGGTAACGTTGACAAGATTCTGCCGGCTCCGATGCTGGGCGAACACACCGAAGAAGTTCTGAAAGAAGTTTGCGGCTTCTCCGATGAAAAGATCGCCGAACTGAAGGCAGGCGGTGCTTTCGACGTTCCACCGAAGAGAAAGAAATAATGGTGGGTCATCGATTTAATGAAGTGATTCATTAAGCATGAACAGGATGGGTGGCTTGTCCACCCATCTTTTTTTTGACTGGGCGGGGTTTTTCATGCGTGTTGTCATTATTGGGCAAAGAGTTTTCGGACGAGCCGTACTGGAGGCGTTCCTGTCACGAGGCGATGATGTCGTGGCGGTATTTGTTGCGCCTGAAAAGGGGAAGGTACGTTCCGACGCGTTGAAAACGAGCGCGCTGGAAAGAAAAATACCATTGTTCCAGTTCGAGAATCTGTCGTCGAAAGCCGCACTGGAAACAATGGAGAGGTTGAAAGCCGATATTGCGGTGATGGCGTATGTCGTTCAATTTGTTCCACAGGAATTTACGCGGATTCCGGTGTATGGAACGATACAGTTCCATCCTTCTCTGTTGCCACGTTATCGTGGACCAAACGCGGTGAACTGGGCGATTATTTGTGGTGAACAGGAAAGCGGTGTGACGGTTTTCCGTCCCACGGATGAAATGGACGAAGGACCGGTGATCCTGCAGAAGGCGGTTTCCATTCATCCGGACGATACCGCAGGCACGTTGTACTATGAACGCTTGTTTCCGGCCGGTGTGCAGGCACTGCTAGAAGCGGCAGATAATGTCGTTTCCGGAAGTTATGAGGAAAAAGCGCAAGATGTCCGGGCAGGCAGTTATGAAAGCTGGCTGAAGGAATCAGATGTCCATATCAACTGGGGGAATCATATCAATCAGGTATATAACCTGATTCGCGGTTGTGATCCGACGCCAGGCGCATGGGTGTCGATTGATGGGGAAAAATGTGTGATTCTGGAATGCCGGAAGGTTTTGCATCATTCGTTTCAGGATGTTCGCGGAAAGGTCGGAACGATTGTCGGTGCGGATGAGAACAGTTTTTCCGTCGGTGTGCAAGGTGGAGAAATTCGTATTTCGATGGTTCGCACGTCGTCTGGCGATAAAATTCCGGCTGTGGATTTCATGCGCATGAAGGGTTTGACTGTCGGCATGAAACTGGGATCGTAAATTGGCCGAAAGATGATGGTTTTTTCTTCCGGCCGGTATGGATATTTAACAATTTTCCGGATTTCATGTAATATGTGCCGCACATCCGAGGAGCGTTGCAACAAAACAGGCCGGATTTCTTTCTGATAGCGAAAGTATGCCTGATTTTTGCCAGGCTCGGATTTTCATTACAACGGCGCTCACGTTACTTTTTTCTACACATTTCAGGAAAGGAGAGCGTGATGAACGCTGTATCCAGACAAGATCAGGACTTTTATATTGCAGACCCCGAATTGGCAGCATGGGGTAACAAGGAAATCAGAATCGCGGAAACCGAGATGCCGGGCCTGATGGCGATTCGTGAAGAATATTCTGCCAGCAAGCCGTTGAAAGGCGCACGTATCAGTGGCTCGCTGCATATGACGATCCAGACGGCGGTATTGATCCAGACTCTGGAGGCACTGGGTGCACAGGTACGCTGGGCTTCCTGCAACATTTATTCCACGCAGGATCATGCAGCGGCTGCGATCGCTACCAACGGAACGCCGGTCTTCGCTTTCAAGGGTGAATCACTGGACGATTACTGGGAATTCACACACCGTATCTTTGAATGGCCGGACGGTGGATATTCCAACATGATTCTGGACGATGGTGGGGATGCAACGTTGCTGTTGCACCTGGGTAATCGTGCGGAACAGGATATTTCCGTACTGGACAAACCGACATCTGACGAAGAAGTTTGCCTTTTCAACGCGATCCGTCGTCATCTGGCTGCCGATCCGAACTGGTATTCGAAGCGGATTGCGGAAATCAAGGGTGTGACCGAAGAAACGACGACGGGGGTTCATCGCTTGTATCAGATGCACCAGGAAGGTCGGCTCAAGTTCCCGGCGATCAATGTGAACGATTCTGTGACGAAATCCAAATTCGACAATCTGTATGGTTGCCGTGAATCGCTGGTCGACGGTGTCAAACGTGCAACCGATGTGATGATCGCAGGCAAGGTCGCTGTCGTTTGTGGATATGGTGATGTCGGCAAGGGATGTGCACAGGCGCTGCGAGCGTTGTCCGCACAGGTATGGGTGACGGAAATCGATCCGATTTGTGCCCTTCAGGCCGCGATGGAAGGTTATCGTGTCGTCACGATGGAATATGCGGCTGCACAGGCGGATATCTTCGTGACCTGTACCGGTAATTATCATGTCATTACGCATGAACACATGATCCAGATGAAAGATCAGGCCATCGTCTGCAATATCGGTCACTTCGACAACGAAATCGACGTCGCATCGATGAGACAGTATGCATGGGAAAATATCAAACCGCAGGTCGATCATATCATTTTGCCGAATGGCAACCGGATTATCCTGCTGGCAGAAGGCCGACTGGTCAATCTGGGATGTGCGACCGGTCATCCGTCCTATGTCATGAGTTCTTCATTCGCGAACCAGACGATTGCACAGATCGAACTGTTCACCAATACGAAGGCTTATCCGCTCGGTGTTTATACGCTGCCGAAACATCTGGATGAAAAGGTGGCACGTCTCCAGCTCAAGAAGCTCAACGTACAACTGACGGAACTGACGGATGAACAGGCTGCCTATATCGGTGTGAAGAAAGAAGGCCCGTACAAACCGGATCATTACCGGTATTAAGTCGTTTCGGTGGAAGGCACGGGAGTATCCCGTGCCGTTGTCGGCCGGATGACGGTCCGCTGTCTGCGGACTTTGTATGGATTGATGAAAAAGAGCCGGTTTTCCCGGCTGGAATGGAAAGATCATGCGTATTCTTGTTGTCTGGCTGATTAATACGGTTGCTTTGCTCGCTCTGCCGTATCTGATGACATCCATCCGGATATCGGGATTCTGGACGGCATTGATCGCCGCGCTGGTGCTGGGACTGGTCAATGCACTGATCAGACCGATCCTCGTGTTGCTGACGTTGCCGGTCACGGTGTTGACGCTCGGGATTTTCATTCTGGTAATCAACGGATTGCTGTTCTGGCTGGTTTCCAAAATGGTCGACGGCTTTTATGTCAGCGGTTTTGCGACGGCGATAGGCGGAGCATTGCTCTACAGTATCATTTCGTGGGCCTTGTCCACCTTGTTACTCAGGAATTAAATGGCATCACAAAAAAGTTTCAGTATCGAAGTGTTTCCGCCAAAGACACCGGAAGCCATTCGTGAGTTGCGCAATACCCGTGCGGAACTGGCAGAGCTCTCGCCGAAGTATTTCTCGATTACATTCGGTGCAGGTGGTTCGACCCAGCAGGGAACGCATGATATCGCGCTGGAAATTCAGAATGAAGGCTATGAGGCGGCACCTCATATTACCTGTATCGGTTCGACCCGTGAGAAGGTGCGTGAACGCCTTGATGAATACCGTGCTTGCGGTATCAGGCATATCGTCGCTTTGCGCGGTGATCTGCCAAGCTCCTATGGTGTGCTGGGAGAGTTTCATTATGCCAGCGAACTGGTGGAATTCATTCGCAAGGAAACCGGTGACTGGTTCAGAATCGATGTGGCTGCGTATCCGGAAATGCATCCTCAGGCCAAATCGATGACCGACGATATTCGTCATTTTGTCGAGAAGGTCAAAGCCGGTTCCGATGTGGCGATTACGCAGTATTTTTACAATCCGTCTGCCTATTTCAGGTTTGTGGACAGTATCCGGGATGCTGGTGTTTCCATTCCGGTGATTGCGGGTATTATGCCGATTACCAATTACACGCAGCTGGCCCGATTTTCCGACATGTGCGGTGCGGAAATTCCCCGATGGATCAGGCTGAGACTGGAAAGTTACGGCAACGATCTGGCATCCATTCGTGCATTCGGGCTGGATGTCGTGACAGAACTGTGCGAACAGCTTCTTGATGGTGGTGCACCGGGATTGCATTTTTACAGTCTTAACCGTGCCGCAGCGACAAAGGAAATCTGGAAACGGCTTGGACTGCATGAAAAGCAGGGGCAGAGTGTCTAGCGTTTCGACAAGTTTCTGTAGGTATGAAAAAAGCGGTACCAGTGAGGTACCGCTTTTTCTTTTCGGGAAAACCGTTCAACGGTTGCGATCGGCCTCGACCTCGGCCGGACGCAGCCGTGCGGCGATCTTGTCCAGAACACCATTGACGAATTTGTGACCATCGATACCGCCGAATGATTTGGTCAGTTCGACTGCTTCGTTGATGACGACACGGTAAGGAATTTCGACATGATTGGTCAGTTCATAGGCACCTATGAGCAGAATCGCGTGTTCTACCGGTGACAATTCATTCAGGGAGCGGTCGATATGCGGTGTAATGGCCGCACGCAGGGCTTCCGCCTGATGGATGACGCCAGAGACCAGCGCGACGAAATGTCCGGTATCGGCTTTGTCGAATCCGTGTGCCTGACGGATATGCTCGATGATGGCGGGTGCCGTGTCCCGGTTGAGCAACCATTCATAGAGTCCCTGCAACGCGAATTCACGCGAGCGATGTCTGGGTGAACGGATTTTGGATGGATTGGCATGTACGGATTTTGTTTTCATGGCATCGTGTGCGGAAAGTAAGTCGGACAAGGCTGGTTCATTCGTCTTCGGAAGCGGGTTCCATTTCATCTATGGCCAGTACCAGATTGGCCATTTCGACGGCGACACGTGCGGCTTCGGTCCCTTTTTCGACCATGCGTGCTTCGGCCTGTTCGTCTGTATAAGTCGTCAGAACGGCGTTGGCGATCGGCATGTCGAAATCAAGTGCGACACGTGAAATGCCGGCTGCCGATTCGTTGGAAACCAGTTCGAAATGGTAGGTTTCTCCCTTGATGACGGCACCAACGGCAATCAGCGCATCGAATTGCTGCGATTCAGCCATTTTTTGCAGGGCGACGGGAATTTCCAGCGCGCCGGGTACTGTGGCGACAAGAATATCTTCATCGGCGACACCGAGCCGTTTCAGTTCGCCCAGACAGGCGTTGAGGAGTCCGCGGCAGACTTCCTCGTTGAAACGGGACTGCACGATTCCGATACGGAGATCTTGTCCCTGAAGATCCACTTCAAATGTATTGATACTCATAACCCTTCTCCCAGATGGCAGTGATTAAAGATCCTTGTTGTCCAGATAACCGACAATATCCAGATTGAAACCGGTCATGGAAGGCATTTTTTTGGGGTTGGCCAGCAGTTTTATTTTGCCGGCGCCGATGTCGCGGAGAATCTGGGCGCCGATACCGTAGTTACGCAGCGTCTGGCTGGCAGCTTGCGGAACGTCATGTGAGCGCTGTTTTCCGATTGTACCGAATTTTGCCAGGAATTCTTCAGGCAATTCATTGCAGTTGAGCAGAACGAGAATACCGCGTTCACTGGCCTGTATCGCCTTCATGGCGTCAGACAAATGCCAGGAATGACGTGTGAATCCTGTTTCCAGCAGGTCGATCAGGGATACAGGCTGGTGAACCCTGACCAGCGTTTCTTGTTCCGGTGAAATGGTTCCCTTGATAAGGGCAAGATGGATGGATTGACTGGGTTTGTCGCGATATACGATGGCATGGAAAGAACCGGCCCGGGTTTGCATATCGTTTTCGGCAACGCGTTCGACGATACTTTCATGACGGTTGCGATAGCTGATCAGATCTGCGATCGTACCGATCTTGATATGGTGCCTGTCTGCGAATTCCAGCAATTGCGGCAGTCGCGCCATCGAGCCGTCTTCATTCATGATTTCGCAGATGACCGATGCAGGTGTCAGACCTGCCAGCGCCGTCAGGTCGCAGCCTGCCTCGGTGTGCCCGGCACGTCGCAATACGCCGCCTTGTTTGGCGGTGATAGGGAAAATGTGACCGGGCTGGACGATATCGTCGGGTTTGGCATCACGCGCCACGGCGACCTGTATGGTTCTCGCACGGTCGAATGCCGAAATGCCGGTTGTCACACCGGTCGCGGCTTCGATGGATGTGGTGAAGGCGGTATTGAATGAACTGCGGTTGTCCCGTGTCATGGGAGCCAGGCCGAGCTGGTCGCAACGTTCCTGTGTCAGGGTCAGACAAACCAGACCTCGCGCATGCT
Organism: Oxalobacter paeniformigenes; assembly: GCF_027158465.1. Lineage (NCBI taxonomy): Bacteria > Pseudomonadati > Pseudomonadota > Betaproteobacteria > Burkholderiales > Oxalobacteraceae > Oxalobacter > Oxalobacter paeniformigenes. The sequence goes on from NZ_JAMKYL010000007.1 coordinate 34,381, forward strand.
TGGCCATGAAATTGATGACTTCCGGCGTGACGAAATCGGCGGCGATCATCAGGTCGCCTTCGTTTTCGCGGTCTTCGTCGTCAACCAGAATGACCATACGACCTGCGCGGAGTTCGTCGATAATTTCTTGAGTGGAAGAAATGGGCATAACTAGATTCCTTTGCAGCCTGCTATTTTAAAGGAAACTGTCCGAAACCGGCATATTATCGGGTTCGGACGGCAGGCAAGAAGATTGAACGGTTCAAAACGAATACGCCATAAAGTCCGTGTTTGGCGGACTTTATGGCGAAATACGTGTGAAACGGTTATTTCCCGATGCAGAATCTGGAGAAGATCAATCCGAGCAGATCATCGGACGTGAATGCACCTGTAATGCTGTTCAAGGCATCCTGTGCCAGACGAAGTTCCTCGGCCAGCAGATCCAGCGATGGAGATCCCGATATGGCATGTTCGGCAGCGATGGCCAGATGCTTGTCTGCGGTTTTCATGGCATTCATGTGGCGTTCGCGGGCAAGGTAAGTCGATTCGCCTGTCTGTGCCCATCCTGCGATCTTGAGCAGTTCTGTCTTGAGCAGATCGATTCCCTGACCGGTTTGCGTGGACAGATAGACTTGCGTGATGCCGAACATGTTGTCGACCGACGGACGGTGCCCCGAAATGTCGATCTTGTTCCATACACGAATGACCGGTATGCCTTCCGGAAAATCGGCAGCGATTTTTTCGTCGGAACGGGTGGGGCCAATGCTGGCATCAAGCAAATGGAGAATGACATCGGCTTTCTCGATTTCATTCCAGGTGCGTTCGATACCGATACGTTCGACTTCATCTTCCGCAGTACTGGTTCTGATGCCGGCCGTATCGATCAGTGTGACCGGAACTCCTTCGAGTTGTATGGTTTCCGTGATCTTGTCGCGAGTTGTTCCAGCGATCGGTGTGACGATCGCGATGTTGGAGCCTGTCAATACATTCAGAAGCGAGGATTTGCCGACGTTGGTCTGGCCCGCCAGCACGACGTGAATACCTTCCCGCAGCAGGGCGCCTTGTGTTGCTTGTGTGACGATGCCACCCAGCGAGTTACGGATCGCTGCGATTCTTTCGCGGACATTTTCCTTTTGCAAAAAGTCGATGTCTTCTTCCGGAAAGTCGAGCGAGGATTCCACCAGCATTCTCAATTCGATGATTGTCGCGACCAGTTCGTGGATTTCTTTGGAAAATGCGCCGGACAGCGAGCGTGATGCGGAACGGACTGCTTCTTCGGTGGTCGCGTCGATCAGATCGGCAATCGCTTCGGCCTGTGCCAGATCGATACGGTCGTTCAGAAATGCCCTGCGGGTGAATTCACCGGGTTCTGCCATCCTGAGATCGATATGCTTGCCAACCTGGAGACAACGTTTCAAGAGCATTTGCAGCACGACCGGTCCGCCATGTCCCTGGAGTTCCAGAACATCTTCTCCGGTAAACGAATGCGGTGCCTTGAAATACAGTGCGATACCTTCATCGATGATGTTGCCGTCTTCGTCCATGAAAGGCAGAAAGTGGGCATATCGGGGTTCCAGCGGCAATTCCGATGTTGCGTTTCTGAAAAATTCCGAAATGAACGGTTCAAGGTTCTTGCCGGAAATCCGGACAATGCCGACACCGCCGCGTCCCGGCGCGGTAGCGATGGCTGCAATAGGAGAAGAATCAGTATTCATTGGAAATATACGTAAAAACAGGTTTCATGACCGTGAATCATATACTTCAAGCATTATCCTTGCTGCGGCGAAAAAATAAAAGCGTTCATGGGCAATGTGGTGCAATAAGCGTCTTTTTGGTGTTGAAAGTATGGAAAAGCGGTTGTCGGAAAATACGGAAAGACAGGACAATATCGTCTGAAACCGTTTAAAGGAAAAACGGAAACGTATAAAATTTCTTTCCGGTACAGGCTTTTCGTTTTCATGTGTTGTTGTGTGCATGAAAGGTTCTGTGTAGGAAAGTTGTGTGCCGCAAGCGGGCTTTTTATTGATGAGTGGAGCATAGGAAAAAATGAGCATGTCTGCCAATACAACGACCGGGAAAATCGATGAACCGGTAACGCGTCAGACTTTCGATGATGTGATGGTGCCCGTCTTTGCGCCGGCGTCATTTATCCCTGTCAGAGGCTCCGGGCTGGCCTTGTGGGACCAGAGCGGCAAGCAGTATCTGGATTTGACGGGCGGGATCGCGGTATTGGGGCTGGGGCATACGCCGCCGGAAATCGTTGATGCGCTGGTCGAACAGGCCAGGAATTTGTGGCACGTCAGCAATTACTATACGAATGAGCCGGTATTGAAGCTGGCCCGGGCGCTGACGGAAGCCACGTTTGCGGAAAAGGTGTTTTTCTGCAATTCGGGGGGCGAAGCCAATGAGGCGGCTTTCAAGCTGGCACGCAAATGGGCGCACGATCATTTCGGTCCGAAGAAGAACAGAATCGTTTCCTGTTTCCATTCTTTCCATGGCCGGACGCTGTTTACAGTCAGTGTCGGCGGCCAGGAAAAATATACGAAAGGGTTCGAACCGTTGCCACCGCAGATCGACCATATTCCGTTCAATGATATCGAAGCCGCCAGAGCTGCGATCGGTGACGATGTCTGTGCGGTCGTCGTCGAACCGGTTCAGGGCGAGGGCGGTATCCTGCCGGCCGATCCAGCCTATCTGAAAGCATTGCGCCAGTTGTGCGATGAAAAGAATGCACTGCTGATTTTTGACGAAATCCAGTGCGGCATGGGAAGAACCGGTACGCTTTTCGCCTATATGGATTATGGTGTCGTTCCCGATATCATGACGTCGGCCAAAGCGCTGGGGAACGGTTTCCCGATCGCTGCGATGCTCACGACTACGGAGATCGCCAAATCTTTCTCGGTCGGTGCGCATGGTACGACCTATGGGGGCAATCCATTGGCGGCAGCGGTTGCCTGCAAGGTGCTGGAAATCATCAACAAGCCGGCTTTCCTTGCACGTGTCGTCGAGGCAGGACAAAAACTGAGAGAAAGTCTCGAAAGGATCGCTGCGGATTATCCGGACGTTTTCGCCGGTGTCAGGGGAAAAGGGCTGATGCTGGGAATGGTCATGTCGGAAAAATATCAGGGACGTGCCGGAGAAATTACACAAGCCGCACAGCAACAGGGATTGTTGTTGCTGTTGGCGGGATACGATGTCATTCGGTTTGTTCCGGCACTAATCGTGTCGGACGAACATATCCGGCAGGGAGAAAAACTGTTGCGTCAGGCGATCGATATCTGGCTCCGACAGTAACGATTCCATAACCAAACGGCCCGTAACGGGCCGTTTTTGCTTTACAGCGCTTGTGTGTGGTCAGGACTTCGGAGAGTCCTTGCCGGCGGAAGGCTTCGGCTTGAATTGCTTGTCGCTGATGCGGAATTTTGCGCGGCGATCACCCATGAGCCGACGCAGTTCCTTGATGCTCAATTCGCTGACCTCATGCATCCGGATCAGCAGCGATGCACCGACGGGCAATCGATGATGCCGGATTTTGCTGATAACCGGCGGCGCGACTTCCAGTGCACGGGACAGTGCCGCATCGTTTTTGAGATTCAGATGCTGGATAAGTGTATCCAGAAGACGGTTCGGATCATATACGCGATCTTCAAGCCGGTCTTCTTCAGGTGGCGTTTCCGGGACGGGTTGTTTGTTCGTCATTTTCAAGAATCCTGTGAGTCAAAGTTCGCTACACATGACAGGCTTAATGGCATATTACCTGAAAACAATGATTTTCAACCATTTTAAACGAGAAAGCTGTCCGGATATACGAAAAATCCGGGTAGGCGAAAGGAAGGCAGTTCGTGTAAAACGGGCTTTTTCAGATGGGGTTGCGATACGACCGAGAAACAGGGAACGGATGGTTTATTCCCCGTTTCTGGCATGGGCAATTTCCTGTGCGAGCAAAACGACAGACATGGCGTAGAAATAACTCCGGTTATAGTGCGTGATAGCGAAAAAATTATCGGTGCCGATCCAGTAATCGGCTGGTGCGGTGCCGTTGGGCAAATCGATCAAACCGAATGAAATATTGTCCGGTACGTCCTTTTCAGGGATGATGCAGCCGTTTTCAAGCTGCGAAAGGGATAGTGTGGCGGCCAGTCCTTGATCAAGCAGGGATGGCGGTATGGTGCAGCCGTGTTGTGTCTGTACCGGGAAAACGATCGGCAAACCGGCTTTCCATCCATGGCTGACGAGAAAATTGGCGATGCTGCCGATGGCGTCGACAGGAGAATTTTCCAGATCGATGGCGCCATCTCCGTCAAAATCGACAGCGAATTGACGGATGCTGCCAGGCATGAATTGCGGGTAACCGATTGCACCGGCATAGGAGCCATACAGGTTTGCCGGATCCGTTCCGGTTTCTTTTGCAAGCAACAGCAGATTTTCCAGTTCTTTCCGGAAGAAGCGTTTCCGTGCGGCCTGATTGGCGGTTTCGGGGTAGCTGAATGCCAGCGTCGACAGTGCATCGATAATCCGGAAGTTACCGGTATATCGGCCGTATACCGATTCGACTCCGATAATGGCGACAATGATGTCGGACGGGACTCCATATGTTTGCGTGGCACGGTCAAGCGCGTCTTCATACTGGTTCCAGAAGCGCACGCCAGCCGATATTCTGGCCGGATCGATAACGTTTTTGCGATAGTTTTGCCAGTTTTTCGCTTTCGCTTTGCCTGATGGCGTGACAAGCCGGATGACCGTCGGGTTACGGTGAACCTGTTCGAACAGTGTGATCAGCTGTGCCTTGTCGAATGCATGTTTGTCTGAAAATGCTTCGATGAATTCGGATTTTGCGATTTCGAAGGATGTATCGGCATCAGGTTGCGTTGTGACGGGCGATGGTATGGACACGGAGGACGAAGGACTGGAGATGGAGTCGGAGTCGTCTGGCATATGCCGGCATCCTGTCAGTGAAACCGACAGGATGGAAAACAGAAGAATTCCGCTTTTTGCCATCCGGCTGATGCTGGCCATAAGTATCCCTTCTCGACGGTTTGTGAAAGTGATTTGCAGAGTATAGCAACGGATGGTGAAAAAAGAACCGGAATACACCAAACGTGAAGGAAATGGCACGCTTGAGTCAACATAGTGCAATAGTCATCCTGTCAGGGACAGTATTGGATAAAATGAGGCGATGCAGTTGCCGCCTGAATTCGATAGACGGGATCGACTGAAAAACCGCTGGCAAATCGACGGTTCGATACATCGCCAAGAGGCAGGGAATGCCGTATCATCTTTTCTGGGGCGGATTATGGGGCTGCCATGGTATCGGTTGCCGGGTGGCTTGTCGCCTGAACAGGGCGAAGGGACTCATTCTGAAAGATTTTTGATTATGACTACTGCCGTTTATTTTCATCCCGTATGCCAGTTGCATGAAATGGGCGGGCATCATCCGGAATCTCCGGCGCGTATGAAAACCATGCTCAAGGCATTCAGGGAAAGCGGGCTGGATCGTGTTTTGCAATATCGCTTGTCGCCGGAAGCTACAGAGCAGGATATTCGCCGTGTACATACCCAGGATATGATCAACAAGGCCAAAAACAACATTCCCGCACTGGGCGACTATTATCCGCTGGATGAAACGCCGCTGAACCATTACAGCTGGAAGGCAGCCTTGCGGACGACCGGCGCCGCTGTCGCTGCAACGGATGCCGTTCTGGCAGGAGAAATCAACAATGCATTTTGTATCCAGCGTCCGATCGGCCATCATTCGACCATCGGCGAAGCGATGGGGTTTTGCGTGTTCAACAGTCTGGCTGTTGCTGCCATGCGTGCCGTCAAGGTACATAAACTGAACAGAGTGGCTATCGTCGATATCGATGTACACCATGGCAACGGGACGGAAGACGTGTTCGCCTATGAACCCAGTGTCATGATGGTCAGTTATTACCAGCAGTATCTGTATCCGTTTTGTGGCAATGAAAAGGAGCGCGCCCATATGGTCAATGTTCCGGTTCCGCCCGGAACAGGCGGTGATGTGATCCGGCAGGTCGTTACCGAAAAATGGTTGCCTGCGTTGCACCGGCACAAGCCAGAGATGATTTTTATCTCGTCCGGATTTGATGCGCACCGTGACGATCCGCTGGGCGACATGAATCTGGTCGAGGATGATTATGCCTGGATTACCCGTCAGGTGGTGGCGATTGCAGACGAATATGCGCAGGGACGTATCGTCAGTCTTTCCGAAGGCGGCTATAACCTCGATGCGCTGGCAGGCAGTGTCGTGGCGCATGTGAAAGCGCTTGCCAAAGTGGAGTAGGTTCGGAAATATGGCTATCCAGTGGTTTCCGGGGCACATGAATGCCGCCCGCCGGAAAGCGGCAGAGACGATGGAAATGACCGATCTGGTGATCGAGGTGCTGGACGCCCGTTTGCCTGCGGCCAGCAGCAATCCCATGGTTGAAGAATTGCGGCGGCATCGCCAGCGACCGGTACTGAAAATCCTGAACAAGAGCGATCTGGCGGATCCCGCGGTTACCCGTGCATGGCTGGATGACTTCAATGCTCGGCCCGGTGTCCATGCGGTTGCGATTTCGTGCAAGAATCCTTCGGATGTCGCGCGGATTCCGCCGTTATGCCAGAAACTGGTTCCGCACCGCAACGGGCCCGGCAAGCCGGTCAGAATCATGATTATGGGTATTCCCAATGTCGGGAAATCGACATTGATGAATATGTTGCTCAAACGGCGTGTCGCGGCGGTCGGGGACGAGCCGGCAGTCACCAAGAGCCAGCAAAGGTTGTATCTGAACAAAAATATGGTGTTGACCGATACACCGGGCATGCTGTGGCCGAAAATCGTTTATCCGGATGATGGTTATATGCTGGCGGCCAGTCATGCGGTCGGCGTGAATGCACTGATCGAGGAAGAAGTGGCTGCCTTTCTGGGAGACGTGTTGCTGGCGCGTTATCCGGAGTATTTGGCGGCACGCTACAAAATGCCTGTCGAAGGACTCGATGGTATCGGATTGACGGAAATGATCGCACGCAAGCGCGGGCTGAAAATCAGGGGCGGGGAACCGGATATCGAAAAGGGGGCGCATACGCTCTTGCAGGATTATCGTAGCGGCGCGATCGGTCGCGTCAGTCTCGAAACGCCGGAAAGCCGTCGCGTCATGCTGGAGTCGTTCGACGGCGAAAATCAGAAAACGGACAAGAATGAATGACTTGAATTTGCGGTTGCAGGGCTGAGCCTGTTTCCGATTTATAATGCATCACATGAAACCAATCGCTCCCGGAACCGTTATTTTTCATCGCTATCGCGGGTATGGCGTGCTGACGGCCGTCAATTTGCTGACAGGCTGGGTATCGGCACGTTTCGGCAATGAACAACGCAGTCTTGACCTGAACCTTTCCACGGATGAGGTTCAGCATGCCGATGGCGAACCGATTTTGTTCAGGCTGGCTGCGCCGGATCGCATGCCGCATGCGCGGCTCATGGATATGGTCAGGAAACTGCACAGTGCCGGTTACCAGCGCCTGTATCTGCACTCATGGCCACGGGAATCGGGATTGCACTGGCGCTGGCATCTTTTCACGGGGTGTCGCAACTGGTTCCAGCGCCCATGGCGCGAGGGATGGTATGGGTCAGGAGCGGATTATATTTTCAATCCGGTGATGGGATGGGGAGATGCTCCCGGAGCGACGACCGATGAACTGATCGACGCACTGTCGCGATTCGATCCCGAAGGACTGGCACAGGCGCTTGGCGAGGACGAGGAACATACACTTTGGTTCAGCCGCGTGTGCAAGGCGTTGTTGCCGGGATATATGTACAGCCTTGAAAAGCGTCTGAATCCGAATGGCTCGTTTTCGGATGTCTTGCCGGTTTATCCCGTTCGGCAAGGATTGCCCCCCTATGATGGCCCCTCTTTGCCCTGTCCGCCCGGGTGGAACAAAAAGTATCGTACCGATCCCGTTGTGAGGGATTATTTCTGCTGTTTCTGACAAGGTGCAAAATGACGCTGCATGTTATTGCCACTGGCGGAACTTTTGAAAAACATTACGATGAAATCAGCGGTCGGCTGGTTTTCGGCGACAGTCATGTTCCGGCGATCCTCAGGCGCGCCCGTTTTTCGGTGCCCTATACTTTCGAGACAGTATGCATGCTGGATTCGCTGGATATGCAGGATACCGATCGTGTGAAGATCCTCGATGCCTGTTCATCGGCGGCGGCCGGAAGTATCGTAGTCGTGCACGGTACCGATACGATGCGGGAAACGGCACTCGTACTGGGAGAAGCATCACTGGGCAAAACGATCGTCCTGACCGGTGCGATGATACCCTACGAATTCGACAACTCGGACGCGTTGTTCAATTTCGGTTTTGCGGCAGGTGCAGCGCAGTTGTTGCCGCACGGTGTTTATGTGGCGATGAACGGCAGGATTTTCGACTGGCGGCATGTCCGAAAAAACCGTCAGGAAGGTTGTTTTGAAGCGGTTTGAAGTTGATTTGATAACAATACATTTTTGGATTGGTTTGCAATGAATATCGTTATTCTGGCTGCCGGCATGGGCAAACGCATGCATTCGTCGCTTCCCAAGGTCTTGCATACTCTGGCAGGGAAAGCCATGCTGGAACATGTCATCACGACGGCAAGAACATTGAACCCCGAAAAACTCGTGGTCGTCTGCGGTCATGGCGGCGAGACGGTGCGCCAGAAAATCGCGGCGCCTGATCTGGTCTATGTAACGCAGCAGCCGCAGCTGGGAACGGGACACGCGGTCATGCAGGCAGTGCCCGAACTGGATGAAACCGTGCCGACACTGGTTCTGTACGGCGATGTACCACTGATCGGTGCCGCATCGCTGGCACGTCTGGCTGAAGCGGCAGGCAAGGACAAACTGGGCATTCTGACAGTCGAGATGGAAGACCCCACCGGTTACGGGCGGATTATTCGCGAAAAGGGAAAAATACGGCGTATCGTCGAGCAAAAGGATGGCAACGCAGAAGAACTGGCGGTACGTGAAATCAATACCGGCATTATGGTCGTGCCGACGGTTCCGCTCAAACGCTGGCTTGCCGCATTGACGAACGACAATGCGCAAGGCGAATATTATCTGACCGATATCGTCGCGAAAGCCGTTGAGGAAAATATCGACATTGTCTCGGTACAGCCAGGCAAGCTTTGGGAAACGCTTGGCGTCAACAGCAAGAGCCAGCTGGCGGCGCTTGAACGGATCTATCAGCGGAATGTGGCTGCCGCGTTGCTGGAAAGTGGCGTCGGTCTGGCCGATCCGGCACGTATCGATGTCCGTGGTACCCTGCGTTGCGGAAGAGATGTTTTCATCGATGTCAACTGTGTTTTCGAAGGTGATGTCGTGCTGGCGGACGGTGTGTCGGTCGGGGCGAATTGCGTGATCAGAAACAGTACCGTCAGTGAGGGGGCGGAAATCCGTCCGTTCTGTCATATGGACGGCGCGACGGTCGGCGCAGGATCGCTGATCGGCCCCTATGCCCGGTTGCGTCCGGGGGCCGATCTGGGCGAAGAAGTGCATATCGGCAATTTCGTCGAAGTCAAGAACAGCCATATCGCTGCTCAAAGCAAGGCGAATCATCTGGCCTATGTCGGTGATTCCACCGTCGGCAGCCGGGTCAATATCGGTGCAGGCGCGATCACCTGCAATTACGATGGTGCCAACAAGCACCGGACGGTTATCGAGGATGATGCCTTTATCGGGACGAATTGCGAGCTGGTCGCACCGGTCAAGGTCGGCAGTGGCGCGACGATCGGTGCAGGCACCACGTTGACCAAGGATGTGCCTGCAGGATCGCTGACGGTATCCAGAACACGGCAGACTACGATAAATGACTGGAAAAGACCGGTAAAATCCAAAAAATGACGTCTTTTTCCGTAAAAATTGACCGACCGCAGCTTTTTGAAAATTGGCTTCGGCAAAGTGCCTAAATCGCCATAATTCCTGTTATATTGTCAAAAGGGACGCCTTTGCACAGCAAAGGCGGTTTCTCCTGTTGAAATAAAGTTTTACCGTATTGATACAGTATCGGTATTTCTGTTTCAGTACGGTTGTCGTTCACTCGCCATTACCTGAATCATCGGAATTTGGATCCTGCCGCGTCCGGCAAAATCCGGATACCAAAGAACAGAAAGGAAATGAATATGGGTATGAATGCGGAAAAGCCAGACCAGAATGCAGGACCACTTTCTCCTGACATGCTGCGCAAAATCAACGATTACTTCAACGCGGCCAATTACCTCTCGGTCGGACAGATTTACTTGTACGACAATCCATTGCTGAAAAAACCGCTGTCGCCGGAAGATATCAAGCCGCGATTGCTGGGACACTGGGGAACGACTCCAGGTCTGAATTTCATTTATGTGCATATGAACCGGGTCATCAAAAAGTATGATCTGGACATGATTTTTGTGACGGGGCCCGGACACGGCGGTCCGGCGCTTGTGGCCAATACCTATCTGGAAGGAACCTACAGCGAGTTTTACCCGAATGTTTCGGAAGATGAAGAGGGGATGAAAAAACTGTTCACGCAGTTTTCGTTCCCGGGAGGCATTCCGAGCCATACGGCAGCCGAAACGCCCGGTTCGATTCACGAAGGCGGTGAGCTGGGGTATGCGCTTTCCCACGCCTATGGTGCCGCATTCGACAATCCCGATCTGATCGTGACCTGTGTGGTCGGGGATGGCGAGGCCGAAACCGGGCCGCTGGCGACAGGATGGCATTCCAACAAATTCATCAATCCCGTATATGACGGTGCCGTATTGCCGATTTTGCATCTGAACGACGGCAAGATCGCCGGCCCGACTGTGCTGGGCCGTATTCCGCCGGAAGAACTGGATGCGTTGATGCGTGGTTATGGCTATGAACCGTATTATGTGGAAGGCTCAGATCCGATGGTCATGCATCAGAAGATGGCGGCCACACTGGATATCGTGATTCCGAAAATCCGTCAGATACAGGCCGAGGCGCGCGCAAACGGATTCACCACACGACCGAAGTGGCCGATGATCGTGCTGCGCAGCCCGAAAGGATGGACCGGCCCGAAGGTCGTTGACGGCTTGCAGATCGAAGGGACGTTCCGTTCGCATCAGGTACCGGTCAATGAAGTCAGAACCAATCCGGAACATTTGAAAATTCTGAATGACTGGCTCTTGAGCTACAAACCGCAAGAGCTTTTCGACGAGCATGGCAAGCTAAGGCCTGAACTGGCGGAACTGGCGCCGAAAGGCAACCGGCGCATGGGGGCCAATCCGCATGCCAACGGCGGGGTTTTGCTGCGTGAATTGCGTATGCCGGATTTCCGGAAATATGCCGTCGATGTTCCGTCGCCGGGTGTTGTCGTGGCCGAAAGTACACGGGTTCAGGGCAACATGATCCGTGATGTTTTCGTTCTGAATGAGGAATCAAGGAATTTCAGGGTATTCTGTCCGGATGAAACGTCTTCCAACCGCTGGAATGCCGTATTCGAAGTCACCGAACGGGCATCCATGGACGAAATCAAGCCGACGGACGACAAGGTATCGCATACCGGACGTGTGCTGGAAATGCTGTCGGAACATCAGTGCGAAGGCTGGCTGGAAGGGTACATCCTGACGGGGCGTCACGGCTTTTTCCCGTGCTATGAAGCATTTATCCACGTGGTGGATTCCATGTTCAACCAACATGCGAAATGGCTGGAAGTCTGCCGACATATCCCATGGCGTCGCCCGGTTGCCTCGCTCAACTATCTGCTGACGTCGCATGTCTGGAGGCAGGATCATAACGGCTTGAGTCACCAGAATCCGGGTTTCATCGATCTGGTGATGAACAAGAAAGCCGATATCACCCGCGTGTATCTGCCACCTGACGCCAACTGCCTGTTGTCAGTGACCGATCACTGCCTGCGGAGCAGGCATCGTATCAATGTGATTGTTGCCGGCAAACAGCCTGCCTTGCAGTATCTGACGATGGACGAAGCCATCCGGCATTGCACGGCCGGTATCGGTATCTGGGAGTGGGCAAGTAACGACAAGGGGTCTGAACCCGATGTCGTGATGGCATGTTGCGGCGATGTCCCGACACTGGAAACGCTGGCCGCAGTCAAGATCCTGCGTGAACATATTCCCGAGCTGAAGATCAGGGTGATCAATATCGTCAACCTGATGACCTTGCAGCAGCCGGCTGATCATCCCAATGGCTTGTCCGACAGGGAATTCGATGTACTGTTCACCAAGGACAAACCGGTCATTTTCGCCTATCACGGTTATCCATGGCTGATTCACCGGTTGACTTATCGCCGGACGAATCACAAGAATTTCCATGTACGTGGCTACAAGGAAGAAGGAACGACGACCACACCGTTCGACATGGTGGTGATGAACGATCTGGACCGTTATCATCTGGCCGGAGATGTGATCGATCGCTTGCCCAGTCTGGGAGCGAAAGCTGCCTATACGAAGCAGTATTTGCGTAACCGGTTGCTGGAACACAAGGCCTATGTTTACCAGTATGGTGAGGATATGCCGGAAATCAGGGACTGGAACTGGGCGGACGGTAAGTCCTGATACCTGTCTGATGGCAGGCATGGAAGCAAAAAAACGCACGCTCCGTGGGGCGTGCGTTTTTTTGTCACCCATCATCGAACCATGGCGGTCACTGTGCGTTTTTTTCGGCGCAGTATTGGGTAAAACCCCGTTTTCTCAGCATACATGCCGGGCATTTGCCGCACCCGTAGCCCCATTCGTGCAATTGGTCATGCGTACCCATGTAGCAGGTATGCGTGTCCTGAACGATCAGATCGACCAGTGACTGGCCGCCTAGATCGAAGGCGAGTTGCCATGTTTCTTTCTTGTTTTTCCACATGAGCGGTGTCACGAGATTCAGACGGGTATCCATGCCGATGTTCAGGGCGACCTGAAGGGCCTTGATCGCATCGTCCCGGCAATCGGGGTAACCGGAAAAGTCGGTTTCGCACATACCACCGACCAGAACATTCAGGCCACGGCGATACGCCAGCATGGCGGCGACAGTCAGAAACATCAGGTTTCGCCCCGGAACGAAGGTATTGGGCAATCCGTTTTCCATCATGCGGATTTCCATATCAGCCGTCATGGCGGTTTCCGATATGTCACTGATCAGAGAAAGATCGCAAATGTGATCGGGACCAAGTTCGCCAGGCCAGTCAATGGCGAAACGACGCATTTTTTCAAGAATTTTCGGGCGGACATCGAGTTCGACGGCATGCCGTTGGCCGTAACGGAAACCGATGGTTTCGACTGTGTCATAATGGTTCAGTGCCCAGGCAAGGCATGTCGTCGAATCCTGGCCACCGCTGAAAAGCACCAGCGCTTTTTTCACTGGTGCGGTAGTGTGAGTATCGAGAGGAGCGTTCATTCTGTATCAAAAACAATAGGGGATGGCACAAAAACCATGTCATCCTGCGTGATTTCCGGATGCTATACAATGTCGGGCTTTTCCGGTTTATTGAAATATATTAAACGATTTGAACAGGAACGCATGATTGTACGGCCGGTCGGCTAATATGCCATTATTCATGGCAAAATGGTTCGGCGATCATTTATGTCCAGCATGATGGTAAATTTCAGTTACTGCAAAGCGGCACGTATGACGGTGTACTGGCTGCGTTTATGTTTCGCAGGTCTGATAGTGTTCTGGCTGGGCGCTTGTATGTCTGCATCACATGCGGCGCCATTGCCCTATGATGTGGAGATCAGGGCGCCGGAAGCGATCCGCACCCTGTTGAAACAGAATCTCGAGCTGATCCGGTGGCAGGGTGACAAGCAGATCGATGCCTTGCAGCTGCGCCGTTTTTATCGGAATACACCAGACGAAATCCGGCATTTGCTGGAGACGGAAGGCTATTATTCTCCGGTCGTGAAAATGGATATGCAACCGTCAGGTGATCAGGGGAAACACGTCGTCATCGACGTCAAGCCCGGCAAGCCGGTGAAGGTCGCGGTTGTCGATATCAAATTTACGGGGGCGATCGCCACTCAGGAAGCGTCATTGCGACCTGATGTCGAGCAATTGAGAAAAGAATGGCAGTTGCCTGCCGGTTCGGTCTTCCGAATGGCAGACTGGGAAGCAGCAAAGGTCGCCTTGCTCAAACAGGTGACGTCGGTGCGTTATCCACGGGCGGAACTGGAAGATTCGCAAGCTATCGTCGATCCGGAAACAGACAAGGTGACTCTGAAAGTCGTGATAAACAGCGGTAAACCGGTGACATTCGGACCGATCAGGATTGTCGGGCTGCAGCGTTATGGCGAGGATGTCATCATGGGGCAACGTCCGGTCAAGGTCGGTTCGACATATCGCGAAAATGCCTTGCTGAACTGGCAGTCACGTCTTCAGGATACCGGTTATTTCCGTTCGGTCGAAGTGTCGGCCGATCTTGAATCCGGACTGGATGAAGTGCCGGTAACCGTCACTGTGGTGGAAAACATGAAAAAACATGTTTCCGTCGGTATCGGTTACAGTACGGATACGGCAGAGCGTATCAGCCTGTCGTATGACAATCTGCATTTGTTCGGCAGGGATTATAAACTGAACAGTTCAGTCGTCTTGCAATCGAAGCAACGTACCGCCAAGGCCGATGTGTATTTGCCGCCATCGATGGAGGGCGTCAGGGACAGTTTCGGTGTCATGTATGACCGTTCCGAAATCGAGGGGGAAGACACGCGGGTCGTCGGCGCCAATATCAGACGGGCGTGGGGAACGCCGCGTTTCGAGAAGTATGTTCGTGCCGAATATCTGAATGAACATACCCGGATCGACGGGGCCGACGGTCAGCAAAGTCAGGCCATGCCGGTAACGTTCGGTGTCATCATCAGGCGTCTCAACAACCGGCTGGCACCGACAAAGGGCTATGCCGTGGAAGCACAGACAGGAGTTGCCGTCGAGCCGTTGCTGACGGACAAGTCGTTTATCCGGAGTTATTTCAAGGGGTTGCGTTTGCAGACGGTTAGCGAGAACAGCCATCTTGTTTTGCGCGGAGAGCTAGGTGCCGTTTTTTCCGACGGCAAGAGCGGCATTCCCTCGACACTTATGTTCCGTGCAGGTGGCGACCAGTCGGTACGCGGATATGCCTATGAAAGTCTGGGGGTACGGGAAGGCGATGCCATTGTCGGCGGGCGTTATCTGGCTGTCGCCAGTGTGGAATATCAGTATTATTTCTTGCGGAACTGGGGCGTAGCCTTTTTCGTCGATGCAGGCAATGCCGGCGATACGGTCAGCGAACTTGATCCTGCTGTCGGTTACGGTATCGGTGGCCGCTGGCGGAGTCCTGCCGGACCGGTTGGCGTCGATCTGGCCTACGGCGAGAGAACCGGCAATTTCCGTTTACATTTTTCACTGGGATTTACTTTCTAATGCGACGTCGTTTTCTGATCTGGTTGTTGATCCCGCTGTTTGTGCTGGGAGGATTCATCTGGCTGGCAAGCCAGGAATGGACGTTGCAGTGGATCGCGGGAAAGGTCGTACAGGCAGGCGGTGGCCATATCGAAATCGAAGGAGTATCCGGCACGCTGGTCAATTCGCTCGAAGTCGAAAAGATATCTTTTTCCAGTCCTGAAAAGGATATCGAGATCGATAGTCTGGTGCTGGTCTGGAATCCATGGAAGCTCTTGCGGGGTGAAATCGATATCGGACGGATTGCGGCGGAACGTATTGCCGTCGATATGAAACAGTCGTCCGATGAGCCATTTGTCTTGCCGGATTCACTGGCGCCCCCTCTGGCGATTCGTGTCGCACAGGTGGAGGCGGGTGTCGTGTCGCTGGCAAAGGCCGGTATCGGCATATCGCTGGAACAAGTGCATTTTTCGCTGGTTTCCGACGAAAAGGCATGGCGTCTGGATGATTTCGGTTTCGACAGTCCGTTTGGCAATGCCACGATCCAGATCGAACTCGGTATGGCAAAGCCCCACATGATCGATGGCACTATCCGGTTCGAAAACAGCCTGAACGGTGCGCGTGCGGATGTAGTGCTTGGCGGCAGTCTGGAAAGACTGGCGGTTGGCGGGATACTCGACGGGTATGGTGCGGCGGGAAAACTGGATGCCGTCGTTACCCCGTTTGCGGGATTTCCTTTCGAATCGGTCAGACTGGATGCCAGGGGAATTGATCCGTCAGTGATCCAGTCGTCATGGCCACAGGCATTGCTTGATGCACAGGTCGATGTGGCGGCCGGTGGAGGGCAAACCGTAAAGGGACAGGTATCGGTTCAAAACAGAAAAGCCGGTTCCATCGACAGTAACCGGATTCCTGTTCGTTTTCTGGGGGGAAAAATCGGAGGACTAATCGATCGGATCACGCTGAGCGATATCGTGCTGGATTTCGGCAAAGCGGGAAGATTCGACGGTAACGGACTGTTTTCGGCGGAACGCACGGAAGTGATGCTGGCGACGACACGGTTTGATTTGCATGAAATCAGTTCTGTCATCCGCCAGACGCATGTCGGAGGAAACATTCGCTTCATCGAATCAGAAGGAATACAGGAATTTCGCCTGAATCTCAATGAACGGGCGATTCGCTTGAATGCACTGGTACGGAAAAAAGGCGATGATCTGTTGCTGGAGGATATGCTGGTCAGAGCGGATGACAGCATCTTGAAAATGACGGGCAGAATGAGTCTGGCAGAAGGCGGGGCGCTTGCACTGGATGGGCAAATCCGGCGGTTCAATTTTGCCGATTTCGGCAAATTCCCTTCATCCGATCTCAATGCCGATATCGGTATTGCCGGTACGGTGAAACCGCAACCGGATTTGCAGGTACGATACGCTTTTTTGCCGAGCCGGTTGCTGAATCAGCCATTGTCCGGTCAGGGGAGATTCCGGATTCGTGGGAAAGAGATACGTGATGCCGATTTATCGCTGGCATTGGGTGCCAATTCGCTGAAAGCGGCAGGCAACCTCGGTCAAACGGATGACAGCTTGCGTTGGGAACTGGATGCTCCCGATCTGAAGGCTTTCGGGACAGGCTGGCAAGGAACGCTCGCCGGAGATGGCGAACTGCGTGGCGTACTGGACAACTTCCGGCTTGTGATGCATTTGAACGGTTCGGAATTCCTGCTCATGGACCGTTTCGGCGCACGAAAATTGCAGGCGGATATCCGGTTCGGTATGGCGCCTCAGGACAGGATAGCGGTCGATGTCAAAATAGATGACGCGAAACTCGGTTCAGGAAACTGGAAAACGATTCGTGCGCAAGTCGACGGGACGGGGCGATCCCATACACTGCAAGCCGCAGCACAGAACGATATGTTCGACTTGTCGGCACGGGCATCCGGAGGATTTGTGTCCGGCAGTTTGTGGAAAGGGGAGCTGGAATCGCTGGAAAATCGTGGGCGATTGTCGTTTGTGCTTGTGGATGCCGTGCCGCTTACGGTCGGAGCCGATGATTTTTCGATTCGTGACATGGTGTTGAAGTTGCCGGACGGCAGGTTGACGGTCCAAAAATTCGTTCGGAAAGGCAACGTGATCGAAACATCGGGAAGCGCCAAGGCGGTTCCGCTGGCGTATTTGCTTGCGATTTCTCCCGATGCATCCGGTTCAGTCCATACTACGCTGAAGCTGGGGGCGGACTGGTCTGTCAAAACGGGTAACAGTCTGGATGGGCAGATGCATCTTTATCGCGAAAACGGCGATATCACCCTGATGGGCGACAATGTGATACAGCTTGGATTGGATACTCTTGATGTACAGATGCAGCTGTCGGGCAATACGGTCAATCTGGATGCAAGGGTTCAAAGCGGGAAAGCAGGCAATATCGCCGTTTCGGCGATGACACGGTTGACCCAGCAGGACGGAAGCTGGGGTGTCACACAAAACAGTCCGTTGCAACTGTCCGTGCATGCCGATATGCCGTCTCTGGCATGGATCGCGCCATTGGCAGGACAGCCGGATATCGAACTGGGTGGTGCGCTAGCCCTGGCCGTCAGGGGAAGCGGTACACTGGGCAATCCGGACTTGTCTGGAACGATAAACGGGAAAAATCTGGCGTTCAACTGGTTGAGTATGGGCGTCAGTTTGTCCAAAGGTGAGCTCGCGGCGGTTCTGGACGGCAATCGTTTGCAAATCAGAAAAGGCATTATTTACGGTCCACAGGGCAATATGCAGATCGGCGGTGCAGTTTTTCTGAAAAACGGGCAGCTTCAGACGGATTTGCATTTCGAGACAGACCGGTTACAGATACTTTCGGGTGTGGACAGAAAACTGTCCATAACGGGAAAAGGGCAGTTTGCACTGGATGAAAACAAATTGCAGTTGAATGGAAACTGGCGTGTCAATCAGGCGACGATCATTCTGGCAGACAGTGCCAGCGTGACATACAGCAAGGATGTGATTGTGCTGGGACGGCCGGAAAAGAAGGCCGGTCAACCGGTTCCGGTGAATTTCAATTTGACGGTCGATCTTGGCAACCAGTTTTATCTCAAGGGGAAAGGACTCGATACACGTCTGGAAGGCAAAATACAGGCTGTTTCCTCACAAGACAATCGTTTGCGGGTTTTCGGTACGATCAATACAGTCAACGGGACTTACAGCGCATTCGGTCAGAAACTCACGATCGCAAAGGGTGAAGTGATGTTCGGCGGACCGGTCGAAAATCCGACGCTGAACATTCTGGCAGTCCGGAAATTTCCGCAGACGGAAGATGTGACCGAAGTCGGGGTGTCGGTCAGAGGGTCTGCGCAGTCTCCGAAAGTCCAGCTGGTATCGACACCGGAAGTCTCGGATACGGAAAAACTGTCCTGGCTGGT
The DNA here is from genome assembly GCF_027158465.1 of Oxalobacter paeniformigenes. Classification (NCBI taxonomy): domain Bacteria; kingdom Pseudomonadati; phylum Pseudomonadota; class Betaproteobacteria; order Burkholderiales; family Oxalobacteraceae; genus Oxalobacter; species Oxalobacter paeniformigenes. The sequence goes on from NZ_JAMKYL010000007.1 coordinate 53,128, forward strand.
ATTGGGCGACAGCGGCGGAGAAAAAGGCGATGACCAGCAACGCGCAATGATCGCGACCGCTGCCGCGGCGCTGCTAAGTACGGAACAGTCGGGCGGTTTGCCTACACGACTGGCCAGTACCATCGGTTTGGACGATATCGATATTTCTTCGTCGTCCGAACTGGATGAGACGGTCTTGTCATTGACCAAGCGCATTTCGTCCCGTCTGTACCTGACGTATGAACAGGGACTGACCGGCGCGACCAACCTGATCAAGTTGCGCTATATCATTTCCAGACACCTGTCGCTTGTCGGCCAGACGGGAACCATTACCGCCGTCGATCTTTTCTATGACTGGCGGTTCGACTGATGAGGGCTTACTGAAGCGGTGCGATATTCCGGATGGTTTGCAAAAGCTTCAGGCCGCCTTCTTCATCGAACAGGATCTGAACCGGATACCAATTGTGGTCTGGCGAAAGCCATACGCGCATTTTCTGTTTTTTTCGGTCGTTTCTTGACAGTTCGACGGTTTTGATCGTGCCTAGCGGGGTGGTGAGTTCATCCTTCTTGATGACTTTGAATATCCATGGCTCGATTTTGCTGCTGCCGGCAACCGGAAAAGTCAGCGTCGTGCCCGGGACGATACGGTCAGGATCGGCTTTTGCGACAGCAGCCAGTTGCCAGACGATGCTGGCACGGTCCTGTACGGTTTCATTCAGCGGTGCCGTTTTGTCGGCGCGGAAAGTGACCGTATGGTTGACGTAATCGAAAAGCGTAGTCGTTTGAGTCTTGCGGAGCCGTTTTTCGGTATATTTTTCCGGTACCAGTCCCTGTGCATCAACTCGTCCGGTGCTGTCGGCTTCCAGAATCTTGCCGAAGAGCGATACCTTTGCCTCGTTTCGGATCGAATAGTTTTTCGCTGAAGCTTTCCATTGGATGGATGAGTTGCCGTTCAATGCCAGCCCGTTATATTCGGCTTTTACCGAGTACGACAGATCGGCGGATGGCGGGATATCGGCGGCAGTACCGGCACAAGCCCATGCAGAAATGACAAACAACGTCATCAAGGCCATAACATAGCGTATCTTTTTCATTTCGTAGTTCCCGATCGGCATGTAATAATGAACAATTACCGGCAGGTCATGCCATCCTGCCGGTAGCTGATACCCGAGAACAAAACAGGAAACAGTGACAGCTTATCATGCCGGGTACGGCCGGCATGGCATTTCCGCCGTTCTTGCGGGATTTTTTCTGCCGATGGTTGCAAGGCATGACAGATTTTCAGGATATCCGGATGGCTTCTTTTTACGAAAAAATATGTGATCGTTCCTCGATCGTGTCGAAAGTTGCCGGTTTGCCAAAACCGGTCGTGTTGACGAACGGTGTGTTCGACATTTTGCATCGCGGACATGTGACTTATCTGGAACAGGCGCGAGCCCTTGGCGCTTCGCTTGTGGTGGCCGTTAATACCGATGACTCAGTCAGGCGGCTCGGCAAGGGTGACGATCGTCCGGTCAATACCTGCGAAGACAGGATGGCGGTTCTTGCAGCACTGGAATCGGTCAGTGCGGTCGTGCCGTTCGGCGAAGATACGGCGCAGGCGATTGTTCGGGAATGCAGGCCGGATATTTATGTCAAGGGCGGTGATTACGACATGCATGTCATTCCGGAAGGGCGCGAGGTGCTTTCGTATGGCGGACAGGTCAGGGCGATTGACTTCCAGTACGATCGTTCGACGACCGCATTGCTGGAAAAAGTCAGACGCTCAAAATAAATCCGGTTCTTCCGTCCCGGCGGAGTCTGCCGCCAGTGTGCCGAAGTCGTAAAGATCACGATCCATCAGGTGTGACGGTACGACGGTGGACAGTGACGAAAAAATGTTTTCGATCCGGCCTGGATAGCGTTTTTCCCATTCACGCAGCATCATCTTGATATGGCGGCGTTGCTGGTTTTCTTTCGCGCCGCACAGGTTTTCCGGAAAGACCGGATAGTCGCGCAATGCGGCAAAACGTTCGATATCGGCTTCTCGCACATAGGTCAGCGGACGGATGACGATATGGCGACCGTCACCGGTTTTCAGTTTCGGTGGCATGCCCTTGAGTTTGGAACCGAAAAACAGATTCAGAAAGAATGTTTCCAGTACATCGTCGCGATGGTGTCCCAGCGCGATCTTGGTTGCCCCCAGCTCTCCTGCGACGCGGTAAAGAATGCCGCGCCGCAATCTGGAACAGAGGGAACAGACCGGCTTGTTTTCGGGAATCAGTCGTTCGATGATGCTGTAGGTATCCTGCGATTCGATATGGAACGGTACGTTGCGTTCCCTGAGATAGGCAGGCAGGATATCTTTGGGAAATCCGGGAAAATGCTGGTCCAGATTGACGGCGACGATATCGAAATGAACCGGCGCACGGGCCCGCAGCCCCAGCAGGATATCGAGCAGTGCGAAACTGTCCTTGCCACCGGACATGCAGACCATGACCTTGTCCTGATCCTCGATCAGGTTGAAATCACCGATGGCTTTGCCGACCTGTCGGTACAAGCGCTTTACCAGTTTGTTGTTTTCAAAGCCGGTTTTGTAAAACTGTTTGCGCGTAACCATGTCGAACCGGTGCCTGTTCAGAGATCTTCGCGGAAACGGAAGATTTCGACGCCGATGCTTTCGCAATCTTCATATACATCGGGTTTTTCCGTGGACACACGCACGGCCATGACATGCGGGTTGGCAAGCAGCATGCGTGCGACATCATCGCATAATGTCTCCTGGAGATTGATATGGCCTTTCGATGTCCGTTCGGCCAGGGTATCCCGAATGAAGGAATAATCGACCACTTCGGAGAGCTGGTCATTGACAGGTGTCGAGAGGGCCAGGGGAATATACAGGTCCACATTCACCAGCAGGCGCTGGGCGCGTTTTTTTTCGAAATCGTGGACACCGATCCGGACCGGTACCTCGTAATTGCGCAAAAAAAGTCTGCGGCAATTGATCAGTTTGGGATGAAGAAGTGTATGCATGGTATTACGAGTTGTTTTGAGCGCTCATTTTTGCGATGAACATGACATCCTGCGATAACGGGATCAGGTGTTGCCCGCCGTCGACCATGATGGTCGTGCCGGTAATGGCCGGAGAATCGGCGACGAAACAGACGGCCGAAGCGATGTCCTCGGGGGTGCTGGAACGTCCCAGCGGTGTGTTTTTGTGTGCGATCTGGAAATCCTGTTCGGTCTGTTCACCCGAGACGAGGGTAATGCCGGGTGCGATGCCTACGACACGCAGCTTCGGTGCCAGTTCCTGTGCCAGCAGGGTGGTGGCGGTATTCAGTGCGGCTTTCGACAGGGTATAGGACAGAAAACTCGGGTTGAGATTGTCCAGTTTCTGGTCCAGCAGATTGATGACGACCGATTGTTCACCTTCAGGTGTCATGGCGTACAGTGCACGGGATAGCAATACCGGTGCCGTCAGGTTCGTGCGCATGTGAAAATCCAGCGAATGCGCCGAAAAGTCAGTTACGCTGTCGTGCTCGAATACCGAAGCATTGTTGACGAGACACGATGGCGTTCCCAGAGCTTGCTGAACCCGTGTCATGAGGGTATTGACGGCATCTTCATCGGTCAGATCGCAACGCAGCGCGACGGAACGGCGTCCCAGATTCCGGATGTCCTGGACCGTTCGCATCGCATCCTGTTCGGAGAAACGGTAATGCACGGCGACATCCCAGCCATGTTCGGCAAGGAACAGGGCGATAACGCGGCCGATACGTCTGGCGGCGCCGGTGACCACTGCGATTTTGGATGGCTGAGGGGACATGGATGGAAAGTCGTTTTGCCGGATGAAAAACGAAATTGTACGCGAAGCCACAGGGTTTGCGGCAGGGATCGTGTCATCCTGTGCGGTAAATGGCGATCTTTCGATGGTTTGGCGCTAGACTTGACGTCAGGAATGATCGACAGGAAAGATTGCCGTATATGACAAATGTACAAGTGCCACCGGAAGCAATCGTTTCATCCGACAGACTGAAACGGAAAATTATCCGGGAGATTATGTCGCAGGAGGGATGGATATCGTTTGCACGCTACATGGAGTGTGTTTTGTATGAACCGTTACTGGGCTATTACAGCGGCGGGTCAGTCAAACTCGGTCGTGACGGGGACTTCGTGACGGCACCTGAAATCAGCACCCTGTACGGCAGGACCATGGCACAAGCCATATTGCCGTTACTGGAACAGACAGGCATGCGGATACTGGAATTCGGAGCGGGGTCCGGCAAGCTGGCGCGTGACATCATGGATGAACTGGCCGATGCCGGCAGACCGCCGGTACAGTACAGCATACTGGAGCTTTCCGGGGAGTTGCGTCAGCGTCAGCAACAGACGCTGGCGGGATATGAGATGGTACGCTGGCTGACAGAGTTGCCGGAATGTTTCGATGGTGTGATGATCGCCAATGAAGTGCTCGATGCCATGCCGGTAGAGCTCGTTGTCAGGCGGGACGGCAGTTGGCATGAATTGGGTGTGGGATATGAAGACGGGGAACTGGTAATGCGCGAGCGGACGGCAGGTGATGTGCTTTTGGATGCCATCGCATGCCGGATTCCCGATGCGGACAGGCTGCCGGAAGGATATGTCACGGAAATCCACACGCGTGCATACGGATTTGTCAGGACACTGGCCGATATGCTGGTATCGGGAAAAGCCGGTGTGGCGGTATTGTCTGATTACGGGTTTCCTGCGCATGAGTATTACCATCCCGACAGAATCCGTGGAACGCTGATGTGTCATTACCAGCATCAGGCGCATACCGATCCGTTTTATCTTCCGGGATTGCAGGATGTGACGGCGCATGTCGATTTTACGGCCGTTGCACGTGAGGCGGAAACGGGCGGAGCGGATGTGCTGTGCTATGCGAATCAGGCGGCTTTCCTGATCGGAGCGGGACTGATCGAAAGACTGGAAAAAGAGGTAAGAGACAATACCGGCGATCCCGTACGGTTACGGGCAGTCCAGACCTTGCTGTCGTCGGCCGAGATGGGCGAGCTGTTCAAGGTCATGGTATTGGGACACCATGTCGAACCGCCCGCATTCATGTCGGCGATCGACAGAAGCGGGCGGCTGTAAACCGTGGAAAGGGGACAAGACCTTATTTGCCGGAAGACTGCGCAGTCGCCATCTTTGCCGTCAGATCTTTTCTCTGGATCGGCTCGGACCACGTAAAGTCGGTTTTGACCTTGTCGCGGCGCATATCCATGTTCCATCCGCCACGGCCGGAAGACGTTTCGGCCCATCCGGAGAGACTGACCGACAGGGGAATCCGGATTGTGGACATTTTTTTGTCATCCAGTTGCATATAGGTACGGATGGCGATCTGTTCCATGATTTTCTGCGCCGGCGGAGAGCAGTTGTCACGGATATAGGCACGTGCATTCGGATTCTGCAGAACTTTTTGCCAGTCGGTTTCGCCGGGGACGGTGTTGTACAAGCCTTTCATGAACTTGTAGGCGCCGGCTTCGCCTTCACGGAAACGGAGCGTGAAGTCGTACTGGGCGACATATGTCCAGATACCCGGCAGGGAATCGGTCTTTTCATAAGAGCCGACCTTGATCCACTTGCATTGGTAGGCATCCGACAGCATATCGACCATATCTTCGTCATTCGGGCGTGCGCAACCGGTCAGAATGGATACGGCCGGTGCGATGAGCAGGCACAAAAGAAACAGTTTGTATTTTTTTAAAGCGTTGAAAATCATTCGATCAGTCCATAGTCAGTAATACAACCGATCCGTCATTGTACTGAAAAAGTGCCCATAAAACGAACATGAGTTTTCGTACCTTACGGGCACCGTACGGTACAGCGACGACAGGCCGGTATCATGCACCCCAGTAAATATCCTTTTTCTTTTTGTTTGCGGCCTTGAGCAGTTGCAAAAACGGATAGGAGCGAGCAGAGAAACTCACCGGCGGTTCCGGTTTCGGTTGTTTCGGTTTCTTTTCCTTGTAGGGATCATCGTCCTTGTCGTCGCCTTCTTCCTGTTCGCGTTCCCGACGTTCCTGTTCTTCTTTTTCCTGCCGTTCCCTTTCGGCTTTTTCTTCCGCCTCGATCTGTTTTCTGCGAGCGATTTCTTTTTCAAGTGTGGCGATAGCGGCTTCGGTCTCATCCGAAGTAATGATGCCTTTTTCGGTTTCTTTTCCGAAAAGGTCAAGAATTTGCTTGGCGTTTTCCTCGAACATCATGATGTCCGCGCCAGCTTTCGATTTGAATATAACAAGCATGTTTTTCTCCCGAATAAATATGACAGGCTGAAAATTCCGGAATCACATCTCTTTCAGCGCCCGCCTGTACTGGATCGCCTCGGCGATATGTTCAGGCAGAATCATTGCCGTGCCTGCCAGATCCGCGATGGTTCTGGCGATTTTCAGAACGCGGTGGTATGCACGCGCAGACCACATGAAACGCGACATGGCCGACTTGAGTAACTGTTCCCCGGTTTTCTCCGGTACACAGAACATATCGATTTCACTCACGGTGAGCAAATGGTTGGGTTTGCCTTGCCGCTTTATCTGCAAGTCGAAAGCGCGGGCGACACGTGCTGCAATCGCAGCGGATGATTCTCCGTCAGACTGTTTTAACAGTTCTTCCTGTCCAGGCGCATTGATCTGTATCTGGATATCGATACGATCAAGCAGTGGTCCCGATATTTTTCGCTGGTAACGTGCAATGGCATCCGGGGTGCACTGGCATTTTCCGGAAGGATGGCCATGGTAACCACACGGACAGGGATTCATGGCGGCAATCAGCTGGAAGCGAGCCGGGAAATCAGCCTGTCGTGCTGCACGCGAAATCACGATATGTCCCGATTCAAGCGGTTCGCGCAAGACCTCAAGGACATGGCGGTCGAATTCCGGCAATTCGTCAAGAAACAGGACACCCTGATGTGCGAGCGATACCTCGCCGGGACGTGGTATGCTGCCGCCACCGATAAGCGCGACGGCAGATGCCGTGTGATGCGGCGCACGGAAGGGACGGATCTTCCATTGTAACGGACTGAACGTGCCGCAGATGGAACTGACAGCTGCCGACTCCATGGCTTCCTCTTCCGTCATGGGCGGCAATATGCCGACAAGACGGGATGCCAGCATCGTTTTGCCTGTACCGGGCGGACCGCTCATCAGGACACTGTGGCGACCGGCTGCAGCGATTTCCAGCGCTCTTTTGGCTTGTTGCTGGCCTTTGACTTCGCTGAAATCGGGATATTGCGGCATGTGAGTGACGGCTGTTTCGGAAAAAGGATGCAGAACCGGTTGTGCCTGATCAGAATTGAGGTGGGCGCAGACATCAAGCAATGTGTCGGCCGGCAATACCGAAAGGCCGGAGACAAGTGCGGCTTCCGGGGCATTGTCGCGCGGTATGATGAAAGCATGGTCAGGTGCGTCGGAGTATGACTGCCGGATGGCGCACGCCATGGCCAGCGCACCGCGGACAGGACGCAATTCTCCGGAGAGGGACAATTCACCGGCGAAAGTGCAGGCGGTGAGCCTGTCCTGACGGATTTGTCCGGATGCCGCCAGAATGCCCAGCGCGATGGGCAGGTCGAAACGGCCGGATTCCTTGGGCAAGTCCGCAGGTGCCAGATTGACAGTGATGCGTCTGGCGGGAAAGTCGAAATGGGTGTTTTGCAGTGCGGCTCTGACCCTGTCGCGTGCTTCCTTGACTTCGGTTTCAGGCAAGCCGACGATAGTGAAAGCCGGCAAGCCATTGGCGATATGGACTTCCACCGTGACTTCCGGCGCATTCATTCCGGCAAGGGAGCGGCTTTTGAGAAGGGCAAGGGTCATTTTCCGTCGTCGGGATGGGATGGATGGTTTTCCATGTGCCGCAGCTTGTGTTCAAGTTCCGAGATGCGGGCTTCAAGGGAAAGAATCTTGTTTTCCAGCCGTGAAATGAGCAATTTCTGGACTTCATAATCTTCCGCTGTCACGACATCCAGTCGGGAAACGGCCTGTGTCAGGACGGCCCGGATATTGCGTTCGATGTCTTTTGCGGGAGATGCGGACATGAGTTGTCCCAGTTTGGCCTGCAGATCGTCCAGTAATTTCTTGCTCATGATGTTTCCTTTGCATGGATGGAAAGCCGTTTGTCCGGCGGCAAGCGACAGAGCAGTCATCGCGAAGTTGGATAAGCGTATTTTAGCGGACTATTGCTCGCTACGGTTTCGGCAGACAGGGAATTGCGCAAGAAAATGCATGATACGTGGTGCTATTCGCCAAAAAGCGTGCATATGACACGAACCTGACAGAATTGGCTGGCAAGTCGTGTCATATCAAGCAATTATTTTCATTAACAGGTAGTATATGGAAATCGGTGCGGACTGATCTGTTGAGCGGTATTTTTTGACAAGATACATGTCGGCGGCATTTTTGAGACTGTACGGCGAACATGGGATGATCGTCGTGCAGGATCGACCGGAACAGATCAAGCACAGTCTCTATTGTGGATAAACGCGAACGGAAGGATTTTTATGGTTCCTCATTTAGTTACGGCATTGAACGGACCGTTGCTTGAACTGGAAAAAACCATTATCGACTCGACACCGTCCATCGAAAGATGGTTCCGTCTGGAATGGCAGGATCATACGCCGCCGTTTTACTGTTCGGTCGATTTGCGCAACGCCGGTTTCAAGCTCGCACCTGTCGATACCAATCTGTTCCCGGGGGGATTCAACAACCTGTCGGTTGAAATGCTGCCGCTGGCGGTACAGGCGACCATGGCCGCGATCGAAAAGTATTGTCCGGATGCGAAGAATCTGTTGCTGATTCCGGAAAGTCATACGCGGAATATCTACTATCTGCAAAATATCGTGAGACTGATCGAGATTTTGCGCCAGACAGGGCTTAACGTCAGGCTTGGTTCGTTGTCGGAAGATATCAAGGTGCCGACACCGTTTACCCTGCCCGACGGAACGACGCTGATGCTCGAACCACTGGTGCGGATCAATAACGGACGACGTGTCGGCGTCGGCGATTTCAACCCGTGTACTATCCTGCTCAACAACGATCTGAGTTCCGGTACGCCCGATATCCTGCGCAATGTCTATGAACAAAGCCTTTTCCCGCCGCTGCATGCCGGATGGACGGTGCGCAGAAAGAGCAATCATTTCGCGGCATATGAAGATGTCGCCAAACGGTTTTCGAAAATGCTGGGTATCGATCCCTGGCTGATCAATCCGTATTTCTCGAAATGCAGTCATGTCGATTTCGGAGCGCATGAAGGAGAAGAATGTCTGGCTGCCAGCGTGCATTCGGTGCTGGTCAGAATACGGCGAAAATACAAGGAATACGGTATCAAGGAAAAACCGTTTGTTATCGTCAAGGCCGATGCCGGAACCTATGGTATGGGTATCATGACAGTCACGGATGCCAGCGAAGTCAGGGAGCTCAACCGCAAACAGCGCAACAAGATGTCGGTTGTGAAAGAAGGCTTGCCGGTGCGCGATGTCATCATCCAGGAAGGCGTGCATTCGCTTGAAAGAGTTGACGATGCGGTGGCCGAACCGGTGGTGTATATGATTGACCGGTATGTCGTAGGCGGGTTCTATCGGGTTAACGAACGACGCGACATCAATGAAAATCTCAATGCACCCGGTGCGCATTTCGTACCGCTGGCATTCGCGCAACAACATACCTTGCCCGACAGGGGGGCGCAGCCCGGTACAGCGGCTCCCAACCGGTTCTACATGTATGGCGTGATTGCACGGCTGGCACTGCTCGCTGCGTCGATCGAACTGGAAAAGACCGATCCCGACATGCAATGATAAGGAAAAACTGACATGGAACTGGCTTTTTATGCAGACCCGCCGGATACCTTCAAGGTATGGAAAGACTCGACATACGCCATGATGGCGGAAGCGGCGAAGCGTGGGCACAGGATACATGTCTTTCTCCAGCAGGATATGGCGTTGCGTGGCAGGGATGTCAGTGTGCATGCGGCGCATATCGGGCTGACCGGAAGCGAAGAAGGGGAATGGTTCAGGGTGAAGGGCATGCAATGGCGCGGACTCGAAACGTTCGATGCCGTGATCGTTCGCAAAGACCCGCCTTTCGATGTCGATTATCTCAACGCTACTTATTTGCTTGAGCTGGCTGAAGCAAAAGGCGCGCGGGTATTCAATCGTCCCGCCGCAATCCGCAGCAGCAATGAAAAGCTGGCGATAGCGAGGTTTCCGGAATTCACAGTCCCGACACTTGTGTCAGCGTTGCCCGAACTGTTACGTGCCTTTCACGAAGAATATCGCGATATCATTCTCAAACCGCTCAATGCCATGGGTGGAGCGGGTGTTTTCCGGGTCGGTCCGGATGGACGCAATCTGGGGGCCATTCTCGAAATGCTGACCGCTAACGGGACGCGAGCCATTATGGCGCAGTGTTATATCCCCGAAATCGTCGATGGAGACAAGCGGGTATTGCTGATAAACGGGCAAGTCGTGCCGTATGCGCTTGCAAGGATTCCGCAGCGAGGAGAAGTCAGGGGGAATCTGGCGGCAGGTGGCGTCGGTCGTGCGCAGCCGCTTACACCCGAAGACCGGCGCATCGCAGAGACGCTTGCACCGGTACTGGCGGAAGAAGGACATTTTCTTGTCGGGCTGGATATTATCGGCAAGTGGCTGACCGAGATAAACGTCACCAGTCCGACATGCTTCAGGGAAATCACGCGACAGACGGGTTTCAATGTTGCCGGACTGTTTATGGATGAACTGGAAAAAGCGGTTTGATCGGCGTGCCGAATTCGCTAAAATGCCTGAAAAGGTCTGGTTTGCAGACAAACGGTATTTTGATTCATCCCATTCATTCGGATTATATGGTAGGCATACTCCTTCTCATGCATGAGCCGTTGGCAGAGGCGTTCATGACTACCGCCATGCATCTGTTCGAAGGCGAACAGGAACGTATCGAGGCGATCGATGTCAAGGCGGATCAGGACATATGCGATGTCAACCGGATGGCTCTTGACGCCATCGGGCGGCTCGATGATGGCTCAGGTGTTCTCGTGCTGACCGATATACTGGGGGGGACCCCTTCGAACTGTTGCCACCAGCTCAGTGTGGAACACAAGGTGCAGGTGATTGCAGGAGTCAGCCTTCCCATGCTGTTGAGAGCGATCACCTATCGGAAAAACGATCTGGAAACGGTCATTGAAAAAGCGCTTTCCGGCGGCAAGAACGGTGCCGTGCGTATCGATCCGTGTTGAGAGAACGGGATGGGAGCTGTAAGGCCTGACAGCAGGGTTTGCAGCCGGAATATGCGCGCAGTCTGGCGTTTAAACGCAATAATGGGTAAACATGGTACAAACGGAACTGGAAATCATCAACAAACTGGGATTGCATGCCCGTGCTTCTGCCAAACTGACACAACTGGCGTCGAAATATGCCTGTGAAGTCTGGATGACGCGCAACAATCAGCGGATCAATGCCAAGTCGATCATGGGTGTGATGATGCTGGCGGCAGGGAAGGGATCGAAAGTGTTGCTGGAAACGGATGGCGACGATGAAGTCGAATGCATGCAGGCACTGACCCGGTTGATCAACAACCGGTTCGGTGAGGCCGAATAGGGATCGACAACCGGGAATATCATGGCATCTTTTTCACTGTTCGGCATTTCGGTATCGCGCGGTATCTCGATAGGCCGTGCCCATCTGATCGCCCATGCGGCGATGGATACCAAGCACTATCTGGTTCCGCAGGAAAAGGTGGAAGCCGAAGTCGAACGATTGCAGCAGGCGCTGGGAACCGTACAAAAAGAACTGGAAACGATCTGGACAAGCCTGCCGCAGGATGCGCCGGTCGAACTGGGCGCTTTTCTGGACGTGCATGCCATGATTCTGGCCGATTCGGTCATATCGAAAGAACCGTTCAACATCATCCGGACGCGCCGCTACAATGCCGAATGGGCATTGATGACGCAGATAGAGGAACTGACCGCACGTTTTGAGCATATCGAGGATCCCTATCTGAGAGAACGCAAGGCCGATATCCAGCAGGTGGCCGAGCGGATCATGAAAGTGCTGACCGGTACGCCGACCGATTATCATCCTGTCGCGTCGAACTCTGATGATGAACGTATCGATATGATCGTCGTGGCATACGATATTTCACCGGCCGACATGCTCCAGTTCAGGGATGATACGTTCAGCGGTTTCGTCTCGGAAATCGGCGGCCGCAATTCCCATGCGGCGATTGTCGCGCGCAGTATCGATACGCCAGCGGTATTCGGACTGGCCGGCGCATTGTCGCTGATTCGGCAGGACGATTGGCTGATCGTGGATGCCGATGCCGGTATCGTCATCGTCAATCCGACACCGCTTGTCATGGAGCAGTATCGCGCCAGACAGGCCGCGCAGGCCAAGGCGCGCAAAAAACTGACGCGCCTGAAAAAAACGCCGGCGGTTACGCTTGACGGCACGCCGGTGGCGCTGATGGCCAATATCGAATTTCCTGACGACTGCATGGTGGCACTGGAAAACGGTGCAACTGGCGTCGGACTGTTCCGTTCCGAGTTCCTGTTCATGGGCCGCAGCGGCGGAATCAGCAAGATACCGGGTGAGGATGAACAGTTCGAGGCATACCGCAGGGCGGTGACCCTGATGAAAGGGCGGCCGGTGACGATACGGACGCTGGATATCGGCGCAGATAAACCGATCGGAACGCGCGAATCCGTTACGTTGAATCCTGCACTGGGCAAACGGGCGATCCGTTATTGTCTGGCGGAACCGGATATATTCCTTTCACAGATTCGTGCCATTCTCAGGGCATCCGCTTTCGGGCCGGTCAAACTGATGGTGCCGATGCTGGTGCATGCATTCGAGATCGACCAGACGCTGGCGTTGATCGAGGAAGCCAAGTCACAGCTGAAAGCGGCCAACCGGAAATTCGATGAAAATATCCAGATCGGTGCGATGGTGGAAGTGCCGGCAGCCATACTCGGGTTGCCGATGTTCACTTCACGGCTGGATTTCCTGTCGATCGGGACTAACGACCTGATACAGTATGCGCTGGCGATAGACCGTGTCTATCCTGAAGTCGCGCATTTGTACAATCCGTTGCATCCTGCGATCCTGTCGATGATTTCCATGACGATCTGGGCGGCGGACAAGGCGGGTATTCCCGTTTCCATTTGCGGTGAAGTGGCGGGCGATCCGGCATTGACCAGACTGTTGCTCGGAATGGGGTTGCGCGAGTTCTCGATGCACCCTGCACAGCTGCTGAATGTCAAACAGGCCATATTGTCGAGCGATGTGACCCTTCTGAAACCGAAGGTCGACAAAATCCTGACGCTGGTGGAAGAAAACGAGATCGAAGAGGCTGTGCGGCAGTTGCAGGACGACGCGAAAACCGAAACCGATGCATAATGGCAGACAGGGCGGTTTGACGTGTTCTGGCGACTTCGTTATGCTAGCGGCATGGCGCCGATTTGAACAAGACAGCTTGCGGGCGCCGGGGTATCCTGAACAAATACGGCTAAAGCGAGCTTGAATGACAAGCCCGATTGGCTGATTGCTGTCGGGCATTTTTTTATGATGATTTCCAGAACGTACCGGTCATGGAAATGAACGGTACGGCAAGACAGAATATTTCATGACATCAGTTGGAATCGTTTCACCTTCTTCGATGCACTTTGCGGAACCGCTGGTTTTGCAAAGTGGCGCCAGTATTGCCGATTACACGCTGGTTTACGAAACGTATGGCGAGCTGAATGCGGATCGTTCCAATGCCGTATTGATTTGCCATGCGCTCAATGCATCGCATCATGTAGCCGGTGTATATGCCGATGATCCGCGCAATACGGGGTGGTGGGACAATATGGTCGGTCCCGGCAAGGCCGTCGATACCAACCGTTTCTTTGTGATTGGTGTCAACAATCTGGGGTCCTGTTTCGGTTCGACGGGGCCGATGAACATCAATCCGGAAACCGGAAAGCCTTACGGTGCGGATTTTCCCGTGCTGACCGTCGAGGACTGGGTCAATGCACAGGCGCGTCTGGCAGACAAGCTGGGTATTACGCAATTCGCTGCCGTGATGGGCGGTTCGCTCGGCGGCATGCAGGCGCTGGCATGGAGCATGCAATATCCCGACCGGGTCCGGCATGCCGTCGTCATCGCGTCGACGGCCAAACTCTCGGCGCAGAACATCGCTTTCAACGATGTGGCACGGCAAGCCATTTTGTCCGATCCGGACTTTCATGGCGGCGACTTTTACGCGCATGGCGTCGTGCCGAAAAACGGTCTGCGCGTGGCCCGTATGATCGGTCATATCACGTATTTGTCCAACGACGATATGTCCGAAAAATTCGGGCGCGAATTGCGCTCTGGTGAATACAAGTTCGGCTATGGTGTCGAATTCGAGATCGAGTCCTACCTGCATTATCAGGGCGAGAAATTTTCGGCGTATTTCGATGCCAATACGTATTTGCTGATTACCCGTGCGCTGGATTACTTCGACCCTGCGGCGGCATATGGCGGTGATCTGGACAAGGCGCTTGCCTGTACGCGCGCCAAATACCTGCTGGTTTCCTTTACGACCGACTGGCGCTTTTCGCCGGAATGCAGCCGCGCGATCGTCCGTTCACTTGTCAGCAACGAACGGCAGGTGACTTATGCCGAAATCGATGCACCGCATGGACATGATGCCTTTTTGCTCAATGACGAGCGTTACCATGAAGTGGTTCGTGCCTATTACGAACGTATCTGGCAGGAAATCGGAAAGGATGAGCAGTCATGAACGTGCCTAAACTGAAAAAACTGCGCGCGGATCTGGCGTTTATCTCGAACTGGGTGGAAAACGGTGCCCATGTGCTCGATCTCGGCTGCGGAGACGGTGCCTTGCTGGAATATCTCCAGAAAACGAAAGGTTGCACCGGTTACGGTGTCGAAATCGACGATCTGAAAATACCCGGGTGTATCCGGCGCGGTGTCAGCGTCATCCAGCACGATCTGGAAAAGGGGCTTTCATATTTCAAGAATGATTCTTTCGATACGGTGCTGTGTCTGTCGGCATTGCAAATGATGAAGAATGTGGAAACCCTGTTGCGTGAAATCGTCCGTGTCGGCAACGAAGCCATTGTCTCTTTTCCGAATTTCGCTTACTGGCCCCATCGTTTCGCCCTGATGGGCGGGCATATGCCAGTGTCGTCCGAGTTGCCTTTCGAATGGTACGATACCCCCAATTTGCGTTGCGCCACTATCCGGGATTTCGAGAATCTGGCCGATCTGGTCGGTCTGAAGGTCATTGATTGCGTGGCGTTGCACGAAGGCAAACCGGTCACCATGGCGCGTAACTGGCGCGGCAGTCTGGCGATTTTCAGGTTGCAGAAAAAAAATATGGTCAACGCATAATGGCCCTTTCAGGAAAATGGAAAGCCGCACTGGATCCGCGTTTGCTGATCTGTGTTTTTCTGGGCTTTTCATCGGGATTGCCACTGTTCATCCTGCTGACGCTTTTGCAGGCATGGCTGACCAAATCGGGACTTGACGTTCAGTCGCTGGGACTGTTCGCGCTGGTCATGTTTCCCTATACCTGGAAGTTCCTCTGGTCACCGCTGATGGACCGGTTTTCGTTCCGCTGGCTGGGACGTCGTCGTGGATGGATGGCGCTGACACAGGTCGGTCTGTTCGTCTCGATCGGTGTGCTGGGGATGCTCGATCCGAAAACGCAGCTTTGGGCCGTCGGCTTGCTGACGGTACTGATCGCCTTTTTGTCCGCCAGTCAGGATATCGTCATCGATGCCTTCAGGCGTGAATTCCTGCCTGACGAGGAACAGGGGCTGGGCAGCGCCATCCACGTCAACGCCTATCGTGTGTCGGGTATGGTACCCGGCGCACTGTCGCTGATTCTCGCCGATATGATGCGCTGGGAATCCGTGTTCTGGATAACCGCCGCATTCATGTTGCCCGGGTTGCTCTGTACGCTGGTCATTCGTGAACCGGCCATTCATGGCGCACCGCCCAAAACCATCCGTGAGGCGGTGATTTTGCCCTTTACCGAATTTATCGGTCGTGCCGGATGGAAAAGCGCGTTGCTGATTTTGACCTTCATTTTTCTCTACAAGCTCGGCGACAGTCTGGCGACGGCACTGGCGACGAAGTTTTATCTCGATCTCGGATTTACCATGACCCAGATCGGCATCATCGCCAAGACGACCGGTTTCTGGGCCAGCCTCATCGGTGGCCTTCTGGGCGGTATCTGGATTATCGGGCTGGGTATCAACCGGGCGTTATGGGTGTTCGGTGCCGTGCAGGCGCTGGCGATTCTGGGATTTTCATGGCTGGCGCTGGATGGCGCCGATCCCTTGCTGCTGGCGTTCGTGATCGGTTTCGAGGCGTTCGGCGTTGGGCTGGGGACGGCGGCTTTCGTCGCCTATATCGCGAAAACGACCGATGAACGCTATACCGCCACGCAGTTCGCACTGTTCACCAGTCTGGCGGCGGTGCCGCGGACATTCATCAATGCATCCGCCGGTTATATCGTCGATGTGACCGGCTGGTTCATGTTTTTCAACCTGTGTTTCGTTCTGGCGTTGCCCGGCATGATGTTGCTGCCGAAAGTCGCGCCATGGGGCAAAAAACAGGAATAAATCCGCAAATACCGGAAAATTTGCCCGGTTGAGTGTAAAATTTTCATCTTTGGAAGAATTCGCCTTCGGGTGATCGGCAATCATATCCTGTCCGGTTCGCAAAATGGCCATGACGGGCGGACAGGCAGCAAATGGGAGAAAGTATGGCGCAGCAGTTTCTGGAAATGCCCGACAAGGACGGGTATTTCGGCGAGTACGGCGGACAGATCGTTTCGCCTGAATTGAAAGCGGTCATGGATGAAATCGCCACCGCGTATGAAGAAGTCAGCAAGACAAAAGCGTTTCAGGACGAATTGCAGGAACTGTATGCGGATTTCGTCGGCCGTCCCAGCCCGATTTTCTATGCCAAACGTCTGTCGGAACGTCTGGGCGGCGCACGCATTTTTCTGAAACGCGAAGATCTCAACCATACCGGTGCGCACAAGATCAACCACTGTCTCGGTCAGGCACTTCTGGCCAAATACATGGGCAAGACCAAGGTGTTGGCGGAAACCGGTGCAGGCCAGCATGGCGTCGCACTGGCGACGGCTTGCGCGCTGGTCGGCATTCCCTGTGAAATCCACATGGGGGAAATCGACATCAAGAAAGAACATCCCAACGTCACCAAGATGAAAATTCTGGGATGCAATCTGATTTCCGTCACGCGCGGCGGCAAGACGCTCAAGGATGCCGTGGACAGCGCATTTGAAGAATATCTGAAAGACCCGAAAAACTTCCTGTATGCCATCGGTTCTGTCGTCGGCCCGCATCCGTTCCCGAAAATGGTACGTGATTTCCAGAGCATCGTCGGAAAAGAAGCCAGAGCGCAATTTCTGGCGCGTGAAAAGAAATTGCCTGACGTCGTGACCGCCTGCGTGGGTGGCGGCTCGAACGCCATCGGCATCTTTACGGAATTTTTGCCGGATGAATCGGTGGAACTGGTCGGTGTGGAACCGGCTGGCAAGGGACTGGATACGCCGGACAATGCCGCGACGCTCAGTCTGGGCAAAAAGGGAACGCTGCACGGCTTCAAGTGCTATACCTTGCAGGATGACAAGGGCGAACTGTTGCCGGTCTATTCCATTGCGTCCGGTCTGGATTATCCGGGCGTCGGACCGCAACACTGCTATCTCAAGGATATCGGCCGGGTCAAATACGAAGCCATTACCGACAAGGAATGTCTGGACGCATTCCTGACGCTGTCGCGTATCGAAGGCATCATTCCGGCACTGGAAAGCGCCCATGCCGTCGCCTACGCCATGAAGATCGCGAAAGAACTGGGACCGGACAAGACCATTCTGGTCAACCTGTCCGGCCGTGGCGACAAGGATGCCGATTTCATCGCCAACTATCTCGGCATCAACTGATCAGACCGTCAGGTCGTAACGGATCGTCAGGGGAGCGTGGTCTGAAAACCGCGTTTCCCTGTAAATTTCCGCGGAAACCGCCTTGCCGGCCATGCCCGGCGTGGCGATCTGGTAATCGATACGCCATCCCGTATTGTTCTGCCATGCCTGTCCCCGGTTGCTCCACCAGGTATAGGATTCTCCTGTCGTATCGGGATGCAGCTTCCGGTACACATCTACCCAGCCCAGTTCATCGAAAACACGCGACAGCCATGCCCGTTCTTCCGGCAGGAAACCGGAATTTTTCTGGTTGCTTCGCCAGTTTTTCAGGTCGATTTCACGATGCGCGATATTCCAGTCGCCGCAGATGACATATTCCCTGCCGCTTGCCATCAGTTTTTCAAGATGCAAAAAAAACCGATCCATGAAACGGAATTTGGCTTCCTGACGTTCCGGAGAGGATGAACCGGACGGCGCATACAGGGAAATCAGGCTGAAATCCCGGAAATCGCATTGGAGGTAACGTCCTTCGGCATCGAATTCCTCACTGCCGAAACCATGAACGACATGTAACGGTTCGATACGGCTGTAAATCCCAGTACCCGAATAGCCCTTCTGGACGGCATGGTCGAAATAACCATGAAAACCGTCCGGCCCGGAAAGTGCGGGCGACATATCGCCGGACTGTGCCTTGAGTTCCTGTACGCAGACAAGGTCTGAGTTGGAGGGGCCAGTTATCCAGTCCAGAAACCCTTTTCTGGCGGCAGAACGGATACCGTTGAGATTGGCGGTCGTAATGGAGAGCATCGTTTTCTTCCGGTAAAAGAACCTATCATACCCGAAAGCGCAAGTTTGCTCCGGCTACCGGTTATCGGGACGGCACGTTACAATACGGCATTCCCATTCTGTTGCGAGGTCTGAAAGTGAGTGCATTAAGAGAAGAATTCATCCGTTTCGCCGTCGATTGCGGTGTATTGCGTTTCGGTGAATTCGTGACGAAAGCCGGCAGGACATCCCCCTATTTTTTCAATGCCGGTCTGTTCAATGACGGACAGTCGCTGGGTCGTCTGGCCGATTACTATGCCGATACCCTGCTGCAATCGGGTGTGTCGTTCGATATGCTGTTCGGCCCCGCATACAAGGGGATTCCGCTGGTCGCGGCAGTCGCCGTCTCGCTGGCAGCGAAAGGGCGGAACGTGCCGTTCGCCTACAACCGCAAGGAAGCCAAGGACCATGGCGAAGGCGGTGTCATCGTCGGTGCACCGCTTAAAGGAAAGGTCGTCATCATCGACGACGTGATTTCCGCCGGTACGTCCGTCAACGAATCGGTCGGCATCATCCGTCAGGCAGGCGCCACGCCGGGCGTGGTGCTGATCGCGCTGGATCGTATGGAACGCTCCGGCAAGGACAATGCCCTGTCGGAACTGTCCGCCGTTCAGGAAGTACAGAAAGCGCACGGCATGCCCGTTCTGTCGATCGCCAATCTCGACGACTTGCTCGGCTATCTCGAAAAAGCGGGAACGACCGAAGAGCTGGAACGCTACAAAAATGCCGTCAAGGCATATCGCGACCGTTACGGCGCAAGCCGCTGACGATATCTTTCGGGCGGCTTGCAGGAAGGGAAAACCGCCCGTCTTTATGTAGGAATTGGCACGGAAAATCGCAATGTCTTTTCGGAAGAAACAGACACAAATGCACAAATAAAGCTTCAAAAAAATCAAAAAACAGCGTTTTTGTTGCGTTTAAGATACAAAAAAACTTGAATGGCGAACGAAATTCAAACACGCTACCTACCTACCTACCTACCTACCTACCTACCTACCTACCGCTATTCTGTCAATGACTCCCGCAGGGATTCCTCACTTTTTTTTAATTTAAAAGGGCAGAATAAAATGAAAAAAACGCTTATCGCTTTGGCTGTCTTGGGTGCCGCTGCCGGCGTGGCTCATGCACAATCCAACGTTACCATCTACGGTGTCGTCGATACCGGTTTTA
>NZ_JAMKYL010000008.1:0-56382 GCF_027158465.1 Oxalobacter paeniformigenes
AAGCATCGCTTTCACCGGTTCATATCATGGCAGTATGTCCGGTCGATAAAATGATCGGTTTTTCCTGGTTCGTATGAATACAAAAGAGGAAAAAATTATCCTCGAGGCGGCACTGTTGTGCACGCAGGAACCGTTGTCATTGCAGGATATCGCCAACATGTTCATGGATGGCAAAAACATGAACAGGATGGCCGTCTCGGATCGTTGCAGATCGCTGCTTGAAGAACTGAAACAGGACTGGGCAGGGAAAGGACTGGAGCTGGTGCAGGTCGCCAATGGATGGCGTTTCCAGAGCCGTGCGGAAATGAAGCCTTATCTTGAACGGCTGCGGCAGGAAAAACCACCGCGTTACAGCAGGGCCACCATGGAAATACTGGCGATCATCGCTTACAGCCAGCCGGTTACCCGTGGCGATATCGAACGTATCAGAGGAGTCGCCGTGAATACCCAGTCCATCCGGATGCTGGAAGAGCGTGGATGGATCGAAACGATCGGCTATCGTGAAGTGCCGGGGAGGCCTGCGCTTCTGGCGACGACGGCGCAGTTTCTCGACGATCTCGGACTGAAGTCTCTGGAAGAATTGCCGCCATTGCAGGCGTTGCAGGAAATGGATATCGATCCGTCGTGACATATATGCCGTTTTCGCGGCAAGACGGTTTCATGACGAAGGGTTGTAATGATTGCATGAGCATGATTGAAATGAATGAAGAAATGGATTTGACGTTATCACAGGCCGACAGTGTGGAAACGGTGTCGGAAGGCATGCCGGAAAAGAAAAAGACCCGGAAGAAAAGAACGGTACGTAATGTCGCCGAAAAACGTGCCGTATCGGAAAGCGCATTGCAGACGGGTGAGGAAGTGCGCAAGGAACAGGCGGATGACGGCATGGATGGCGAATCGTTCGCCAACGGTGGCAAGAATGCACAGATTGCGACGGCCGGAGGGAAAAAGGGTACGACAAAGCGAGTACGTTCCGGCAATGCAGCCAAAGCGGGCAAACATCCGGCAGCGGGAACTGGCGGAAACGATGATGTGTTCCGTTTCGTCGTCTCCGGTGAATTCGACAAGGTTAACGGTGAAACTGAAGGCACGGCTGCCGGAAAGGGCAGTGCATCGAACAAACCCAGAAAGCTCAGACGTGAACTGACGGCAGAAGACGATGCACCGAAGCTGCACAAGGTGCTGGCCGATGCAGGGTTGGGGTCCAGACGAGATATGGAAGAACTGATCGTTTCCGGACGTGTTTCGGTCAATGGTGAACCGGCACATATCGGGCAACGTATTTTGCCGACTGATCAGGTCAGGATCAACGGAAAACTGATTCAGCGCAAGATCGCCAAAAGTTTGCCCAAAGTGCTGATTTATCACAAACCGGCAGGTGAAATCGTCAGTCGTGACGATCCTGAAAAACGGCCATCGGTATTCGACGGATTGCCGTCTCTCAAAAACAGCAAATGGCTGGCTGTCGGCAGGCTGGACTTCAATACGGAAGGCTTGCTGCTTTTTACCAATTCGGGGGATCTCGCCAACCGGCTGATGCATCCGCGGTACAACATCGAACGTGAATATGCGGTGCGGACACTTGGTGAGCTGGAAGAGAGTATGCGTCAGAAATTGTTATCGGGTGTCGAGCTGGGCGATGGTATCGGCCAGTTTTCCCGGATCGCAGACGGTGGTGGCGAAGGGGTCAACAAGTGGTATCGTGTCACGATCGGCGAAGGGCGCAATCGTGAAGTCCGTCGCATGTTCGAGGCGGTCGGTCTGACCGTATCGCGCCTGATCCGTACGCGCTATGGGTCGGTTACGCTCCCGCAGTCGCTCAAGCGCGGACGTTGGGAAGAACTGGATGAAAATACTGTCCGCGCGATGCTGCGCATGCTGGGAATGGAAAGCAAAACGGACAAGAAATCGTCCGATGGCAGCAAGTCGCGCAAAAACAGTACCAGATATCCGGCTGTCCAGAAACCTGAAGTATTGTCCATGCATGAATGGCAAGTGCCGGTCCAGTCGCAGAAAAAAACCGGAAACCAGAAGGGGGGCGGACGCAACCGCCAGCCCGATCCACTGCAGACCACATTCGGTTATGTCGGTATGGAATCGCAGGGAATGAAAGGCGGATTTGTGCAGCAGCGTGGCAGAGGACGTGGTCAGCAGGGTCAGCCAAGACGGCGCGACAGATAAACTTTCATGCCGGCGGCAGGTTCGCTGCCGGCGTCTTGTCGGGATATTCGCACAAATCCCGGATCGGACACTCATCGCACCGGAAAGACCGTGCCTTGCAGACATAGCGGCCATGAAGCAGCAGCCAGTGGTGCGCGTCATGCATGAAGCGTTCCGGAATGACAGCGACCAGTCGGCTTTCGACTTCCAGCACGGTTTTGCCTGGCGCCAGATTCGTACGGTTCGCGACCCGGAAGATATGGGTATCGACTGCCATCGTATTTTGGCCAAAGGCTGCGTTCAGTACGACATTGGCGGTTTTGCGACCGACACCGGGGAGTGCCTCGAGCGAAGCACGGTCGGCAGGCACTTCGCCATGATGTTTTTCCAGCAATATTTCCGACATTTTCACGATATTGCGTGATTTCGTCGGATACAGATTGATCGTTTTCACATAGGGCATCAGGCCGTCGGCTCCCAGCCGGACGATCGCTTCCGGTGTATTGGCAACCGGATACAGTTTTTCCGTTGCCTTGTTCACGGAAATATCGGTGGCCTGCGCAGAGAGCATGACGGCGACCAGCAATTCATAGGGTGACTGGAATTGCAGCTCGGAGCGTGGATTCGGATTGATTTTCTTGAAACGCTCGAACAGCTCGGTGACTTTTTCAGGACTCATGGCATAACGTGAAAAGTGGGAAACGGTATGATGCCACTTTTCCGGATATCATGCTGCGGAAGTCGCAGAGCAGACGTGTTTGCTCTGCAGTCACAAGGATGTGCCGGACGGCGGCGTTTTGTTGGCGTGTGTACGTGCCAGGATTTTTTTGAGAATATCCGATTTTTTTTGTACCTGTTTTGCGTCGGATGATCGTGCGGTTTCCTGTCGCGCTTCACGTTGCAGTCGTTCAATATGCCGTTCATAGCGCATTTTTGCGGTTTGTGCCTGTTCGGGCGACCATGCATCCCAGCCGGTTTTCGTACCGCTGGCCGGTTTCATGATGATACAGTCGACCGGACAGCGTGCAAGGCAGCGTTCGCAGCCGGTACAGTGCGTGGACAGTACCGTATGAGTCATGTTAGCCGCGCCGACGATGGCGTCGAACGGACAAGTCTGGATGCAAATGGTACAACCGGTGCATTTCGATTCATCGATGGTGGCGACTGCGCGTGGTTTTTCCGTTCCACAGGATGTATCCAGCGGCAGCGCAGGCATTCCTGTCAGGTCGGCCAGTCTGCGAATACCGGTCTGTCCGCCTGTCGGACAACGATTGATGGCTGTAGTACCTGCCGCGATCGCTTCGGCATAAGCTCTGCAATGATCGTAACCGCATTGCCCGCATTGCGTTTGTGGCAATAATGACAGAATGTCTTCTGCGGATACCCTGTTTTTACCGGCGGCAGTCATGTTGGGATTTCGTTATCTCGAAGTGGCGTGACAAAGAGCGAAAAAAAGCCGTTAACCGGTGGTTAACGGCATGAACAGTGATATTTCGTTCAGTCGAAAACCGGCGTTTCGACTCCGAGCACCTTGTGCAGCTTCGGCGAAGTCGTCGTATATTGCAAATGGATTTTCTTTTGCGGGAATACGAATGGCGCAGCGGCAAAGGCGGCCAGTGCGGCTTCATGAAAGCCCGATAGAATCAGTTTTTTCTTGCCCGGATAGATGTTGATGTCTCCGACCGCGAAAATACCAGGGATGTTGGTCATGAATTTTTCAGTATCGACGACGATCTGGCGCCGGTCGATTTCCAGTCCCCAGTCGGCGATCGGGCCCAGTTTGGGGGACAATCCGTAAAATACCAGCAGGCAGTCCAGCGGGACGCGGCGGGTGACGCCGTCCAGGCCGGTGACCTTGATTTCGGTCAGTTTGCCGTCTTTTGCTTCGAAACCGGTGACTTGTCCCGTGATGGCTTGCATGCAGAAGTCTTCGCACAAGGCTTTCATTTTGGAAACAGAGGCCGGTGCGGCGCGGTATTCTTCGCGACGATGCAGCAAAACGACCGATTCGGCGACGTCAACGAGTTTGAGCGACCAGTCAAGCGCAGAGTCGCCGCCACCGCAAACCACCAGATTTTTGCCTCTGAAAAATTCCGGATCCTTTACACGATAGAAAAGCTGGGAACCTTCGAATTGTTCGATGCCGTCCAGTTTCAGGGTACGTGGCTGGAAGGCACCGACGCCGGCCGCAATGAATACAGTTTTGGTGATGAAGCGGGTGCCGATCGATGTTTCGAGATCGAAACGGCCGTCTTCACGGCGTTCGACTTTCACGACTTCCTGTCCCAGATGGAAGGTCGGCGAAAACGGTTCGATCTGTTTCATCAGGTTTTCGGTCAGTTCCAGACCGGTACAGCTGGGCACAGCGGGAATGTCGTAAATCGGTTTGTCAGGATACAGTTCGACGCACTGACCGCCGACGACGGGTAATGAGTCAATGACGTGTGCCTTGATTTCGAGCAGGCCGAGTTCGAAGACCTGAAACAGCCCGACAGGGCCGGCACCGACGATGACGGCATCGGCTTCGATGGGCATGTTGTCAACTTTAGCTTCCATTGTGGGTGGGATTCCTGTGAGATACCGGGTTGCATGACAACCGTCGCCGTCATCAGGCGAATGCACAAGATAGGGCTGTCCTGCAACAACCGTATGGGTGTTGAGAGAAATTTATTTAATCAGATGAATAATCTTGTTCTTGACGTCTTTCCATGTATCCGCGTCGGGCATGGGATCTTTCGAGCGAGTGATCGTCGGCCATTTTTTCGCGAGTTCCGCATTCAATGCGATGTACTGCTGCTGGTCGGCCGGCACGTCTTCCTCGGCGAAAATGGCTTCGGTAGGACATTCCGGGACACAGACGGCACAATCGATACATTCGTCCGGGTTGATCACCAATGTGTTGGGACCTTCGTGGAAACAATCGACCGGACATACATCCACACAGTCTGTATATTTGCAGAGTACGCAGGCGTCGGTGACAACGTGGGTCATAAACTGTCCTCTTGGTTATTCAATAGTTGACCGGTTTGATAAGGCAATTTGGAATGACGCGGTCCTGTAAAACCCATTATTTTAAATTAAATAACGCTATCCCACAAATGGGTAATGAGAAAAGATCGCAATATCAGGGTGTTCCGGAATCCGCGCACGACGTTGCAAGCGCTGTTCGAATGCGCTCGTTGTCAACAGAATTTTGCTGCAAACTGCCAATTTCGGATAGAATGTCGAACTGTTTTTATGGATAATTGCCTTTTGTCCGCGTTTCCCGTGGCGTCCGCGCCCGGTGATGCAGACGGGGGCATGTTTATTTTTGCAAATACAAAACGGTTCCGAGATCGCTGGCCGGTGCAGGAATCCCCTATTTTTTGGAATAGATACATGGCAAACGCTGTTGAAAACCTGGAAAAGCTCGAAAGACGTCTGACTATCACTCTCCCTATTAGCGACATTACGACTGAAGTTGAAAAACGGCTGAAAGAACGCGCTCGCACTGCCAAGGCACCGGGTTTCAGACCTGGCAAAGTGCCGATGAAGATGGTCGCGCAGCAATATGGTGCGTACTACCATAATGAAGTCCTGAACGAAAAGGTCAGTGCTGCTTTCAGCAAGGCCGTCGAGGAAAACGGTCTCAAGATTGCCGGCGCGCCGCGTTTTGATGAAAAGACCGGTGACGACGTCGCCAAGGATGAAGTCGCATTCTATGCCACTTTCGAAGTGTATCCGGAAGTGAAAATCGGTGATCTGGGTACGGTCGAGCTGGAAAAGGCCGTTGCAACCGTAACCGATGCCGAAGTGGACAAAACCATCGAAATCCTGAGAAAACGTCAGGCGCACTTCCATGCCAAGGAAGGCGACAATGTAACGGCAGAAGACGGTGATCGTGTCACGATCGATTTCACCGGCCGTATCGACGGTGTTGAATTTGAAGGCGGGAAGGCCGAAGGTTTTCCGTTCGTGCTGGGTGAAAAACAGATGTTGCCCGAATTCGAGGCTGCCATTCGTGGTATGAAAGTCGGTGAAACGAAAGTGTTCCCGCTGACGTTCCCTGAAAACTATCATGGCAAGGATGTCGCCGGCAAGGCCGCCGAATTTACCGTAAAGGTCAACAAGATCGAACAGGCTCACCTGCCGGAAGTCAATGAGGAATTCGCCAAGGCACTGGGCGTTCAGGATGGTAACGTCGCCAAGTTGCGTGAAGATATCGAAACGAACCTCAAACGTGAAGTCAAGAACCGTTTGACCGCCATCAACAAGAACCGTGTGATGGATGCGCTTATCAAGGTTTCCGAATTCGACGTACCGCAGTCGCTGGTCAAACATGAAATCGGCGAGCTGACCGAATTGACCCGTCGCGATCTGGCTATCCGCAATCCGGCACAAAAAGATATCGCTCTGCCTCCCGAACTGTTTACTGCACAGGCAGAACGTCGTGTCCGTTTGGGCCTGCTCCTGGGCGAATTGATGAAAGACAATGTTCTGGCCGTTTCCGATGATAAGCTCAAGGAAAGAGCAACCGAAATCGCATCCAGCTATGAGCATCCGAAGATGGTTATGGATTACTATCTGAATGAACCGAGCCGTCGCAAGGAACTGGAGTCCATGCTGATGGAAGAAAATGCAGTGGATTATGTGTTCAGCAAGGCCAAGGTCGTTGAAAAAGAAATGTCTTTCGATGAGCTGATGGCTCAGCAGATGTAATCCGGAATAACGGATTTTCGCTAGATTGAACAGGAATTGACATGACACAGTTTCGTGATTCTGCGCTGGATACCAGTATGCTGGGCATGATCCCCATGGTGATCGAACAGAGTGGCCGTGGTGAAAGAGCCTTCGATATCTATTCACGGCTTTTGAAGGAACGGATCATTTTTCTGGTAGGCCCTGTGACGGATCAGAGCGCGAATTTGATCGTTGCACAGTTGCTGTTTCTGGAAAGCGAAAATCCGGAAAAGGATATTTCGCTTTATATCAATTCGCCGGGCGGGTCCGTCTCGGCAGGTATGGCCATATACGATACGATGCAGTTTATCCGGCCGCAGGTTTCGACGTTGTGTACCGGGCTGGCTGCCTCGATGGGCGCTTTTCTGCTGGCTGCAGGCGCGAAAGGGAAACGCTTTTCATTGCCCAATTCGCGGATCATGATCCACCAGCCGTCCGGTGGTGCGCAAGGTCAGGCAACCGATATCGAAATCCATGCACGCGAAATTCTGTATTTGCGTGAACGTCTGAATGGCATCCTGTCGGAAAACACGGGAAAGCCCATCGAACAGATCGCACGCGATACGGAAAGAGACAATTTCATGTCGGCCGACGAAGCGAAAAGCTACGGGCTGATCGACGAGGTCCTGATCAGACGGAACTGACAGGCGGCCTGTTTGCAAAACAGCCCGAACGTCATGTTCGGGCGTTTTTTTCGATGCCGTCTGTCATGAATCCCGCTTTGTGTTATCTTCTTATCCGTCATTTTCCTGTTGAATCTTTATACCTGCACGAATACTCATGTCTGAAAACAAATCCACACCTGCCGAAAAGACGCTTTATTGCTCGTTTTGCGGAAAGAGTCAGAACGAAGTGAAAAAGTTGATCGCGGGCCCCTCTGTCTATATTTGTGACGAGTGTATTGATTTATGCAATGACATTATCCGTGATGAGTTGCTCGCTCCGGAACAGGACAGGGAAAAGGGGTCCGAATTGCCGACGCCAAGGGAAATTTGCCAGTTGCTCGACCAGTATGTGATCGGTCAGGAACAGGCAAAGAAAATCCTGTCTGTCGCGGTTTACAATCATTACAAGCGGCTGAAGTATTATGGCGGGAAGAACGATGATGTCGAACTGGCCAAAAGCAATATTTTGCTGGTTGGCCCGACGGGTTCAGGCAAGACGCTTCTGGCACAAACATTGGCGCGCATGCTCAATGTTCCCTTCGTGATTGCCGATGCCACCACACTGACAGAAGCGGGTTATGTCGGTGAGGATGTCGAAAACATCATCCAGAAATTGCTCCAGAATTGCGACTACGACGTCGAAAAGGCGCAGCGCGGCATCGTCTATATCGACGAAATCGATAAAATTTCGCGCAAGTCCGACAATCCTTCCATTACCCGTGACGTGTCGGGAGAAGGGGTGCAGCAAGCCTTGCTCAAGCTGGTTGAAGGTACCATAGCGTCAGTGCCGCCGCAGGGCGGACGCAAGCATCCGAACCAGGATTTCATCCAGGTCGATACGTCGAATATCATGTTCATTTGCGGAGGCGCTTTCGACGGACTGGGCAAGATCATTGCAAACCGTTCGGAAAAGGGGGGTATCGGTTTTTCGGCGACCGTTAAAAGTCCGAGTGAAAGAACGGCTAGCGAGATGCTTTTGAATGTCGAACCGGAAGATTTGATCAAGTTCGGACTGATCCCGGAACTGATCGGCAGACTTCCTGTCGTCGCTGTGTTGAACGATCTGACGGAAGAGGCGCTGGTCGATATTCTGGTCAAACCCAAAAACGCTCTGGTGAAACAATATACGAAACTGCTTGAAATGGAAGGTACCGAGCTGGAAATAAGTCCGGAAGCGTTGCGTGCTATTGCGCGCAAGGCGCTGGAACGCAAGACCGGGGCCCGGGGACTGCGCTCCATTATGGAACAGTTGCTGCTTGATGTGATGTACAACCTGCCGACAGAGAAAGATGTCGTCAAGGTGGTCATCGATGAAAATGCCGTCACACATGAAACGAAACCTTTGCTGATTTATCGGGACAAAGAGGAAACGGTTGTCCGGGATTGAACGGTCAGGGGCCGGCAGGGCCGGCGATATTTCCGTTTTGAAGGCAGATGTATCCATCTGCCTTATAGCTTTCAGTAATATTTGCGATATGGGTCTTGTAATTTCGGGAAACGGACCAATATCACCACTATGCTTGTTACATAAGGTTTGTCATGATGACTTCAACAGATAAAAAGCCGTCTAGATTTCCATTGCTTCCGCTCAGGGATGTCGTGGTTTTTCCGCATATGGTCATCCCGTTGTTTGTGGGAAGGCACAAGTCCATACATGCGCTTGAAGCGGCAATGGAAACCGAAAAAACCATTATGCTCGCAGCCCAGAAAACCGCGGCAAAAGATGATCCGGGTGCTGATGATATTTACGAAATCGGATGCTTGGCGACGGTATTGCAGATGCTCAAACTGCCTGACGGAACAGTCAAGGTGCTGGTTGAAGGGGTGCAGCGTGCCAGAATCGAACATGTCGAGGCTGGTGAAAACCATTTGCTGGCCGATGTTTCTCCGGTCGATTCCGTCAGTGAAAGCGAACCGGAAATCGAAGCCATGCGGCGTGCGATCGTCCAGCAGTTCGACCAGTATGTCAAACTGAACAAGAAGATTCCTCAGGAAGTGGTCGCATCCCTGTCGTCAATAGAGGAACCCGGACGTTTCGCTGATACGATCGCCGCGCATTTGCCGCTGAAGCTGGAACAGAAACAGGTCGTTCTCGAAATGGTCAAGATCGAGCGCCGGCTTGAATACCTGCTGGAACGGATTGAAGGCGAACTCGATATCATGCAGGTCGAAAAACGTATCCGTGGCCGGGTCAAACGCCAGATGGAAAAATCGCAACGCGAATACTATCTGAATGAACAGGTCAAGGCCATTCAGCGTGAACTGGGTGAAGGTGAGGAAGGCGCCGATCTCGAGGAGCTGGAAAAACGGATCATCGCCGCCAAAATGCCCAAGGAAGCCAAGGACAAGGCCATGGGAGAATTGCGCAAGCTCAAATCCATGTCGCCGATGTCAGCCGAAGCGACGGTCGTCAGAAACTATATCGAAACGCTGGTTTCACTTCCATGGCGGAAAAAATCCAAGGTCAGCAACGATCTGGCCAATGCGGAAAGGGTGCTGGACAACGATCATTACGGGCTGGAAAAGGTCAAGGAACGTATTCTGGAATATCTGGCTGTCCAGCAGCGTGTGGACAAGGTCAAGGCGCCGATTCTGTGCTTTGTCGGGCCGCCGGGAGTCGGCAAGACATCGCTTGGACAGTCGATCGCGCGTGCGACCAACCGCAAGTATGTCCGTATGGCGTTGGGTGGCGTGCGCGATGAGGCGGAAATCCGTGGCCATCGCCGAACCTATATCGGTGCTATGCCTGGCAAGATTTTGCAGAGTCTGGTCAAGGCAGGGGTTCGCAATCCGCTGTTTTTGCTTGATGAGGTGGACAAGATCGGTGCAGATTTTCGTGGCGATCCGGCAGCCGCTCTGCTGGAAGTGCTGGATCCGGAACAAAATCACACTTTTTCCGACCACTATGTCGAGGTGGACTTCGATTTGTCGGATGTGATGTTCATCGCGACATCCAATTCCTACAATATTCCGCCCGCATTGCTGGACAGAATGGAAGTCATCCGTCTGTCGGGTTATACGGAAGATGAAAAAACCAGTATCGCACAGCGGTATCTGCTGCCCAAGCAGATGAAAGGCAATGGCCTGAAGGATACCGAATTGTCGATTACTGAAGCGGCGATTCGCGACATCATCCGGTATTACACCCGGGAAGCCGGTGTACGTGCACTGGAACGGGAAATTTCCAAGATTTGCCGGAAGGTCGTCAAGATGATGCTGCTCAAGAAACAGCAGCGCAAAGTCGTCGTGACACCCAAGAATATGGACAAGTTCCTGGGCGTGAAACAGTTCGATTTCGGCGTTGCCGAAAAGGAAAACCAGATCGGTGAAGTGACCGGACTGGCTTGGACGGAAGTCGGTGGCGAACTGTTGACGATCGAGGCGGTGACGGTTCCGGGCAAGGGACAGATTATCCGGACGGGAACGCTGGGTGACGTGATGAAAGAATCCATTGAGGCAGCACGGACAGTTGTCAGAAGCCGTGCGAATAATCTCGGCATCAAAAACGAGGCTTTCGAGAAAAAGGATATCCATATTCACGTGCCGGAAGGAGCGACTCCGAAGGATGGCCCGTCTGCCGGTATTTCGATGGCGACGGCGCTGGTGTCGGTGTTCAGCGGCATACCTGTCAGGGCCGATGTTGCCATGACTGGGGAAATCACTTTGCGTGGCGAAGTGCTTCCGATCGGTGGTTTGAAGGAAAAACTGCTGGCAGCGTTGCGTGGTGGTATCAAGAAAGTGGTGATTCCGCAGGAAAACGTCAAGGATCTGGCGGAAATTCCGGACAATGTCAAAAACAAGCTGGAAATCATTCCGGTACGCTGGATCGACAAGGTCTGGGAGATTGCGCTGGAACGTCAGCCGGAACCGATTACGGAAGAACAACCTGCCGTGCCGGTAGCAGCCGACAAGCCGGAAAACAATGTCAGTGGCGGCAATGTGGTGACGCACTGATTGCTTGCAGGAATGAAAAACCCCGGTCAAACCGGGGTTTTTTTATGAATGTGTTGCAGCGATCAGTTCGTTGAGCAGGACGCGTGCGACCGGTGCGATTTCGCCGGCAGTGATGCCGATACACCCCATGTGTGCCTGTGCCAGACGGTCGGCAGCCTTGCCATGCAGCCAGACG
Organism: Oxalobacter paeniformigenes; assembly: GCF_027158465.1. NCBI lineage: Bacteria > Pseudomonadati > Pseudomonadota > Betaproteobacteria > Burkholderiales > Oxalobacteraceae > Oxalobacter > Oxalobacter paeniformigenes. The sequence goes on from NZ_JAMKYL010000008.1 coordinate 11,674, forward strand.
GCAGCCAATGCCGCTTCCCATGCATGCCAGCCCTGCGCGAGCAAGCTGCCCGTCATGCCGGAAAGGACGTCTCCGGTGCCGGCAGTGGCCAGTCCCGGGTTGCCGGTAGGGTTGATGACGGTTTTGCCGTCCGGCGAGCAGATAACGGTGCCGGAGCCTTTCAGAACGGTAATGGCATGGTATTTTTTCGTCAGCATGCGTGCTGCCTTGAGCCGATCCGACTGGACGGTTTTGCTGTCGGTTCCCAGAAGGCGTGCAGCCTCGAGGGGATGCGGTGTGATGATGGTTGGTGCTCGGCGTTCTGCCATAGACTGCTGCAGGTCGGCGTCATCGGACAGGATGTTCAGTGCGTCGGCGTCGAAAACGGCAGGCTGGTTCGATTCGATGACCCGAGTCAGGTATTTGCGCGCAGGTGCTGATGTTCCCAATCCGGGGCCGATGACGGTGACGTCGGTTGCGAAGTCGAAGCGATGTGCTGCACGGAACATCAGTTCCGGACTGACGGGGTCGTAGGCGGGTGGATCGTTCAGATAAACGGCGTAGCACAGACCGGTACCGCAATACAGGGCTGCGCGGGCAGCCAGTACCGGAGCCCCCGTCATGCCTGGCGCACCTCCGATGATGGCGAGTCTGCCATAACTGCCTTTATGGGTATCGTGACGGCGTGGTGTCAGGAAGGTTCGGAAGAGTTCCGGGCCGTTCAGCCAGCACTGTGTATCAGGAAAACAGGCTTTGTCCACATCCAGACTGGCGATATGGACTTCACCTGCGTGGTCACGTCCTTTTCCGGTGTGCAATCCGGGTTTGTCTGCGATGAACGTGATGGTATGCGTAGCACGGATGGCGACGGCATCGTCACCGACGACATTGCCGGTGTCGGCATTCAGGCCACTGGGGACGTCCAGCGCCAGAATGGGACAGGGCAGTGTATTGACAATTTCGACGAGCTGGCTGCGACTGCCGGTCAGCGCTTCTTTCAGGCCGATACCGAACATGCCGTCGACGACAAGCGACCATTGCCGGCCACTGATCGATTCAAGCGTGGTATTGAGCGAGAGGGCATCTTCCCAGTGAATGGCGCTTTTGACGGCTTTTTGCCTTGCCATGCGTGCTTCTTCAGGTTCGCGTTTTTTCCGGTTGGCAACGAGCAGTACCGAGACATGAATGCCTGCATCGGCCAGCAGCGTGGCCATTTCCAGGGCGTCTCCGCCATTGTTTCCGGGGCCTGCCAATACGAGAACCTTTCCCGGGGTATCATCACCTTGTTGGGAGAGGATTGACAATGCGAGATCGGCTGCTTTGCGGCCGGCGCGTTGCATCAGGGTTCCCTTGGGCAGTTCGGCAAGCGCCGTTTGTTCGATGGTACGGACGGCCTTGATGGAATATAGGGCGTTCATGGCAGACTCCGGAAAGAATATTAAAAGTCGGCAATGGTTTCATTATGCGGCATATGATGCATATGGTGCAGCCCCCGAAGGCGGAAAAGGATTTTGTGCCACGTTTTCGTGTCTTTTTGCGGTGTGCTCCCTTCAAGAGAAACGGTTTTTACAGTACAATGACGAACTCTTGAAATTTTTCAAGACCTTATTTTGTTTTTCAATCGCGAATCCGGCCTGAAAGGGTGCCCGCATGTCGGGTGTTTGGGCGGATTCAAGACCTAACCCTGGAGATTACTATGTCTGTTACCATGCGTGAAATGCTGGAAGCCGGTGTGCATTTCGGCCATCAAACCCGTTTCTGGAATCCGAAGATGGCTCCTTTCATCTTCGGCCATCGCAACAAAATCCATATCGTCAATCTGGAAAAGACGCTGACCATGTATAACGACGCGATGAATTACATCCGTCAGCTGGCAGCCAATCGCGGTACCATTTTGATGGTCGGAACGAAACGGCAGGCCCGCGACATCATCGCCAGCGAAGCGCAGCGTGCCGGTATGCCATATGTCGACCAGCGTTGGCTGGGCGGCATGTTGACCAACTTCAAGACGATCCGTACTTCCATCAAGCGCCTGAAAGATATGGAAGCGGCCATCGAGGACGGCACGGTCGATAAAATGAGCAAGAAAGAAGGCCTGATGTTCCAGCGCGAAGTGGCCAAGCTGCAGAAATCCATTGGCGGTATCAAGGATATGAACGGTTTGCCTGACGCACTTTTCGTCGTCGATGTCGGTTACCACAAGGGTGCCGTTACCGAAGCAGCCAAGCTCGGTATCCCGGTAATCGGTGTTGTCGATACGAATCATTCGCCTGAAGGACTGGCTTATGTCATTCCGGGCAACGATGATTCATCCAAGGCTATCCAGCTGTATGCACGTGGTGTTGCCGATGCAATTCTCGAAGGTCGCGCCAGCGCCATGCAGGAAGTGCTGGAAACCATCAAGGGCGAAGAAGCCGCTGAAGAAAGCAAGTAATCGTACCGGTTTTCCGGCAAAAGCCGGAAAACCGGCTGGAACATTCAGTCAAACGGGGGCTATTGCCCCCTCTGTGAGGAGAACAGTATGGCAGTCATTACAGCAGCTATGGTGGGTCAGCTGCGAGCAAAAACCGATGCCCCGATGATGGAATGCAAAAAGGCATTGACCGAGGCAAACGGTGACATGCAGAAAGCGGAAGATATTCTGCGTGTCAAACTGGGCAACAAGGCTTCGAAAGCTTCCAGCCGTATCGCGGCAGAAGGTGTTATCGCGATTCATGTCGACGGCAATACGGCAGCTATCGCCGAAGTCAATTGCGAAACCGATTTCGTGACGAAAAACGATGACTTCATCGCGCTGGCCAATTCCTGCGCCAAGTTGGTTGCGGAAAACAATCCTGCCGATGTCGCAGCGTTGTCCGCATTGCCGCTGAACGGCAAGACGGTTGAACAGGAACGTACTGATTTGGTCGGTCGTATCGGTGAAAACATGTCCATCCGCCGTTTCGCACGTCATCAGAGCGATGTGAAGATCGCTTCGTATCTGCATGGTTCACGTATCGGCGTGATCGTCGAATACGATGGTCCGGACGAACAGGTCGGCAAGGATGTAGCGATGCATATCGCCGCCATGAAGCCGGCAGCCCTCTCGGCCGAACAGGTCGATCCGGCACTGATCGAACGGGAACGTACGATCGCCAAGCAGAAAGCGGATGAAGATGCCGCCAAGGCAGTGGCCGAAGGCAAGAAAGCGCAGCCAGCCGACATTGTGGCGCGTCGTGTCGAAGGTTCTGTTCAGAAATTCCTCAAGGAAGTTTCATTGCTGAACCAGCCGTTCGTCAAGAACGACAAGCAATCGGTCGGCCAGATGCTGAAAGAAAAGAATACGACGATCAAGTCTTATACCCTTTATGTCGTGGGTGAAGGGCTTGAGAAGAAGTCGGATGATTTCGCAGCGGAAGTGGCCGCACAGATGGCTGCAGCCAAGGCGTGATTTTTGCAAACGGGCCGAAAGGCCCGTTTTGCTAGGGATTTGCATTTTTCATTGTGTTAAGGCGGTAGGAAAAGGAAATCGGTTATGACCAGTCCACTATACAAGCGGGTTCTTCTGAAATTGTCGGGCGAAGCACTCATGGGAGAAGATCAGTTCGGTATCAATCGTGCTTCGATCGAACAGATGGTCGGGGATGTGGTCGATGCCGTCAATCTCGGCGTGGAAATGGCGATTGTCATCGGTGGCGGCAATATTTTCCGTGGTGTCGCACCGGGTGCCAAGGGAATGGACCGGGCGACGGCCGATTATATGGGGATGCTGGCGACGGTGATCAATTCGCTGGCACTGGCCGACGCAATGGAACAAAATGGTCTGACGGCTCGTGTCATGTCCGCCATCGGTATTGATCAGGTAGTTGAATCCTATGTCAGACCGAAGGCGCTTCAATATCTGGAAGAAGGCAAGGTCGTCGTTTTTGCAGCCGGTACCGGCAATCCTTTTTTCACCACGGATACGGCAGCGGCGCTGCGTGGTGCTGAAATGGGAGCGGAAATCGTACTGAAGGCCACCAAGGTGGATGGCGTATACAGTGCAGATCCCATGAAGGATGCCTCGGCGACGCGTTATTCGCATATCACGTTCGATGAGGCGATTGAAAAACATCTCGAAGTGATGGATGCAGCGGCCTTTGCGTTATGTCGTGACCAGAAGTTGCCGATCAAGATTTTCTCGATTCTCAAGCACGGAGCGCTGAAACGGGTGTTGCTGGGCGAGGATGAGGGGACACTGGTCCATCTTTGAGATGGAAACGCTATAATGCCGGTGCCTGTTCTCTTTTTACCGTTTATTTTGCAAGAGGATGACTCATGAGTATTGCCGATATCAAGAAAAATGCCGAACAGAAAATGAACAAGTCGGTGGAATCGCTGAAAGCCGACCTGGCAAAAGTCCGTACCGGACGGGCGCATACCGGCATTCTCGACCATATCCAGGTCGATTATTACGGCACGCCGACACAGATCAACCAGGTGGCCAACGTGACGCTGATCGATGCACGGACCATTTCCGTCCAGCCATGGGAAAAGAAGATGGTCAATGTGATCGAAAAAGCGATCCGTGACTCCGATTTGGGGCTCAATCCTTCGTCTGTCGGCGATATCATCCGTGTACCAACGCCACCGCTGACGGAAGAACGGCGCAAGGAAATGGTCAAACTGGTCAAGACGGAAGGCGAAGATGCCAAGGTTGCTGTCCGCAATATCCGTCGTGATGCCAATGAATCGCTGAAAAAGATGGTCAAGGAAAAGGAATGCTCCGAGGACGATGAACGTCGTGCACAGGACGATATCCAGAAACTGACTGACAAATTTGTGCAGCAGATCGACAAGCTGTTGATTGAAAAAGAAAAAGAAGTCATGACGGTTTGACGGTTTCGTCATGTCTGACAAGAGAGTGATGCCGCGCCATATCGCCATCGTGATGGATGGTAATGGCCGCTGGGCGAAAAAACGTTTTTTGCCACGGATTGCGGGACATGCCAGGGGGGTTGAGGCGATCAGGCGTACGATCGAGGGGTGTCTGGCGCGTGGAATCGAATATCTGACGGTATTCGCCTTCAGTTCGGAAAACTGGAACAGGCCCAGCGAGGAAGTCGGTTTTCTGATGAATCTGTTCATGGCGACGCTGGAAAAGGAAACGGACAGATTGCATGCCAACCGTATCCGGTTGAAAGTGGTCGGTGATACCAGTCGTTTCGCACCTGAACTGCAGGATGCGATCGTTCGTGCACAGAAGAAGACGGCAGACAATTCGGCACTGACCCTGACGGTTTGCGCCAATTACGGTGGGCAGTGGGATATCCTGCAGGCGGCACGTCATCTCATTCGAAATGGTATCGGTGCAGAAGAAATGACGACGGAACGGCTGGCATCGTCGCTGGCATTGTCGTATGCACCGGATCCGGACCTGTTTATCCGGACAGGCGGCGAAAAACGGATATCAAATTTTCTGCTCTGGCAATTGGCCTATACCGAGTTATACTTTACAGATACTTACTGGCCCGATTTCGACGACAGCGAGCTGGAAAAAGCGATCGTTTCATTCCAGACAAGAGAAAGACGATTCGGAAAAACAAGCGAACAACTGGTGTAAGCCGATGCTGAAAAAACGCATATATACGGCCGTCTGTCTTGCCGCCGTCCTGTTTCTGATTCTGTGGTCACAGAACGAGTGGCTGTTCAAACTCTTTCTGCTGGCCTTTTTTTGTGCAGCTTCCTGGGAAAACGCCAGATTGTTCGGCAACCGCAGTCCGGTTGTCGTTGCTGTTCTGGCGGGTCTCGTTTTTGCCGGATTGTCGCTGTGGCTGACGGAAGAGATTTGCATCTGGTTCGCAATCGTATCGGTCGTTATCTGGATACTTTATCTCATACCGTCCCTGTTTCGGGAGTTGCCGGTACAAGGTAGCATATCAGGGCGTCTTTACCAGTTCCTGTACTGGGTCTCCATTCTGGGCAGTTTCCTTGCGGTTTATATGTTGTATAACCAGTCGGCATTATTGTTGTTGTCGGTGTTGAAAATCGTCTGGCTGGCTGATATCGGAGCCTATTTTGCAGGGCGCGCTTTCGGCAAGCACAAGCTCGCACCATCCATTTCTCCAGGAAAGACATGGGAAGGTGTGATCGGTGGAGTTGTCGCCGTATTGCTGGTCGCTTCCTGCGTGTTGTGTTTCACGACATGGCAGACGACACTGGCCGCAAGAATTTTCGAGAAATACGGCTGGATCGCCATGATTTGCGGTCTGGTTGCGTTGGTCGCCTTGAGTATTCTGGGCGATCTGCTCGAATCCAAACTGAAACGGCGTGCCGGTATGAAGGACAGCAGTCAGTTGTTGCCGGGGCATGGCGGGGTGCTGGATCGGATTGATTCGCTGATTCCCGTACTACCGCTGGCGCTTTTATTGGGGATGTGGTTGTAAAATCATGGCAGCGGTTCCGCAACGTATTACCGTGCTGGGTTCCACCGGGTCTATCGGCGTATCCACACTGGATGTTCTGGCCCGGCATCCCGAACAGTATACCGTTTATGCACTGACGGCCAACCGGCGTGTGGACGCATTGCTTCGGCAATGCGAACGTTTTTTGCCGGAAATCGCAGTGGTTGGCAATGCGGCGGACGCTGCGGTGCTTGAACGGAATTTGCGTGCAAAAGGTATCCGGACGGAAGTGGCCTATGGCGAAAAAGCATTGTGTGATGTCGCCGCATCAGACCATTGCGATGCAGTCATGGCGGCGATTGTCGGCGCGGCCGGTCTGGCGCCGGCTTTGGCGGCCGCACGTACCGGCAAGAAAGTCATGCTGGCCAACAAGGAAGCGCTGGTCATGTCAGGGCAGCTGTTTATCGATGCGGTTCTGGCCAGCGGAGCCACGCTCCTGCCGATAGACAGCGAGCACAATGCCATTTTCCAGTGCTTGCCATCACGCTACAAGCGCTCTCCCCATGAGCATGGGGTATCCAAAATCGTGCTGACGGCATCCGGCGGCCCTTTTCTGCACCGTCCGGTCGATACGCTCGACAGTGTGACGCCAGAGCAGGCGATTGCCCATCCACGCTGGATCATGGGCCGTAAAATATCGGTCGATTCGGCTACAATGATGAACAAGGGGCTGGAAGTGATCGAAGCGCACTGGCTGTTCGGGATCCCGGCCGGCAGAATTGATGTCGTGATTCATCCGCAAAGCGTTATTCATTCCATGGTGTCCTATGTGGATGGATCAGTCATCGCACAGCTGGGCAATCCGGATATGCGAATTCCTATCGCGCATGCGCTGGCTTATCCGGACAGAATGTTTTCCGGTGTGAAACCGCTTGATCTGGCGCAAATCGGGACATTGCAGTTCGAGTCACCTGATTTTGCACGTTTTCCATGTCTCAAACTGGCGTATGATGCACTCAGAACCGGTGGCGCGACACCGGCGATCCTGAATGCAGCAAATGAAGTCGCCGTTCAGGCTTTTCTGGAACAGCGTATCAGTTTCCGACGTATCGACGACGTGGTTGCACGTGTTCTGGACAAGGTGACAACGGAAAGTTCGATTACGGGAATCGACAGCGTGTTAATGCATGACCGCGCAGCCCGAACGGTCGCCACGAATCTGATTTTGCAATGATATTCATTCAAACATTACTGGCATTTGTCCTGGCCTTGTCGGTACTGATCGTGATTCATGAATTGGGCCATTACTGGATGGCACGGCTGTGCAATGTGAAAGTTTTGCGTTTTTCACTGGGAATGGGCAAAATTTTGTACAGTCGCCGTTTCGGTCCTGACCAGACTGAATGGGCGATTTCCTTGTTGCCGCTGGGCGGCTATGTCAAATTGCTGGACGCGCGTGCAGACGATCTGGATGCGGTTTCGCCCGAAGACAGGAAACGGGAGTTCACAAGCCAGAGCGTATGGCGGCGTATGGCCATTATCGCGGCAGGCCCGCTGGCCAATTTCGTCTTGGCTGTTTTTGTGCTGACGGGTTTGTATATATATGGTATGCCGGAACCGGTGGCGAGATTGCGTGAAGTGCCGGAAAATACCGTGGCGTACCAGGCCGGATTGCGTGGCGGTGAAACGATCATAGCGATTGACGGAGTGCCGATCCACAACTGGCAGGAAGTGCGCTGGAAACTGACCGAAGTCCTGATGGAAGAGCGTCCGGCGGTTTCGTTGACCTATCGGCTTCCTGGAGACGCTGGAGACGATGCTGCCGGTTCTTCAACCTCAACCGCGATTATTCCGACGCATCATGTATCTATCGACGATGTGGACAAGGATTTTATCGGCAAGCTGGGTTTGTCAGTAGAACGTCCTCCTGCGGTTATCGGTCCTGTCAGCAAGCAGGGGGTGGCGCAAAAAGCAGGTCTGCAAACAGGTGACAGGGTTTTGGCCGTCAATGGCAAACCGATACTGGATTCGCTGGCTCTCGTGAACTGTATCCGGTCTTCACCGGGACAGACACTGGCATTGGAGGTATTGCGTGACGGAAAGCCGTACGAAATTACACTGATACCGCAAGCTCGCCCGGAAAAGGACAATCTGGTCGGAAAAATCGATGCAGGTATTTCCGTCATGCCGGAGATGACTGTTTTGCGTTACAGTATTCCCGTCGCTTTTCTGGAAGGTGCTTACAAAACCTGGGAGACTTCGGTCATTACGGTAAAAATGATCGGCAAGATGATTACCGGTGATGTATCGCTGAAGAATATTACCGGTCCGATTGCCATCGCCGATTATGCAGGGCAGACAGCACGAGCTGGCCTGATCCGGTATCTGCATTTCATTGTTTTTATCAGTATCAGTATCGGGGTGATGAATTTGCTGCCGATACCAGTGTTGGATGGCGGTCTTTTGCTGTATTATGCTGTGGAAATTGTCTCCGGTGGTTCCATTCCGGAGAAAGTGGCCGATATCGGTTACAAAATCGGCATCGGTATTCTCGGGATCCTGTTGCTGGTTGCTGTGTTCAACGACGTCGTGCGTCTTTTTTTCTGAATGGTGCCAGGAAGGATTGCCGGTTTCTGTAAGTGTCTTTAAATGGGTTTCATGAAATTATTTCATCGTCGTTTACCGTTTCGCTTGCCAGTGCTGGCAGCATTCAGCGCGCTTTTGTACGCCGGTCATGCATTGGCAATTGAACCGTTTACGGTGAAAGACATTCGCGTGGAGGGTATCCAGCGTACGGAAGCAGGTACCGTGTTCAATTATCTGCCGGTGCGTGTCGGCGACACGTTCAACGATGAAAAGGCCGTTACGGCAATTCGCTCCCTGTATGCGACCGGATTTTTCAAGGACGTCAGGATCGATGCGGAAGGCGACATTCTGGTTGTGATCGTCGAGGAACGGCCGGCGATCGCCAGTGTCGAATTTACGGGAACGAAAGAATTCGACAAGGACATGCTGGTCAAGTCGATGAAAGATGTCGGCCTCGGCGAAGCGCGTATTTATGATCGTGCCTTGCTTGACCGGGCAGAGCAGGAATTGAAGCGCCAGTATATGTCGCGTGGTCTGTATGACATCAAGATCACGACGACGGTTACGCCTGTAGAGAGAAACCGTGTCGCAATCAATTTTACGGTGGACGAAGGCCAGGCGTCACGAATCAAGGAAATCAAGTTCGTCGGGAACAAGGCCTACTCCGACAAGGAGCTCATGGAGCAGATCAAACTGCGTACACCCGGATGGTTCACATGGTATACACGTGCCGACCAGTATTCCAAGGAAAAACTGACTGGCGACATGGAAGCATTGAAGTCGTTTTACCAGAATAACGGCTATATCGAAATGCAGATCGAATCCACACAGGTGGCGATCACAAGCGACAGAAAAGATATCTACATTACCCTCAATATCAAGGAAGGCGAAAAATTCACGGTATCCGACATTCATCTGGAAGGTGAATTGTTCGGACGCGAGGAAGAAATCCGTTCGCTGATCGAATTGCAAAAAGGCGAAGTGTATTCTGGCGAAAAACTGACGGCCAGTTCCAAGAAAATTTCGGAATATCTGGGAAATTTCGGGTATGCATTCGCCAACGTCAACCCGCAGCCGGATATCGACCGTGAAAACAAGGAAGTCGCTTTTACGATTTTCATCGATCCTGGCAAACGGGTTTATGTGCGGCAAATCAATATTGCCGGCAATACCAAAACACGCGACGAAGTCATCCGGCGTGAATTCCGGCAGATGGAAGGTTCTTGGTATGATGGCAAGAACATCAAGATATCCCGTGACCGTGTCGACCGTCTCGGGTTCTTTACGGAAGTGACGGTCGAAACGCCCGAAGTGCCGGGAACCGTGGATCAGGTCGATGTCAACCTGAAGGTTACCGAAAAGCCGACAGGGAACCTGATGCTGGGGGCCGGTTTCTCGCAGGAAGACAAGCTGCTTTTGTCCGGGTCCATCGAACAGCAGAATTTTGCAGGTACCGGTAATGACGTGGCTCTGAATATCAACACCAGCAAACGTTACCGGACGATCGCCATCACGCAGAACACGCCGTATTTTACGGATGACGGCATCAGCCGTCGTTATGAACTGTTTTACCGTACCATCCGGCCGCCATTGATCAATGACAGCGATTACAAGGTGGAAACGCTGGGTGCCAACGTCAAGTTCGGTGTGCCGTTCACTGAGGTGGACAGGGTATTCTTCGGTGTTGGGATCGAAAGGAACTCGCTGGAAACTTACTGGGATAGCCCGCAGCGGTACAAGGATTTCGTGAGGGACTTCGGTGATGGCCAGGATGCCACAGCTTATGGTATTCCGTTTACGGTTGCCTGGGCGCGGGATAGCAGGGACAGTTCGCTGGTACCGACCAAGGGGCGTTACCAGAAAGCCAATTTGGAAGTATCTCCGATGGGCGATATGAAGTATTACAAGGCTTCCTACCAGCATCAGTACTTTTTCCCGATGTTTTCGGGCGGTACGTTGGCCCTGAACGGTATGATCGACTATGGTAAGGGCTTGGGAGGCAAACCTTATCCGGTGTTCAAGAACTTCTATGCCGGCGGTATGGGAACGGTTCGTGGCTACGAAAGCTCATCACTGGGTCCGGTGGAACGCGACTGGGAAGGTGACCGCGAATATCTCGGCGGTGCCAAGCGTGTTGTCGGCAATATCGAACTCCAGTTCCCGATGCCAGGGATGGGGGGCGACAGAACCTTGCGCTGGTTCACCTTCCTCGATGGTGGTAATGTTTTCTCGGATGAAGACCAGTTCGATTTCGGTGATCTGAGATATTCAGCCGGTTTCGGCGTCAGCTGGGTTTCACCGCTGGGTCCGCTCAAACTCAGCTACGGTATTCCGCTCAATGCCAAGGATGGCGATCGCAAGGAAGCGTTCCAGTTCCAGCTGGGTACCGGTTTTTAAGGAATTGGTGGCATAATCGCAATGTTGATTCTTTTTTTGGAGAAGTAACTTGAAAAATCTGGCTAAATCATTCTTGTCCGCCAAACAGGCGGTCGTTCTGGCATTGTGTCTGGGTGCTTTCGGGTTGGCCAATGCACAGGAATACAGGGTCGGTTATATCAATCCTGACCGGATCATGAGCGAATCGGCACCGGCCAAGGCTGCCGAAAAGAAACTGGAAAACGATTTTTCCAAACGTAACCAGGAATTGCGCGATACGCAGGCACGTCTGAAATCCATGGGTGAAAAACTCGACAAGGATATGGCGGTTCTTTCCGAATCGCAGCGCATCAAACGCCAGCGTGAACTGGCCGATCTGAGCCAGGATTTCCAGCGCAAGCAACGTGCATTCCGTGAAGACTTCATGCAGCGTCGCAACGAGGAAATCGCCAAGGTATTCGATCGCGTCAACAAGGAAATCAACCGTATCGCCAAGGAAGGAAAATATGACCTGATCGTTCAGGATGCGGTTTATATTTCTCCTCGCGTCGACATTACCGACCAGGTACTGAAAGCGCTTAACCAGTAATACCCAGACAAACCAGAATGGCGATTACTCTTGAAGAACTGGTTGACCGCTTCGGCGGTCAACTGATCGGTGACGGCCGTGTTCCGGTAGTCGGATTCGCACCGCTGGACAATGCCGATGCAGACCATATCACGTTTTTGACCAATCCGCGCTTGCGCAATGAAGTCAGTCGCAGCAAGGCCGCTGCGCTGATCATTTCCCCCAAGGACAACCAGCTGGTCGGCGATTTGTTCGGCGGGGCGAGGATCGTAGCAAAAAATCCCTATGCCTATTTCGCGAAAGCCGCACAGCTTTTCGTCAGCCTCAAGGCGGTTCCTCCAGCGCCAGGTATTCATCCGAGTGCTGTAATCGATCCCTCGGCTAAAGTGGCGCCCAGTGCGACGATCGGCCCGTTCGTCACGATCGAGGCAGGTGCCGAAATCGGCGAAAACTGTTTGATCGAGGCTGGCTGTTTTATCGGAAAACATGCGAAGGTCGGCGCAGGTTGCCACTTTTTCCCACGTGTCGTATTTATGTACGGTTGTGAAATCGGTGAAAGAGGTGTCTTGCGGCCAGGCGCCGTGATCGGTTGTGAAGGTTTCGGCTTCGCCAATGAGGATGGCGTCTGGATCAAGATTCCGCAAACCGGTCGCGTCGTGATCGGCAACGATGTCCAGATCGGTGCCAATACGACAGTGGATCGTGGCGCATTGTCCGATACGATTATCGAGAACGGCGTCAAGCTCGACAACCAGATACAGATCGGGCACAACTGCCATATCGGCGAAAATTCGGCGATGGCTGGATGTGTCGGCGTCGCCGGCAGTGCCATATTCGGCAAAAATTGTACCGTAGGTGGTGCCGCCATGATCGGTGGGCATCTGACAATTGCAGACAGGGTGCATATCACCGCAGCCAGTGTCGTGCAGAGTTCCGTCAAGGAAGCCGGTGTTTATTCAGGCTTCTATCCGCTTGCAAAACATGCTGAATGGGAAAAGACGGCTGTGCTGACCCGTAAACTGGGATCCATGCGAGATAAAATCCGCGAACTTGAGAAAACCATCCAATCAATGACCAAAACAGAAAAATGAAGAGCTTGAATATTCATCAGATCAGGGAGTTGTTGCCACATCGTTATCCCATGTTGCTGGTCGATCGTGTGCTGGACTGGGAAGCCGGCAAGAAAATCACGGCGATCAAGAATGTAACGGCCAATGAAGAATTCTTCAACGGTCACTTTCCGAATCATCCGGTCATGCCGGGTGTCCTGATCATCGAGGCGCTGGCACAGACTGCCGCCATCTTTGCATTCATGTCGTATGCGAGCAAGCTGGACAAGGACGCGCTGGTCTATTTTGCGACAATTGATAGCGCACGTTTCAAACGGCCTGTCGAACCGGGAGACCAGCTCGTTATGGAAGCTGAACTGATTCGCAGTTCCCGTGGTATGTGGAAATTCAGAACCCGTGGTCTGGTGGATGGCCAGTTGGCTGTCGAAGCAGAACTCATGTGTGCCATCCGTGGTGGCGTGGTGGCTCAGAAAGCGGAATCCTGATGGCTATTCATCCTACTGCAATCATCGACCCGAAGGCGGAACTGGACAGTTCCGTTGAAGTGGGAGCCTATTCCGTTATCGGTCCCGATGTCAGAATCGGTGCCCGCACACAGGTAGGACCACATGTCGTTATCGAAGGACATACCACTATCGGCGAGGACAACCGTATTTTCCAGTTTGCATCGCTGGGCGGGATGCCACAGGACAAAAAATATGCCGGGGAACAGACGAAACTGGAAATCGGTGATCGCAATACCATTCGCGAATTCTGCACTTTCAATCTGGGAACGGTTCAGGACGAGGGTGTCACCCGTCTGGGCAACGACAACTGGATCATGGCCTATGTTCATCTCGCGCATGATTGTCAGGTCGGAAACAATACCATTTTCGCCAACAGTGCACAGCTGGCAGGACATGTCCATATCGGCGACTGGGTCATTCTTGGCGGTTTTACACTGATTCACCAGTTCTGTCGTGTTGGTGCGCATGCCATGACAGGATTCGGCTCGCATATTTCGCAGGATATCGCTCCGTTTCTGATGGTATCCGGCACGCCTGCCGCGACATACGGCATCAATTCCGAAGGTCTTCGCCGCCGTGGGTTCACGCCTGAACAGATCGCGGATATCCGGCGTGCCTACAAGACGGTTTACCGTTCAGGCTTGTCTCTGGACGATGCCAAACGGAAACTGCTGGAAGAGGCACAGGGCGCGCCGGCATCCGCCGACTATATCCGCCAGATGCATGCCTTTATCGAAAGCGCGCAAAGAGGCCTGTTGCGGTAGGCGGGCCATGAAAGGTCATGTTCCGTCCCTGAAAGGAGCCGGCGAATGAGAACGATAGCCATGGTTGCCGGAGAAACATCGGGTGACATGCTCGGTGAAACGCTTTTGTCAGCATTGCGTCCACAGCTGCCGGACACACTGATGCACGGTATTGGCGGTCCACGAATGGCGCGCTACGATTTCGTCAGCAACTGGCCGATGGAAAAACTGGCCGTCAACGGACTTTTCGAGGTACTGACGCATTACCGGGAGATCCGTGGTATCCGCAATCATTTGCGTGATCATTTGCTGGCCGAAAAACCGGATGTTTTTGTCGGTATCGATGCGCCGGAATTCAATCTCGATCTGGAAGTCTCGCTGAAAAAGGCCGGTATCCGCACAGTACATTTCGTCAGTCCGTCGATCTGGGCATGGCGGAGCGGCCGTATCAAAAAAATTGCCGAGGCGGTCAACCGTATACTGGTTCTGTTTCCGTTTGAAGAAGTCCTTTACCAGAAAGCGGGTATCCCGGTTACTTGCGTCGGCCATCCGCTGGCCGAACGTATCCCGATGCGTTCCGACACGCATGCTGCACGGGACAGTCTCGGACTGGCGGCAGATAAACCCGTCATCGCCATTTTGCCGGGCAGCCGGATGTCGGAGCTCAAGTATCACAGTGTGCCGTTTGTCGAAGCAGCGAAAATCCTTTTGCAACGCGATCCTGACATCCAGTTCATCATCCCCATGGCAGGAGATGAACAGCTCGCTTATTTCACGCGTTTGATGAAAAGCACACATCTCGATGAATTACCATTGAAAGTCGTGAAAGGGCAATCACATACCGCCATCTCGGCATCCGATGCCGTGCTCGTAGCTTCAGGAACTGCAACACTGGAAGTCGCGCTGTTCAAGAAACCCATGGTGATTGCCTATAAACTGATGCGTGCCACATGGGAAATCGCGCGCCATATCGTCAAGCCGCCGGTCGGATTGCCCAATATTCTGGCAGGCGAAATGATCGTGCCGGAACTGTTGCAAAACGATGCAACAGGAAAGTCGCTTGCCGATGCCTTGTGGTTCCAGTTGACCGACGAGAACAATCGTCGCAGTCTTCAGGAGCGCTTTGTCGCCATGCACTATTCGCTGTTGCGCAACACGGCGCAGACGAGTGCTCAAGCCATTCTGGATGTGATGAAAGAAAATGGCTGACAGATCGTCCGCTTGTGCCGTCTCGTTATCCTTGCCGTTTGACGAAAACCTTGTATCGGCCAGCAGGCGTGTGTGTGGTGTCGATGAAGCAGGACGAGGACCGATTGCCGGGCCGGTTTTTGCCGCTGCCGTCATACTCGATCCGGATCGTCCTGTCGATGGCCTGCGCGATTCGAAAAAACTCTCGGAAAGGCGGCGTGATGAATTGTCACGCGAAATCCGGGAAAAGTCACTGGCCTGGGCGATTGCGCAATGTTCCGTCGAGGAAATCGACACGCTGAATATCCTGCAGGCATCCATGCTGGCGATGAAACGGGCGATCGAGGGGTTGACCGTTTTGCCCGAACAGGCATTGATCGATGGCAATCGTTGTCCGCAGGGACTGGCGATTCCTGCTACTGCCATCGTCCGTGGTGATGACAGGGTTCCTGCCATTTCGGCAGCTTCCATTCTTGCGAAAACAGCCAGGGATGCCGTCATGCTGGATTTGCATGAACAGTATCCGGAATATGGTTTTAACCGGCACAAGGGATATCCGACAGCATTTCATCTGGAGCGGCTGAAACAATACGGTGTTTCGCCGGTACATCGCAAGAGTTATGCGCCGGTCAGAAAAATACTGGACCTGTGGTATGACAAGACCTGAATGGGAACAGAGCGCACCGGTGACGATATAAACGGTTTTTCGGGTGTGTTTATACATCGGACATGAAGGCAATATATCCGTAAAATCGATAATGGTATTGGGAGAACAAAACATGAATCTGGATTTTTTGCTGGATGGTATTCGTCCGGTTGACCTCAGAAGCGTCAGATGGCCAGGCAAGCTGAACCTGCTGGTAACGGCGCCACATCCGGATGATTTCGATGCGATCGGTGTGACCCTGCGTTATCTGGCCGACCAGGGACATGATTTGCATGTGCTGGTGGCGGAAACAGGCAGTGGTATCGACAAGGTTTATGGGGCTGGTATGACACAAGTCGACCGGACGCGTTTGAGAGTGATGGAACAGACCGGCAGCTTCCGTTTTTTCGGCTTGCCGAAAGAACACTACCGTTTTCTCGCGCTGGCCAACGCGGATGACGATCAGGTTGCCGATACTGCAGAAAACCGGAAGGTGCTGGAAGAACTGGTTCGGGAAATTCGTCCGGATATGCTGTTCATGCCGCACGGCAACGATACCAACCGTGCGCATCGTGCCATGTATGCCATGATGAAAACCATTGCCGCTTCCGTCGAGTGGCCGGTTGCCATGATGATGAACAGCGACGTCAAAACCGTCGAAATGAAAAAAGACTTTTATCTCGCGTTCGACGATCGGCAGGCACAATGGAAAAGCCGGTTGTTGCGTTATCACGATTCGCAACACCAGCGCAATTTGCGTGATCGTGGCTATGGTTTCGACGACCGTGTGCTCGGCCTGAACCGCCGTACGGCATCCGGGCTTGGCATCGGATTGCCGTATGCTGCGTCTTTCGAACTGGAATTGTACCGTTAGCCGTATCTGGTTACGGTCGCTGGCCCGAGCTTGTGCGCATATCGCTCAAAATCGCTGTCGAGATTTCCTCGATGGATTTGGAAGTCGATGACAGATAGGGAATTTTTTCCAGATTCATCATCGCTTCCGCTTCAGTGACCTCATAGCGGCAGTTCTGCAATGAGGCATACTTGCTGTTCGGTCGTCTCTCGTTCCGGACCTCGGCCAGCCGTTCAGGCTGGATAGTCAGTCCGAACAGCTTGTGTTTGTAGGGCATCAATGAAGCCGGCAGTTGCCCCCGTTCGAAATCTTCCGGAATCAGGGGATAATTCGCCACTTTCAGACCGTATTGCATGGCGAGATACAGGCTGGTCGGTGTTTTGCCGCTTCGTGAAACGCCGACCAGAATGACATCGGCCTCATCCAGATTGCGATTGGACTGGCCGTCGTCATGTGCCAGTGTGAAATTGATGGCTTCGATACGATCCTTGTATTCCTGGCTTTCCATGTTCTGGTGGCTCAGGCCGATTTCCCGTTTCGGCGCGATACCCAGTTCACGTTTCAGCGGTTCCACAAAGGTCTGGATCACATCAAGATGCAAGGCCTTGGCTTCCCTGATGATCATGACCAGTTCCGGAATGACCAGCGTCGAGAATACGATAGGCAGCTGTCCGGTCTGCAAATACTCGTTTTCGATTTGCTGGCGTGCCCTGACGGCTTTTTCCACCGTATCCACAAACGGGATATGGACCCTGGACGAGGACAGGTTGAACTGGGAAAGCACCGATCTGGCGATTGCTTCTGCCGTAATGCCGGTACCGTCCGAAACGATGAAAACGGTACGCGGCGGAATTTCCTGTTGTGTCGTCATAAGGTCTGTCATGAGAGAATCTGGTAAGGAACAATTTCTTTTATTGTAAGGATTATTTTTGAAAAACACAGTCTCTCTGGCGGTACAATAAAAGATGAATCCATATTTTTCGGGATGTCATGCCATGTTCATTCGGTACGCATTCCCCCTTCGCGAGGAGATCACTATGTCGGAAGCAGCATCACCAGCAAGCAACGAGCAGGCTGTCTATGTCATTCCCTTTGCAGACCTGAGAATGAAAGATGTTCCTGCGGTAGGCGGAAAAAATGCGTCTCTGGGCGAAATGATCAGCCAGTTGCAGGAAAAAGGCGTCCGGGTACCGGGCGGGTTTGCCACGACTTCACAGGCATATCGCGATTTTCTGGCATACAGTGCTGATGGCGGCGAAACGCTGGCGAAACGGATCGAAAACCGTCTGGCCGGCGTTGATATCAATGATGTTCGAGCGCTGTCCGAGGCAGGAGCACAAATTCGCCAGTGGATTGTCGAAACACCGTTCCAGCCGCGGCTGGAACGTGAAATCCTGTCGCATTACCGTAAGATGGCGGGAAACATGAATGGTACGCTGTCTGTAGCGGTCCGCTCATCGGCTACGGCGGAAGACCTTCAGGATGCCTCTTTTGCAGGCCAGCAGGAAACCTTCCTCAATATTGTCGGTGAGGACAATGTCCTGCGTGCCGTCAAGGAAGTGTTCGCTTCCCTGTATAACGACCGTGCGATTTCCTACCGACAGCAGCGCGGTTTCAGGCACGCCGATGTGGCGCTCTCCGCAGGTATCCAGCGGATGGTGCGCTCCGACCGGGGCGCGTCCGGCGTCATGTTCACACTGGATACCGAATCGGGATTCAAGGATGTCGTGTTCATCACATCCAGCTACGGTCTGGGTGAAACGGTTGTGCAAGGTGCGGTCAATCCGGACGAATTTTATGTCCACAAACCGATGCTTGCCAAAGGCAAGATGCCGATCATTCGGCGTTCGATCGGCTCCAAACTGATCGAAATGGTCTATTCCGACGATCCTGCCGCTGCCGAACCCGTCAAAACCGTTGAGGTTCCGGATGAGAAACGGCGCCGTTTCTCGATCAGCGATGCCGAGGTGATCGAACTGGCGAAATTCGCCGTTACCATTGAAAACCATTATGGTCGGCCCATGGATATCGAATGGGGCAAAGACGGTATCGATGGCAAGCTCTATATCCTTCAGGCACGTCCCGAGACCGTCAATTCACAGAAAACCGGCGAGTCGGTACAGGTATTCAAACTCAAGGAAAATGGTGCATTGCTGGCGACAGGGCGCGCGATCGGACAAAAAATCGGTATCGGTCGTGTCCGTATCGTGAAAGATCCATCCGAAATGGACAAGGTGCAGGAAGGCGACGTGCTGGTGGCGGATATGACCGACCCGAACTGGGAACCGGTCATGCGCAAATCGGCGGCGATCGTCACCAACCGTGGCGGGCGTACCTGTCATGCCGCGATTGTGGCGCGTGAAATCGGTGTGCCTGCCGTCGTCGGATGCGGCAATGCAACGGAAGTGCTCAAGGACGGGCAGATGGTTACCGTATCGTGTGCCGAGGGTGAAGACGGATGCATCTACGATGGCATGCTGGAAATGGAGGAATCCCGCATTACCTATGGTGCCTTGCCGGTGTTGCCAGTCAAGCTTGCCATGAACGTCGGCAATCCGCAGATGGCGTTCAAGTTGCAGGCCATTCCCAATGGCGGTGTCGGTCTGGCGCGTCTGGAATTCATCATCAATGAAATCAGCGTCCATCCCAATGCCATTCTCGCGTATCCGAATGTTGATCCGGATCTCAAGAAGGGTATCGAATCCGTTTCCAGAGGGTATGCATCCCCACGTACCTATTATGTCCAGAAACTGGCCGAAGGCGTCGCCACCATCGCTGCGGCATTCTGGCCGAAACCGGTCATCGTCAGACTGTCGGACTTCAAATCCAATGAATATCGTACCCTGATGGGCGGTACGCGCTATGAACCGGAAGAAGAAAACCCGATGATGGGTTTCCGTGGTGCTTCGCGTTATATCGCACCGTCGTTCTCCGAAGCCTTCCATATGGAATGCGAAGCGATGAAAAAAGTGCGCAACGAGATGGGACTCACCAATGTCGAAATCATGGTGCCTTTCGTGCGTACGCTCAAGCAGGCGCGCTCCGTCATTGATCTGCTGGCGGTCAACGGTTTGCGGCGTGGCGAGAACGGCTTGCGTATCATCATGATGTGCGAAGTGCCTTCCAACGCGATTCTGGCAGACGAGTTCCTGGAAATGTTCGACGGCTTCTCGATCGGTTCCAACGACTTGACACAGCTGACACTGGGACTGGATCGTGATTCCGGTCTGGAATTGCTGATGGCCGATTTCGATGAACGCGATCCGGCCGTTCTGTCGCTCATCTCCAGGGCGATCGCCGCTTGCAACAGCCAGGGCAAATATGTCGGCATTTGCGGGCAGGGGCCGTCGGATCACCTCGACTTCGCACGCTGGCTGATGAAGCAGGGGATCGATTCCATGTCGCTCAATCCCGATTCGGTGGTCGCGACATGGAAAATGCTGGCGGAAAGCCAGACCAAGGGGTGCTGATGCCGGTATCTCCGGCAATCGGCCGGTATCGTGAGCAGGATATGCTGTCCGCAAACAGGACGGCATGTCTTGCGGCAGGCTGGCAATCCTCTGAAAGGAACGCATGACAGGCTGGACTGTTTGGCTGATCGCCGCCGGTATACTGATCGCGGCGGAAATTTTTACCGGAACGTTTTATCTGCTGATGATCGCCATCGGTTGTGGTGCCGGTGCGCTGGCGGCCATGACAGATCTGTCGTTTTACATGCAATGTGTCGTGGCAGGTGCGACCGGCGGTATCGTAACCGTCATTTTGCGTCACAGCAAAGTATTCAGAAAACACAGGCCGGAAGCGCAACGCAATCCGTCGGTTCATCTCGATATCGGCCAGTCCATCGATATCGCACAGTGGGACAAAGCTTCCGATGGCGTTTGCCGTTCGCGCGTTCAGTATCGCGGTGCGTTCTGGGATGTGGAACTTTTGCCATCCGGTACTCCAACAGCCGGCGTTTTCATCATTCGCGAAATTCGTGGCGCGACCCTGCTGGTCGAAAATCGGCCGGCATAAGCGGTGCGGATATTCTCAACGGTTTCAAGGAAAGGGAAAGAATTTGGATTCGATGTTTCTTGTGGCGGTTTTTCTGCTGGTGATCGTGGTATTCGTGATCAAGTCAGTCAATGTCGTGCCGCAACAGCATGCATGGGTAGTCGAAAGGCTGGGTAAATACCACAGTACGCTGGGGCCCGGGCTCAATCTGGTCGTTCCGTTCATTGATCGCGTAGCCTACAAGCACAGCCTGAAAGAAATTCCGCTGGACGTGCCTTCACAAATCTGCATCACAAAGGACAATACCCAGCTTCAGGTGGATGGCATTTTGTATTTCCAGATCACGGATGCCATGCGTGCTTCCTACGGATCGTCCAACTATATCGCCGCCATTACCCAGCTGGCGCAAACGACGCTGCGTTCCGTGATCGGACGCATGGAGCTGGACAAGACTTTCGAGGAACGTGAATACATCAATACTTGTGTCGTCAGTGCAGTGGATGAATCCGCCCAGAACTGGGGCGTCAAGGTCTTGCGCTATGAAATCAAGGATCTGACACCACCTGCCGAGATATTGCAGGCCATGCAGGCACAGATCACCGCCGAACGCGAAAAACGTGCACTGATCGCCGCGTCGGAAGGCCGCAAGCAGGAACAGATCAATCTGGCCGATGGTCAGCGTGAAGCGGAAATCGCACGTTCCGAGGGTGAAAAGCAGGCGGCGATCAACCGTGCCGAAGGGGAAGCGGCAGCCATCATCGCAATCGCCGAAGCCAATGCCGAAGCTTTGCGCAAGGTCGGACAGGCCATCGCTGCCGAGGGTGGCAGCGATGCAGTCAGCATGAAAGTGGCGGAACAGTATGTCGCCGCGTTCGAGAAGCTGGCAAAAACCGGCAATTCTATCATCGTGCCGACCAATTTGAGCGATATGAGCGGGCTTATCGCCAGTGCGCTCAAGATCGTGGAAACCGGCAAGAAAAAGGTCGGCTAGCGTACGGGAAACCGACAAAAAAAGCATGGCGAATGCCATGCTTTTTTCATGCGCGGAAAGCCGTTATTTTTTCTTGACGAGATCTCGCCCCAGTTTTTCTTCCACGGATTGTACCTTGCTTTTCAGACGGGATTCGCTGCCGGCACGGTAATCCACGCGAGTCATGACACTGATACGGTCGCAATCCTTGGCCAGTGCCTTGAAGCAGTCGCCGACGACTTTCATGACATCGTCCCAATCTCCCTCGATGGTGGTGCTCATCGCGGAAAACTGGTAGGTCAGACCGCTCTTGTCGATGATGTCCATGCAACGTGCGACATAAGGGCTCAGACTCGTGCCCTTGTCGTTCGGGAAAATAGCCAGCTCAAGCAATACCATAAAAAATTTCTCCTCTAGTCAGTTATCAGTCAGGCTTCCACCGTAAAACCGGAGCATCCCCATTTGACGATATCGCTGCCGATCGCCTCGATCATCCGGGCGACCGGTGTCGCGCCCGTGCAGTGGCAGGGAATCAGGATATCCGGTTTCCAGCGCTTCATATTGTCGAAGGTATATTGCAGGCGCGTTTCATCGGCATTGACCAGATGCATGCCGCCGATGATGCCGTGAACCTTGTCGATACCGGAAATCTGTTTGATGTATTCCACGGTATTGACCAGACCGGCATGGCAGCAGCCCAGAAGGATCAGCAGGCCCTTGTCGGTCTCGAACCACATGGACTGATCGTCCTCGATCAGATCGTCGACACCGCGGTGATCATCCAGAAAGAACGGGCCGCCGGTATCCTCGAAACGGGAAGTGCGCGGTACCGGTCCGGTGATGCCGATATGCGGAGTCAGGTAGCGTGGCGTATTCACTTCATGGATGCGGCTGGGCGAAATGGATGCCAGTGCCTGCCGCGACGCTTCCGGCATACCGATGGAACGTGGCGCCGTACCGATCTTGCAGCTGTAACGGGTGATATCGAGGTTGTAGCAGCAATAAATTTGCGCCTTGTCGTTTTGTTCGAGGAACTGCGGAATCTGGCCGGTATGGTCGAAATGACCATGGCTCAATACCAGCGTATCGGCCTGTTTCAGATCGATACCCAAACGTTGCGCATTGGAAAGCATGCCGCCGATCTGGCCGGTATCGAACAGGATATGGCGGTCGCCTGCGTCGATCCAGGCTGAAAAACCGTGTTCCTTGGCCAGATTTTCGTCGAACGACTCGGTATCGACCAGTACGGTGATTTTGACTGAAGTGCTCACGAATACATCCTCCATCGGTAGGTTGAAACGGAATCAGGACAATGGTAACAGAAGACGGAAAGCCTGACGGCGTTCACGGCACGTTTTTTCGTGTCGTCAGCCGTATCCGCAATCTGTCGTTTGGCCGTTCACTTCAGCACGACCGTACAGCGTTCGATTTGTTTGCCGGTATCGTTATCCTTGTCCGCCATGAACAGGTTGGCATCGTTACCCTTGATCCACCAGACGAGTCCCTCACCCGCATAGCGTGCACCGCTGGCCGAACGGGTGATATCCATCGCGATTTTTTCCTGCCGGTAAAGCAGCTCGGCCTTGTCGCTGCCGGTATAGGTCACGATGATACGGTTGCCGCTGTCGCACTGGTAGCTTGTCGCATTTTCCGGCAGCGGCAACAGGTTCTGGTTGAAGTCATTGCTGTCGGGCGTCGTACACGCTGCCAGCGGGAGCAGCAGCAAAAGCAGTAAACGTTTCATGATCGTTCTCCGGTATCGGTGAAAAATACGGTGTGCATAAAAAAACCGTTACAGTGAAATATAGGCGACCGGCATAGTGGTTTGCAATAACCGTGCAATGAGATGGCCGATCGTTTTCGGGTCGCCCGAAGTATAAGCCTGCATGGCGGAGGCACAGTCTGTTTTGCCACGCCTTATGGCATAAATATCGAGCAGATGCGTCAACTGGCGTGCGACCGCATAACCGGTATCGATGATCCTGAGATCCGGACAGCCGGATTCGGCTGCGATTTTTTCGATCACATGCCGCACGAACGGATAATGCGTACAACCCAGCACCACCGTGTCGGCCTTTTGTTCAAGCAGCGGCGTCAGATAGCGGCGCACCAGTGCATGGATCGGTTCGGAATCCAGTTCGGCATGCTCGATCAGATCAGCCATGCCGGGACATGGTTGCATGATGAAATGCACGCCTGTCCTGTCGTTAAGCGTCTGATGCAGGACATGGAACTTGTTGCTGGAAAGCGTGCGTTCGGTCGCCATCACACCGACGATGCCGGTAATGGTTTTTGCAGCGGCCGGTTTCAGGCCGGGTTCCACACCGACGATCGGCAAATCGGGATACTTGTCCCGCAACAGATGAATCGCCATTGCGGTCGCGGTATTGCATGCCACCACCAGCGCCTTGATCTTTTGCGACAACAGAAAGTCGGCGATCCTGAATGAACGGTCGATGACAAAAGCCTCGGACTTGCTGCCATACGGCGCGTGGCCTGAATCGGCGAAATAGATCAAATCTTCATCCGGCAGCTGGGCGCGGATATGTCTCAAAACGGACAACCCGCCCACACCGGAATCGAAAACGCCTATCGGACCGGAAGCGGAAAGCATGATCAGGCTTTCGTTGCGGCCGTATCGTGATGACAAGCGGCGATCTTGATGGCCCATTCCGCCGGCCCGGTCGTATGCAATGATGTACCTTTTGCATCGACAGCGACTGTAACCGGCATATCCTTGACCTCGAATTCGTAAATCGCTTCCATACCCAGATCGGCGAATGCCACCACACGCGCTTTCTGAATCGCACGCGCGACCAGATAAGCCGCACCGCCGACGGCGATCATATAGGCCGAGCCATGTTTTCTGATGGCATCGATAGCCGCGGGACCACGTTCGGCTTTCCCGACCATGGCGATCAGACCGGTCTGGCCAAGCATCATTTCCGTGAACTTGTCCATCCTGGTCGAAGTCGTCGGACCGGCAGGACCAACTACCTCGTCGCGTACCGGATCGACAGGGCCGACATAGTAGATCACGCGGTTCGTGAAATCGACCGGCAGTTTTTCGCCGCGGGCGAGCATATCGGCGATCCGTTTGTGGGCGGCGTCGCGGCCCGTCAGCATCTTTCCGTTCAAAAGCAATGTCTGTCCCGGCTTCCATGACGTGACCTGTTCTTTTGTCAGGGTATCAAGATCAACGCGAACAGATTTTTCGGTATCCGGATGCCAGTTGATTTGCGGCCAGTCGGAAAGCGACGGCGGTTCAAGATAGACCGGACCGGAGCCGTCCAGAACGAAATGTGCATGGCGCGTCGCAGCACAGTTCGGTACGATGGCAACAGGTTTGGACGCCGCGTGTGTCGGATACATATTGATCTTCACATCCAGTACCGTCGTCATGCCGCCGACACCTTGTGCGCCGATACCCAGTGCATTGATTTTGTCATACAGTTCGATTCTCAGAGCTTCCAGCGGGTTTTGCGGACCACGTTGTTTCAGTTCGGCCATGTCCAGCGATTCCATCGCCGCTTCTTTTGCCATCAGCACAGCCTTTTCTGCCGTACCGCCGATGCCGATGCCGATAATACCCGGCGGACACCAGCCGGCCCCCATGTGCCGGACAGTCTCGATAACATGATCGACGATCGAGTCCGACGGATTGAGCATTTTCAGGGAAGACTTGTTTTCCGAACCACCACCCTTGGCGCCGACCGTGACCTCGACCGTATTGCCCGGCACGATATCCATCATGATGACGGCCGGCGTATCGTCCTGGGTGTTCTTGCGTGCAAATTGCGGGTCGTCCACGACCGACGCGCGCAACTTGTTGTCAGGGAACGTATAGGCACGCCGGACCCCTTCGTTGATCGCGTCATGGATACTGCCGGTGAATCCTTCCCACCGCACATCCATACCTACCTTCAGAAAAACATTGACGATACCCGTATCCTGACAGATCGGCCGCTTGCCCTGTGCGCACATGCGTGAATTGGTCAGAATCTGTTCGATGGCGTCTTTTGCGGCGGGACTTTGTTCGATCTCATAGGCCTGTGCCAGATGCCTTATATAGTCGGCAGGATGATAGTAGCTGATGTATTGAAGTGCGGCTGCGATGGATTCGATCAGATCGTCCTGTTTGATGAGCGTAGTCATAAGTGTGCGTTATCCGGTTCAAAGAGGGGGAAAGAAGTTTGGGACATAACAGAATATTTTAAAGGTTTCTGCTCGTACTGCGCATGTGCCGGGATGAAACTGGCAAAAAAACATGGCCCCCGTTTGACGAAAAAGTCTGCTTGCGCTATCTTTTTCGAATTAGATTAAAATATCATATAACCTATATTATTTTCGATATATAAATGATGTCCGGACAGCGTACCGATGCATAAAGAAGCGGACAGTACCGTCAGTGACGGCAAAATGATCCGGCCAAATTGTAAAAAAACAGTCGCCTTCAAAAGAAGCGGCATGAACGTGCCGGCCAAGCATACCGGCGAACCATCCATACAGGAGTGAGCAAATGGCAGCGAATCCAGCTGAAAAAAAAGAAACCGTTTTTTATTATCCACCAGTCGATTTCGTGAAAAATGCGGCGATTCCGGGAATGGACGCCTATCGCGCACTGTGCCGTGCTGCGGAAGAAAATTATGAAGGCTTTTGGGAAGAACTGGCACGGGAAAACGTGTTGTGGCACAAACCGTTCACCAAAGTCCTCAACGACACCAATCCACCGTTTTACAAATGGTTCGAGGACGGTGAACTCAACGTATCATGGAACTGTCTGGACAAACATCTTGCAAACGGCAATGCGGAAAAGGATGCCATCATTTTCGAAGCAGATGACGGTACCGTGACGAAAGTCACGTATCGCCAACTGCATGAACGTGTCTGCCGGTTGGCAAACGGTCTGAAATCTCTTGGTGTCGGCAAGGGCGATCGCGTCGTCATTTATATGGCCATGTCGATCGAGGCCGTCGTCGCCATGCAGGCATGTGCACGGATCGGCGCAATCCATTCCGTCGTATTCGGCGGATTTTCCGCTCCGTCACTGGGCGAACGTATCGTCAATGCCGGCGCCGTCGCAGTCATCACGGCCGACATGCAAATTCGCGGTGGCCGCCGTTTGCCGCTCAAAGCCATCGTCGATGAAGCGCTCGCACTGAACGATAACCATACGGTCAAAAACATCGTCGTGTACCGTCGCACTGGCGATGGCATTCCCTTTACCGAAGGACGCGATTGCTGGATGGATGAACTGATGGCACGGCAATCAGCGGAATGTGAACCGGAATGGGTCGATGCAGAACATCCCTTGTTCATCCTCTATACATCGGGTTCGACCGGCAATCCAAAAGGCGCGCAACATGCGTCCGGCGGTTTCTTGCTCTGGGCGATCATGACCATGCGCTGGACATTCGACATCAAACCCTCGGACGTTTTCTGGTGTACCGCCGATATCGGCTGGATTACCGGGCATACCTACAATGCCTATGGTCCGTTGGCGACCGGTGCGACCATTTTGCTGTTTGAAGGCGTGCCGACCTATCCGCATGCCGGCAGGTTCTGGGAAATGATCGACAAACACAAAGTCAGTATTTTCTATACGGCACCGACCGCCATTCGTTCGCTGATAAAAGCCAGCAGTGAAGACAATCGCGTTGCGCCGGAACATTACGACCTCTCCAGCCTGCGCCTGCTCGGCTCTGTGGGAGAACCGATCAATCCGGAAGCATGGCTGTGGTTTTACCGGCATATCGGAAAAGAACGTTGTCCGATCGTGGATACCTTCTGGCAGACGGAAACCGGCGGTCACGTCATCGCTCCGATGCCGGGCGCGACACCGCTCGTTCCAGGGTCCTGCACGCTTCCGTTGCCGGGACTGTCGGTCAGTGTTGTCGACGAAACCGGGCAGGAACTGCCATGGGGGCAGGGCGGCATTCTCGTCATCAATCGTCCGTGGCCATCCATGATACGGACAGTCTGGGGAAATGATGAACGTTACAAGACCCACTACTGGCCGGAAGAACTGGGTGGCAGACTGTATCAGGCAGGCGACGGCGCGATCCGTGACCCGCAGACCGGTTATTTCACCATCACCGGCCGTATCGACGACGTTCTCAACGTTTCGGGTCATGCGCTGGGAACCATGGAAGTCGAGTCCGTCCTGTCGGCGCATCCGATGGTCGCCGAAGCGGCAGTCGTCGGCAAGCCGGACGATTTGACCGGTGAATCCATTTGCGCATTCGTGATTCTGAAGAATGAACTGCCCAAAGGTGAGGCTGCGAAACACATCGCATCCGACCTGCGGAAATGGGTCTCCAGGGAAATCAGCCCGATCGCGCGTCCCAAGGAAATCCGCTTTGGCGAAAACCTGCCGAAGACGCGTTCCGGCAAAATCATGCGACGTCTCTTGCGTGTCATCGCACGCGGCGAGGAAATCACGCAAGACATTTCCACCCTGGAAAACCCTGCCATCCTCGAACAACTGCGCCAATCGTTGTGAGAATGCAAAAAAATGGCATAAAGATGAGGTTTTTCCTTATCTTTATGCTACAATGCGACGCTTCACAAGTAGTCCATTGCAGGAGAGATGGATGAGTGGTTTAAGTCGCACGCCTGGAAAGCGTGTATAGGTGAATAGCCTATCGGGGGTTCGAATCCCCCTCTCTCCGCCAGAACATAGTCCCAGACAGTCAAAAGACGTCTGGGATTTTTTTATCTTTCAATCACTTATGTGAGTTTATTGTCTCATAAGGTTTATTGTGGTTTTATAAAATCCATGTCTTTATGGTGGTTGCAATGATGGTTTCTTGAGTTCTAAAAGGTCACTGTATAAATTAACCATCATAAAATATGCCGAAGATAGCACGGGAACTGACTGCGATAGAAGTGAAAAATCTGAAAAATGGTGTTCATGCGGTAGGCGGTGCCAAGGGACTTTATATTAAAAAAGCAGGACGTCAGGCTTACTTCTTTTTGCGTTATACCGACATCACGAAAAAACGTCATGATTTCAAGATTGGAAACTATCCACAATGTTCACTGAAACAGGCACGCATCGATGCGCATGAACAAAGAAAAAAGATCAATGCAGTGCAGAATACTGTCGAATAGCGCAAACTGGAAAAGGAACAGTTGAGACAGAAATTGTTCAAAAGGTGGAACTGGATACCATAACATTTGAGCAGATCACGCTTGAGAGTGCATGACAGAATAGTGAATGGATGCTGGTGCCAGAATGCAAAGGCGAACAAGGTCGCCACAGATTCTGAAGAAACACGTTTTTCCAATTCTGGGTGGTGAAACCATCGCGTCGGAAGATATCCGCAAAAATATGGAACTGATCTGGCAATTCATTCCGGCAATCGCAAAAAAACCAGAACCTATATCAATAAGATATTCCAGTGTGCGATAGTCTTGCATAAAGGATAGAATCGGGAAAATCAGGCTGACATGCATGGTGCACTGGGCGTATTGATGGGATCCATGCAGAAGCACCGGAAAGCAAAGGGAAATTTTGCTGCCTGCTCTGTAAAGGAATTGCCGTTACTGATGAAGCAGATACATGGCTATCTATCCATGTCAGCAAAGGCAGTCGAATTCAGCATACCGATGGCTGCCCGTTCACAGGCAGTCAGACTGGCGCGTTGGAAAGAATTTGATCTGTAGAAGGGAATATGGGTCGTTCCCGTGGAACATGACAAGATCAAAATACCCAAGCGCGACAGAACCCTCTTTATATCCAGTTACGCTATCAAATTGCTCGAGAATCTGGTGCGCTATCCGGAATCGCCTATGTCTTCACCTGCAATCAGGAAACACATTTATCGGATGATGCCATGAGAATGCTCATTGATGGATTGCATAAAAAGTGGCCGGATTGATCCGAACATGTGCGCAGAGCGAGGCAAACCATGACGCATTACAGTACGCTGGACAGCGTGTTCGACGTGCACGACGTGGGCAAAAGATGATGAGCTGGGAAACAACCGTCTGTTTGATCTGGAAGCAGTGGAACTGTGCATGGTACACGGGAAGTACTATGCCTATCAGGGAGCCTATGACCGAGCCAGGCTGCCAGGAGAACGCAAAAAATCATGGAAGCATGGGGCAAGTACTGCTATTCACTCGTGAAATAACCACGTGATGGGGGCGGCAGTTCATCATGATTTGGTTATTTTTAATGATAAAAATATGTTTAAAAAATGTAAGAAACTGCTATAAAATAACAAGAGTTTTATGGTTGAATAAGAATTCAACGTCTAATCTTAAAGGCGAATTTCAATGGGGGATATTGCTTTCTGTGTAATACATTTACGAGAAATTTAAAAGACCCTACTTCAGCGAAAGTATTTTAGTGTGACATGTAAATATTAAATATTCTTGTTGATGTATTAAGGTTAAAGGATTATTATGTTAGGAAAAAGGATTTTTTTATACTTGTTTTTATATTTAATTTTGAATATATCCTATGCGCAACGTATGCCGACTCTGGGAGAGGTATGGTCTAATGCCGAAAGACGTGTTTATGAAAATGAAATATTGCGTCAGCAGGCAATACGAGAAGAGATGGAAAATGAACGTTTGAGGCGGCAATATCAGGAAGAAGAAAATAGGAGACAAGAACTCCAGCGAGTCAATTACCAGATTCAGCAATTAATGATCAGTGCAGCGGGTGGTAATGCAGCTGATCAATATACATTAGGAAATTTATATTTTAATGGGCAATTTGTGCAACCAGAACCGCAAATAGCTGTCTATTGGTGGCAAAGATCAGCAATACAGGGATATGCACTTGCCCAATCCTCGTTGGGATATGCCTATTTCGTTGGAGTAGGAATTTCGCAGAACTATAAAGAAGCTGTTTATTGGAGAACAAAGGCAGCGGAACAAGGAGAACCCAACGCACAGACAGCCTTGGGTAGTATGTATATGTCTGGGCAAGGCGTAAAAAAAAATCCTAAAAAAGCAGTGTATTGGCTGAAAAAAGCAGCAAAACAAGGTCACGCTATTGCGCAAGAATGCTTGGCATGGGCTTATTACGATGGAAATGGCGTCCCCAAAAACAAGATTTATGCTTATGTTTTGTTTAGTCATGTTGCAAATAGTTCTGAAAATGCAAAAAATGGGTTGCTAATAGTTAAGAATGCAATGACACAAGAACAAATCATGCATGCACAATCTATATCAGTTTATGACATTTTGAAATAATTTACTATTGATATTACGCTGTAGATTAGTCTGCTTGTAAAAGCAAAAGGAATCAACAAATATCGATTATTTGGCATTTTTGTTTGCCTTTCAGGAATGCATGGTATGTATCCGGAAAATGGAAAGGAGATGTTGGTGGCGATTAGTGCATGTTCCATTCAATGAAAGATGGTAATATTTTATTTTAGAACCTGTAACGCATTCTGTGGATATATCAGAGATGGGCAGAAATTCTTTCTACTTTCAATTGCGCTTTTCTGTTGCGGAATCAGCATAGCACCTTTCTGGGACGATTCCATGATAGCCAGCCATACGACCGTGATGACAACATCGATCCGGGAACATTGTATAGCGTTGTGTCGCTTTCCAAGCCACAGATTAAGTCGCTAGTACAAGCAAAAGAAACCGCCAAAGATCAGTTTTCTGGCGGTCTTTTTTTTGGAAAATCTTCCAAAGACGGTTTTTGGGATAGGCTACTCCCCTTCTACTGACCGCAAAATGGTTCAGTCTGTGAATGATCGTTTCAAGATCGGTACAAAATTTCTGCACAAATCGTTATTATCTTTTTATGCCGCTGTTGTCCCCCGGTTTACGCAACCGGTGGTGATTTTTCGCAGGCGTCCTGTGTCAGTGGGCGATCCACTGGATGATCTGGCGGTATATTTCGCCGTTGTCACCGTCCGGCGTAATGCCTTTGATGTGGAGAATGACGCCGCAGGCGGCTCATGCCACGCAAGGTCGAAACAGGTGTGGCATGGATGTCGGTGATGTCGTCGGTTGTCAGATAATCGGTCATTTCGCCAGTTCATAGTACAAGGTATTGTGTGTCGTCATACTGTGCAGCAGCGCTTGCAGTACATGCGGGCGAAGGATGCTTTGCAGGATGTGTCAGGACGTATGCCGGAGACTGACGTTTACAGGTTGGCAGAGCACAAGTGCTTGTATTTTGTCGCGTGTTTTCCGGAAAAGGTTGTTTTGTATGTGTCATGATCCGGTTATGACGGATACGATGAACTAATACGGTATATCGTAATATGCCACGCATGCGCTAAAACATGTTGCAGGCGAACCGGATGGGGTGGTATTAGGCAGATTGCGGCAGGCATGGAAGGGATATCGTGCACCCATAACCGAAAGCACATGCAATGCTTACGCATCCCCGGTTCCGAATACCTGTTTTTGATCGGAATGGCGGGATTGCCTTTATTTTCAGAAAGATAGCCAGCAACGGGCGCAAAAAACAATAAGCTGGACAAATAAGGGCGTTATACGCCTGATATGGCATTTTATGATGTTACAAAATGTCTTGGCATAAGACAACATGACTTTGCATATCTGAAATGGTCATGGTTGCTTATGGAAAAGAACATTGCGGCTCGTATAGGACGCAATATCGCGCAAGCCAGGAAAGCCGTTCGCCGGACACAAGCCGATGTCGCCGAGAAGCTGGGGATCGATACGGGCTCCTTGTCGAGAATGGAGCGTGGCATCATCATGCCCAGTATCCCGACGCTGGACAAAATCGCCGATGAACTGGGGGTCGCGTTGTGGCAGTTGATCGGATCGGCTTCGTCCAGTTCGGTTGTGATGGCGGAAAACATAATTGCGCAGCTGGAAAAGCTCGGTCAGGCCGAACGGCTGTTTTTGATGGAAGAAATCGAGCGCTGGGTCGACAAGCTTTCGTCGTGTGCATCTTCCTCGCGTCAGGATACCGAAGAATAGTGTTTGACGGCAGCCGACTTGTTTGTCGTCGTTTTTACCGATGCCGAGGCACCGGAGGCGGCAGGCGTTTCTGATTGCGGATACTGCCGTTTGTCCACTTGGTATTTTCTCTCCGTTTTTTCTTCTTTTTAGGGTGTCGATGCTGCCGGTCATGGCGGCAGAACCTTTCGCATGTTTGCGGTCGTGTCCGCCATATACGCGGGGATGATATAAAAGGATGTCGCAAGCCGGATGAAGGCTGTGGATCGTCACGGTCCGGGATGTGTTTCCATAATGGAACGCACGTATTCGGAGCGTTTTTGTATGCGAAACGGTTTGTCGCATACACGCCATATGATGTATCTGTTCATGCAGATGGTATGTACATGAAGTGGATGGCAAGGACGCAGGAATCCGGAAACAGGCTGTCTTGCATGAAAAAGATACGTTTGTTGCTTGCCGGTGGTTTTGCCTCGGCTGTATGAAAAAGGACTGGCATCATGAAAAACAGAAAACTTCCCTGTGTTCCGAAACATATTCTGAAGGCGCACAAGGTAAATGAACCCGGAGATCACCGTTTCATGGCGGCGGCGCGTCTGTTGCAGGCGTTGTGGCGTGAGGAAAGGAATTTGCCGATTGGAAGTTGTCATGACAGCCGGAATGGTCTGAAAGAAATCGGCAGCCTTATCAGTGAAGATTGCGGATTGAAGGGAAGAAATTTTCTGACGCCGGAAATCGCTGCACTGGCGTACAGGGAATATGTTTATCAGGAAACCGGTGCGCTGATCGACGAGGAACGACTATGGATGAATCTGTTGTCCAGTCAGCCGTTGTGCTTCAATCTGTTCGGAGAACTGAAACTTGATGACGAAAAGGCTAACCGGTTTTTCAGGTATCTTTTTCCGGATTATGTCGAGAGTGTGGAGGGAATTTATTTCGAGCATTCTCCGGCGCGTGGCGATCCGGATTATACCGGCGATTACACGGCGTTCGATGTGCTCGTGGAATGTGTGACGACAGGTGGTGAAAGCGGACATATCGCCCTCGAGGTCAAATATACCGAATCCATGGCGGAAGCTGCGACGCGTCCGAAAGCGCGCCACGATGAATTGTCGCGTCTTGTCGGGTTGTACAGGGATGCCGATGCGGTGGCGTTGCGTGCAAGTCCGATACAGCAACTGTGGCGCGAGCATATGTTGAGCCGGGTGATGGTTTGTAACGGGCGTTACGATACCGGCCGGTTCGTCGTTATCTATCCGGCGCAGAATGATTTGTGTGAGCGTGCTGTGGCACGTTATCGTGCACATCTGGCGTCCGATGATCCGGCAGTTTCCGGGTTCGGGGCATTGACGCTGGAAGCATGCATTGACGCCTATCGTATGATTGGTGAACCGGATCTGGCCGATGCATTGTACAGCCGGTATCTGGATTTCGGACGGGTCGAACAAGTCGTTTTCGGCGAGGCGCAAACAGGCGGTTTCCCGTTTGCGAATCGGGCGTGATTGCTGTACGGGTATCCAGTGTGAAGAATGGACGATAGCGATCGTACCGTGACGGATCGACACGTACGGTCTGTGTAATATTCGGAGAAGCTATGGTTTTTTCGCCAGACGGTTGGCCCAGCAACGGATTTGTTCCAGCAGAAAAAGCCGGTCGCTTTCAGACAATGGTTCCAGCATGGTGATGATATCGTCGGCCAGCGCCGTTGTTCCGGAAGAGACGCTGTCAAACAGCCTTCCCAGCGGTTTGTCCAGTACTTTGGCGATGCGATCCAGTGTGGCGATACTCGGGCAAACGATACCACGTTCGATACGGGAAAGCGATACGGTATCGATTTCGACTTTTTCTGCGATTTCCGCTTGTGTTTTTCCTGAGGCCTTGCGGACTGCGGCGATATTTTTACCAAGCCGTGCAGCGATGCTGTTACTCATAAATTAGCCTTGAACTGTCAAGTAAGAGCAATTTATGCTGTCTTGGTGTAGCGGTTTTTGTAATATCGCAAAATGTCTACAATAGACATATTAGATATATTTTATGTGCAAAATTCGCAATTTTATGGAAATTTGGCGCTAAAAAAATGATAAATCGACAAGGTTTTCAGCAGTTTTTCCTGATTTCTTTGGATACAGGACGTGCTTTTTTATGGTATTGGCAGGTATCGTGGAAAGCATCAGAGGCGCAGGCAAATTTTGCCGCATGCGGTACATGGCAGGGATGACGGCGGTTTATCCAGAACATGGCACGGTGCATGACAGGACATGCAGCGGACCGGCATTTCCCATACCTGTTTGCCGGACGCATACAGTGAAAGCCGTTCTGCGGTTTGCAGTGCATCACAGCGGCGGCAGGCGAACAAGGCAGTCGAGATGACAAGCATGGCATCCGGATACCGCGCAAGCCACTTTCCGGCAACATCGCCATATTTCCCTCGCTGGATATCGCGTCGGTAACGGTGCAATTCGTCGACATGTTGCCATTGTGTGCCATATACAAGCATACGTTCGAAACGGCAGTCCGGACAGCGGTAAGGAATTTCAATCGTCATGGTATCGGTGGAATTGGTTTGGCCACACCATAACATGTTCGTTTGAGGAAATCACCCGGGTTGTGCTTTCCGATTGTGTCCGACGATCATCCGATCCGTTCGGCATGGCATTTTCACAAGACAAATAACTGTATATAATCACAGTATTTCGCGATGCCGGTGCAAATGGAGTCTGGCGAAGCAAGCCGGTTTTTGGCAGCGGAAGCGGTTTGTGCGGAGAAACGGATGGAGCGGTGTATCGCACTGGTCGATTGCAACAATTTTTTTGTATCTTGCGAGCGGGTATTCCGACCCGACCTTGAGGGGCGTCCTGTCGTTGTGCTCTCAAGCAATGATGGTTGTGTCATTTCGCGCAGCAATGAAGCCAAGGCACTTGGTATCGGTATGGGGGTACCCTGGTTCAAGGTCAGCAGTGTACCGAAAAATCGTGAAGTCATCGTATTTTCCAGCAATTTCCCGCTGTATTCCGATTTGAGTAACCGTGTCAAGCGGCTGTTGTCGGTTTTTTCTCCGGTACATGAGGAATACAGTGTGGACGAGTCGTTTCTGGATATGACCGGGCAAACGGATGTCCTCAAACAGGCGTTTGCCATTCGGGAAACCGTCTGGCGTGAAGTCGGCATACCGGTCTGTGTCGGCATCGGACCGACCAAAACATTGGCGAAGCTGGCGAATTTCGTGGCAAAGAAACATCCCGTATCCGGAGGCGTTTTTACCTGCGATACGCTGGATATGGTGCGTAAGCGGGAACTGTTGTCGGGAATTCCGGCAGGAGAAGTATGGGGAATCGGCCGGCGGCTCTCTCGTACTCTGGCAGGAATGGGGATCGGAAATGCCGCACAGCTGCATGATGCCGATATCCGGATGATGCGTGCGCAGTTCGGTGTGACGATGGAACGGCTGATTCTTGAGTTGCGTGGCGTTTCCTGTCTCGATATCACGCAAGTCAGACCGCCCAGACGACAGATACTGTCGAGCCGATCATTCGGAGTGCGTATTACCCGTCTGGACGATCTGGAAAACGCGATGGCGTTTCATGCAGCCCATGTTGGCAAACAGTTGCGTCAGGAAAAACTGGTGGCAGGTATGGTGCAGGTTTTTCTGGAAACCGATCCTTTCAGGTTGGACAAGCCGCAATATCACCCCTGTTTTTGCATGCCGTTTGCAGAACCGACAGATAGCACTGCGGAAATCAGCCGGTATGCCATGCATGGATTGCGACGGATATACCGCAACGGACATGAATACCGAAAGGGTGGGTTATGCGTCAGCGAATTGTCCTCTGCCGACAGTGGCTGTTCCGATCTGTTTTCGGTGGGGGGAGAAAAAAGAAAGCGGATCGATGAAATCATGGATACCATCAATGCTCGCTTCGGAGACGGTACGCTGCGTTTGTCACAGGACGACAGACTCAGCCGGCGATGGATGCCAAAAAAGGAAAAGGCCTCGCCGCGTTATACGACATCCTGGGATGATTTGCCTGAATGTGGCGAGCCGGCAAATTAGCGGCATGCACGGTATGCATGGGATAAAATACGGAACAGACATCCGTGACCGTTGTATCGGAATGTATGGGACGGGAAAGACAATTCGGGGGATTATGGGGGCGAGTGAATGGAGACATGGGTGATCGTGACAGCCGTCATTGGGGCGGTAGTAATCGTGTTTCTGCTGGGTGTCCTGAAAAAATGGTTCGGCAAAAGCCGGATCGTCAACGAAGTCAAAAGCGGCGTGCAATCCGTACAGACATTCAGAGAACAGTATCCGACACCACAGGCATATGAAATCCACGTCATCCGTGAATTGCGCATACAAGGCGCTGAAGAAACCTTGCTGAAAGAAGTGTTGAAAGAAGCGTATGATGAAACTATCGCGCAATCGCACAGAACAGGCGAGGATCCGGCGCACTTTGTCGATCGCTGGCTGTATTCCATCGCTGCGCCGAAACGCTGGGATTTCATCGAAGGTGTCTTGCCTTACTATTTCCAGCTGGTACAGGTATTGCTGGAAAAAGGATTGCGTCCGACGCCTGTGATACGGCGGTGTGGCGGCAAACAGCCGTTCATACAGATCGTCGAATCGGAATTTATCCGGGGAACTTCGCCTCAGGATCTGGTCGACAAACATTTCAGAACATAATGATATGATATTGCTGCCGGTTGCTGTGATGGCAAACCAGTATGTCATCAATGTCCGGTACAATACGGTTTTATTCCCCCATTGAACAGGAAACATTATGCAGGAAACACAAGTATCCACAGTTGTAACCGATGATTTCATCCAGTGCTGGCAGGCAGCGGGACGTCACCTGCAATGTCAGGTGGAAGGCGGTCCGGTATGGATACGCGCCCATCTGGATCAGCCGTTTATGGAACATCTTTCGTTCCGTCTCGGCAATCAGCTGTTTTTTGTCCGGATCGAGGATGCGGACGGTCAGCTCAAGACACCGGGTTCTGAAGCGGCCTTGCAGAAAATCGCGGAAAAATGCAAAGGACATGCCTGTATCATGCCGATGCGATTCTCGTTCGGATACTGGTTGCCGACGGAAAAAGGCTGGGGACTGCTTTCCCTGAAAGATCGCAAGCCGGTCAATCCGCCAGATCTCGTCACCGACGAAAAGATCGAAATGACAGATTGGGAATTGCATGATTTCGCCGTTCAGGTCGTTCGCAAGAATCTGGTCGAAAGTGGGGAACAGGTTACGGCATCGAACAGCAATCCGGAATTGCAGCCATCGATCTGGATGGGTGGCGACACAGGGCTGCAATGGGTTGTCGTGCAAGCTGTCCGTTATCCGCAGGAAGCGAAAATTCCAGACAATATCCACGAAATCGAGGCCGCATACAAGGCAAAAGGCGCCAGAGGCAATTTCGCTTATGTCAGCTTCGCCAATGAAAACCAGCAGCGTGATACCCCGCTGAAAGAAGGTGAAAAACCCCTGCCGATTTATCGTGGCGAAAAAGCATTCGTCAGCTATTCAGGTCTGCTCGACATCAATGAGTGATCGATAGCCATTCCTGTCTGCAAATCTCCCGTTTTGCTGACGGGAGATTTTTTTATGTCCTGATGGCGTGATGTGCATGGAGTGTGGTGAAGAGGCAAAGGCGGGCCTGTCACGTTATCAGGACATGTTGCCGGAACGTTCATATTGCATTTCCGGCGATTCACTGAAAGATTTTAATGTTGTTGGTGAATCGTTTGTTTTGATAGCGGAAAAAGCGGTTTTTTTATGGAGAACATCGGCGATGGAATTCGGGAAACAGGATGAAAGTTGCTGTGGGAACGGATGAAGGAAACGCCTGTTTGATTGCCAGGAAGTACAAATGATTGTACCGCAAGGAGAAAGGTGTACTGTTCACGAAGTGGTCCACAGGAAATGGAGATAAAGAGGTTTATGGAGCACTATCCGTGATGGTGTGCAGATGACGGAAACTGCGGCCGGAAGATGAAAAAACACCTGCAAACAGTAATGTTTGCAGGTGTTTTTTCTTGATTAGGGTGATGTGAAACACATTATGGCAGGATGTCTTGCACGCGGAATGTTTTTTTACAGTTCGTTACAGATGAATGATGGAGATGTCCTCACCGGAAGCGGTGTCGTTTCTTGTGATGGGGTGATGGTAAGCAGGTCATTGTGATATTGCCTGAAGGGCAGGTGAAAGAAAAAAGTACTGTTTTTTTATACAGTATGATAGACTGTATGTATTGACAGTATTTCGTGAAAGGGGAGTACATGAACGGCATTGTTTCGGAAATCATGGATACGCTGGCTTTTGTCTGTTCGGTTTGCGTCGTGATCGTATGTTGTCATTTTCCGATCGGTTAAATGACAGATGGTGCAAAAATCTTGCTGTCGTTTGTCGGCAGGTTATATCGAGTCGCAGATGATGGGAATATGTCTGGTGTTGTCGTCGTGTCCGTCGCGGTATGTTTGTGTTTTCTGGCAAGGGAGGCCGGCAGGCGGTGCGGTCTTTGTGTAAGGTTTTCGGATATGATAGAAACCGGTTCAAACGGTTTGTAACGGAAAATCGGGAGCATGCTGATGGAGATGAGCGTCATATTTTATCCGAGTGGTTATTTGCAATTACAGGTCGCTGATGACGGAGACGATTTTTGTCATGTTTATGACAATCCGAACAACCTGGCCAAGGATGTCTCTTCATTGATGGATGGCGATAATGCGATCGGATGGTATGGCAACGACCCGGATGCATGGTTGGATGTCGGGAATGCATCATCCGTCCGATATATCACGATGGAAGCATTACCCGGTTTTCTGGAGGCTTTCAGAAGTGGACAAGTCGATTTGACGACGCTCTGGGAAAACGAGATTGCTTTTTA
This sequence comes from Oxalobacter paeniformigenes, assembly GCF_027158465.1. NCBI lineage: Bacteria > Pseudomonadati > Pseudomonadota > Betaproteobacteria > Burkholderiales > Oxalobacteraceae > Oxalobacter > Oxalobacter paeniformigenes. The sequence continues at coordinate 51,314 of NZ_JAMKYL010000008.1, forward strand.
TCGTGCACTGGCCGCACGAAGGACCGCATAACGGAGCGGCGTACCGTATTGGTTGCGCTACGAAAGGCAGATATTCCGTTTTGGTATATGGATCGTGCCGTAAAGCGGAATATGGCGCGTGTTTATATCGTTTGTATGGTCCGGAAGAGAATGACAGGGAGATTCGCGGGGCGACGTTTGCCGTGATACAGCTGCCGGTATGCAACCGGCGGCTGTATCACGATTTTTCCGGATATGTTGTCAGTCGATGGTAGCGAGCAGGGCTTTCAGGAATCGCCATGCTTTTTCCACTGTGTCGATTTCGACGGATTCTCCCGGCGCATGCGGGCTGTGGATAGTCGGACCGAAGGAGATGGTATCCAGTACAGGGTATTTGGATTTGAGGATGCCGCATTCCAGCCCTGCATGGATGATATGGGTGGCAGGTTCCTGACCGAAGGTCTGCCGGTAAACGTTGCGGCAGGTCGTCAGCAGTGGAGAGGTGGTGTCGGGCGCCCAGCCCGGATAGGCGTTTTCTTTCACGACGGGAATTCCGGACAGCATGAACAGGCTGGTGATTTCATCCGCCAGCGCGTTGCATGCACTGTCGATCGTCGAGCGAGCCATCAGTGTACAGGCTCCGTTATCCGGTTGCAGATTGACTGTTCCCAGATTGTTCGAGGTTTCCGGAGCACCGGGAACCGATGGACTCATGCGCCATATGCCATGCGGAGCGGCATGGAGGGTACGCAGCCAGAGGTGCTGGTCGGCAATGGACATGATGTTTACGGCAGTAGCAGGTTCGCAATCGATACGGACTTTTTCGTCCACACCGGCCAGTTCGTGCCGGATAATTGCCTGTAACTGTCCGAGCCGTTCTGTGAGCGTGTCCATATCATCCGGGCGGATGGCGATGACTGCGGATGCTTCGCGGGGCAGTGCATTGCGTGCCGTACCGCCAGTCAGGCTGGCAAGGCGCAATGAAAGGGACGATTGCAGCGCATTCAGTATCCTTACCAGTATCTTGATGGCGTTTCCACGCCCTTCATGGATGTTGATGCCGGAGTGTCCGCCACGCAGGCCGGAGACACGGATACAGACCGTTTGCCAGTCTGACGGGATGGGTTCGGAATGGCCTGGGCGGGAAACGGAAATGTCCATGCCGCCAGCGCAGCCCAGGCAAAAGTCTCCCCAGGTTTCGCTATCGAGATTGAGCAGGATGTTGCCGCGCAATACACCGGTTTCCAGTTTGTTGGCGCCGCCCATGCCTTCTTCTTCATCGACGGTGAGCAATGCCTCTAGGGGGCCATGTACCAGTGTGTTATCTTCCAGAGCGGCCAGTGCCAGCGCGACACCGATACCGTCATCAGCTCCCAGCGTCGTGTTTTCGGCGAGTACCAGGTTGTCGCGGATGACGGGATGGATGGGATCGTTGTGAAAATCATGTATAACGCCATCGTTTTTCTGGCAGACCATGTCCAGATGTGCCTGAAGGATGACGCCGGATGCGTTTTCTCGTCCCGGGCTGGCCGGTTTCCGGATGATGAGGTTGCCGCCGCGGTCGATGATGCTTTCCAGTCCCTGACCGGTTGCCCACTGCACGAGATAATCACGGACGCGTTCCTCGTGTTTGGATGGACGAGGTATCCGGCACAGTGCGGCAAAATGTTTCCATACGGATTCGGGGTTCAAACCTTTTGGCGGGAAGTCCTGATCGTTCGATGCGGTAGTCATGCTGGCAGTTCCTGTTTGTCGGTAAATAATGGTGCATGATACCAATTTCACCGGTGAATGCGTGGTACCGAGGGGAAAATCGTTATCGTAAATGCTCAGGCAAATGTCCGGTTGACGGTACCGGATGGTGTCATAAGAAGGATCGCATTTTCATACATGACGTAAAGCCGGCAAAGGGGGAATATGCTATATTCCACTGCGATAACAAAGGAGCTGCCTGACGGTTCGTCTGCAGTTCTGCATTGCCCAACCGGATAGCCAACATGATGTCACTGATCAACGAGTATCTTTCCTTTTTCGATGGTTCGCCGTTTTTGTACACACTGGCGGCATTGGCCTTGCTGATCGCCATTTCGTGGATACTCAATTTCATCGTCAAGAAAATACTGCTCCGTCTGGTGCGTCGTGCGCTGAAACTTTCTCCGATACCTGAGGTCGGCGGCAATCTGATCGACAAGGTGATCGCACGATTGTCGAATATCGTACCTGCGACGGTTTTCACGCACGGGATTGCATGGGTTCCTCATCTTCCGGAAAAGGTTGCCTACATCGTTCGTGCTGTTGCTGCCTCTTTCATCATTCTGACGCTTGCCATGGCGTTGAGCGGTGTACTCAATATCGTGGAAACGTTATATAACCAGCGGCCTATTGCAGCCAGTCGTCCGATCAAGGGATATATCCAGTTGCTCAAACTCGGTATTTATCTGATTGCGGGGATTCTGATCATCGCGACACTGATAGACAAATCGCCGATTATCTTGCTGTCCGGTCTGGGTGCGATGGCTGCGGTATTGATGCTGGTGTTTCAGGATACGCTGCTTTCGCTTGTCGCCAGTATCCAGATTTCAGCGAATGGTCTGGTCAAGGTAGGTGACTGGATCGAAGTCCCCAATCTCAATGCGGATGGAACGGTGATCGATATCGCATTGCATACCGTCAAGGTCAGGAATTTCGACAGGACGATCACGACGTTTCCGACACGCCGTCTGATTACCGATCCGTTCAAGAATTGGCGAGGTATGCAGGAATCCGGTGGCAGGCGGATCAAGCGTGCCATATATATCGACCAGACAAGTATTCATTTCCTGACGGAACAGGAACGGGAAAGCCTTCGGGATATGCCGCTTTTGCGTGATTATCTTGACGCGAAAGAAAAGGAAATCGCGGAATGGAACAGCCGTTTCGACGATGGAAAATCCGGTTTCCCGATTCGGAGACGCCTGACCAATGTCGGTACTTTCCGGGCATATGTCGAGCGTTTTTTGCACAATCATCCGGATATCGCCAAAAACGATACGATACTGGTTCGTCAGATGGATCCCGGACCGACCGGTTTGCCGATAGAAATTTATTGCTATACGACCACGACGGACTGGAATGAATATGAAGCCATCATGTCGGATATTTTCGATCATCTTTATTCTATTTTGCATGAATTCGGGTTGTTCGCTTATCAGCAGCCCAGCGGACGCGATTTCGGGAAAATCCGGATGAGTGCTGCCGAAGATGTCGGTCATGTGGCAGTGATGGACGACAGCATCGCTGAAAACAGACGGAGTGCGCAAAATGATCGATGATGCGATGCTGGCTGAAAAGCTGGAACGGTTCGCCGATGAACGCGACTGGCGGCGTTTCCATACGCCCAAGAATATCGCGTCCGCACTTTCTGTCGAGGCCTCGGAATTGCTGGAAATTTTCCAGTGGACGCGTGGCCAGCATGACTGGAATGAACTCGACGCCGAGCCGGCGGTACGGCAACATACCGAGGAAGAACTGGCCGATATTCTGTTGTATCTGATACGCTTTGCGTCACTGGCGAAAATCGATTTGCAACAGGCTGCCTTGCGGAAAATGAAAAAAAACGCTCTGAAATATCCTGTCGAAAAAGCACGCGGTTCCGACAGGAAATATAACGAAACCGACTGAGTGCTGCAGTATGTGTTTCCGGTGGCATTGCGCTGCAATGGTTTACCATGTCGGAGGGTATATGCGAGCCGGCAGGATGTTTTCAGAAAAACGACAGACTGGCAAAACCTTGATTGTCGGAATAGCCAGAAACCGTTCTGGCTTTTATGATAGCAAAAGCCTTTTGGCGGATCGGATACGTTTGCCTGTTTTCGGGGGCGTATCACAGGTCTGAAATACCGTTCCGGGTCGTTCACTATGCAGGAAATATTGCCGCTTGCCGGTATCGTGGTCGTACTGGTACTGATCGCCGTACTGGCCTTTCATGTCAAGAAACAGCGTGACAATCATGTCCAGCTTTTTGTTTATATGTACGGGACGATTCTGGAAGGTCGTTTGCGCAACCTGATCGTTTGTTTGGAAGACATGCTCGATATGCCGGATGGTGTCGAAACAGTGAGCGAGACCGTTTTCTCACGGGTTGAATGGCACAGGATAGCGGATCGTTCATTGTGCGGGGAGTTCGTCATGCTGGCCGAGCAAAACGCGCTGGGAAGTCGTGCCAAAAAAACGCTGGAACATGGTTTCGATTGCCTTTCGCGTGCACTGGCAATGATGCCGGATTTGCCTCGGGACAGAGAAGAATCCGTCAGGTTCATGCGGCCTGCGGACCGGCAACAATGGCGCAAACTGTTGTCCGAATCGATCCGTTCGTTTGAGGCAGTCCGGCGTAATACGGTTTTCTGAATAACCGACAAGACATCGCACTTGTGTCATGTATGGCGAAAAAGTCATTCCATATGATATATCTCGCAGACATATCTTTCTTTTTATCTGAATTATCAACGGTATTCTTTTTGGACAAAGCGTACAGTACGGCGGATGTGCATCGTGGAGCTGTGGTTTTGCTGAGTGCAAGACAGGCAGGTTAGTTTGTCTCAATTATGAGTTTGTTGTGTAAATGTAACGAAGCATGTGAATGATAATAAGCATTAACGGACCGTACATCATGACTTCTGGACAGTAACATTCTGTAATGCAATAAACAAGATATCGATTCCATAATCATCGCGAAAAACATGGCATTTTCTTTTTGTGCTGATGGATTTTTTGTTTTAAATATTATTTAAATCAATAATTTACGTTTCTTTTGTTGTCTGTTAATGCTTAATAACAGACATTGGCAATGCCGTCATCCTGAGCGGGTTATCCCGTAAAAGTAAACATGATGATGAAGGAGAGAAACGTGAATAAAATATACAAGGTGATATTCAGCCGCTCCAAGGGTATGCTGGTCGTTGCTAGTGAACTAGCTGCTACTGTTGGAAAATCAGGTACCAAGTTGGTTGTAACAATGATTGCAAGTCTGGCAATATTTGCTACAAGTGGTGCGATCAACATAGCAAGTGCTCAAGTTGTCTCAGGTGATAGTCTCAATATCACCGGTAATG
>NZ_JAMKYL010000009.1:0-46976 GCF_027158465.1 Oxalobacter paeniformigenes
TGCCATGACGAACTGCACCTGCCTGTCCGGATTCACCACCGCCGGAAACATTGACCATGATGTCGAAACGTTCGACATTGTCGGTCAGTTCGAGCGGCTGGCGGATGACCATCAGGCCGGTTTCGCGAGAAAAGTATTCGTTGGCCGGTTTGCCGTTTACAGTGATTTTTCCAGAGCCTGCCTTGATGAAAACACGTGCAACGGCACTTTTGCGACGGCCGGTTCCGTAATTGTAGTTACCGATCATGTCTGCTCCTTAGATTTCGAGTGGCTTTGGCTGCTGTGCACTGTGTGGATGGGTTGCATCCGCATAGACTTTCAGCTTTTTGATCATGGCATAACCCAAAGGTCCCTTCGGGAGCATACCCTTGACGGCTTTTTCGAGTGCACGACCCGGGAAACGCTGCTGCATTTTTTCGAAAGTCGTTTCGTAAATGCCGCCCGGGAAGCCGCTGTGGCGATAGTACTTCTTGTCGGTCGTCTTTTTGCCGGTTACGCGCAGCTTGCTGGCGTTGACGACGATGATGTAGTCACCGGTATCGACATGTGGGGTAAATTCAGGTTTGTGTTTGCCACGCAGACGGCGTGCCACTTCGCTGGCGACACGTCCGAGAACCTTGTCGGTTGCGTCGATCACAAACCACTCACGCTGGACGGTGCTGTCCTTGGCGGAAAAGGTTTTCATAGTAGTTTCCTGTAATGTTTACACGTTCAAACGGGTGGTTCCGCCCACTGTCGGGACGGACACAGCCTTCTGTTATTTTTCCGGAACGGACGGAAAGTATTAAATTATAGACGTATCAATGACTTGACGTCAATTCGCTTGTCGACTTCAGACAGGTTGTTTTTTTTCGTTGGTGCCAAATGGTCATGAATGATTTTATTGCCAGCCGGGTTCGGGTATTCTTTCCATTTTCCGGTTTTATGCAGGTTTTTTTATGATTCCAATCGATGTACTGGGGACGTATTTCATTGCATGCCTGATTCTGGCGATCGCTCCCGGTCCCGACAATATTTTCGTGCTGACACAATCGGCATTGCAGGGAAAAAAGGCGGGACTTCTCGTGGTGATGGGGCTCTGTACCGGTCTGTTGTTTCATACGACGGCCGTGGCGTTGGGTGTCGCGGTTATTTTCAAGACTTCGGAACTGGCGTTTACGCTTTTGAAGCTGGCCGGTGCCGGCTATCTGCTGTATCTGGCGTGGGGTGCATTTCGTAGCGGTGCCACGACTATCGACGGAGGTCACAATGTCATCCTGACAAGCGGGCAGCTGTACCGGCGCGGTATTTTCATGAATATTACCAATCCGAAAGTCAGTATTTTTTTTCTGGCGTTTTTGCCGCAGTTCGCAGATCCGTCGCGGGGTCTGCTTGCATTGCAGATGATGGAACTGGGGTTCGTTTTCATCGTTTCAGCCATTCTGGTGTTTGGTGCGATCGCACTGGCTGCCGGTGCATTGGGAGAATGGCTGAATCGCTCTGCCAATATCCAGCGATGGATCAATCGTCTGGCAGGAACGATATTTGTCGGTCTGGCGATCAAGTTGCTGTTGACGGAGCGGTAAATACCGGTCTGGCCGTTATTTGGCAGTCGGTTTGTCCGCAGTAAATGATTCCCGATGCAAGAGGGCACGTCAAAACGACGTGCCCTCTTGCAGTCATTCCCTGTTGCGATTGCATGTCAGGCTATGTGTGATGGCGTGCTTGTGACAGATGGCATATCGTCGGAGCGGAGGCTTGTCACCATCATATGGTACCTATTGCTTCGGTGTGGCCAGTGCCTTTCGCCGTTTGTCGATGGCCTTGATACGTATGATGGCATTGGGCATGGCTTCGAGACGTGCCGATGTCGAAGGGTGCAGTGCGGTGTAGTTCCGGACGTTTGTAGCCGGAAATCGGTAGGCAACCCGTTTCCAGAATTGGGTGGCGTTGTCGATGGCATAACCGCCTCGCAGCGACATGGCCAGACTGAGTGTATCGGCGTCGATATCGAATTTTTTCGGTACCGGTTTCAGTCCGCCGTTACCCTGTATCTGATATGACGGATTCCGGATCAGATTGTCGATCAGAAGGGTCGCCGCTTGCGTGTTCTGAAGCGTTTTGGCATGTCCCAGAACGTTATGCGCCATTTCCTTGGAGATGACATAGGCCAGATCTTCGTCTGAGCGTGCGAAAAGCATCATGCCCTGGGTGACGAGAATGCGGTTGCCGTCGGAATAGGCATTGACGTTGGGTGTTTGTCCCAGTTCGATGCGGAAACCGCAAGCAGGTGTCAGGGCGACTGTCATGTTTTTCTGCCTGTTGTTGCGCAATACGGTAAGGCGCAGCGATTTGTTGTTTGATACCAGCGAGGAAAGCAGCTCGACGGTTTCGCGTTCGGCATGTGCGCCTTGCGGTACCGGTTTGTTGCCGATGCGCAGCAAGATATCGCCTCGTTGCAGACCGGCGCGGTCGGCGCCGCTGCCCGGAATGACGTTCATGACCTGAAGTCGTTCACCCAGTCCATAGGTTTCTGCTGCAAGAGAAGACAGTTCCTGTGAATACGAGTATTTGTTGGCGACACTGAATCCAAGCAGGTTGCGCAGTTGTTTGCGGCAAAGTGCAGCATTGCCGATCAGCAACTTTCCACCTACTCTGTCCAGACGATCCTGCATGGCGACGACTTGTTCAAGGCGTGGTTTCCCGGATGTTTCGATCTCCATGTCTTCATTGCCCATCCATGTGGAGTCAGTGGCACAGGCCGTGACCAGCAGGGCGCAGCAACAACAGACGATCCGGTATCCTGTTTTGCCCGAACGAATGAATTGCCAAAACGATTTCAAAGGTGTCTTCATGGTAGGTTCACTTTCCTTCAGAGGGTTCCTGTACTCCCGAAACCGCCGGTACCCCGTGTGCTTTCCCCGAATTCATCGACTATGTTGAAGCCGACCTGAAGTATCGGGACAACGACCAGTTGGGCCAGTCTGTCCAGCGGATTCAGGGTGAAGGCCTTGTCGCCGCGGTTCCAGGTCGAAACCATCAGTTGTCCCTGATAATCCGAATCGATCAGACCGACGAGGTTGCCCAGTACGATGCCATGTTTGTGTCCCAGACCGCTGCGTGGCAGGATGAGGGCAGCATATCCCGGGTCGGCGATATGGATGGCAAGACCTGTCGGAACCAGACGGGTTTCGCCCGGCCCGATGACAAGCGGTTCCGGGATGCAGGCACGCAAATCCAGACCGGCGCTGCCCGGGGTAGCGTATGAAGGAAGATATTCCTTCATACGGGCGTCCAGTATTTTGATGTCGATCGTTTTCATGGCGGTATATCAAAGGCGTTTTGCGATCTGATCGATCAGCTGGCGGGCGAGTATCTGTTTGCTGCCGTGCGGCAGTTCGAGATGGCCGGTTTCATCGAACAGAATCAGGGTGTTTTCATCTTTGCCGAAAGTTTCATGTCCGATATTGCCGACGAGAAGCGGGATGCCTTTTTTGCGGCGTTTGGCTTCGGCGTATTCGCTCAGTTTTTCAGACTCGGCGGCGAAACCGACGCAATAGGGCGGGTCGGGAAGTGCGGCGATCGAGGCGAGAATATCCGGATTTTCGGCAAATTCCAGTACCGGTGTCTTGCCGTCACCGTTTTTTTTGATTTTTTGTCCGCTGGCATTGGCGACACGCCAGTCCGCGACGGCTGCGACGGAAATGAAGATGTCCTGTTTGCTGATATGTGACATGACGGTATCGCGCATTTCGATGGCGGTCATGACGTCGATCCGGGTGACACCATATGGCGTATCCAGTGCAGTGGGGCCCGATATCAGGGTGACGGTGGCGCCTGCTTCGCGTGCGGCGCGTGCGATGGCATAGCCCATTTTTCCTGAAGAACGGTTGGTGATGCCGCGAACGGGATCGATCGGTTCGAATGTCGGTCCTGCTGTAATCAGTACGTTTCGGCCTGCCAGGCTTTTCGGTTGCAGCGCTGCGATCACTTCTTCGAGCAGTTGCGCAGGTTCCAGCATGCGACCGTCGCCGATTTCTCCACAGGCCTGATATCCTGAGGCAGGACCGGCAATCAGTACGCCGTCGGCCTTGAGGCGGTTGACATTGCGTCGGGTCGCCGGCTTCTTCCACATTTCCGCGTTCATGGCTGGTGCGATCATAAAGGGTATTTCGGATGGTCTGGCCAGACACAGGGTCGAGAGCAGGTCGTCACACAGGCCGTTGGCCAGTTTGGCCATGAAATTGGCTGAGCAGGGCGCGATGACGACAAGATCGGCCTGGCGTGTCAGGTCGATATGCGGCATGTTGTTTTCCAGCCGATCGTCCCATGAGTCGGTAAAGACGGTGTGTCCGGTCAGTGCCTGCATGGTGACAGGGGTGATGAACTTCATGGCATTTGCGGTCATGGCGACCTGTACGGATGCGCCCTCGCGGATCATCGCGCGTGCGAATTCAGCCGATTTGTAACAGGCGATGCCGCCGGTCAGACCCAGTAAAATCCTTTTGCCGGACAAATCCATATGTTCTCTCCGTATTGTGGATGGTTTTGCGTGTCAGATACGATCAGCTTTTTCTGACGCGCTTGAGCTCGTCGATGATAAACAGGACGGCTCCGATTGTAATACCGCAGTCTGCGATATTGAATGTCGGCCAGTGCCATCCCATGGCGTGTACGTCCAGAAAATCGATGACGTGACCGTACAGGGAGCGGTCGATCAGATTGCCGATGGCTCCGCCCAGAATCAATGCCAGCGACAGGCAAAACAGGCGCTGGTGGGCATGTTTTTTCAGCAGGTACACAATGACGACGACGGCCAGAATGCTGATGGCCGTGAAAAAGTACCGTTGCCATCCCGACTGGGATGCCAGAAAACTGAAGGCGGCGCCTTCGTTATAAACCAGAATCAGGTTGAAAAACGACGTTATCCTGATGGCCTGGCCGTAATGAAGGATATGGGAAATCCAGATCTTGCTGATCTGGTCGAGCAGGACGATTGCAATTGCAAGGCCCAGCCAGTGCAAAATACCGGTTTTGCTTTTGTAGTAAATGTTTCTGGTTGCCATAATCCGGTTTGAAAAAACCACCGGAAATAGATTCCGGTGGCGACAGAAATATAAACAGCCTAGACGAACCGGCGTTTTTCACCCTGGCCGAAAAGATTTTCGGCACAACGTGCGCAAAGTTGCGGATGTTGCGTATCCGAACCGACATCGCTGCGATAGTGCCAGCAACGTTCGCACTTCTGGTATGCGGATGGTTTGACAGTGATCGATTCTTCGGTGTTGTCCGCGACTTCGATGACTTCGGCACGGGACGTGATCATCAGGAATTTCAGATCTTCGCCAAGGCTCTTGAGCAGTCGGTATTTGTCTCCGGAAGCGCGGATTTCGATTTCCGCCTGCAAGGAAGAACCGATCTGGCCAGCGATACGGACTTCTTCCAGCCGTTTCATGACATCGGCGCGGATGACCTTGAGCCGGCTGTATTTTTCGAGCAGTTGTGCACCGTCACTGATTTCCGGCAGTTCATAGGCCGTCAGCGTGAACAGGGTTTCGCCACTGTCTGCATATTCCTTTTCGGAGGCGAATGCCTGCCATGCTTCTTCGGATGTGAACGACAGGATCGGTGCCATCAGACGCAGCAGTGCATGTGTGATGTGCCACAGTGCCGTTTGTGCCGACTGACGGGCATGCGAAACAGTCTTCGATGTGTACAGTCTGTCCTTGAGGATGTCGAGATAGAGACTGCCCAGTTCTTCGGAACAGTAGGTTTGCAGTTTGGATACGACCGGATGGAATTCGAAACGGTCGTAGTGAGCCATGATTTCTTCCTGAAGCGCTTTCATGGATGCGATGGCATAGCGGTCGACTTCCAGCAAGTCGTCGATGGCGACAGCATCTTTGAGGGGATCGAAATCGGCTGTGTTGGACAGCAGAAAACGCAGGGTATTGCGGATACGTCGATAGGATTCGGTGACGCGTTTGAGAATTTCATCCGAGATGGACAATTCACCGGAATAGTCTGTCGATGCGACCCACAGGCGCAAAATATCGGCCCCCAGTGTATCGAAAACCTTTTGCGGGGAGATGACGTTGCCCATGGATTTCGACATTTTGCGACCTTCGCCGTCGACAACGAAACCGTGTGTGAGCAGCATTTTGTAAGGCGGGCAGCCGTCGAGCATGGATGCCGTCAGCAGGGATGAATGGAACCAGCCCCGATGCTGGTCGGAACCTTCCAGATACAGGTCTGCCGGGAAACGGAGTGCTTTTGCATGCGAACCGCGCAGGACGGTCTGATGGGTCGCACCGGAATCGAACCAGACATCGAGCGTGTCGCGGTTCTTTTCGTATAGCGCCGCTTCTTCACCCAGCAATTCTTTCGGATCGAGGGTTTGCCAGGCTTCGATACCCTCTTTTTCGACACGTTTTGCGATTTCCTCAAGCAGTTCCAGCGTTCTCGGATGCAGTTCACCGGTTTCACGATGTACGAAAAAGGCCATCGGAACGCCCCACTGGCGCTGGCGCGAGAGCGTCCAGTCGGGACGGTTGGCGATCATGCCTTGCAGGCGTGCCTTGCCCCAGTCAGGATAGAAAGTGGTCTGTTCGACACCCTTGAGCGCCGTTTCGCGCAAGGTCAGGGATGTGTCGTTCGGTTTGATGTCCATGCCGGCGAACCATTGTGAGGTGGCTCGGTATACGATCGGTGTTTTGTGGCGCCAGCAGTGCATGTAACTGTGCGTCATCATGTCGAGATTGAACAGCGTGCCTGCTTCCTGCATGGTATTGCAGATCAGTTTCGATGCATCCCAGATCATCATGCCGCCGAAAAGTGGCAGCGAGGATACATAATGACCGTTACCCATGACCGGATTGAGGATTTCATCATCCTTCATACCGTGCGATTTGCAGGACAGGAAGTCGTCCACACCGTAGGCCGGGGCGGAATGGACGATACCGGTACCGGTATCCAGCGTGACGTATTCTTCGGCGTAGATCGGCGAGAGACGGCGGTAACCTTCATGTGCATCGTACAGTGGATGTCTGAAACGGATGCCTTCCAGTGTGGCACCCTTGGCCGTCGCCAGTATCTTCCATACATTCAGGCCATAGCGTTTCTGAAGCAGTGTCTTGCCTGCTTCGGATGACGGCAGTTTAGCCCGTTCGTCGGCGACGATCAGCAGGCCTTTTTCCGTTTCGACCAGTGCATAATCGAATTCTGGATGGACATTCAGGGCCTGGTTGGCCGGGATGGTCCATGGGGTTGTCGTCCAGATGACGGCATAACCTGTCGGCAGCGGCAGTTCAGACATGCCGAAAGCGGCAGCGACTTTTTCCGGTTCGGCAAACGGGAAGCCGACGTCGATTTCCGGGTCGCGTCTGTCCTGGTATTCCACCTCGGCTTCTGCCAGTGCGGAACCGCAGTCGAAACACCAGTTGACCGGTTTCAGTCCGCGGAATACATAGCCTTTTTCAAGCAGACGTGCCAGCGCACGGATTTCGTTGGCTTCATTGGTATGGTTCATCGTCAGGTACGGGTTGTCCCAGTCGCCGAGTACGCCCAGACGGATGAAATCCTTTTTCTGCCGTTCGACCTGTTCTCTGGCATAGGCACGTGCCTTGGCTTGTACTTCGGTCGCCGCCAGGTTTTTCCCGTACATTTTTTCGATCTGGATTTCGATAGGCATGCCGTGACAGTCCCACCCCGGAACATAAGGGGCATCGAAACCGGCCAGACCGCGCGATTTGACAACGATATCTTTCAGAATTTTGTTGACGGCATGACCGATGTGGATGTCGCCGTTTGCATAGGGCGGGCCGTCATGAAGAATGAACTGCGGGCGGCCGGCAGCCGCTTTTCTGATGCGGTGATAGATTTTCTTGTCCTGCCATTGCTTGATCCATTCAGGTTCCCGTTTGGCGAGATTGCCTCGCATGGGGAATGGTGTATCGGGCATGTTGACCGGATATTCCTTGCCGGGTTTGTTTTTGCTTGACTGTTTTTTACCGGACGAATCTGATGGTTTGTTCGACATGTTTATCACGCTTGATATGGGTTGCAACGGACTTGGCGACTGATTTTACCGTTTCTGTCCGCTATTCAGTTAACTTTTGCTCAGGTGTTTTTTCAAAATACGATCTGGCGGCGGCCACGTCTTTCCCGATGGCGGCGGTCAATGCACCAAGATCCGGAAATTTTTGATTATCCCGCAATTTTTTCAAAAATTCGACTTCGATGAGCGAACTGTAACAATTACGGTGGAAATCCAGAATATGGGTTTCCAGCATGATATGACGGTCACTTTCGATGGTCGGGCGGGTCCCTATCATGGATACCGAGGGCAGAGGCTTGTCGGCAAGGCCGTGTACACGGGTGATGAAAACGCCGGACAATATCGGATTGTAATGGCGAATCGGGATATTGGCCGTCGGAAAGCCCAGCCCGCGTCCGATCTTGTCGCCATGTACGATATGGCCCGAGATGGTGTAGGGGCGCCCGAGAAGTGTCGCGACGGTTTCGAAATCGCCCTGTTCCAGCGCGAGACGAATGGCGGATGAAGAAATGCGGCCGTTCATGTCGGTGACGGCGGGCAGGATTTCTGTATGGAATCCGTATCGGTGACCTGCTTTTTCAAGGTCGTCTGTCGTTCCTGTCCTGCCTTTCCCAAAGCGGAAGGCTTCGCCGACCATCAGCCATTCGACATGCAGAGTGTCGACAAGGATTTTTTTGATGAAGTCCTCGGCGCCCAGGCTGGCGATCGTCTGGTTGAAACGGGCGATGATGACTTCGTCGAGATGGCACTGCGATAACGCATGGATTTTTTCGCGCAACGGGGTAATGGTCGCTGGTGCATCGGCCATTTTCCCGGTTTTCAGTGCGAAATATTGTCTCGGATGCGGATTGAATGTCAGGACGGCGGCAGGCAGACCAAGACGGTCTGCCGCTTGCCGCAATCGGGCGAGCAACACTTTGTGTCCACGGTGCACGCCGTCGAAATTACCGATCGCCAGCGCACGTGGCCCCTGTGGTAAATTGTCCGTGAATCCGCGAAAGACCTGCATCAATATTTTCGGAGGTTAGCGTAAACATAAAATTATAATGCCTAAAATAAATGATTTGCCAGATTCGTGCGGGTTGCCAAACCGGTGCGGGATGGTGGTTTTGTATCGGCATGAAACGGAACGATATGATGACGAAGCGAGGAAATGACAGCATGTTATCGGCGGCCATCGGAAAGCTGGTTGCGGTTTTCCTGTTGTCGACATATGTCATGCTGACTGCGGGCCATGCGTTCGCGGCCGATCCGGACAAGGTGATTCACAGTGTGTTCGAGGCGGCCGATGACGGATTTGATATGGTGCGGACGCAAAATTACTATTCCGGTTGGGTGGCCGATGCCATTTTCGAAACGTTGTTGACCTACGATTATCTGGCAAGACCCGCAAAGCTGGTGCCCAATACGGCAGAAACCATGCCTGAAATCAGTCCGGACGGAAAAACATACGTGTTCCGGCTGAAAAAGCATATTTATTTCGCGCCCGATCCGGTTTTCGGCGGCAGGCAGCGTGAATTGACAGCAAACGATTATATCTATGCCATCAAGCGACTGGCCGATCCGGCCAACCGTTCGCCATCGGCCGGGTTTATCCGGGGAAAGATCGCCGGTCTGGATGCGCTGACTGAAAAGGCTGTGCGGATGGGAAGATTCGATTATGACGAGCCGGCTTCCGGATTGCAGGCGCCGGATCGTTATACCTTGCGTATCCGGCTCAATGCGCCGGATGCCAATTTTCTGTATGTACTGGCTTATGGCGCACTGGCTGCAGTTTCGCGTGAGGTTGTCGAAGCGTATGGAGAGCGTGTCGCGTTCCATCCGGTCGGTACAGGGCCGTATATGCTGAAGGAATATGTGCCACGCAGCAAGATTGTGCTGGAAGCCAATCCCTATTACCGCGGGTTCGTATGGGATTTCCAGCCTGGTGACGATGCATGGGATGAACGGCTGGTCAGGGAAATGAAAGGCAAACAGATGCCGCAGATCGGTCGTGTGGAAATCGCCATTATCGAGGAAGAGCAGTCTCGCTGGCTTTCTTTTATGGAAGGACGGATCGATTTCGACAAATTGCCGCAACTGGCGGCTCCGGTCGCGCTGGAAAACGGACGTTTGAAGCAGGAGTTCGTCGATCAGGGTATCCGGCAATATGCGATGGTCGAGCCGGAAATCACTTATACCCTTTTCAATATGGAAGACCCTGTCACGGGGGGATACAGCAAGGAAAAAATCGCGTTGCGGCGGGCGATCGCCATGTCTTACAACACGCAGGCTGAAATCGAATTGTTGCGTAACGGGATGGCGAAAAAAGCGGAAATGATTGTTCCGCCCGGAGTGGCAGGGCATGATCCGTCATACAAAAGCAGTATCGCCCATGAACCGGAACTGGCTTCCCGGTTGCTGGATTATTTCGGATACAGGCGGCAAGCCGATGGTTACCGGACGATGCCGGACGGCTCGCCACTGGTCTTGAAAATCCGGACGGAAGCCAGTGCCAGTTCGCGTGTCGTGTCGGAAATCTGGAAAAGGGGACTGGATGAAATCGGGATTCGTGCGGAGTTCGAGGTCGGCAATTTTGCCGACAATCTGAAAGATGCGGCCGGATGCCGGCTCATGATGTGGGGCGGCGCATGGCATGCCGATTATCCTGAAGGCGAGAATTTCCTGCAGTTGCTCTATGGTCCGAATGCCGGACGAGGCAATTACGGATGTTATCGTTCAAAGGCTTTCGATAATTTGTACCGTCAGGCTGTCAGGTTGCCTCCCGGTGAAAAACGCAATGCACTGTATGTCATGATGAATCGTCAGATGGAAGCGGATACGGCGTGGGTCGTACATGTATCGCGAACACGGAACTGGCTGGTGCGTCCCCGTGTACTGGGGTTCAAGAAACATCCGATCATGCAGTCGGACTGGCAGTATCTTGATGTTGTCAGATAAGAAGTATCGGTTATGTCCGTATGGTATCGAGAGATCAAACAAGAGGTGATCGTGTGAAACAATATGTGCCGCGTTATCCGCTGGTCGGTTTGTCAGGCTGGTCAGGCAGCGGGAAAACCACTTTACTGGAAAAAATCCTGCCATTGCTTTCGTTGATGGGGCTGCGTGTGAATGTCATCAAGAGCAGCCATCACGATGTCGAGCTGGAACCGCCGGGAAAAGACAGTGCGAGGATTCGCGGTGCCGGCGCGGCGGAAGTGATGCTGGCGTCGCCTTACCGTTATATGCTGGCGCATGAGTTGCGGGGAGAGCGCGAACCGACACTGAAAGAACTGGTTTCAAGAATGAAGCCGGCCGATCTGGTTTTGGTCGAAGGGTTTCGTGACGAGCCGATTCCGCGTATCGAGGTGTTTCGTCCGTCCTTGGGCAAAAAGCCGATGTATCCCGAAAACAAATATATCGAAGTGGTGGCGTCCGATATACAAAAACCGGACGATTTGATTCGTCCGGTTCTCTGGCTCGATCTGAACAGGGAAAATCAGGTGGTCGACTGGCTGCTGAATCGCAGTGCCACCTGATCGTAAAGGTGGCGCAGTATCAGAACAGCTGTGCCAGCCACTGCATGTCTTTCATGGACTTGGCCGATTTGAGCCGAGCACATGACGGACAGAGGTTTTCTTCCAGTACTTTCTTGCCCAGTTCGTCGCGTGTTTTCAGGTATTGCGTAGTCGATGCTGAGAAGGTTTCGCCGCAGCACGAGCATACCTGAAGCGGTTGCTTGCGGACGACAGTGCCGGTGATTTCCGTAACGCGGTACCCGTCTCGGTCTTCCACGATGATGGCGCCGGTCGGACATACGGATGTACAGGCGCCGCAACCGATACATTTTTCGGCAGGTGTGGTGAAATCCTTGAAGACCATGCGTCCGCCTTTGGTTTCGACCATCTTGAGCGCTTCGGCGCCGACTTCGATGCAGGCCAGTTCGCACAGACCGCAACCGATACAGACGTCGCAACGCAGGCATCGTTCGGCTTCCACGGCAGCGACCTTTTCATCCCAGTCTTTCTGCATGAATTCGTGGGAGAATTTACGGGTGGACGGATCGTTTTCCTCAATATGGGCACGTTCGGCCGACGTGCGCTGTTGCGGTGTGGACGGCAAAAACGGGACCTGATCGCGGCGTTGCGGTTCCAGTGATTCGAAATCGGCGGGTACGCCCATCAGCCATGAATGAATGGATTCGGCGGCACGTTTGCCGGAACCGATCGCTGCGACTACTGTGCTTGCGCCATGGGCGATATCGCCGCCGGCGAAGATGCCTGGTTCACCGGTTTGCAGGGTGACCGGATCGCAAACGATATTGCCCCATTTGGTTTCGATCTTCGTTCCGTCAAGCCAGCTGAGGTCGGCTTCCTGACCGATGCCGGCAAAAATGTGGTCTGCTCTTACCGTAACCGGTGGCGTCGTCTTCGCGTCCGGTGCGTAGCGGGAACGTTCGAATTCGATGCGCTTGTCCGGGAAAATGCGGGTCGGAGCCCAGAATTCGACCAGTTCGACACCTTCTGCCAGTGCCAGTTCCACTTCATGCGGATTGGCGGGCATTTGTTTGCGGTTTCGGCGATACCACATCTGGACTTTTTCCGCACCCTGACGGAAGGCGGTCATGGCCACGTCGATGGCCGCATTGCCGCCACCGATAACGATGACGTGGGGGCCGACGCGCGGGTTCTTGCCGGAACGGACGGCTGACAGGAAGTCCATGCCGCCGATCACGAAATCCTGATCATCGCCGGGGACACCGAGCCGTTTCGAATTCTGCATGCCGGTCGCGAGCAGGGTGGCGTCGTAGCCTTTGTCCTGGAATTCACGTGCCTGACGTACGGTGTAACCCAGATGAATCTTGACGCCCAGCGCACGAATGACGTCGATTTCCGCATACAGCTTGTAGTCGGGCAGACGGTAATTCGGAATGCCGTAGCGCATGACGCCGCCCGGATGTTCACGTTCGTCGAAAATTTCGACGTCATGTCCCTTTTGGGCCAGATAGTATGCTGCCGTCAGACCGGCAGGGCCGCAGCCGACGATGGCGATTTTCTTGCCTGTCGGAGCAGCTTTTTTCAGGTCGGGCCTGATTTCGGCGCACCGAGCGGCGACATGTTTCATCGGACGGATGAAGACCGGTTGTCCGCTGACGGTATTTTGTACACATTCGTATTCGCACGGTGCCGGGCAGACCAGACCGCAGGAGTCGGGCAGCGGGGTATCCTTCGCCAGTACATCAAGGGACCGGGAAAAGTCGCCATGACCGACGAGTGCCATCATGCTGGGGATGTCGATATGTGCGGGACAGGCGACCTGACAGGGCGCAGAACGCGGCAGGAAGCAGGTGCCGGCAGAACAGGTGTTGTTTGCGATGTGGTTTTCCCATTCCGTGCGGTTGTTCTTCAACGAGTCTGCGATTGTGGTGGCCAGTTCCGG
Organism: Oxalobacter paeniformigenes; assembly: GCF_027158465.1. Lineage (NCBI taxonomy): Bacteria > Pseudomonadati > Pseudomonadota > Betaproteobacteria > Burkholderiales > Oxalobacteraceae > Oxalobacter > Oxalobacter paeniformigenes. The sequence continues at coordinate 13,454 of NZ_JAMKYL010000009.1, forward strand.
TGCGAGTGCAGCCAGCTCCGATACGGCATGGGACAGCTCGTCGATGCCGGTGATGTTGCCTCTGCCCAGGGTGACCTCGGTCACAAGACGCGCAACGCGTGCGACGGCCGGGCGGATTTTCGCAGGCAGCTGATTTTCGGCATGAAGTTGTGCACGCAGGTTTTCAAGAATATCGTTGATGGGACAGGTTTTCTTAGCGGTTTCGTTACTGTTTTCCGTAGTCATGGTTAATGTCAGTCTGCCAGAAAGGGGTTGCTTGCATCCGGCACACATCAGCGCAAAATTTCCTGATGCGAACGCTCGGGATAGTAAGGTATCAATATTAACACCAAATCCATGTCAAATATGAAAGGTACCATACAGAAATTCAAATGCATCGAATATAATTGCAGTTTGGCAAAATGCAGGCGCGCAGCACGATTTTGAAAATTCCGATATATTGTCATCGTGGATATTCTCTTTTTTGCTGAACGCAAGCAGGCGATACGAGTCATCGCCTTTTGATGAATCTTTCCAGAATAGCCTGAGAAACAGGAGACAGAAGAATGAACCGGTTTGTGATTGCAGAACCAGACAAATGTATCGGATGCCGCACGTGTGAAGTGGCGTGTGTCCTGGCACATCCCAGCGGGGCTGAAAACGATCTCACCCCTGAGAATTTTCATCCGCGGCTGAAAGTCGTCAAGGGACTGACCATGTCCGCTCCGGTCCAGTGCCATCATTGCGAAAATGCGCCATGCGTCAATGTATGTCCGACCAATGCACTGGTTTACCGCGACAATACCGTCCAGCTGATCCAGGACCGTTGTATCGGTTGCCAGTCATGCGTGCTGGCCTGTCCTTTCGGTGCCATGCAGATCGTCACGCGTCCGGTCAAGCAGGCAGCACTGGGGCCGTTGTCGGTACGCAAGACGGTTCGTGTCGCCCACAAGTGCGATTTCTGTATCGATGTTCCGGAAGGCCCGCAATGCGCCAAGGTCTGTCCGACCAAGGCATTGCACATCATCGATACCGGTACGATGGATGAAAAGATCAGTCAGAAACGTGAGAAATCCGCTTTTAGTCTGCCTCCGGATGCATTTCGCTGATATGCGGTAAGTCCTGGGCAATCGGCAAGGTTTGCGGGAGAAATCATGAAAAAAGCATTAGTTGTTTGCCCGTATTGCGCTTCGGGCTGCAAGATCGAATTTACGGTCGACAACAACAGGATCATCAAGGCGGAAGGCGCCAACGGCTTCACGAATCAGGGAGAACTGTGTCTGAAAGGATATTACGGATGGGAGTTCCTGAACGATACCCGTTTGCTGACACCGCGCCTGACACAGCCGCTGGTCCGTTACAAACGGGGTGAGCCGTTTACTGCGGTATCCTGGGAAGAAGCGATCCGTTTCGCCAGTTCGAAACTGATGGAAATCCGCGAAAAGTACGGCCCGGATTCCATTTTCGTCAGTGGCTGTGCACGTGGCCCGGGCAATGAGGCGAATTATATTGCGCAGAAGTTCGCGCGTGCCGCTGTCGGTACGAACAATGTGGACTGTTGCGCACGCGTTTGCCATGGCCCGTCCGTCACCGCGCTGGAAAAAACGCTTGGCAGTGGCGCCATGAGCAATTCCATCGTCGAGATCGAGGATACGAAATGTATCATGATTTTCGGCTATAACCCGGCCGATTCCCACCCGATTGTCGCGCGGCGTATCATCAAGGCGAAGCAAAAGGGCGCGAAGATCATCGTCTGCGATCCACGGGTCATCGAGTCGGCACGTATCGCCGACATGCATTTGCAGATGAAAAACGGCTCGAACATGGCGCTGGTCAACGCGATGCTCAACGTCATCATCACGGAGAACCTTTACAAGAAGGAATATGTCGAAAAATATTCCGAAGGGTTCGACACGATGTGGGAAACCGTTTCGAAATACACGCCGGAAAATACGGCGAAGATAACCGGTCTGGATCCGAAGGTCGTACGGGAAGCCGCGCGCATGTATGCCACGTCTCCGGGTTCCGTCATCTTGTGGGGCATGGGTGTCACCCAGTGGGGACAGGGCGTGGAAACTTGTATGGGCCTGTCCAATATGGCGGTCATTACCGGCAATCTCGGACGTCCCAATGTCGGGGTCGGTCCGGTTCGCGGACAGAACAATGTTCAGGGATCTTGCGATATGGGGGCATTGCCGGGACAGTTCCCGGGTTACCAGTCTGTCGAGGATCCGGAAATCAGGGCCAAGTTCGAAAAGGCATGGGGAGTGGAAAAACTGCCGGGCAAGAAAGGGATTCCCATTACCGAAGTCGGTCACAATATCGAGGAAGGCAAGATCAGGGCGGTTTATCTGTTCGGCGAGGATCCGTTCCAGACAGAACCCGATCTGGCGGCTGTACGTCGTGCCTATGCCAAACTGGATTTGTTCATCGCACAGGATATTTTCATGACAAAGTCGGTTGCGGAAGCCGATGTGGTGTTCCCCGCAACGTCATGGGGTGAACATGAAGGGGTTTATTCGGCAGCCGATCGCGGTTTCCAGCGTTTTTACAAGGCGATCGAACCCAAGGGGGATGTCAAGCCAGACTGGGAAATCCATAGCCTGATGGCGACCGCGATGGGTTATCCGATGAAGTACAACAATACGCAGGAAATCTGGGATGAAATGCGTGAGTTGTGTCCTTTGTATTACGGTGCGACTTACGAGAAGATGGCGGGCTTCGGTTATGTGCCATGGCCGTGCCGGACACTGGACGATCCGGGCGAATTGTGGATGTACAAGGGAAACAAGTTCGCGACACCCAATGGCAAGGCACAGCTTATCGCTGCGGATTGGCGGCCGCCGGTCGATCAGATCGACGAGAATTTCCCGCTGATTCTGTCCACGGTTCGTGAAGTCGGGCATTATTCCTGTCGTTCCATGACGGGTAATTGTCCGGCGCTGGCGACACTGGCCGATGAACCGGGTTTCGCGCAGATGAATCCGCTCGATGCCAGGGAACTGGGTATCAAGGACCAGCAGCTGGTCTGGGTGGAAGGCCGTCGCGGCAAGGTTATTACCCGTGCCATGGTGACGGAACGGGTCAATCGTGGTGCCATTTACATGACGTACCAATGGTGGATCGGCGCATGTAACGAGTTGACTGTCGAACATCTTGACCCTTATTCCAAGACACCGGAATACAAGTACAGTGCCGTTCGTGTCGTTCCGATCGAGGACCAGAAGTGGGCAGAGCAGTATCTGGTTCAGGAATATGACAGGCTCAAGCAAAGACTTGCGGAAACGGCCGATAATGTCGTTGCAGCCTGACAGGCAAGCCTGAAAAGCCATTAAAAAAACCTCTCCGGAAACGGAGAGGTTTTTTATTGCGTGAACCGGAAATTAACGTTTCAGCAGCGACAGCCAGATGGTTTTCGGTTCGGTGAAGTTTTCCAGTGCTGCTTCACCATGTTCGCGTCCGAAACCGGATTCGCCTGTTCCGCCCCATGGCAGGCGGACGTCGGTGTAACCGTACGTGTTGATCCAGACCGTACCGGCTCTCAATTCGTGGGCGACTTTGTGGATGCGGGTGACATCGGCACTCCAGATGCCGGCCGCCAGACTGAAAGCCGTGCCGTTGGCGATCCGGATGGCGTCTTCTTCATCCTCGAACGGAATGATGCTGGCGACCGGGCCGAAGATTTCTTCCTGCGAGATCCGCATTTCATGTTGGACGTCGGTGAAGATGGTCGGCGAAACATAAAAACCCTTGTCACCGACACGCTGGCCACCATAGGCTACGCATGCACCTTCTTTTTTGCCGATATCGATATAATCCATGACGGTATTCATCTGGTTGCGCGAAACCAGCGGCCCCATGATGGTGTCGTCGGATGCCGTATCGCCGATCCGGATATGTTTCGCACGTTCGATCAGGCGGTCAACCACTTCGTCGTGGATTTTCTTGTGTACAAGAATACGCGAACCGGCAGAGCAGACCTGTCCGGCATTGAAGAAAATGCCGGAGGCCGATCCACGAACCGCGCTGTCGAGATCGGCATCGTCGAAAATGATGTTGGCCGATTTGCCGCCCAGTTCAAGCGTGATTTTCTTGAAGTTGACAGCCGCACCCTGCATGATGCCGCGACCGACTTTCGGCGAGCCGGTAAACGTGATCTTGTCGATTTGCGGATGGGCAACCATGGCATCTCCGACGACACTGCCCTTGCCGGTCACGATGTTGAGTACGCCAGGCGGGATTCCGGCTTCCAGTGCCAGTTCTCCGATACGAATGGCGGTCATCGGCGTCAGCTCAGCCGGTTTGACGACCAAAGTACAACCGCATGCCAATGCAGGCGCGATTTTCCAGATGCCGATCATGAGCGGGAAGTTCCAGGGAACGATCGCGCCGACGACGCCGACCGGTTCGCGGACGGTGTAGGTCAGTGCATCGGTTCTGGCCGGAATGACCTGACCGATGATCTTGTCGGTCCAGCCGGCATAGTAACGCAGCGTGTCGATGGCGGCAGGCATGTCTTGCCGTCTGACGCTGGCGATCGGTTTTCCTGCATTCATGCTTTCCAGCATGATCAGTTCTTCCTGATTTTTTTCCAGCAGATCGGCCAGCCGGTTCAGTATTCTGCCGCGTTCTGCAGCCGTGATGCCGTTCCAGACCTTGAGGGCAGCGCGTGCCGCTTTCGCTGCGGTATCGACATCTTTTTCACTGCCGGCGGCGACATGAGCGATGACTTCTTCTGTCGCAGGATTGAGGATGGTGGAGTACTGTCCGCTTTCGGGAGTCACCCATTTGCCATCGATCAGCAATTCGTATTGCGGAACTTTTTTGTTGTCATTCATTGAAGCCTCCATTGAGTAACTGTCATGTTTTTCGGATTGTTTTGAAACGCCGTCTGTCGCTTTTGTAAAGTAACGCAATGGCGGAATAAGAATTATTTTTATCCATTATAACGGGATATTTAATTTTCAGCCGGACACGGCTTTTTTTGCGTCTGGCTGGTGAAATCCGGCGTTATCCGGAGAATGATTCGAGAATCGCAATGCCTTTGATCTGGGCATAAACGGGTTTTCCAATGTCCAGTTTAAGGACACTGGCGGATTTGCCGGTGATTCTCGACAATAGTCGGGTACCGTTTGCATCAAGTTCGACCATAACCTCGCCCTTTGATTCCGGTGAGAGGCCGGTAACGGTGGTTTCGATGATATTCAGGATACTGGTCTGTTCGGGCTTTTGTGTCGTCAGGCTGACGTCACGTGCCTGAATACGCAGGCGGATATGCTTGCCGATGCTGAAATTGCCTGTCGGCAGGTAAATGAGTCCGCCCGGGAAAGACAATGTGCTCAGACTGAATCGGGTATCTTCGGCGATGATTTTTCCCTCAATGATTGCAGAGGCGGTATCGTAGTAGGCAAGCGGCAGATCGAGACGGGTGAGCATATCGCCGGTTTTCCCGGTCGCCAGTATTCGTCCATGCTCAAGCAAGACCAGATGATCGGCCAGCGTGCTGACTTCTTCCAGTGCATGGCTGACGTACAGAATGGGGATACCGAGTTCTTCGTTCAGACGCTGGAGATAGGGCAAAATTTCCGATTTGCGTTTCATGTCGAGCGCAGCCAGCGGTTCGTCCATGAGCATGATGTCCGGACTGGTCGCCAGCGCGCGTGCGATACTGACGCGCTGTTTTTCTCCGCCGGAGAGAGTGTCCGGCATGCGGTCGAGCAGATGGCCGATCCCAAGGAGGTCGACGGCTCTTTCCAGCGATATGCGTCGTTGTTCGGTACGGATACGTTTCATTCCGTACCGGATGTTGCCGGTGACATTCAAGTGAGAGAACAGGCGCGCATCCTGGAAAACGAAACCGAGCGAACGTTTGTGTGTCGGGATGAACAGTCCGGCAGTGTCGTCCTGCCAAACGGTTTCGCCGAACCGGATGATGCCGTTTTCGGGTTTGATGAGACCGGCGACCGCACGCAGCAGGGTGGATTTTCCTGCACCGGAAGCGCCGAAGAGTGCGGTAATACCCGATTCGGGGAGCGACAGATCGAAGTTCAGCTCATAATCGGGATAGCGGACGGTTCCCTTGAGGTACAGGCTGTTCATGAGCGGCGTTTGTTAGGGTTCAGAAGATACAGGGCGAGCAGGACAAGGAACGCGAAAACCAGCATGCCGGCGGAAAGCCAGTGTGCCTGTGCATATTCCAGTGCCTCGACGTGGTCGTATATCGAGACCGAAAGAACGCGAGTTTTTCCCGGGATGTTCCCGCCGATCATCAAAACAACACCGAATTCTCCGACGGTATGGGCGAATCCCATGACGATGGCGGTCAGATAACCCGGTTTGGCCAGAGGCAAAATTACGCTGAAGAAAGTGTCCAGCGGGGAAGCACGCAATGTCGCTGCAGCCTCCAGCGGTTGCCGTCCGATCGTTTCAAATGAATTTTGCAAGGGTTGTACCACAAAGGGCAGTGAATAAACGACTGAGGCGACGAGCAGGCCTGAAAAGCTGAAAGGCAGGGTTGGCAAACCGATCCAATGGCAAAACTTGCCGACAGGGCCGTTCGGCCCCATGAGAATCAGCAGGTAAAATCCCAATACTGTCGGCGGCAGTACGAAAGGCAATGTCACGATGGCATTGACGGGGCCGCGCCACCATCCTCTGGTATGGGACAAATTCCATGCCAGCGGTGTTCCGATGACAAGCAGGATGGCCGTGGTCAGTGTGGCCAGTTTCAGGGTCAGCCAGATGGCGGTCAGATCGACTTCAGGCATGATCGTGGCAATCAGTAGGCATAGCCGTAAGAGCGGAGAACCTTGTGGGCGACGTCCGATTTCAGATAGTGCATCAGTTCGGTTGCGGCGACATTGTTTTTCGCTCTTTCAAGCATGACAGCGTCCTGAAGGATAGGCTGGTAGTAACTGGTATCGACGATCCATGCAGAACCGTTTTTCAGCTTGCCATCCTTGTATATTTGCGACAGGGCGACGAAGCCCAGTTCGGCATTGCCGGATGCGATGAACTGGTAGGTTTGCCCGATGTTTTCGCCCTGGACGATTTTGGGTTGCAGCGTTTTGTCCAGTCCCATTTTTTCAAGAGTCTGCATCGCCGCCAGACCGTATGGCGCCAGCTTGGGAGCGGCGATAGCGATGTGGTTGAACGACTGTTTTTTCAGGATTTCGCCGTGTTGATCGACGTAATCCGGTTTTGCGGACCATAACGCCAGTTTGCCGATCGCGTAAGTGAAGCGGCTTCCGGGTACAATAGCGTTTTCCTGTTCCAGTCTGGCTGGCGTTTTCGCATCAGCTGCCAGAAACAGGTCGTAAGGCGCTCCGTTTTTGATTTGTGCGTAAATTTTGCCGGTTGATCCGCCGGTTATCATGACCTTGTGGCCGGTTGCCTGTTCGAATTGTCCGGAAATGTTTTTGAGCGGTTCGACGAAGTTGGCGGCGACCGCGACGTGGACGGTTTCAGCTAGTGCGACTGTCGATGCACACAGCATCAGCAGCCCCAATACCAGTTTGGGCAGTCGGAAGGTTTTGAACATGATTGGCCTCGCTATTCATTAAAGGAATAGCGAATTCTAACAGAACAATTCGGTATTGTTCAAACTTTTGCTTTTTTGAAAAATTGACGAAAAAATGAACGATTCGGTTTCTCTTGCCAATGCATTTGGACATGGTACGGCGGACAAGCGTATCGAGGTGCTCCGGAAAATCGGGGAGACAGGGTCAATTTCACAGGCGGCCCGTGAGACGGGGATCAGTTACAAGGCGGCATGGCAGGCGATTGATACGTTGACCAACCTGACCGGGGTGTCTCTGGTGGAAAAGGTGGTAGGCGGTGTCGGTGGCGGTGGTGCGAAATTGACAGATGCAGGATCACGTCTTCTGGAAATCGCCAGTGTGCTTGAGAAAAACCGGCAGGAAGTGTTGAGCCGCTTTCAGGAAGACAAGGCAGATACCCTCGATGCCCGTTTTTCGCGTTTGTCGATCAGAACTAGTATGCGCAACTATTTGCCTTGCAGGGTCAAGGGGCTGAAGATGAGCGGGCAGATCGTCCGTGTCTGTCTGCAGGTTCATGAAAACATGTCGGTGCTGGTCGCACGCATTACCCGTACCAGCGCGGAACTGCTGGCGTTGAAACCCGGAATGGCTGTGCTGGCAATGTGTAAGGCAACGGCTGTCAAGGTATTCGATGAGGTGGATTCCGGGGATTTGTCGGTGGCGAACCAGTTTCAGGGAACGGTCACGCGCGTGTCCGAAGGTGAAAAAGAGGATGAAGTCACGATCGAATTGTTGCCCGGGCTGCAGTTGGTCGGTTTTGCGTCGTCATCGAAACATATCAGGACAGGAATGCAGATTCTGGCGTCTGTGGATGAATCGGCTGTCGTTGTGGCCTTGTTGCCATGAGAGGAGCGTATGGACGGGAATAGGGTTTTGTCGGATGTTGCGGTTGTCCGCTGGCGTCCGGGGACTTGTGAGCAGGCGGTGGATATTGTGGCAGAGGAAGTGCCGGTCGCCCTGGTGTATAACGGAATTTCCCATGCGGTGATGCTGGCGACGCCTGCCGATCTGGAAGATTTTGCACTGGGTTTTTCTCTGACGGAAGAGATTGTCGGCGGACCGAATGAAGTTTATGACTGTGAAATCGTCGAGGCGGAAAACGGGATTCGTGTAGAGCTGACGATTGCCAGCGAGTCGTTCGGCAATCTGAAAATGCGCCGCCGCAATCTTGCCGGAAGGACAGGATGCGGTTTGTGTGGAACGGATTCCTTGTCACAGGCTGTCCGTATTTTGCCGGTTGTTCAAAATGCGCCGGTATTTGCGGCCGGTGTCGTGCATGCCGCGTTTGACGAAATGGAAAAACGGCAGACGCTGAAGATGAAAACGGGGGCGACGCATGCGGCTGCATGGCTCGATATTGGGGGAACGGTGTCTTTTGTCAGGGAAGATGTCGGACGGCATAATGCGCTGGACAAAATGATCGGCGCGATGGCCGCGCAAGGAAAGGATTTCAGTCAGGGAGCTGCGCTGGTGACGAGCCGTGCCAGTTATGAAATGGTCCAGAAGTGCGCGATGGCGGGTATCGGAATGCTGGCGGCCGTATCGGCGCCGACGGCGCTGGCGATCCGGATGGCGGATCGCGCCAATATTACGCTTGCAGGCTTTGTCAGGAAAAACGGTCTTTCGGTTTATACGCATTCACACAGACTGGTCTGAATTTTCGCCGGCCCGCGGCACAGTCTGTACAATATAAAATTGTCTATATTATTTTCATTCGGATAATTGCCATGAAATTTGAAACGCTTGCCATTCATGCCGGCTATTCGCCGGATCCTGTGACCAAATCCGTTGCGGTACCGATTTACCAGACGGTGGCTTATGCTTTTGACAATGCACAGCACGGCGCAGATCTGTTCGATCTGAAAGTACCGGGGAATATTTATACCCGTATCATGAATCCGACCAACGATGTGCTGGAAAAACGGGTTGCGGCACTGGAAGGCGGTGTCGGCGCGCTGGCGCTGGCATCCGGTATGACGGCGGTATCGTATGCCATCCAGACCATTACGGAAGTGGGTGACAATATCATTGCGTCCAGTACACTCTATGGCGGCAGCTATAATCTGTTTGCCCATACTTTCCCGCAATATGGTATTGAAGTCCGTTTTGCCGATCCGCTGTTGCCGGACGATTTTTCGGCACGTATCGACAGTCGCACCAAGGCGATTTTCTGTGAATCGGTCGGCAATCCGCTGGGAAACGTAACCGATATCGAGAAACTGGCCAATATCGCGCATGCGCACGGTATTCCGCTGATTGTGGACAATACCGTTCCGACACCGTATCTGTGCCGTCCGTTTGAATGGGGTGCCGATATTGTGGTGCATGCGCTGACGAAATCCATGAACGGTCATGGCAACAGTCTGGCCGGCGGCATCGTCGACAGTGGAAAGTTCCCCTGGAAAGAACATCGCGAAAAATTCAGGCGTCTCAATGAACCGGATGTGTCGTATCACGGTGTCGTTTATACGGATGTGTTCGGTGATGCGGCCTATATTGCACGTGCCAGAGTGGTTCCGCTGCGCAATATGGGGGGAGCTCTGTCTCCGATGAACGCTTTCCTGATTTTGCAGGGTATCGAAACCTTGCCGTTACGTATGGACAGAACGTGCGAAAATGCACTGGCGATTGCCCGTTTCCTGCATGATCATCCGAAAGTTTCCTGGGTGAATTGCGCGGCATTGCCGGATCATCCGGATCATGCATTGCTTCAGAAATATATGAACGGCAAGGCTCCCAGCCTGTTGTCGTTCGGTGTCAAACCATCGGGCAGCATGAGTGCACGCGAGGCTGGCGCAAAAGTGCTGGATGCCTTCAAGTTGTTCACCAGACTGGTCAATATCGGGGATGCGCGTTCGTTGGCGACCCATTCGGCCTCGACGACGCATCGCCAGCTGAGTGCGGAAGAATTGAAAAAAGCAGGTGTCAGCGAAGATATGATTCGCCTGTCGATCGGACTGGAACATGCAGACGACCTGATCGCCGATCTGGATCAGGCGTTGTCGGTGATCTGATCCGCTTTTTTTTCGTAAAGACAAAAAGGGCATCCGTCAGGATGCCCTTTTTTGTGTCCAGACGTAAAAAACGGTACTTCCTGACAGGTCGTGCCGCAAAATGGAAAAAGGAACCGGCAGACCAAGTTCTGTCAGGCTGGCTTTACGGAATGGAGAATGGGGGTATTCATGCAGGTATTTCGGCAATCATGCTGGTTTGTACTGTTTCTGGTGATGCCGTTTGCCCATGCGACTGCAGTGCTGTCGTCGGATGTGACGGACAGGCGGGAAATGTCTCTGACGGTTTATGAACATGACAGGGCGCTGGTCAGGGAGCGCAGGCAGCTATCGTTGCCTTCCGGGAATGTGTCGGTGCGTTTTTCCGGTATCAGTGATGGTATTTTGCCGGAAACGGTCATGTTGCTTGACGGTGATGGGCGTTCTGTCGATGTCGGCAGGATCGCTTACGATCATGAACGCTTGTCTCCACGAACGCTTCTGGCTGCGCATGTGGGTAAAACGGTCAGGATCGTCAGGACCGATCCGGTGACGGGCCGTGAGACGGAAGAAAATGCACGCATCCTGTCGGTTCAGGATGGAGTCGTTCTTGAAATCGGTGACCGTATCGAAACGGGACTTCCCGGACGTCTGGTTTTCGATAGGCTGCCGGATGGATTGAACAATGATTCGTCGCTGACGGTCGAGTGGGAGAACCGTACCGGTGATGGCGCGGTGCTGGAGCTGGATTATCTGACGCGTGGTATCAGCTGGCAAGCCGATTATGTCGCACGGTTCGATGAGGAAAACGATGCCATGAGTTTGTCCGGAAGGGCTGCGCTTGCCAACAATAGCGGTATGTCGCTCAAGGATGTCAAGGTGACGCTGGTAGCGGGGAATCTGAATCGCGTTTCCGGTGGTGAAAGCGTGATGATGTCTTCGGTCGGCATGAAGCGGGATGCCTTGACGGTCGCCAATATGGTACCCGGCGAAGGATCGGGTGATTATTACCGATATGAGTTGCCCGGAAAGGTTACGTTGCCGGATCGCCAGTTATGCCAGTATGCGCTTTTCAATGCAGGTTCGGTAAAGGTGAAACGCAAGTGGGTTCTCGAGGGGGAAAGTTATTATTATCGCAGCAGTTTGCCCGGGATGCGCAGGATCTGGCCGGTCGTTCAGCGTGTGGAATGGAAAAACAGTTCGCGTGATGGTCTGGGCTTTCCGATACCTGCCGGCATTGTGCGTTTTTATCAGGCCGATCGTCATGGAAACATGCAGTTTGCCGGTGAAAGCCGTGTACCGCATATGCCGGTGGGCGAATCGGCAAGTTTGTCTATGGGTGAGTCTTTTCATGTGACGGCAAGTCGCAAACAGCTCCGGTTTGAACGGATTGCTGTACCGTCAGGTGCTCCGCCACGGTATGACAGTTCGTATGAAATCCGTTTGCGCAACGCAAAAGATCGACCGGTTATCGTTCAGGTTCGTGAACCGGTTCCCGGAAAATGGCAGATAATTTCCGAGAATGTGATACATCGCCGGGATGGCATGACGGCCGTGTGGGATATCACAGTACCGGCTGCGGGGGAAGCGGTGTTGCGTTATACGGTACGGGTGGAATGAGTGATTTCAGGCGTATCAGTGACGGAAAATATCGTCACGCACGCTTGTGAGGCGTCAGTTTGTCGTTCGCGATCAGTTTGATGCGTGCAAGAAAGTCGTCCCGTTTCATCAGTTGCAGGGTGTCGAGCAATGCGATCTGCATGGAACCGACGCCTTGTCCTCGAGCCATTACCGTTTCTGCAGCGATTTCTCCGGCAACACCCATGTATGCCATGGCAGCGGTTGTCGCTTGCCAGCGGTCGGGCTGGATAGCTGCGAAAGCGCCTGTCATGGCGCTAGCAGAGCAGCCGACTCCGGTGATACGGGTCATCCAGGGATGACCGTTGGACAGGCTGGCGATTCTGCCGTTTTCATCGATGATATGATCGGTCGCACCGGAAACGCAGACGGTACCCCCGATGCGGGTGGCCAGTTTGTATGCGGCATGCAGGGCATGATCGGATGATTCGGTACTTTCGACTCCCCTGGTCGGCGCTTGCGAGCCGGTAAGGCTCATGATTTCCGATGCGTTGCCACGGATGATGTTCGGCTGCGCTTCTGTGAGTATTTCCTCGACAACCCGGTTGCGGTAGGCTGTGGCACCTGCACCTACCGGATCGAGTATCACGGGAATATCGTGTGTACGGGCTGTTTTTGCGGCCAGTTTCATGGAAGCGACCCAGTCGGGTTGCAGGGTGCCGATGTTGATGACCAGCGCGTCGGCGATTGCGGACATGTCGGCGACTTCTTCCAGAGCATGTGCCATGACGGGGGCCGCTCCCAGTGCAAGCAGAATGTTTGCGTTGTAACTCATCACGACAAGGTTCGTGATGTTGTGAATCAGGGGGGCGGTTTCCCTGACGCGGATAACGTCGTCCCAGAGGGTTTCAGCAAGAAGGATTGGTTTGGTCATGGCATGGCCTTGTCGTTGAAAATAATCGTTATGCGGTTTTTCCCAGTTTAGCTTCGATAAGCCGTAATGCATCCAGTGCGCCCATCGCCAGTCCGACATCGGATGATTTGGGGACTTCCGGGTAGTCAGGATTGATCCGGATGATCGGTACATCGAACGATTCGCTGGCGCGGCGTACGGTCGGGACATGGACGCCGGCTCCCATTTCGATGACGATAAGGTGTTTTGCCTGACGATACCATTTGTGCAAGCGCTCCATTTGCAGTTCCGTGCGATTGGATATCCATCCCCAGTCGTTGAACATCAGAATGTTCGGGCGCGACATGCCATGACATTCGGGACATACCGGCAAAGGGGAAGTCAGCCAGCAATTTTCTTCGTCGATTTTCACGGACAGTTTGTCGGCGGGCCAGATAGAGGCGGAACATGGCGTACAACATTGCAGGTGATGAATGGAACCGTGGCATTCGACAATACGTGATTCGTCGAATCCGGCTTTCTGGAATTGCCCGTCCACATTGCTGGTGAATACGAAAGCGCCGTGCGGCAGCTTTTTCGCCATGTCTTGCAGGATGCGGAAGCCGTCATGCGGTTGTGTTTCCCGGTAACGGTTCAGACGATGTCCGTAAAAACCCCATGCCAGTCGCGCGTTGTCGGCAAATGCGTTCGGATTGGCGATTTCCACAAAAGAGATCTGATGTTTTCCCAGTTTCGGGTAGGCACGCCACAATCCCTCGTTACCTCGAAAGTCAGGTAACCCCGAATCGACGCCCATGCCGGCACCGGCACCGATCAGCAGGGCATCCGCTTCACGGATCAGCGAGGCGGCTTTTTCGATTTGCTTGTCTGTTTCCATAGGTTTCGTTCATGAAAAAGTGGAATTTTCCGGAAAACCGTTCATATGCCAAGATACCAACAAAAAAGGCCGTTATTCAATAACGGCCTTGAAAAAGCTAGGATTTTTATCGCCGGATCAGGTAATCGAAGGCGCTCAGGGCAGCTTTGGCACCATCGCCCATGGCGATCACGATTTGCTTGTAGGGCGAAGATGTGACGTCCCCTGCGGCGAAGACGCCTGCAACGGAAGTCTTGTTGTAGACATCGACTTCGATTTCGTTTTTTTCGTTCAGGCGAACCGGCGTATCCTTGAGCCAGCCAGTTGCGGGAACCTGACCGATCTGAACGAAAATACCTGCGACAGACAAAGTTCGGTTTGTACCGGTTGCCAGATCCTTGTAGACCAGTCCGTCGACTTTTTGTCCATCGCCGGTCACTTCCACGGTTTGTGCCTGTGTAACGAGCGTGACGTTTTTCAGGGAGAAGAATTTGTTTTGCAATACGGTATCGGCGGTCAGGCGGGTTCCGCGAACGAGTACGGTGACATGTTCGGCGATACCAGCCAGATCGATGGCGGCTTCGACTGCCGAATTGCCGCCGCCGATGACGGCGATCTTGCGGTTTTTGTACAGTGGGCCGTCGCAGTGCGGGCAGAATGCCACGCCGCGTCCGATATAGGTTTCTTCACCCGGGATTTCCATTTTCCGCCAGCTGGCACCCGTTGCCAGAATGACGGTTTTGCTTTTGACGGATGCACCGTTTTCCAGTTTGACTTCGATGAGATCACCCGGAACCAGTCCGATCGCGCGTTGCGGCATCATGACGTCGATATCGTGATTTCTGACGTTGTCTTCATAGACGGCCGCCAGATGCGTACCTTCGATTTTTTTGATGGCGATGATGTTTTCGATGTCGGTCGTGTTCAGGATTTGTCCGCCGAAGTTTTCCGTAATCAGACCAGTCCGGATACCTTTGCGTGCGGCATAGATAGCCGATGTGGCAGCAGCGGAGCCACCGCCGACGACCAGAACGTCGAACGGGGCTTTTGCGGCGATTTTTTCCGCTTCGCGTTTTGCACTGCCGGTATCGACCTTGGCCAGAATTTCCTTGATGTTCATGCGACCCTGACCGAATTCCTTGCCATTGAGGAAAATGGTCGGAACAGCCATGATGTGGCGTTCGTTGACTTCATCCTGGAAGAGGGCGCCATCGATCATGACATGCGAAATGTTCGGGTTGACGACGGCCATCAGATTCAGTGCCTGTACGACTTCAGGACAATTTTGGCAGCTCAGGGAAATATAGGTCTCGAACCGGAAGGTACCTTCCAGGTTTCTGATTTGTTCGATGACGTCCGGTTCGACTTTGGGGGGATAGCCGCCGGTCTGGAGCAATGCCAGAATGAGAGAGGTGAATTCGTGTCCCATCGGGAGTCCGGCAAAACGGATGTGGACATTGCCGTCCGGCCGATTGACCGAAAAAGAGGGCGTTCTTTTGTCGCCACCCGGCTTGTCTGTCACGGTAATCATGGATGACAGTCCGGCGATGTCGTTTAACAGGTCTGTCATTTCACGGGATTTTGCCGTGTCGTCAGTGGCCGCGACTATTTCGACTGGATTGACCAGTTTGGTGAAATAATTTCTCAGTTGTTCTTTTACTTGGTTGTCGAGCATGGTTCCGTGTCCGGTTGGGTGGATATTGCAGGAATCCGTATCGGTTGAAGTGGAGAAGTTCTCCCGAATGCGATTTTCAGGAGAACTTCACCGAACAAAAATCAGATCTTGCCGACCAGATCCAGAGATGGTGCCAGCGTTTCGTTGCCCGGTTTCCAGGATGCCGGGCATACCTGACCCTTGTGGGTGGCAACGTATTGTGCGGCCTGAATCTTGCGGATCAGTTCGGTAGCGGAACGGCCGATACCCAGATCGTGGATTTCGTACAGTTTGATCTGGCCTTCCGGGTTGATGACGAAGGTACCGCGCAGTGCCACACCGTCTTCTTCGATGAGTACGTTGAAGTCGCGGCTGATTTTGCCGCTTGGGTCGCCGACCATCGGGAACTGGATTTTCTTGATGGTGTCGGATGCGTCATGCCATCCCTTGTGTACGAAATGCGTGTCGGTCGAAACGGAATAGATTTCTACGCCCATTTTCTTGAATTCTTCGTAGTGGTCGGCCAGGTCGCCCAGTTCGGTCGGACATACGAAAGAAAAGTCTGCAGGATAGAAGAAAACGACGCTCCATTTACCTTTCAGATCGTTGTCGGTCACGGTGATGAACTGGCCATTGTGGTAAGCCTTTGCCTTGAAAGGTTTGATTTGGGTATTGATCAGTGACATGTATTTCTCCTTGTTTTGCAAGTCATGTATGGCACGTTTTTTCATGAAAAGAAACGGCCGGCGATATAAAAAACGATGTGTGAACCATATTGCGCAGTGCGTTTATGGTGTTGAGTGACATTAAAGCACGACTTTGAAAATCGTGCAGGACATGGATCAGGTTTTGAGGGATGTTTTGATGTCATTTTGATAACGAAATGGGTATGTATTCGACAGTATTTTTACGGCGACTCTTGACAGGGTATCAAAAAAATACATTAAAAAACAAATTGTTATGTTTTTATGTGGATGAAGTTTCGGGTGTGTGCATGAAAAATCGGATGCAGTCTTTCAATTGAGAATGACACTCAATAATTTTTTTGGTAGGGGATTCGGAACACGGAAAAAGTGTCCGGCAGCATGCAGAATGTGTTGGGGAAAACGGTGGCGGGAAAAACGACTGCACGTCATGTACCGAAATGCATGGCGTGCAGTGTGTATGCTGATCGGCAGCCGGTCATTCTTCCAGTTTTTTACGCAGCATTTCCAGCTGGGCATAGTGATTTTTTGTCGCCCTTGGATAAGAGAGTTTCATGTCTTGCAGGGTTTTCAGAATGATGGAAGAAATAATCAGTCTGGCGTTGTTTTTGTCGTCGGCCGGTACGAAGTACCATGGACAATCGTCCGTCGTGGTGGCCAGAATGCATTTTTCGAAAGCGTCCATGTACTGTTCCCAGTATTGACGTTCTTCGAAATCAGCAAGGCTGAGTTTCCAGTTTTTGTCGGGAATGTCGATGCGTTCCAGAAGGCGTTTGCGCTGTTCTTCTTTCGAGATATGCAGGAAGAATTTGATGATGCGTGTACCGTTACGGTGCAGGTGTGCTTCGAAGTCACGTATGGACTGGTAGCGTTCTTCCCACAGATCTGTACCGGCTTTCATCTCGGGCAAGTTCTGTTTGTCAAGTATTTCGGGATGGACCTTGACGATCAGGACATCTTCGTAATAGGAACGGTTGAAGATGCCGATTTCGCCACGTTCAGGCAGTACACAGGCCGCGCGCCACAGAAAATCGTGTTTCAGTTCTTTTTCTGTCGGTTGCTTGAAACTGTGGACATGACATCCCTGAGGGTTGATGCCCGACATAACGTGCCGGATAGCGCCATCCTTGCCTGCCGCATCCATGGCCTGAAAAATGATCAGCAGGGCATACTTTCCGGATGCATTCAGGATGTTTTGCAGTTCACCAAGTTCCTTGGTCCCGTTTTCCAGCAATTGCCGGTAGTCTTTTTTGCTTTGGTAAAACGGTTTGATGATGGTTGGACAATCTTTAAGGCGCATGGTGGTCGAGGCCAGGACGCGGAAGATTTCAGGATCGATCATAGCAATACCTCACAAGTCAATTTCGCCATGGAAAACGATGGTGGCGGGACCAGTCATCATGACATCGTTTCCTGCTCCGTTCCATGAGATTTTCAGGGTTCCGCCGCGAGCCTTGACGGTAACCGGAGAATCGAGCAAGCCTTGCCGGATGCCGGACACGACGGCCGCACAGGCGCCGGTTCCGCATGCCAGCGTTTCTCCGGCACCGCGTTCGAATACCCGAAGTCGGATGGTATGGCGGTTTACGATTTCCATAAAGCCGGCGTTGACACGATTCGGAAAACGTTCGTGATGCTCGATTGAGGGGCCTTCCTCGGCGACAGGTGCGGTGTCCGTGTTTTCAACAATCCGGACAGCGTGCGGGTTGCCCATGGATACGACGGATATTTCGATTTCCCGGGAGCCTTTTTCTGTTTTGATGACGATTGGCCAGAGTGTTCCGTTACCGGCGCTTTTGCCGTTGAGTCCATGTGCGTCGAACGGAATTTTCGCGGGTTCGAATTCAGGTTTTCCCATGTTGACGGTGATGTCGCCGTCGTCTTCCACTTTCAGTTCGATAATGCCTGCCCGGGTTTCGACGCGGATCGGATTGCGGTCCGTCAATTTGAAGTCGGTGACGAATCTCGCAAAGGCGCGTGCGCCGTTTCCGCATTGTTCGACTTCGCCACCGTCGGCGTTGAAAATGCGGTAACGGAAATCGACATCCGGGTTGTCCGATTTCTCGACGATCAGAATCTGGTCAGCACCGATACCAAATCGCCTGTCGGCGATAAATCGGAATTGTTCGGGAGAAAGCTCGATGGCCTGGCGGTATCCGTTCAGTACGATGAAGTCGTTGCCTGCACCATGCATTTTCGTGAATTTCAGTTTCATCAACAGTGTCCGGCAGATTGCAAAGTGGTCATACAGGTGAAAAAAGAAAGCATACCAGCCAATGCTTCGGTTGTCGCATCTTTTGCGATAAATGGCAGCAGTACTTGTCAGTCGTCAGGATAAACGCCTGGGTAACCTTCAGGTCTTGTCTTGAATCGCCGGTGTGTCCACAAATATTCGGATGGCGTTTCCAGAATGCGCTGTTCGATGAATTCATTCATATATTTTGCCGCGGTTTTGGCATCAAGCTCGGTGAAATGTTCCCATGCGGGGTAAAAAGTGACTTTCCATCCCTTGTAGTCTGGCAGGAATGTGGCGATGACAGGAATGACTTTGGCATGTGTCGCAGCGGCAAGACGGGAGGGGGCGACCAGTGTTGCTGCGAGTTGTCCGAAGAATGGAACGAATTCCGCGTCTCGTGAGCCGAAGTCCATATCCGGCAGCATAAGAAACGGAATGTTTTTGTGGAGTGCGCGGATGATGGGTTTGATACCCTGGCTTCTCGAGAACAGGAGGACGGTTTCATGAAAACGCATTCTCCCTTTTCTCAGCATTTCGTCGAAGATACGGTTTTTCTGCTGGGTATAGATGGAGCATCCCGGGGAACCCATGGTGATGACGGCCCCCGGCATTTCCAGACAGACGAAATGAGGACACAGGAAAATGACGGGGCCAGCCTGTATTTCATCGAAAGGAACGGCGGGTTCTATCTGAATGAGTTTTTTGATCCGCTCGACGGACGACCACCAGAGTATGCCGCGTTCGAGTATGCTGCGCCCGTATCCCTGAAAGTGTTGCAACGCAATCCGGCGACGTTCTTGTTCGGACATGTCGGGAAAACACAGGCGAAGATTGGTCAGCGCGATGTGACGTCTTCTTTTCATCAGGTAATAGGATGCTGTGCCCAGTCCTTTGCCAAGGCGGCCGAGAATGGGCAATGGCAACCAGTGCAGCAGCCAGAGGATGAACAGAAAGAATCTCATAGGTTTTTACTTTTGCACGCCATATTTCAGCAAACGGGAGTCTGCCGGTATGGCGAATGTGCGTCCTTCGTGATGGTTCGGTTTCAGTCTATGCATCAAACGGTAATATGCCGTGATGGTGCCATGCCGGATGTTTTCGGCAGGTTTGTGCGGCACCGTCACGGTTGTC
Organism: Oxalobacter paeniformigenes; assembly: GCF_027158465.1. NCBI lineage: Bacteria > Pseudomonadati > Pseudomonadota > Betaproteobacteria > Burkholderiales > Oxalobacteraceae > Oxalobacter > Oxalobacter paeniformigenes. The sequence goes on from NZ_JAMKYL010000009.1 coordinate 33,054, forward strand.
GGATCAATGCGGCATTCTAGTGTGATTTGTGTTGAAAAGACAAATATGGATTTATTTCCGAGTGTTTTACTCGGAAATGATTCTTGATATGCTGTGATTTAGGCGTAGAATAATGCAGCCGCTGAGTTAACGGACAACTTGCGAAGCGGTTTATAAATTTCGCTAAAGCGTCGCAGGCTTCTGGATTGGCTGCGAACGCAATTGGCCTTTTTGGGAGTCTATTTTTTTATGGCAAAAGATTATCTTTTTACATCGGAATCGGTTTCTGAAGGGCATCCGGACAAGGTTGCAGACCAGATTTCCGATGCGATTCTGGATGCGATTCTGACGGAAGACCCGACGGCTCGCGTGGCTGCGGAAACGCTGTGCAATACGGGACTGGTCGTGCTGGCTGGTGAAATCACGACAACCGCCAATGTCGATTACATTTCCGTAGCGAGAGATACGATTCGCAGAATCGGTTACGACAACAACGATTACGGTATCGATTATCGAGGTTGCGCCGTTCTGGTCGGTTATGACAAACAGTCGCCGGATATCGCACAGGGTGTCGATGAAGGCAAGGGGCTTGATCTGGATCAGGGCGCAGGCGATCAGGGACTCATGTTCGGTTATGCATGCGATGAAACGCCGGAACTGATGCCTGCGGCGATTTATTATGCGCACAGACTGGTGGAACGCCAGTCGCAGCTTCGCAAGGATGGCCGTCTGGCATGGTTGCGTCCGGATGCCAAGTCGCAGGTGACGTTGCGTTATGTTGACGGCAAGCCTGTCGGTGCTGAAACGATCGTGTTGTCCACACAGCATGCACCAGAGATCGAACACAAACAGATCGAGGAAGCGGTTATCGAGGAAATCATCAAGCCGGTCATGCCGGCCGAATGGCTGAAAAATACCCGATATCTGGTCAACCCGACAGGGCGTTTCGTAATCGGTGGTCCTCAGGGCGATTGCGGCCTGACCGGACGCAAGATCATCGTCGATACCTATGGTGGTGCCTGCCCGCATGGCGGTGGCGCGTTTTCCGGCAAGGATCCAAGCAAGGTCGATCGCTCGGCAGCCTATGCTGCGCGTTATGTCGCCAAGAATATCGTGGCGGCCGGTCTTGCCAGTCAGTGCCAGATTCAGGTCAGCTATGCTATCGGTGTCGCAAAACCGATCAATATCACGATCAATACAGCCGGTACCGGCGTGATTGCGGATGAAAAAATCGCGGCGTTGGTCAACGATCATTTCGATTTGCGTCCGAAGGGTATCGTGCAGATGCTGGATCTGTTGCATCCGCGTTACAGCAAGACGGCCGCCTATGGTCATTTCGGTCGTGATGAGCCGGAATTTACTTGGGAAAGAACGGACAGAGCCGCTGCATTGCGTCAGGCGGCAGGTTTGTAAAGAAAAAGTCGTTCCAGCAAAAAGGCCGGCGCAAGCCGGCCTTTTTGTATTCGCAATACGGTTTATCCTGCCAGAGTATGGATCAGTTCGAGAATACGGCTCGGGTGTTCTGCCATGTAGTCTGCGTTCCATGATGCGGGATTGCTGCAATACCCCCATTGGGCGACGAGTGTGCCGGTTCCGGCCGCTTTACCGGCTTGTATGTCGCGCCGGTCGTCTCCGACAAACCAGCTTTCTTCCGGTCTGATATGAAGTTGTCGGGCAGCTTCGAACAATGGATCGGGATAGGGTTTCGGGCGGGCTGCCGTGTCACCGGAAATGACGCAATCTGCATCGCCGAGTCCGATTTTCCCGATCAGTGGAAGGGTCAGTTTGCTGACTTTGTTGGTGACGATTCCCCAGCCGATATTCAGGTTCCGCAGTGCGGCGAGCAATTCGGGAATGCCGTCGAACAGTCGGGTGCGGTCGGCGATATTGGTGGAATAATGATAGAGAAAACGTTCGCGGATATCGGCGTACTGGTCGTTTTGCGGCGTCAGGTGAAAGGCGGCATTGACCAGTCCGGGAGCGCCTGCCGATGCGACAGGACGGAGTTGTTCGTATGGAACGGGTGGCAGACCGCGTTCCGTTCTGACGGCATTGATCGCAGCTGCCAGGTCGGGAGCCGAGTCGGCAAGTGTGCCATCGAGATCGAACAGGATATATTTTGGTTTTGTGAGTGAAACGGGATGATTCATGATGATTGGGCGAGTGGTTCAAAATGGCTTGATACAAGCCAGCATGTAATTGACGCGGGTATTGGCGGACAGATGAAAATGTCTTGCGCTCAAATCGCAGGTGACACCGGTGATTGCGCTGACTGTCATGCCGGCTGTGCGGATATGGCGAGCCAGTTCGGATGGCGTGATGAATTTGTTGAACTGGTGTGTGCCTTTGGGAAGCAGATGCATGATGTACTCGGCACCGATAATCGCATGGCACCATGAGGTCAGGTTTCTGTTCAGGGTGGCGAAAATCGCGATTCCCCCGGGTTTGAGCAGTTGTGCGCAGGCATGAACGATTGCGCCGGGATCTGGTACGTGTTCGAGCAGTTCCATGCAGGTGACGATATCGTAGTGTGCCGGTTCGGCCTGCGCCAGCTTTTCGGCGGAAATGTTCAGGTAACGGATGGCAAGGCCTGATGTTCGTGCATGTCGTTCGGCGGCTTCAAGTGCCTGTGTCGCCAGATCGATTCCGGTGACTTGTGCGTTTTCACGGGCCAGCGCTTCGCTCAGTATGCCGCCGCCGCAACCGATATCCAGGATGGTTTTGCCCTGCAGGACCGCATGGTCTGCTATCCATTGGAGACGGATTGGGTTAAGGTCGTGCAGTGGCCTGAAAGGGCCATCTGGTTCCCACCAGCTGTCGGCGATTGCGTTGAATTTCCTGAGTTCGGATTGATCCTGATTCATGGGAAAGACGGAGTTGTGAACATATCCGGATTATAACGGTGGACAACAAAAAACCCCGCATTTGCGGGGTTTTTGTGATGGTACCTGAAAGGATCAGGATTTGACGCCGCGGTTTGCAACAACTTCGACTTCAACGCGACGGTTCTTGGCACGGCCTTCTTTCGTCTTGTTGGAAGCGATCGGCTGTTTCTTGCCTTTGCCTTCGGTAAAGATTTTTTCTGCAGGAACGCCCTTGGATACCAGGTATGCCTTGACGGCGTTTGCACGGCGTTCAGACAGTTTCTGGTTGTAGGCATCGGTACCGATCCAGTCGGTGTGGCCGACGGCAACGATAACTTCGGTGTCCTGACCGGTCAGTGCTTTAACCAGTTCGTCCAGTTTTGCCTTGCCTTCCGGTTTGACGACGGCCTTGTCGAAATCGAAGAAGGTATCTGCTGCGTAAGTTACTTTTTCAGCAGTTGGGACAGGTGCTACTGCAACAGGAGCGGACGATGCAGGCTGGGTCAGAGGACCGTCGCAGCCAGGAACTGCGTCAGCAGGAGTCCAGTAACCGGTATGCCAGCACAGGCCGGTACCACTGCGGACGATTACGTCGCGCTGGGTCTGAAGATAACCGCTATATGGTTTTTTTGCCATATATTCGGTCATCGTTTGTGCCGAAGCAGAGGCTGCAACAACTGCGGATGCAGCGAAAATAACTTTAAGCAATTTATTCATATTTATCCTCTTAGTTGAGATATCCGCAGCGGGCTGCGCATGCATTTTTCTAACTTCGAAATACCAATAACATGACAATCACATTATAGATCCGATTCGCTTCTAATAATGCGTTACAGCTATTCTGACATATTGACGATGGCTAGATAAGCTACGAAGTTCAAACAATTTTCTATTTTGTTTGTTAGATCAACTTTTGGTATCAATTTGTAGCTTTTTTGCAACCGGATATGTCGGACTTGTCTTGTAACGGCATCAGGCTGTCACTGCATCATGTTTTATATATCCGCCAGTTGAAAAAATCAAGTCGGTGTGACGGACCGGAAAAATCGCGTGATGGCGTGAATGCTGGGGAAAGAATTGCATGCCGATTTGACGCGCATGGGGCGGGTTTGGCCGGATGGCGTGGTAAAATCCTGTTTTTATTGCCGGAACATTCTCTATCCGGTTTTTTTCAGTCTGTCGGAATTTTCTCTCATGGATCAGTTTGCCAAAGAAACCATTGCCATTTCGCTGGAAGACGAAATGCGTAAAAGCTATCTCGATTATGCGATGAGCGTGATCGTCGGCAGGGCGCTTCCGGATGTCAGGGATGGTCTGAAACCGGTGCATCGCCGGGTGTTGTTCGGCATGCATGAAATGAACAATACATGGAACCGTCCTTATGTGAAGTGCGCTCGTGTCGTGGGCGAGGTCATGGGTAAATATCATCCGCATGGTGACCAGTCCATTTACGATACGCTTGTCAGAATGGCGCAGGATTTTTCGTTGCGTTATACGCTGGTGGACGGGCAGGGCAATTTCGGTTCGGTCGACGGCGACAATGCTGCGGCGATGCGTTATACGGAATGTCGTCTGGACAGGATTGCCGATGAAATGCTGGCTGATATCGACAAGGAGACGATCGATTTCGTTCCGAATTACGACGGCAAGGAAAAAGAACCGTCAGTGTTGCCGACACGTATCCCGAATCTTCTGATAAACGGTTCTTCCGGTATTGCGGTCGGGATGGCGACCAATATTCCACCGCATAACCTGGGCGAGGTGATTCGCGGGGCATTGCATTTGCTGCACAATCCGGATTGCGCTATCGATGAATTGATCGATATTATTCCGGCGCCTGATTTTCCGACAGGTGGGCTGGTGTATGGTGTGGCAGGCGTTCGCGAAGGGTATCGTACGGGGCGCGGTCGTGTCGTGATACGTGCCAGGACGCATTTCGAAGAACATGGACGAGATGGGCGTCAGGCGATCATCATCGACGAGTTGCCGTATCAGGTCAATAAAAAGACATTGCTGGAACGGATTGCAGAGGGGGTGCGCGAAAAGAAACTGGAAGGTATTTCCGATATCCGCGATGAATCGGACAAGTCCGGTATGCGGGTCGTGATCGAACTCAAGCGCAACGAAGTGGCTGAAGTGGTGCTGAACAATCTGTTCAAGCAGACGCAGCTGCAAGATACGTTCGGTATGAATATGGTCGCACTGGTGGACGGTCAGCCCAAATTGCTCAATCTCAAGCAGATGCTGGAGTGTTTCCTTGCGCATCGCAGGGAAGTGGTGACGCGTCGTACCATTTTCGAATTGCGCAAGGCACGTGAACGGGGACACTTGTTAGAGGGGCTTGCGGTGGCACTGGCCAATATCGATGATTTCATCGCTATTATTCGTGCTGCGCCGACGCCGCCAGTGGCCCGTCAGGAGTTGATGGCGAGAGCATGGGATTCTTCGCTGGTTCGCTCGATGCTGGAACGAACCAGTGCGGTACATGACAATAGCGTGAGCGATTTCAGGCCAGAAGGTCTGCCGAAGATGTACGGGATTCAGTCCGATGGTTTGTACAGGTTGTCTGAAGAACAGGCGACGGAAATTCTCCAGATGCGCCTGCAACGGCTGACAGGCCTGGAACAGGACAAAATACTGAATGAATATGGCGATGTGATGGCACAGATTGCCGAATTGCTCGATATTCTGGCCAAACCGGAACGCCTGCTTGCCATTATCGACGGTGAATTGCGTGAGGTGATCGGTGAATACGGCGAAAAGCTCAAGGACAGCCGTCGTTCCGAAATCGAACTCAATGCCAGCGATCTGGAAACGGAAGATTTGATCACGCCGCAGGATATGGTGGTGACGCTTTCGCATGGCGGGTATATCAAGGCACAACCTCTTTCGGAATATCGTGCGCAAAAACGTGGCGGCAGAGGACGGCAGGCGACGGCGACGAAGGAAGACGACTGGGTCGACCAGCTGTTTATCGCTAATACGCATGATTATATTCTGTGTTTTTCCGATCGTGGGCGGATGTACTGGCTGAAAGTATGGGAGGTTCCGCAAGGCTCGCGCAATTCACGAGGCAAGCCGATCGTGAACATGTTCCCGCTACAGGAAGATGAAAAAATCACGGTCATTTTGCCATTGTCTGGCGAGAACCGGAGTTTCCCGGAAAACCATTTCATTTTCATGGCGACCAGCCAGGGAACGGTCAAGAAAACTCCACTGACGGATTTCAGCAATCCGCGCAAGGCAGGTATTATCGCTGTCGGTCTGGATGAGGGGGATTATCTGATCGGTGCCGCGCTTACCGATGGTAAGCATGATGTGATGCTGTTTTCGGATGCAGGAAAGGCTGTCCGGTTCGATGAAAACGATGTGCGTCCGATGGGAAGGACTGCCCGCGGTGTCAAGGGGATGAATCTTGATGATGATCAGAAGGTGATCGCCTTGCTGGTGGCGGGCGATGAAAGCCAGTCAGTGCTGACGGCGACGGAGAACGGTTTCGGCAAGCGGACGCCGATTGCCGAATATACACGTCATGGCAGGGGTACCAAAGGTATGATTGCCATTCAGACGAGTGAACGTAACGGCAAGGTGGTGGCGGCGACGCTGGTCAATGAAAACGACGAAATCATGTTGATTACGACGGGTGGTGTCCTGATTCGAACAAGGGTGTCCGAAATCCGTGAAATGGGGCGCGCGACACAAGGGGTTACGCTGATCGCCGTCGGGGAAGGTACGACACTTAGTGGATTGCAACGCATTCTGGAATCCGATATCGATGAGACTTCGGAGAATGCCTGACAAGAGAAACGCCGATGCGTCCGTATAATTTTTCGGCGGGACCGGCGATGATGCCGGAAGAGGTGCTTGTTCAGGCTGCCGTTGAAATGCAGGATTGGCATGGATGCGGGATGTCGGCCATGGAGCTGAGTCACCGTGGGAGGCAGTTCGGTACGATTATCCGGCAGGCGCGAGATGATTTGCGTGAATTGCTGGAGGTGCCGCCGACACACCGTATTTTGTTCATGCAGGGCGGGGCGACCGCCATGAATGCGATTATTCCGATGAATCTAGTCGGCAGGTCATGCGCTGAGGGTGTGATCGATTTTGTGCATACGGGAGTATGGTCCGGCAAGTCGTTGCGTGAAGCCGGAAAGTATGGCGTGGTGCACATTGCGGCATCTTCGGAAAGCAGGGGGTTTCATGATGTGCCTCCTCGTGATGTATGGCAGTTGACTGAACGCGCTGCGTATGTGCATGTCTGTTCGAATGAAACGATCAATGGCAATCAGTTCGGTTTTGTGCCCGACACAAAAGATGTGCCGCTGGTAGCAGATATGTCGTCCGATATCTTGTCGCGTCCGGTGGATTTTTCACGGTATGCGCTGGTTTTCGCCAGTGCACAGAAAAATCTGGGACCTGCCGGGGTTACTGTGCTGATTGTGAGGGAAGATCTGATCGGTCATGCGTTGCCGTGTTGTCCGTCGGTTTTTGACTGGCAAAATGTTGCGGACCATGATTCCATGTTCAATACGCCGCCGACTTATGCGATTTATTTATGTGGTCTTGTATTCAAATGGCTGAAGAAACAGGGTGGGGTGGCGCGCATGGAGCAGGACAGTATCGAGAAATCATCCCTGCTGTATGACTTTATCGACCGTAGTGCGTTTTATCGTAACGACGTCAAGGTGGATTGCCGCTCCAGAATGAATGTACCGTTTTTTCTGGCGAATGAGGCATTGAACGATGTATTTCTGGCGGAGGCGGAAAAGCATGGGTTGCTTCAGCTCAAAGGTCACCGTCTGACGGGGGGAATGCGTGCGTCTTTGTACAATGCCATGCCGATCGAAGGGGCCAGAGCGCTTGTTGCGTTTATGCGTGGTTTTGAAAACCGGTATGGCCGGTTATCTGTGGTATAAACTGGGGACCTGCTGGTTTATGCCGTACAATAATTCTTCGTATTTTCATGCTGGCCGGTGGCCGTTTTGACGACACAGTATCTATTGTTGATTCATGGAAAAATTATTGAAACCTTTGCGAGACCAGATCGATGAACTTGATGGTCAGATCGTGGCCTTGCTGAATCGCCGTGCGCGGGTAGCCCAGGAAGTGGGACGCGTCAAAAACAAATCGGATGCGCCGATTTTCAGGCCTGACAGGGAAGCACAGGTATTGAGAGGAATCGCCGATCGCAATCCGGGGCCTCTGGGCAATGCGGCGTTACAGACGATTTTCAGGGAAATCATGTCGGCGTGTCGTGCGCTGGAAAAGAAAATGATCGTCGCTTATCTCGGTCCGGCAGGCACGTTTTCGGAACAGGCGGTATATCGCAGTTTCGGAACGTCGGTGGATGCATTGCCCTGTCCGTCCATAGATGCTGTGTTTCGTGCCGTGGAAGCCGGGACGGCCGATTTCGGTGTGGCGCCGGTCGAGAATTCGACGGAAGGCGCGATCAACCGGACGCTGGATTTGCTGATGCAAACGCCGCTGACGATCAGTAGTGAGGTCTCCATTCCTGTGCAGCACAATTTGATGACGCAAAGCGGGAATATGGATGACGTGCATACCATTTGCGCACATTCGCAGGCGCTGGCGCAGTGTCAGGGGTGGCTCAACCAGCATTTTCCCAATATTCCGAGACAGGCGGTTTCTTCCAATGCCGAGGCTGCGCGCATGGCCAGCGAGGACGGCAAGGTCGCTGCCATTGCTGGTGAAATCGCTTCGAAACGTTATGGGCTTCAGGTAGTCAATGCCCATATTCAGGACGAGCCGCAAAACAGGACCCGGTTTGCCGTGATCGGCAGGAAGGAAACGGAGCCGACGGGCAAGGACCAGACTTCGCTGTTGTTGTCGGTGCAGAACAAGGCGGGCGCCGTGTACAGTATGCTGGAACCGCTGGAAAAATATGGCGTATCCATGACGAGGCTGGAATCCAGACCGGCCAAAACCGGTAACTGGGAATATTATTTCTTCGTGGATATCGAGGGTCACGTCAGGGAAGAGAAGATCAAACAGGCGTTGTCGGAATTGAAAGACAGGGTCGTTTATTTCAAGGTACTTGGTTCATATCCCATTTAGTTCGTTATTACTGGAATCATTATGTCTAATCAGTTCGCTCCGGAATATATACGCGCCATTGCGCCCTATCAGGCAGGCAAGCCGATTTCAGAGGTTGCCCGCGAATTCGGTCTGGATCCCGAAAAAATCATCAAACTGGCGTCCAATGAAAATCCGTTGGGTATGCCTGAATCGGCCAAGGTCGCCGTTCGGAAAGCACTTGATGAAACGGGACGTTATCCTGACGCTAACGGGTTTGAATTGAAAAAGGCGATTTCCGAACGTTACGGTGTGCCGCAGGACTGGATTACGCTGGGCAACGGCAGCAACGATATCATTGATCTGGCTGGCAGAACGTTTGTCCAGCCCGGACAATCCATTGTTTTTTCGGAATATTCGTTTCTGGTATATGCGCTTGTTGCCAAGGCGACGGGCGCTAACGGGATTCAGGTTCCTTCGGTCGATTTTGGACATGATCTGCCGGCGATGCTCGCTGCTATCAGGCCGGATACCAAACTGGTTTTCATTGCCAATCCGAACAATCCTACCGGTACGTTTCTTCGGCCGGAGGCAATCGAGGCTTTTCTCGACAAGGTGCCGTCCGATGTCTTGGTCGTGATCGACGAAGCGTATAACGAATACCTGGATGCCTCAATCCAGTATGATTCCACGGCATGGGTTCGGAAATACCCCAATTTGCTGGTTTCGCGTACGTTTTCGAAAGCCTATGGCTTGGCTGGTTTGCGTGTGGGGTTCGGACTGGCTCAGCAGGAAGTGACGGATTTGTTGAATCGTGTCCGGCAGCCGTTCAATGTGAATGCACTGGCGCAGGCTGCCGCGGTCGCTGCCTTGCAGGATAGCGAGTTTCTGGAAAAGAGCGCGAAAATCAATGCGGACGGATATCGTTATCTGACAGCATCTTTTGATGCGATGGGACTCAAATATGTTCCCTCGCATGGTAATTTCATTCTGGTCAAGGTCGGTCAGGACAAGGGGGCAGGTACGCGTGTCAATCTGGAATTGCTTAAACGCGGGATTATCGTGCGCCCGGTCAATGCCTATGGTTTGCCGGAGTGGTTGCGTATTTCTATCGGTCTGCCGGAAGAAAACCGCGCGTTTGTCGATGCATTGAAAGCGATTCTGGCAAATTCGTGATGGCTTTCGGAAAAATCGTTATTTGTGGCGTCGGCCTGATTGGCGGGTCCCTGGCGTTGTCTTTGCGGCGTTCCGGTTATCGTGGGAATATTGTCGGTCTGGAACGGAACCGTGAAATTCTGTCCAGGGCGTATGCATTGGGTATTGTAGATGATGCTGGTTCTTCGCCTGAGGACACTTTCCGGGATGCCGATTTGCTGGTACTGGCCGTGCCGGTTGCACAGACGGCCAATGTATTGCGTTCAGTGATGCCGTATTTGCCTGATGGAATGATTATCACCGATACGGGTAGTACCAAGACCAATGTGGTGGCGATGGCACGTGAGGTAATGGGGGCACAAGTTGGTCGTTTTGTGCCAGCACATCCGATTGCAGGCCGTGAAATGAATGGTCCCGAAGCTGCTACGGATGATTTGTTTCTGGGGAAAAAGACGGTCATTACACGTCTTGCAGAGAATCGTCGGGAAGATATCGAAAGAATTGCGGGTTTGTGGGAACAGTGCGGTGCTGTGATCCATTATCTGACGCCGGAGGATCATGACAATGTGTTCGCGACCGTCAGTCATATGCCGCATTTGCTGGCGTATGGTCTGGTGGATTATGTCGCACGTCATCCCAAATCCGAGCTGTTTTTCCGGTATGCCGCAAGTGGATTCAGGGATTTCACGCGTATTGCCGGTTCGTCGCCAGAGATGTGGCGGGATATTACGCTGGCGAATCGTGAGCATTTGCTGACGGAAATGGATGCCTATATGGATGAATTGAGACAAATCCGTGATTGGGTGGAAAAAGCCGATGGCCGCGAACTGGAAAAGATTTATGCGTGTGCACAGCAAGCCAGAATGAACTGGCTCAATACCATAGAAAGTTCCGAACGGAAAAAACAGGAATAGTCTGATGTCTCGTTATCCGAAATATGTCGATTTGCTGCCGGTGGCCAATGTTTCCGGAGTTATTCGTCTTCCAGGTTCGAAAAGCATATCGAACCGTACGTTGCTTTTGTCTGCACTGGCTGATGGGGAAACGGTTGTCAGGGATTTGTTGTCTTCGGATGATACATCGGTGATGCTGGATGCATTGCAGGCATTGGGTGTACAGTGGAAACAGACAGGAAATGCGAATGAATATATCGTCAGGGGTACGCGAGGTGATTTGCCGGTCAAAAAGGCCGACTTGTTTCTCGGCAATGCTGGGACGGCAATTCGCCCGTTAACTGCAGCGTTGGCGGTACTGGGGGGCGATTTTCTTTTGCGTGGCATTCCCCGGATGCATGAACGTCCGATTGGGGATCTGGTGGATGCGCTCAATGCTTCAGGCGCGCAGATCGAGTATGTGGAAAATCCGGGTTATCCTCCGATCAGGATTCATGAAGGAAGGTTCAATTCTCATGAACTGAGGGTGCGTGGCAATGTGTCCAGCCAGTTTCTGACAGCCTTGCTTATGGCAGCACCGCTGATGGCGAGAACGGACGATGTTACGATTCATGTGATTGGTGAGTTGATTTCAAAACCGTATATCGAGATTACCCTGAATCTGATGCGTACATTCGGTGTTGTGGTCGAGAGGGATGGATGGAATACGTTTGTCCTGAGAAAAGGGCAAACGTACAGAAGTCCCGGTATTTTGCATGTGGAAGGCGATGCTTCTTCCGCTTCCTATTTTCTGGCGGCTGCCGCAATATCAGGCGGTCCGGTCAGGGTGGAGGGTATCGGGCGCAACAGTATTCAGGGTGATGTCCGTTTTGTCGATGTGCTCGCCAAAATGGGGGCGAATGTCGAGTATGGCGACAATTACATTGAGGTGAAATCTGGCAATGTGTTAAAAGGTATTGATCAGGATTTCAATCTGATACCGGATGCAGCCATGACGGTTGCAATGCTGGCGGTATATGCCGATGGTCCCAGTGTCTTGCGCAATATCGGTAGCTGGCGGGTGAAGGAAACAGACAGGATTGCAGCAATGGCAACGGAGCTGGCAAAACTGGGTGTCGGCGTGGAAGCAGGTGATGACTGGTTGAAAATCGTTCCTTCCGATACGATTGCCGATGCCGAAATCGATACATATGACGATCATCGTATGGCGATGTGTTTTTCGCTGGCTTGCCTTTCCGGACAAGGCAAACAAGGGGCGAGAATCAGAATCAACGATCCAAAGTGCGTAGCGAAGACATTTCCTGAATATTTTCAGGCTTTTGCAACCTTGTGTACATAAATAAGGCGGTTTTGTGGCCGGTATTGTTTTGCAATTGAAAAACCGATCTGATCGTCTGAAGAGTCAGATAAAGGATTTTTTTGACTTCAAGACTACATTGTTGTTTTTGCTGATTTTCTGCTTCTGCTTTTGTATATTCTTCTTTTATTTGCCGAAAGCGTTGCCGCGTACATTATCACGTTCGATGGCCAATGCCGTGGTCATATTTCTGCTTGTACGTTTGGCGCATCCGCTAAGAATACCGGCCATTTTATACGTTTCATTTGTCGTTACTCTTAATGTTTCGTGTATTTATTTGTATGGCGGTGTTCTGCACGATGGCATGCTGGCTTCCGTAATGGAAACACATTACAGCGAAGCAAAGGAATTTTTGTTTCATGCCGGGATTCTTCCCTGGCTATTGTTTCTCGCTATTTTTGGCTTTTTGCTCAGGCTGACCCGCAATATATCGAAAACTGGAATCGTCGGTATAGCGGTGCTTCTGGTCCTTTTGTTGTTCCCGTTGCTGAAGGTTGCCGTGCCATCATGGTTGGGTCTTTCAATGAGGGAGGCGTATGAGTTCAGGCAATATCCGATGGAAATAATGGGATCAAAGTACCGTACGTATTTGGTAACCAAGGAACCTGCCATGATTGCATGGTTATCATGCAGCACAATCCAAAATAAATGACGCACTGAGCAAGACAAGAATATTGCCAGTCGGTATAACTCTTGATTCTGTAATGGCCAAAAGCGCTCCAAAGAGAATCGTCATAATTCTCGGTGAGAGTGACAACAAAAAACATCATGGTATCTACGGATATCCCTACCCAACAGATTATTTCATGATGAAGATGCGGGAAGCCGAAAAAGACAAGGTCGCCATATTCAATGCAGTTTCACCGGCTTCGGTTACTCGAGAGGCGGTTATCCGGATGTTCAGTCTGGCAACAGCTAAACGGATTGAGCCTTTTACAGACAATGTGAGTCTTCTGGAAATGGCCAGTGCGGCAGGGTATGAAATGTTATGGCTGTCAAAGCAGGGAGGTATCGGGCTTCATGATACGCTGGTAAGGGTTATCGCGTTGCAGGCAGACAGGGTTTCTTTTGTCGCGGGAAAATTTGACGATACTTTGCTGAAACCGTTTTCGGATAATTTGCGTGTTTGTCTTGCATTTGCGAGGGAGTCATCTTGGGTATAAGTATGGCCATGAGCAAATCGACTTCGAAAGAGCAGCCAATTCATTGCCGAAGTATCGCCATTATGATGCGACAATTGCCAAGACGAACAGATTCCTTGAATCACTGACGCAAATTGCAGGTCAAGACAGAAATACATTATTTATCTATGTACCTGATCATGGTGAAATTGTGAATAAGGGACATGGGTTACATCGTCGGGATAGGCGACAGTGTGAAGTTCCATTTGTCATATGGTCAGAAGACGAGAAACTGGTTCAGCATGCCAGAATGCTTGTTGACAAATATTCCACGGGACGCAATGGCGAAAAAATGTTTAATACGGTATCTTTGCCGCTGGTACTGGCAGAAATGATGGGGTATGAGGTCAGCGAGACATATCGTAACCAGGAACGGGAAGAGTCTCGGTATATTTTTAGCGTAAATGGCAATTTTTATCCGATAGAAATGTTGGAATGAAAAGCGGTTTACATGTTATCTA